>NZ_JACADJ010000075.1 GCF_013389365.1 Desulfobacter latus
GAAAATGCAGAGAAGGTGATCATGCTACGTTCATATTATAAGTCAGGGAGATGGAATTATTTGAAACAAATGGCAAACTCGCACAATTCATTGGCTGTTGCATAACCGGGAAAATGGGAATGCGCCCGAGGTAAATGCCGTCATATCCATGCTGGTTCGGCGTCTCTCTACACTTGACCACCTTCTGAATTCGCTGGAATCTCCGATTATCCTTTATGATATCTTCGGCCAGGTAACCCATGTTAACCAGGCGATGAATAAACTGCTTACCCAAATGAAGATGACGCCATTTAAAATGAGTGCAATGGATCTGGCCATCCGATTGACCGGGCATAGTGCGGAAGAGATGCGAGACAAACTGAGTCAGGTCATGCTCAGCCATATTCGCCTCAACCTTCCGGTAACGCTGTCAGATGCCCCCCACGCCTACCGGCTTTCGATCCACCCATTGGTCGGTGAGGATGAAAGTTTCCACCAGGATGATGAAGCCTATCCATTTAATATCCATGGCATGCTCTTTGAGATGACCGATCTAACGGAAACCAAAGACCTGTCACTTCTTAAATCAGACGTTTTTGAACGAAGTAATATTCAGCTGAAACATGGTGTGGAGTCCATTACCAATGCCTGCGTGTTGCTGGAAGATGAAGAGACCGAAAATAAAGATCAAATTTTAACTGAGCTGCTGACCCAAAAGGATAAAATGATTGCATTCATGGATGAGTTGAGTGGCTATATGGACAAAGAGATAATGTTCGAGGGGCAGCAACTGTTCCCTGTCATGCCGTTAAAGCAGATCAACGACGTGCTTGCCTCAATAAAAGAAGAGTTAGAAAAAAAGAAGATAAGCATCGACCTGGCCGAAGACCATTTTCCGGATATGGCCCTGGCAGTGCCTTCGGATTTGAAAACACTGTGTAAAGCCATGTTGATCATTTTGCTGGAAGATGCTTTTAATGAGACCACAATTCACATTACCGCCGCCAATGAAAACGGCACCATGCGCTACACCCTTTCCAACGCTGGTTACGGCATGCCCGATGAAGATTTTCAACGCCATCTGACAAGTAAACAGATCAGTGATACAACCCCCTATCAACAGATTCACCAGCTTTATCCTAAATTAGCGCATTGGAAGGCTGACTTATCCGGATCCAGTGAAGTTGGCAAAGGCATCATGTTTATATTGAAACTGCAGAAATTCCATTGATTCATGAAACTTTTATGAATTCATTGATTTTAAATATATTTCCACAGGGTGGGCTGGCCGGTTCCGTCACCACCACGGTGTGGGTCGGGGTCTGTGTTACCTGTTTTTTTAATCTCAGGCTGGGATGGGTGCTCAGCGGTCTTGTTGTACCAGGCTATCTGGTACCGCTTCTGATTATTAAACCGTTTGCCGTGGCCGTCATCATCTTTGAAGCGATGGTCACTTATTTTTTGGTATGGGGTTTTTCCGAATTTTTGTCCAAAGCCGGGCTATGGCACAGCTTTTTTGGCCGAGACCGTTTTTTTGCATTTCTTTTGGTCAGCGTCGTCGTCCGTCTGCTTTTTGACACGGTGCTTCTACCTTTAGCGGCGGAGAATATTACCCGGCAGCTGGGTATTGTATTCGATTATCGCAATAACCTGCACAGCTTCGGGTTAATTGTTGTGGCGCTGATGGCCAATCAATTCTGGAAACCGGGGCTTTGCCGGGGTTTTTCTGCATCATTGATTACCATTTTAACGACCTATCTTCTGGTACGATACGGCCTGATGAAATTCACCAATTTATCCATGGGCAATATTGTTTACATGTACGAAGACATGGCCGCCTCCATGCTCTCCAGTCCCAAAGCATATATTATTCTTCTGGTCACATCGGTGGTGGCCTCCCGTATGAATCTGTACTACGGATGGGACTACAGCGGAATTTTAATCCCCTCACTGCTGGCCCTTCAGTGGTATCAGCCCATGAAGCTGCTGTTCTCATTTGCCGAAACCTTTGTTATTCTTGGCTTGGCGTCACTTGTACTTAGGCTGCCTTTGTTTAAAGAAGCAAACATGGAGGGTGCCAGAAAGATTTTGCTTTTTTTTAATATCGGATTTTTTTACAAAATTTTGACCGGATGGCTTCTCATTCTATATTTTCCGGAACAGAAAATAACCGATTATTATGGATTCGGATATCTTTTGACGACGTTGCTGGCCATCAAAATGCACGATAAAGATATTGCTGTTCGCGTAACACGGGCCGTCCTGCAAACGTCCATTGTGGCTGTGCTTATTGCGAGTATCATTGGGTTCTCAATGACCTTTATCCCTAATCTGCTTTCATTAAATACAATAAATGACCGGCTGCCTGTTAGGATGGGAACAAAGGAAAACGATTTCCAAGCACTGCCGTTAATTGAATTAATAAAAAATGAAAAAATCAATTTCTTCACATCCTACCATAAAAACAGCTTTATCTCTCCTTTACCAAGGGAGATGGAGATTTTTGCAGAAGCCGTTAACGCCCTGGAAACCTTTAGTTTAACCCAGTCCCAAAAGGATCTGGTCATTGGAAAAAATTTGTTAAACCGTATCAATTACACCCTCTCTTTCGTGGAAAATCATTATCTTTTTTTGCATGAGAAAGGCCCGCGAAGAGGGTGGGGCAGCTATGTGATCAATACCGCTCCCCATAATGAAATGATTATGGCGGTTCCGGCCCCCCTTGAAGAGTGGGGGGCGCTTGAATCCGCAGCCTGGCTTTTTACGTCGATGCAGTGCAAAGCCATGGCTGTGGGCGGAACAAAATTATCAACCAATGACAATGGCGCCTCCAACACCCTTCAAAACCCATTTACCCTGTTTTCAACATTTCATCGAACATTGGGCAGACGTAATATCCTGCAAATCCGCGGCTACACGGAAAAGAGTCTACGGATTTTAAGCGGTCAGCGCACGCCACCTTCGTTGGGAAAAACGCCTGCGGTTGATTCCATTTTATGGATTAAAGGGGCGGTTCCCGCCGGTCTTGACTTGACATTTTTGAAAAAAAATATCGGTCAATTTCAAATTCAGTGGGGGGATTCCCCTTTTGCAAATATATTGAGGGAACGCTGTCATACCGGATTTGCCGAACTGATGCTGAATCGTGAGCAGGCAAGACGTATCATGTTCAAAGCCCCCTATTATGGAATGGATCTCTCTGTGGAACTCAGGGAACAAAGTATTGCCGGATATCTTCAAGATTGGATATTGAAAAGCAAGGAACATATTGCCGAAAAGGACTCCGGGCGTTACCAAATTCCCACCTTTGAAGAACTGCTCTATTTTGACCATGAAATTGTGACGCCATTGCTGAATATTTCTAACACATTATATAAAAATGGACAATGGACACCGAAAGGGTTGGACGAACTGAAGGCGCTTAATTGGGCTGCCGCGGTAATGGGTTATGAGATCATCCGTTATTTTCATAAAACATCCGGTCAGGATTATCTGATCCTGTCGGAAAGGGATGATCTACCCCAAAAGCGCTATTGGGGGATGTACATATTCCGTCTGGGAAAAACCGCTGATTATATCATCCAGGCACCGCGGCCGCTTTCAGAAAAAAATACGTTTGAATATGCCGTATCCCTTTTTGAACAGATTAAAGCCGGCGCTTTGATGATCAGTACCACGCATCCCAAGGCCAACCGGGACGGCGCTTCCGACATCATTCAATTGGAAAATAAAGAGAGTCTCTTCACCCTGGTCAACCAGGTACTCATCAGGGAATTCGGCCCGGCTCCGCTGATGGTGGTGCAGTGCCGGGCCATGGGGTTTAATCCTGAATACGCCCTGCCCGAAGTCGATGCGCTGCTCTCTTTTAAATCCGGTGTCAAGCTGTTTAACGCGTTTGATTCCCAAACCATTCACCTGATGGAAACCTTGAAATCCAAAGGCTTGCGGATTCAATTGATAGATGGTTCCCAAAGCACCACCGGGTATGAGGTGGGGGGAATTCCACAGGCCCGGTATCTTGATCAGGCGCAAAACAAAGAATTTTCCATCATCTGGCTCAGCCCGATGATCCGTACTTATTACCGGCAACAGACGGATAATCGTCTCCATGCCGCTAAATTTGAATCACTGGGTATTGAAACCGTGGAGGCGGATCTGTTCACCATTGTCAGCCAGGCGCCAAAACGCTCTGCAGATGTTGCCCCCGATTATATGGTGGCCATGGAACGGTATTTGGAAACACATGATATTATCTCTTTTGATCATCTGAAAACCCAATGGCCGCAATATCATTATCAGCGAATCATTGACCTTAATTCCAAGCAAAGTTTTCTTTTGATTTTTAATCGGTCAGGGCGCTTGACAGCCGTGGTGAATCTGTTCCCCATTGATGAAAAGAGCCGTTTTTCAGTGCTGCCGCATTCCCTTGATCAACAGGCCATATCACACTATATCACCACAAAAATTGCATGGCTGACCTGGAAAAAACAATGAAACAACGATCAATTCAGATATCTGGAACCAATGGTGTTGTCATCATTTCGCTCCTTGCCCTGTTGATATGGGCAGGCCTGTGTTGTGTGATAACCGCTCAATGTCATGGTGTAGCGCTTCCTGACTTTATTCGTAAGCTTGATGAAACGTTTTTGCATCCATTGAAGCACCCCGAGGCAAAAATCAGCATCTGTTATCAATTACCAACGGAAAAATGGCTTACGTTTAACCTGCCGCCGGCAACGGATGCCGTCAAACTGGTCACAAATGCGAATATTCCCCAGGATGTTGTACCTGAACCGGAGACACCTGTCTTATATCAAATGGCATATCAAATCATTGACAACAAAGGACGTATTTTAAAATCAGGAACCTATGCAAAGCGATCCAAAATTACATGGTTCACTGATGGGATAGAACAACATGATCCCTTTACGGCATCATATTATTTCTCAGAGCCCCTGGTGCCGGCAGATGGGCGGGTAACCATCTTAAACTTTGAAAAACAGGGAACATTGGAAAAAAATATTCGTGTTCGCCTGCGCCTGGCCGGCAAGGATGCGATTGTCTCTTCAGTCATGGTTCGCCTGTATCACACCCCCCCGTCCCCGGAACAAAAATTAATCCGGCAATGGAATCGATCATCACGGACAAAAAAAGAATTTCTGGCCCGGTCAAACGTCTACACCCAGGATTTTTTAACAGAACAAGAGCAGCGCAATCTCATGCGAAACATATGGCGGCCTTTGGCACCGGCGGGTATTGAGGGAAATGATTACACCTATCGCAAACTGTATGTGATTAAAGAGGTGGACGGCACATCCCTGAATCAGGAGCGCTTCCAGGAAGGCCTGCGCATTGATCCGCATCTCAGACGCACCATCCCCGTACCCGAACAGGGGCTTGGGATCAGTTTTCTATTCCGTGTATTACCCCCCGAATTAAACGGGGATGAACCCGGTGTTGCGGATATCCCGGATCCGCATATTCGACTCAAATGGTTCGGCAAAGGGATCACGCGCAGCTCATGGGATATTCCATGGCAAGGCGATGCCACACGGTTTTTACACGCCTTCTCAGGGGGATTGATCGAATTGAGTTCGGATCGACCGGTGACGGTTCAGCTGTTTACAAAAAAAGATGGACAATCCATTGACATCACCCCCCAGACCTTGGTCTCCCGGACAATTCTGGTGAATTCGACCCAGTCGGTGACCTATCGCGTTTCCCATGTCAAGCAGCTTGCCACCCCATTCCGGATCGGAATCCGGAAACCGTCAGGTTTAGGCCGGCCCGGCAATTCAAATCAATACGCAGCCGCAACCCACCCGGCATCAACGCTTCACTATGATTTGCTGGATAAAAGTGGAAATAAGATCCATGGGGATCAAGTCTCTCTGGTGCTGCCTGCATCCGTTTACGATCGGCTCATTGACGGTCAGGACCATCTGCCTGTATCCGATCCGCACTATCTTCATTTCAACTTTCCCCATAATGTGTCATTTATTCGCCTTAGATCTTCCGACCCGCTGCTTGTCAATGCCGGCAACCGCTCGCCCAAGATGGCCAAACTGACCCGTGTTCCTGAAGATTATTTCAAGTCACAAACACACGATCCGGATATACAAAAGCAACCGACATGGTTTCCACTAAAGCCTGTCAACTACAATAAATTGTTTAATGATCAGCGCACCTACCTTGTCCTGCTTCAGTATCGTCCCCCTGAAATCAACCCTGATATTGAAGCCGGTCAATTCCAATGGGACGCGTTTAAGCCTGAAAAGAATAGGGCTGGACATTTTATACTCATACCGGCTCAAAAAAAAGAGTATCAGCGGGATGCCGCCCTTGTATCAACCTACACCCCCCTTTCCGCGAATACTGAAAGATCAGTCAACGTAAAATCCAGCGGCCTGCGCAGAATTATCACGCCCCAGCTTCTCTTTTTTCAAAAGGAACCTGATAATCCCTTTTCCATCCGGGTGTCCAGGAACGGAATGCCTTATTTCACGGCCCGGCTGGTGGGGCCATCGGGCCGGCTTTATCTGCCGCCGCTTTCCAAAGGCCCCCAGGTTTTGAAATTCCATACATCAAAGAGCGTTGACTTGATGATGAACCAAATCACCCAGTCTCCCGGTGAAGACCAATTTCATAAACGGTTTGCCTATCGTCTGACACCCGGCAATCCGATTTCGATCCCATATATCAAGCAAACCGCCGATGAAGAAACCCTTTCTTTAGCTGTGGCGTTTCCTTTTATCGCCCCCCAACGGCTGAAGATCTCCGCTACGCTCCACTGCGCCAGGTCATTACCCTGGGGCCCGTTCGAAAAATTGACCATTCAACATCGAACATTCAGCATTCGGTCGGATAATAACGGCCCTGTTTACATATTAAATTCGTCTCAACCCATGATGGGCTCCCGGCACCGCTGTTTTTTCCCCGTCAGATCCGATCTAAAGCCGGGAAGGTACCGTATTTCCCTTTCCCTGGATGGAAAGGAAAGTGCCTATGTCGTTTTGTACCGGGCACTCCCCGGGCGTTATTCCCAACAAAAATTGTTGAAGGAGGCAAGACACCCCCATGAAAAAACATAACCTGTTTATTTTTTGGCTCACCATACTTGTTATCATCCCGACCCAACATGTGATGGGGAACCCGGCCGGTTTCAAAATCCAGACTTTTGCAACGGTCGCCCAAGACGAGGAATCCGTTACAGACATTGGGAACGACCACTTTGATATCATGGTGGCGAAACTGAAAGCATCACAAAAAAAGGCCCGCTTCATTCCCCCATCCACCGAAGCGCTGGGCCTGGCTGAGCAATTGTTTACGGGTATATTCCAGGGCAAGCCCCCGGCCTCCCTGGCCCCAATGTTGACTCGACTCAATTTAATCATGGAAACCGTGGAACTGGACGCAAGCCGTTACCTCCTCCTCATGGAAGCCCCCACCCACAGGCGGGGACGGGGGTTTTATATTTTTCCGGCAACCGTAGCACAATTGGCGTTTTCCAATCAGGTGCTTATGGTTCCCCATGGGTTTTATGACTATCACACCGATGATATCGGCATTCGCCTCATGCTGGAAGGCCGGTTTGCAGGCGCAGTATTCAATACGGTGCACCGGTATGGAAACCAAAAAGTAAAAGGCGTATCACCCAACGAAATCTGGGATATGGCGGATCTTTTCGATACTTTTTTTTCCGCCTTTACCAAAGCTTTTGTAACAACCCATCCCGGTGGGCATCTCATACAGCTTCACGGCTTTTCAAGAAAAAAAAGAAACACCGATGCCGGTAGAAATTCAGATATCATTATCAGTAACGGTACCGCTTACCCGTCACAGGGTTTGACAGATCTCAGTGATTGTCTGAAAATCAAGCTTCCCGGAATAACCCGGCTTTATCCCATGGAGATCAATACGCTTGGCGGCACACAAAACACCATCGGAAAAGTGATGCGCTCCATGGACCACCCGGGGTTTATCCACCTTGAAATGAGCCTGTCCATGCGTAAAAAAATGACGTATAACCATGACATCCGATACAGTTTTCTATCATGTCTTAAAAATTTATGAATATTATCATAGGTCGTTTCAAATGACTGTAATTAAATCAAATATTATCATAGTTATCCTGTTTATTCTAACCTTGACGGCCACATATTGCCGGGCCGGGATCAATGGCATGCAGGTGGATTATTTTAAGGATTATGAGCTGCCTTTGCGATGGGATAACATTGAAACATCCGCCCAGCTTGTGACGGGGCCTGAGCCCCAATACAATGCATCATTCGACATGCACACCATTGATCTCACCCCGGGCCGTGTTTTAAAAATAGTGATTCCCGAGTACCAGATGCTCAGAATCTATTTTCCCATGTCCTGTATCCCAAAGGAAGATTTAAAGATTTCTTTGTCCAACGGAACCGGGCTTCATCGTTTTTTACCGGTTTCACCTGATGCGGATAATCAATCACTTCTGGTTAAACCATCAAGCAGTAATCCGACAGTCTGCCGAATTTTTCTACCCTGGTGTGTCACCTTGCCCCGTTGTTATACCCAAGCCCATGGCGATCTCAATGAATGCAATCCATGTTTTCCCTTGGCGCTGTTCTTATCCCGAAAGGAAATGCCGCCACAGATTGCCCCTTACCGGGACCTTATCCCCCTTTCCGGAACACCCATCAACCTGATCCATAAAAAAAAGCCCGGAACAATACCATTTTGGCCGCTTGACGCTCAAAAGCCTGCACAATTCAGGATCAATGGACCGGCCCGGATTCTGGTAGAAAATCGATTTATCTATCCAAAGACCGAACAAAAACGACGCATCAAATATTACATAGAACTTATTAAAGACGGCATACCCTGCCAATTGCTGGATTTCAACACCTTGCCGGAAATCCGTGAATCTCTTTGGGTCCGTTCCTCTGTTTCTCCACGGGCCCATCATGACCCCATTGTCTGCGGACGGCTGCGTCAATCATATATCAACATCCCTGAAGGAGAGCATGTTTTTACCTTAGTTCCCCATGCCGCAATGCTGCTCAGGGTCCTCCGGCTTGATGACCCCGACTATCTTTTTCCGTCACTTAACACCGCTGAAAAATTTCAGGCCATTTTAAAAAAGCCGCTGTCAAAGACGGTATTTCATCTAAACTGCAATGAGCGGGGTTTGGTTTCAGCGGATATTGCAAAAACACTATCAAAACAAGCGACACCCTCTCTTCCGGTTCCCCACATACAAAAGGCACTTCAGCAGATCGCCGGGGATAACCGCAGGCCCCATGGGGGACTGGCTGCGGCGGGGGCGATGAAGGTCCTTTCCGAGCGGCTTGAAGCGATTCCCCAAATACGATCCCACGCCCAAATTTTATATGATTTGAATACGTTTTTTCGTAATCTTTTTCCCAGCAAAAGCCCAAAAGGAATCTCACAGGAATCGATCCAATTCATCCTTCCCAGACTCAAACGGGAACGGGACAGCCATATGGTGGTGGCCCAACAGCATATAAAACAACTTCAACACCAGGTACAGACCGGCTATTTTTTTCCATTACCTGATCAAGCATCCCCCCTGATCTTTAAGCTGCCCCACCGTGTTGCCCCCTCAACTATTCGATTGGTGGCGCCATTTCAGTCCCAATCTCAATCCTTTGTTGTTCAATTTGACGCCCAGGCCCCGATACGTTTTGAGGTGGCATCCGGCAATGATGTTGGACCGGAAAAGTTCAGAATTACATCATCAGATGCCGCGCAAATAAGCCGGATACACTTTTTTTCACCGGAGGATGATCCCATTGACCTGTCCAGGCCGATCCGGCCGGCTTTTTTTGAATTGGACATACCACGGGATATTCGGCAGATGGCTGTCTGGCGTGATGCGGATCAGCACCATGTCACCACAGATTCATTGTCCACGCATTCATACACAAAAGGCAAGGTGGCTGTTCAATATCTGGATTCCCGCCCCTACAGCATGTCCGAATCAAACTGGCTCCAAGCCATGGCATTGAATCCATCAAGGGATAACCGGCTGAAGACCTTTGTGCAGATGCTGACCTCAACACCTTTGGCGGATTCAAACGCCGTCGTCCATGAATACGGCATCATCTCAGACGATTTTCAAAGTCACTGGGTGCCGCTTATCCGGTTGATCCGATCCAACTATCACCTTTTTAAAGGACCGGAAACCCTTCCCTTGCCGTCTTCCACAAATTTATTCTCCCAGGCAAAGATCAACGCATTGATAAAAAAAGCATCCCGGTTTGAATCGAAACAACAGTACCTGCCGGCATTTGAAACATGGACAGCGATTTTAAAACATACAGCCGAAGAAACCCGGAAAACCGCCATGTTCAAGATGGCCGACCATCTCATCGCTTTAGGTGACACCTATCTGGCGGAAAAACTGTTAAAAACCGCGTTTTTTCATACGGATCCCGAAAATTCACAGCTGGCCTTCAACCGGTTGCACCAGCTCTATTTAAATGGCGGGGCCCCCCATCGTATTTTTTCGATGCTTTGTGCACAGGTTGTCAAATATCCCACCCAACTCCATTTAAAATCCCTTGCCCAGGCATTGTTGGAATCAGGACAGGCCCAGGATGCCTTTACCCTTGCCGGTCTGTTGTCCGATGAAATGGAAGTCAGGGCGCTTCTGCTGACAGCAGCTTGCCGGATGGGATGGCATAATGTTTTTGACATGCTGTGGGAACCACTGACAGATCCTGAAGAACGCGCCTTTCAGAAGGGTCAGGCCCTGATGTCCCGCGGCGCCTTTACCGATGCCCTGCCGATGCTCAATGATGCGGGGGAACGCGGTGCCGGCCTTGCTGCGGTACTTGAGCGTGGACTTGCCATTAAAAAAGCACTGGTCTCAAAGGACAGGGAAACACGGATTCAAGGCATCCTGGGGTGGGAGGCCTGGCAGGCTGGTTTGCCCGGTCCCTTTCGCCGGCAGGAAGAGAATGCCGCAATTGCATCCCATGCCGGAACGGTTCAACTCTACAGTACCCCCAGGGATCTGTCCTACACCGCATTTGTCGCTTTGCCGTCCCGGCCCGTTACTGCCGTATTTCATGGGCCGGTACGTTTAACCTTGTCCGCACGGGTACTGCATCCCTCAACACCCGGTGCAAAGGCCGTCAATCAATCCGCTGTGCCGGTCAATGGATGGTTTCGCGTTATCCAGACCCCCCTGGACCGGACCGCAGATTTAAATCTGATCCGGCAGCAACTGGTACCCATCATCAACAATCTGCCCGCACCAGGGTTAATGATCATGGGTGACGATGGGATGCGGCCCGGTACCATTGAAAGCACTGAACTTTATATCCCGCCGGGGGAACATCGTGTTGCGGTTCACACGTCCGCAATTTCCCTGGCCGTAACCTTACATACCAAACGATCAGGCTCTCCAGTTGCCGGCCTGTTGCCGCCATTGACATCAAAAAACGCCAAAGCGTTTATGACCATCCGGAAAGACCATGGGCCGTCCAATTTACTTGGCACGGCCTGTCCTTGCCTTGTCAATGACTGCCTCAAAATCATCTCTCCGGATGACCCCACACAAATTTTCGACATCACCACATTCAGGCGCCGGCAATCTGTTATCCATGACGCAAAAGGTGATCATAAGCAAAATGCATGTGAAAAAATCACCCCCGGGGAGCTAAGCGCTCAAAGAGGGCAACACCCCCGCACCCCCACAAATAAAGCATTTATTTCCGATGATATGTCCCATATGGTGTCCCGGATGTCGGATTTGGTATTTAAGGCATCAACCCTGGTCGATAAAATCCACGCAAAAGAAAAGACGGATGCCCAGAAAGTCGCCACGGCCCGGGAACAATATCTGACCATTGAATCCCATGCCCGTCAAATGGCCCAACAGTATCCGCATCACATCACTCTTGGCAGGCTTCTTAGTCAAATCACCAGCCATACGGCCTGGGAACCGGCCACCATGGTTCAAGCCGATGCCGGAATTCAAAACATGGAACTGGCGCATTGGCAACCGGAATCACGATCCATGAGGATTCGCAGCGCCCTTTTTCCGGACAACCCACTTTCCAGGCAGGTGGTCACCAATGAGGACAACTTGATTCTTTATCTCAATACGCTGACCTCCTTTCGCCTCCAGGCGACCGTTTCTTTGATGGATCTACCGTTGCTGGCCCCGGCCCCCATCACCTTTTTTTATCAACTGGATGATGAAAAAAAAGAACGCATCACGCTTTTTCCCAGCCGGACACGTCATACACTGGACTTGCCGATCCGAAAAGGCGAACATAAATTAACCATCGGCATGGAGAACCGCTTTGCCAATCAATTTTTAAAAGTGGACTTTTGTGAATGGGAAAAAAAATCCGCCTCATGCCGGGAAATGCAATTGGATACGGCGTTAGATCGGGCCTATTATGTGGCAACCCACCAAATACCGGTCATTGCCAACATATTCGGACCGACCTGGATACGGATTGACAAACGCGGCCCCAATGGCATTTACAGTACCTTTCGTGCGCTGGAAAAGGGCCGGCATCGAATTTCTCTGACACCTGATAAAAATGAAAACGAAGCCCTTTTCAGGATTCACAGACGCACCATGAGCGTACCGCCACCGGATTCACACCGTCGAATCCGACCAACCAAGCTCGCTTTTGATCCGCTTCCGGCACCTTACCTTGAAATACCCCTGAATGCCGTGGAAAGGAGTCCCTTTTTTTCACCAAAGACCTCTATTGCAGACAAAAACAGGCCCATTCGGTTCCATGACGCCTATGCCCTTGGCTCCCAGGAAGATGGAACCTGGTCGGTTCGTGCCGGGTATCATCGTCCTTTTTCCTTTGAGGAAGATGAAGCGGATGCAAGGAAAATCGACCGGCACATAGCGCTTGCTGCAACCCATCACTATTTTGACGAGCCAAGGTCAACCTATTTCAGCACATCGTTTCTAAGCCGTTTCAGGGAAGATGGCGGCACCACACTAGGGGCCACTGAGGATATCTATCACTATCCCGCCAACATGCCCATTGGACTTCATCTCCAAGGTCGACTCTATGTCCAGAACCCCAATGCCGACAAATGGGATGAGCTGTTCCAGGGTGATACCGAAGGGGCGCTTCATCTCAACGCCGGACTTTTCCAAAAGCGTCAGTTGGGGCTGAAATCATATCATTTACCATCCATGACACTCTTTGGCCGGTATATGAGTTTGACGGATACGGATGCATATCCCGGTCGAATTGTGGATCGGGATTTATTCAGCCGGTATAAACATGACCATCCATGGGGCTTGAGATTGTCGGATTCCCTCAGTTACAGGCCCTGGCGGGACAGCCTCTGTTTTTTGCAAGGGGGGATTACATTTAACGAGGATTTCAACCTGTTTCAACCCGATAATATCCGTTTAAAGGCGGGATGGAAACAAATGTTGGGCGATGTAAAAGCAACATTGGACTATCGACATACATACTACTTTGAAGATGGGGAGCGGGATCAGGATATCCATCGGAACTTTCTGAATTTAGGATTGTGTTGGCAGTATTGGAAAAAGGATCAGCAACGATTCCAGTTTTCAATTGATCTATCCCAGGACCTGGATCATCAAGAAACCGCGTGTTCTGTTTCGATGACATGGTTTTTCAGCCAGGGCCATGCATTGAAAAACATCCGCCCCGGCGCGTTTGATTTTTATGACTTACAACGACTGAAAATTCCCCAAACCATGAACAACCGTATTGAACAATGAAGCAACTCAAAAAAGACATTAAACAAATCATGGCGCTGGATCTCTCCCCCATGGATCAACAGCTTTATACGAATGAAATCCAGCAGCTGATCCTGGATTTTTTTAAACATGATAAGGCCAGAAATGACACCATAAAAGAACGGCTGTCTTCCGGATATGCCCGGACCACCGCCGTCATCACTTTTTTGATTTATCAGTTGGAAAATTCCCTGGCGTGGATCAATACACTGCGAACCCGTCAATCCGAATTTAATCAGCGTTTCACGTCAGCCAACACCCGGACGCAAAGAAACGGACTGATTCTCAAATTTGCCCAGGACCTTGGCGCGTCATCCCGGCAGCTAAAGGGCGATCAAAAGGCGTTGCAGCGTTTTTTCGGGTACGATGCTGTACTCGAACGGTCCATGCGAAGAATCTCAGAGACGGAATATCATGTGGCGTTTTTGCTTAATCGCATCACAGCCATTACAGCCAAAGCGCTGAGGGAATCCGGCCGGGTGTCTGAACAGCAACGGATTTTAAATCACATCGACATGGAGAACCGACTCACCCCTTTATTGGCATATCGAGGGGACGAACGGGTTCGGATCGCTTTGTTTCGATGCATGGCAGCCATTTTTGGGCATATATCAGATCAAATAAAATCTGAGTATGCCGAAGAGCGCATCACCGTCTTTATCTATCGGGCGTCCCTGGACATCAACCAACCGATCTGGATTCAGAATGAAACCCTTGAACTCCTGTCTCAAATGGATGCCGACTCTTTTTTTCGTGCTGCCGATAAACGGCTGTTTCGTCCAGCCGGCGGTGATGACTTTTTTGTACGGAAAAAAGTCATCCGGCTTTTATGCGATCACATTGACAAAGAGCGTAAAATTAAACGATTCATCCCGACCATTACAAGGGATTTGAGCCCGTTTGTGCGGCAGACGGTGATCACACTGATTATCCAATATCTGATCCACAACCCGCCTGCGGATCAAGATACGGACAACCAAGAGATCATGCCCTGGCTGCGCCATATGCTTTTAAAAGATATCTCTGCGCAAGTTCGTGCGTCCGCGCTTCTTGAAATCTCCAAATCAATCATTCCCTTATTGCCCTATTTTGAATTGGTCACGGACCTTTTTGCCGATCATTTTGATCAAGAACAGGATGCGTTTGCCTTACGAACGGGGTTCAAGACCGTTGTGGATTGTGTGACAACACTGCAGAATGAAAAATACGGTAGCCTGGTCCATCCTTTTGTGAACAAAGTGTTGCCGTTGATCATCAATCTGCATCAAAACGCCGGCTCACTATCGGTTCGTCGGTGGGCGGCTCTGTGCAGGGAGAAACTGATTGTTTGCCTTGATGAACAGGCCGTATCGCTGATGACATATCTTGGACCACGAATTGAGAAGATTCCCCCCGGAAAAAAAGGGCGGATTCCCAAAGCATGCTTCAAGGGATTGGATGATGAGGTCATTGGCCGCGTATTGTCTGTCCTGGCCCAGGATGATTTTGGCCTGGCGTTGAAATATGGGATATTCAGCAACCTTGTGTACCGGGGGGATCGTTTTGGTTTTCGTTTCTGGCGATTTATCCATGAACTGTTCACCTCATCCCCTGACAAGCGGCAAGGGTTCAGTCATACCATCGGCAGAAAGTACAGGGCAAGGATCAGCGCACCATCCACCATCGGCAGCGAACTGACCCAGACCAAAGTGCCGGGAGAACCTTTGTATTGCAGCACAGAATCTGGGTGGCGACCCTATCTTCCCCTTGTGGAAGAACTTCTCCACTGCACAGGTATCATTTTTTCTGATAAACCGTACCGTATTTTCACATCCGAAGGCATCACGGACATTTTTCCGCCAAAATGGATGATTCAAAAAGTGTACGCACGAATTGTGCTGACGCTCAGATTTCCCCATTATGCCGGGCTGCGTAATTTCAAAGAGGCCGGCGGAGATGCGCCGGAACGCTACATCCACAGCCTTCGCCGGTTGGGCTTTCGCATTGTGTTCACTTCTTATCAGGTTAAATTTAAAAACCCATTGACGAACCATACGAATGCGCAGATTATTTTTGATAAACCCGAAATAAAATCCAATCAATATAACGACACAGACCCTGCCGTTGCCCGTTTTTTTTCCATTGGCATTGCGGCGTATCTTCCCTTTTCCACGGACCTGTGGGAACGGTTAAGGTACTATTTTTTTTCAGCCTATGAAAATTCTCTCTATGAATTGGGACTCTTTTCGATCCTGCTGCTCACCTGTTTTTTATCAAAACATGTCTATGCGGCGTATCAGGTGGCAAAAGATCGCAAATCGATCAATCTGGTGATTGGGGGGTGGGGGACACGCGGAAAATCAGGTGTGGAGCGTCTCAAAGCGGCTCTTTTCGAAGCGCTGGGTCATGGCTTCGTTAACAAAACCACAGGCTGCGAGGCCATGTTCCTCCATACCTATCCCAATGGAAGAACCCGTGAGATGTTTTTGTTCCGGCCATATGACAAGGCCACCATCTGGGAACACCATCACCTCCTGGGCATAACACGAAAACTGAAGTCCAAAATATTCTTATGGGAGTGCATGGCTCTGACCCCGGCCTTTGTGTTCATTCTTCAACGACAATGGACAAAGGATGATTATTCTACCATCACAAATACTTATCCGGATCACGAAGATATCCAGGGGCCGGCCGGTATCGATATACCCCAGGTCATGACCCATTTTATTCCCAAAAAGGGAATCCTGGTTACCTCAGAAGAGGAGATGACCCCGATCCTGACCCATGCATCTATGAAAAAATCAACGGATATTCACTATAGCGGCTGGTTGGAGTCCGGCCTGCTCACGCCGGATGTACTGGATCGATTTCCCTATGAAGAGCATCCTGCCAATGTGGCGTTGGTACTAAAATTGTGCGAACTACTTGAAATTGATCCCGACTTTGCCGTGCGGGAAATGGCGGACCGCGTAGTGCCCGACATCGGCGCTTTAAAGGTCTACCCCACAGCCCCCATTGCATCGAGGCGACTTGAATTTATCAACGGCATGTCTGCCAATGAACGGTTTGCCGCACTGGGGAACTGGCGACGCATGGGATTTGATGCGCACAACCATGACGCACAGCCGGGGATCATGCTGAGTACCATTGTTAATAACCGTGCGGATCGGATACCCAGATCCCGGACATTTGCCTCAATTCTGGTCAATGATTTCAATGCGGATCGTCATTTTTTGATAGGCTCCAATCTTTTCGGTCTGTTGGGATTTATTTATACCGAATGGGATCAATTTTTAAAAAATAAATCCCTTTTTGATGACAATGCCATGTCTGCGGACGTTGCTTTGAATCAATTTAAGGATATGGCACAGCGGCTTCGGATTTTAACCTCACAAGATGCTCTTGTGAACCGAATCATGGCCATGATGGAAGGACTTCAGCTTATCCCGTCAGAAGAAAGAATCAGGCAGCTGTCAGACAGACCGGAAGACCTGGCTGCTTTTATCGCCTCCCAGACAACGGAATCGGACATCGATACAATCTTAGTGTTCGTGAAGGAATGGAATGAAGAACAACGCGCATTTGAAACATTTTCTCAAACGATTGAAACTGCGTTTCTGCACCCCATTGATGACAAATTAAAAACACAACTTGATTCTCAGTTTAAATCCCTGATCACCCAATGGTTCAAGAAGAAATTTATTGTGATTGATAACTTCCATGTCACCGGCAATCAAATCATCCAAACCATTTGTTTGCATACCCCGCCGGGGCTGCATAATAAGATCATGGGCCTTCAGAACATCAAAGGGCCGGGGCTGGATTTTGTCTATCGGTGGCAGGCGTGGGAAGCGTGTTGGAAATCAGGTCAAAAGCTGCTGGATGAAAATGATCCGGAACGATTTGATGAAGGGTTTTATGAGCTGACGACGTTTAAGGATTACGGTATTTTGTGTGAAACCTATCTTCTGGATATTCTTTCAAAAACCCAGGCTGCCATCATTGCCCAGACAGAGCAATATCAGGCCGGTCTCTCATTGATCAAAACAAACCTGGAGAACACATTGGCAGCTGTCAAAGAAACCTTACAAAGCAATGTCACCAAGACCCGGGTTATAAGCAAAATAGCCGCAATAATCGAATCTATTCTGGATGCAGGTGATGCGGTTAAACGGCGGAAAAAAGCGAACCGGATCTATGATGATTTGATCCATGAACGTATCAGCCATGACAGGGCCGCCATGGAGCTGAAAAAACTCAATCAACGCCAGAAGGGTGGATGGTTGAATGTGTAGTCGCTGTTACAAGACAAAAATATTGCCATGAATAAGCAAGGAGTTGGCCCAATGAAATTTTTAAGCTGGCTGGATGTTAAAAGCAAAATCAGAAAAGAAACCGACAATTTCAGACAATTTCCTGACGGGATCCAAAACTTACGTTTTTATCCTGATGAGATAGTTGTTGAACAGCGCATAGAAAATGCTTTGGCCGTAGCAGAAGCTTTTCAAGCCTGGTTTCCGAATCCGGATATTTACAATTCTGAAAAAAACAGGATTTATCTGGACATTGGCCGGGCTTATCTGGATATCTCCATTGAAATCGATATGGAAAATCATTTAATGTTTCGTGAACGGCCGCGGTTTGACACGCTTTATTTTTCAAAGATATTTCTTTCCAGTGAGGCTTTTGGCAACGTTCCTAAACCGTTACTTTTTATCACTACAAAAATAGACAAAGATGCTCATTTATACAATTAACGGATACGCCTTCCAGTTTTTCATTTCAACAATGAAAGGAGCAACATTCAGACATTTTTTCCATCCATTAACCCATCTGTCTATCTTACTCAAAAATTCCCCAGCGGTAACAGCGGCGCTGGCAGATTCTGATATATAACCAAAACCTGTTGAACTTTTAAGCGAAATTTTAAAAAATTTTCGTGCAATATTCTGCGTTGCTATGTAATCTCTGTTGCCTGAATACCCGCAATGCGAGCAGGTGAATTCACCGTAATTTTTATGATCTCCACACTCACCGCATTTGGGGCAGAATTGAGAGGTCCAGGCAGGAAATACTGTCTTTACTGTTTTTCCAATGAGGTCTGCTTTGTATGTCAGCTTTTCAAAAATACCGGCTCTGATTGTTCTGTAAATCCTGCGGTTAAGCCGGCGGGCAAATTTTTTGCCGTTAAGCCCTCTGAGATCTTCGATAACCAGGGTTGAACAACTATGAATTTTTGCAATTGCAATAATTATATTTGAGGCCAGATGTTCAAGTTCTTTTGAAAGCTTTTTCAGTTTTTTCCATCTGAGTTTGATTTCCCGCTTTAAAATTTTTATT
>NZ_JACADJ010000076.1 GCF_013389365.1 Desulfobacter latus
ATATTACCAGGGTGCCTATATATTCCTTTAGAACGAAAGCCCGAAGGCTCTCAAGGCTAATCAACAGGACTTGCAACCGAAGTCACAAGCCCACCGATCACCAAAGGTGTCGGTGGGTAGTTGACAGGTAACCTTGTCATTGAAATCTGCAAGAACCAGGGCCAGGTGCTGGACAAAGAATCCGTGGATGCCGTCAGGCAGTTTTCAAAAAATAATTATAACGATTTTATCGCAGTTAACAAATAACAACCATGGGCAGAGCCGGCTTGTCAATGCTTAAAACTCTGCCCGAAATAATTTTACCCGGGAGCGCAGGCGTCCCGCCTGCTTTTTACTGCAGGCGGGACGCCTGCGCTCCCGAATATATCAAAATGGTAAGTTATCAAAAATTTGGCCTTGATCATTATTTCGGCCAATGCGTGGAAGGTAGGTTGGGTTGAGGAACGAAACCCAAAAAATACAAAATGTTGGGTTTCACTTCGTTCAACCCAACCTACACGGTGGTCCAAATGATGATCAATGCCAAAAATTTAATTCCGACAGCCAGTTGGATGCGAGCCTGATTTCTGCGCCGTTTGGAAACGTTTTTTCTCGGTTCAGTTTTTTTGAAATTTGCACCATTTTAATTTCAGGGAAAAATTTTTTAAATATTTCAAAATTCGGGCTCAAATTATTATCGTTCCATTTTACCTCTACTAATATAGACGGGGTATCATTTTTTGAAATACAAAAATCAATCTCTTTGCCGTCCTTGTTTTTCACATAATACAGCGTTCCTTCTTCCCCCAGACAATC
Source organism: Desulfobacter latus (assembly GCF_013389365.1). Taxonomy (GTDB): domain Bacteria; phylum Desulfobacterota; class Desulfobacteria; order Desulfobacterales; family Desulfobacteraceae; genus Desulfobacter; species Desulfobacter latus. The sequence continues at coordinate 796 of NZ_JACADJ010000076.1, forward strand.
CTCCCGGAAATGCAATTCTTTCTGTATGGCGCATGCCACGGCATTTTCCAGCTTAATACCTTGATCGCCAATAACTTGGCCTGTATCGTAGAAGTAAAATTTAGGCGCCTTTTGAATCGCCCTGGCAATGTTTTTATGGAAGGGTGATATTTTAAAAAGCACATACATATTTTCGAGTATTGTCAGCCACCTTTTGACGGTTTTATCTGAACACTGCAGATCCTGCGCCAGAGAACTATATGAAACTGGGCTTCCTACCCGGTGCTTTAATAACTGGATCATCGTTTCAATCTGGGTGATCTGCTGAACATTTTCAATGTCAATGAGATCTTGCTTTAGAATGATATCAAGATGAGATTTTTTCCAGCGGTTATAGAACCGCTGTGTTCCATTTAAAAACGGCTCCGGAAAACCACCAAACGATAAAAGCTTGTCTAATTCGCCGTCATGGTCGTCCGGTTTTAAAAACGTGCTGATTTCCTTAAGATCCAAAGGATGCAATCTGAATTGGAAGAATCGTCCTGCAAGGGAATCCCCCACTTTTTTATAGGTGTCTAACCTTGCACTGCCCGTAACAAGTAGTGATGGTGGTATGCCTTCTTTGTCATAAATGCCCTTCAACCATGCTTTCCAGTTTTTCAGCTTATGCAGTTCATCAAAGATAATGAGGGGTTTTGACCGGTCCCAGGATTTTTTCTGCAAGTCTAATCTATCGTCAATATAATCATAATTGAAATAATCAAAATTATGTTCGAGCATTTTTGACAGCGTGGTTTTGCCGGCCTGGCGCGGCCCGGTCAGCAGGATAATTTTTTTATCTAAATCTTCTTGAATATATTTTGTAAGATATCGATCCATAATGACTATTCTGGCATGGAATCCGAAATAGTCAAGGCTTTTTCGGATACAAGTCCGAAAAAGTCGGTCTTTGTCCGGGTGTGGTCTAGGGCAATGGAGCCCGTAACGTGATTAGGCCCAGCCGGATGGCGCTAAAGGGCATAGAGGTTGCGCAACGGGTACTGATCCAGGATTGGGTCTTAATCCTTATTCTTTGACTGTCAATCGGAGAACTTTTAAGCTGTTGCTTCACGGATTGGTCTAGCTCGTTCAATTTTTTTCATTCGCTTCGGCGAATGTAATGCGGTCCATAAATCATTTCGCTGCTGTAAATTGAGCCAGAAATTCGGTGTGTTGCCGAATACTTTTGCCAACATTAATGCAGTGTCAACGGTGATAGACCTTTTACCGGTGCAAAGTTCATTTACTGTCCTACGGCTGACACCCATCGCAGAAGCTAGCTGCCCTTGATTAATTTCCAACGGCACCATAAATTCCTCCGTGATCATTTCACCAACACTGACAGGCTGACGTTTTGTTAAAATCATTTTACACCTCATTTGTATGTATGATTATCAAGATAAACACCATCCGCTTCCCCGCGTTTATCATCCCAAATAAAAATAATACGCCATTGATTATTCACACGGATGGAGCATTTATCCTTAAGCTTTCCAGATAGTTTTTCAAAGTGATTGCCGGGTGGACTTCTCAGATCAGCGTCACTCGTTGCATCATCCAGCAGTTGTAGTTTCCTGAATAATCGTGAACGAATGTCAGCGGGTATTTTTTGGGACTGAATGTCCTCTATGAAAAAATTTTGCAGCCAATTATCACGAAAATTTATAATCATAGTGACATTGTAATGTGTAGGGTTACATAAAGCAAGCGGGGAATTTACAAATCGTCTTTGGGGGTGGACCACGTTTCTTGTTTCCAGTCACCAGTTTCTGCGGCTCAGCCCCTTAGAGCAAACACAAATAAACTAAAGATATTTAGCCAGAGTTGGGTGTCTAAATTTTCGAGTTTAGTTGGCTTAGGAATGAGTTTTAAATAACTTGCCCATTTTGATATATCCGGAAGCGCATGAAGACTGATTTTTCGGTATATTTTCTTCGTCTTCACTCTCAATCCTCTCTAATCGAGGCAGTCTTTCTGACACTTACAAATCGGATCAAATGGTCCGATTAGAACCAGTCTTAATCCTCTCTAATCGAGGCAGTCGTTCTGACTCCGAATCAGGCCGGGATATGAGCGCAGACGGTGCAAAGTCTTAATCCTCTCTAATCGAGGCAGTCGTTCTGACAATGTTATGTTTACTTTTTAAAAAAATCACAAAGTCTTAATCCTCTCTAATCGAGGCAGTCGTTCTGACCCCGTAGACGCAAAGAGTTTATGGCGGAGAACAAGTCTTAATCCTCTCTAATCGAGGCAGTCGTTCTGACTAAGGGCGAAAGTTGGTTTTCATGGGCAAAAAGCGGTCTTAATCCTCTCTAATCGAGGCAGTCGTTCTGACAAGACAAAATGAACAGAGGTAAAAAGGCTGCTAAAGTCTTAATCCTCTCTAATCGAGGCAGTCGTTCTGACCCTGGGTAGTTGAAAGCCTTGCCCTGCAAGCCTCTCAGAAGCCGATTTAACGGACCTACCCGATTTTCGGGGTTCGGAAAAAAATTTCACACTGTTTTTTTGCCACATTTTAAGGTATCTACCTGAATTTATAGGTGATATTAAAATGACGGACCTCCGCGGGTCCCGTTAACCCCCCAATATGCCGCGTCAATGGCTGCAATATAGCGGTGTTCGGGCAAATTGTCAAAGAGCAGATGTTCTTTTAAAATGTAATGGGCCGGTATGGTTTTCCAGTATCCAGAAGACCGTCTGCAAACGCTCTGACCTGGGTCTGGATGGTCCGGCGAAATGAAGATGATCCCCGCATCAACTCCTCATAGGACGATATAAAGGTCCGATAAAGATGGGGTTTCATTTCCACGGCCCTTTGGGTGGCAATCTCCTTTTCATCGGCATAGGCTTCAATTTTTGTATCCCTGAAAAGAAAATCCTCCGGCCGGATCATTTTGCGGTTGAGCAGATTCAATACAAAACGGTCCCCGATCAGACACCGGTATTCTTCAACCAGGTCACAGGCCAGGGACGGCCGGCCGTAAACGATTTCATGCAGGGTGCCCATGTATGGATCCAGCCCGCATGTTTTTATTGCCGAGATCACCTCATTTGTCAATAAGGTATAAACAAAGGAGAGCAGGGCATTTACCGGGTCCTTTGGCGGCCGCCTGTTCCGGTTGTTAAAGAAAAAGCGGTCGTTTCGTATGAGAAATCTAAACACACTGAAATAGATCCGGGCCCCGGCCCCCTCAAACCCGCGCACCTCGTCAGGGGTTTCGGCTTTTTCCAATGAAGACTGCAGCGCCTTGAGTCCGGCTGCGGCCTCCCCCAGCCTGTCCTCCTTGTAATCCCTGCCGCGCCGGGCTAAAAATATGGCCGTGTTATGCAGTTTGCCTGCAACAATCACCTTCATCAGCGTCAGCTTGAACGCAGGCTCTTCCAGTTTTAGATACTGGGCTTTGCGTAACGCCACATGTTTATGCTCGTCAATCATGAGCCTGGCCCGAAACCGGCCGGTGGGTGTCAGAAAAACGGTTTCCACACGGTTTTTGATCAAAAAATCCATCACCGGGCCGCTTAATGAGATATACCCGGTGAGTACCAGTTTTTCCAAGCCTTTGGCAGGCAGGGATTCCATCACCTGGTTTTTTTTGACAATATCCAGGCTGTCTCCTTTTTTTCGGATGTAGGCCCCTTGTTCCACCACATAAATCGTTTCCATGCGTTGCGCTGTCCCGTTACTTTAAAAACCGTTCAAGCTGAACAATGGCGGTTTTCATGTTCATGACCGCACCGGAAAGATTTTCAATCTTTTCGGATTTTCCAGGATGTTTGCCTGAGATCGCCGCCCAGGAGGCCAGATGGATCAGGGGATGCAGATAGCCGGTTGCGTCAGGATCTATCCGGCAAAAGTCCCTGTCATAACCGGTCAGGGCGTGGATTCGCCGGCAGCCCAGCGGCGTCCCCCGGACCCGGCTGAGTTTAAAGTCTACCAGGTGCGGGTTGTATTCCGGATCACAGGAAAATAGATCGTGCAGCATGTGTTTCCCCCGGGGGAGAAACCCCAGGGTCTGGAACAGGATTTTTTCTTCCCGGACCCCGATGCTGCGGCGTTCCCGTACCAGGGCGAACAGTCGGCCCAGTGCCGGGCATTTTTGCTCCAGCTCAAACAGATCGGGAAATTTATCTTTTAATTCCTTCATCCCCGGGTGCAAAACCAGGCGTGTGCCGCCGGCTGCCTTGTTTTCACTTTGAATGCGGCCCGGATCTGACCGGGGCACATCCCTTAAAAATGCCAGCTGGGCTTCAATGTCCTTTGACGGGCATTTTGTGAAAAAAGAGCGTTTGCCGGTCTGCCGGTGGATTCCCAGGGGCAGCTTGACCAGATTGCCCAGCCCCTTGCCGGACAAATGATCCTGCTTGGGAAACACCTCCAGGCTGAAACAGGAAAGATCCGGGGCCAGATGATCGCAGACAGCGGTTAATGCCTGGCGAATCCGGGCGGCTTCTACCGGTGCCGCCATGAAAAACCAGAAATGGTATCCTTTTCCGCCGCTGAATTCCATAACGGGAAACAGGCCCATATCCTGTGCGGCCTCCGTGATTCTGGATATCATATAGGCACGGTCCTTGCGAATATCGGTCCCGGCTTTGGCCAACGCCTTGCCCGTGCATTGCCGCAGGTCCGGCACCAGGTCTGCATCAATGACCGCACACCGGACCGTGGCATCCGTGTCCATCAAATAAAATCCATAGGTTTTGGTTCCCTTATCCCTGATAAGGGCCTGGCCGATGCGTTTGAGCAGAAGCGTGTAATCCGTATCGCTTTGACGCGTGGATATTTCCTGTGCCTTTTGTTCCATCGCCCCTCTTTTCCCCTCTAAATTTATAGTATAGGAATTTCTAGCACCCAGCACCCAGAACCCAGCACCCAGAACCCAGCACCTTAATTCCGAATCATGGCTCTGAGCCTGTCCAGATTGGGATAGAACCGGCTGTGACCTTCCAACTCGGTCAACAGCTGCTCCGCCTTTTGGGGATGACCGGCTTTAAAGGCGCACAGGCTCTGCCAGAACAGTCCTTCAAGGTACGGATTTCCCCAGTTGCCGGTGAAAAAATCGCATGCTTTTGCCGCATGTTCCATGGCCGGGCTATAATTTTTCAGGGTATATTCGATTTTTGCCAGCCGGATCAGGCTGATATGCCGTGATCTTGAGTCCTTGTCGGCTGCTGCATTTAAAATCGTTTTCGCCGTTCCAAATTGACCGGTCGTACACAGGATATCTGCCTCGGTCCACCGGTAATAGGGCCTTCTGAATTTTTCGGGAACACCTCCGATGGCTTCCATGGCCTTATCGGTTTGCCCTGATGCCAGGTATGTCCGGGCCAGAAGTTCATGGATGAAATCCGTTGAGACATTCCGGCCGCTGCTTTGCAGGGCGAAAAGCAGGGCGCTTTTGGCTTCGTCATACCGATCCATCCAGAATTGAACTTTGCCCAGGGCAAAGTATTTGAACGCCAGACTGATGTAATTGGTCTGCTCATCCTGTTTCAGGCAGGTCGTAATCCGATCAAGCGCCTTTGTGCCGTTTCCCGATGCCAGCAGCAGGGACGCGGACCTGTAAAGGGCTTTTACATAGTTCTTTTTTTCCTGCTGCCTTTCCGCCCTTTGTTCGTCAGTCAGGCGTTCCCAGTTAAAGCAGGCGATTTCAAATTTTTCCAGGCCGGGTCCAGGCTTGTTTTCAATCTGGGAAAAAAGCATCCCCTGTCTGTAAAAGTTGGTGATGCCTTCCGGGCGCAGGTCCTGGGCCTTTTTAAAATGCTCATGGGCCAGGGCGATCCGTTCGGTCCGGGCGTTGCCCGACAGAAAAATTTTTTTGTTTTTCGCGGCATAAAGGCTGTTATACGCCGTGTAGGCCAGGGATGCCCGGGACATGAAATTTTCCGGTTCGGCGCGAATACATACCATCAGTTCTTTGATGGCATCATCAAAGGCCCCGATCTGTCCCAGTGCAAAGGCGATTTTCTGGCGCACCGGGATATCAATCCCTGCCCGGATAAGATCCGGCAGTTTGTCGTCCACGGGATGGTAAAGGCTTAACATATCATCCCACCGGTTATTTTTGGAGAGCTCTTCAATATCGGCTAAAACCCGGTTCCGGGATTTTTTGATGAATGCCCCTTTTTTCACGCCAAACAGATCCTGGTCGGAAAACAGGTCTGCCTGCTTACCGGTGCAGGGGGTCTCCATCTGTGCCGGCGTTTTGCTTTGGGGGGTCTGAACAATTCTTGCTGCGGCCTGAAGCTTTACCATGATCGCCTCCTTTGGGATGTTGGATTGTCTGAGAATCCATACGGAGGCGGAGTGACACTTTTTAAAATATTTTTGCCTGGGGGGCAGATTCGATCGTTATCGGGGCCAGTCCTTAATGACTCAACATAGAAAAAAGCAGTCTCAATCCTCTCTAATCGAGGCAGTCTTTCTGACTTCCTGGCAAACCGATTTATTTGACATAACGTCTTGACAAGTCTCAATCCTCTCTAATCGAGGCAGTCTTTCTGACGATCTCATGCCTCACCAGGTGCCGGCAGTAGAAAAGTCTCAATCCTCTCTAATCGAGGCAGTCTTTCTGACCACAAGTCTATGAGAACAACAAAAAGGGAAAATAGTAGTCTCAATCCTCTCTAATCGAGGCAGTCTTTCTGACTATAGTTCCGGTCAAATGACTTGATACCAAAACTTGGAACTTAAAACAAATAAATCCAGCAATTCTCAATTTGGATTTTATCTTTACATATCAAATCGTTAACCCATTTGGTTGATTTTAAACAAAGTCATGTTTTCTCATTTTTTCATCGATTTGCTTTGAAATTCAAATTTTAGTTTTTTATTGTCAAAAAAAATTCTATCATATCTGCTTGAAAAAATTGAGAGTTTTTGGGTTGTTCCAAATTTAGAATTGCTGAAATAAATCAATATGTTATGCCTAAAAAACGGTATCAAGTCATATGACCGGAACTATAATCTAAAAGGAAACAAAGTAATGTCCGCTATATGTCTCAATCCTCTCTAATCGAGGCAGTCTTTCTGACCGCCAGGGGCTTTTGCTCTGGATTATGGCCTTGGTCTCAATCCTCTCTAATCGAGGCAGTCTTTCTGACCAAAGACACATAACATTAATATAAGGAGAAAATTATGTCTCAATCCTCTCTAATCGAGGCAGTCTTTCTGACGTAATTTTGAATAACAACTAATTTAAAGGAGAAACAAAGTCTCAATCCTCTCTAATCGAGGCAGTCTTTCTGACAGACTGGTAAGTCAAATGCAAAGCTTTGAATTGTCTAGTCTCAATCCTCTCTAATCGAGGCAGTCTTTCTGACAGAGAGTGGGAATATATCGGTATTCTGTACTGATACCAAGTCTCAATCCTCTCTAATCGAGGCAGTCTTTCTGACCGTGATGTTGGCCACCACGCTGAAAACAATGGGCAAGTCTCAATCCTCTCTAATCGAGGCAGTCTTTCTGACCCTGGGTATCTGAAACACTTATCAATCAAGGCTTTCCAGGGCCGATTTAACGGACCTACCCCATTTTGGGGTTTCGGAAAAAAATTTCACACTTAAAATTATGCTGTTTTTAGCGCAACATACTGATTTTAATAAATATATCAAAGTGACGGACCTCCTTGATGTATTTTTTGAACAAATTTTAAAAGATCTAAACGGCCTCATGACACGGAATAGGCCCGTGTATTGGGCGGATTCCCGGTGCCGGAGAATTCCACCTGACCCACGCAATGTTTGCAAAGCGGATAATAACGGATGGTGTCCTCACCATGGTCAATGATCTCCTCCAGATCCGACTGCATTTTCATGAATTTGTATTCGGTCATATTGGCACATTCAAATACGGACTTTTGAACCCGGGTCCCGTATCCTTTCAGGATCTTTACTACCCTGTACCGGACCCGGTTGTCAACAATATCAAAGCAGACCAGGAAAAACATTACATAAATCCTATCTAAGATTCACCCAGAATGCTCTTGAGATGCTGAACCTTGGCAAATTGCTTTTTCTTCTTTTTATTCACGTTCCATTTATTTTCACTGATATAAAATGCCTTTATCTTTTCTGCGGATTTGATCTTGAAATCATCTTCCATTTCATCAAGCCGCTTATACAAATCCACCACCTTATTTTCATTAACCGAGTTCTCATCAAATATTTCAGCCAGTTCCCGGTCCTGGGGAGACATGGCTTCCAGCTCTTTTTGCTTTTTTTCCCGTTCTGCTGCTTCAGCCGCTTCACGGGCCGCCTTTTCTTCCATCATTTTTTGGGCTTCAGCCGCCTTTTGAATCTGTAACTGCGCTTCAGCCAACTGTTCTTTTTCCTCTTGGGCTTTCAGGGCTGCATAGACGTTTTCCCGTTCCGACAACCGGGTTTCAAGGTCAGCATCAAGACGGGATATGCCGGACCAGCCAAAAGGTTGGAGTCCTTTAATATTTTTATCTTTATGGTCAGAGGAAGCCAGCCATAGAGTTGTGGCATGATCAAGAAAAGCGGGCTTTGTTCTGGGACCTTTCATAATTTTTATGTCCCGGTTTCCGGCAACGGTCATGGATTCTGCGCCGCAATGACGGCCCATGCGTATCAACAGGGTGTCCGTTTGAATAAAATCCTGGGCAGCAATACCCACAGCGCTGAGCTCCCGATTTTCCCTTTTGTGTTCTTTTGCATAAAAGTCGTGGGTCCCGGATAAAAGTGCTTTGAGCTCAACAGGCTCCCGGACAGGGCTTTCAGGGGCCGGCTGTCCAACAGTTATTTCCCCGATAAAGGCGGCTCCGGGCTCAATCACTTCCAGAATCTGGTAAGGCCCCCGGGCTTCTTTCTCCGATACCTTTTTTTTCTTGTTCACGGCATACACAATCCTGGTTTGAATCTCTCCGGCTGGTTGAAAATCGGACACCTTGACATGTCCAAAAGGATCCTGTTCGATGGATTGATAATCCAGCAGTTTTTTTTCAAGGGCCTTAGCATCTCTTTCCCGCATATTTTTTCCGCCGCACACATGGTTCAAGTAGCCTGTCCGCAAGGCTCCTTTGATAGACGAGCCCGGGATAAAAGGCCGGTTGTCTGCCGTCCGAAATGCCGTGCGTTCGATAACAAATTTGTTAAGTTCCTGCTGGATTTTGTTTTCGGGAATTTTTAATGTGCTGCGATAATGATTTATAAACGCCGGGGCCACACTGACTCTTCTGCCTTGGGCTTTCCTGCCCTGGAAAAATTTATAAATTCGCAGGATTGAAGGGAGATCCCCTAAACAGCACAGGGAAGAAAGGGTACTCTTATCTGCCGGGGACAAACTGTTTATAAATGATACGGGATCAAAGGCGATCAGTTCCTTTTGTTCCTCATCCAGCACAAACCCCATGGGTTCATACACTTCATCACAGCCGATGTGCAAAGGAGAATTAACAGTGATAACGCATTTATAGGTTGTTTTCATGGCGACCTCCCAGACGGATGGGCAGCACAGGCGCATACGCCTGCACAACGGTTTCAGGCATGGCCTTTGATACATGGGTGACGGCACAGCCGATGTACGGGGTTTCAATTTTTTCGGCCGGAATGCAGACAGCGCCTTCATCAGCCATCACTACAGGATTTTTAAATGGCCGTCGCACGCCTGCCAGCAGGTCTCCGTGTTTGCCGAACCGGACAAACGGGGTGAACCAGGTTTGATTGAACCGCTCCTTCTCCGGCAGACAGGGTGCAAGGGTATAAAGCGCATCGCCCGCAGACAGGTCAGGCAGGGGAAGCAGGCAGGTGTCAAGAATTGTAAAGCGCCCCATGCCTGTGGAGGCATCCCGCCCAAAACCGAATTTTCCGATTCTTGACATTCCTTTGACCAGGTCCTCTTTATCAAGAAATTCAGGGTCTGCCAGGATAAATAAAGAAAGAAGAACACCTGGATAGAACCAGGATATGGTGGTTTCAAACGGGGCAAAGCGGCCTTTACCGGTTGTGCCGGTCATCCGGTTAATGGTGTTGTGGGCATATGTCCCGATTTCACTTACCCCATTGTCCATAAAATCACTATCGGCCGCAAGATTTTTTCGGGTGGCGTCAAGTATCAAATCGACATTGCCCTTGATCCACTTTTTCCCTTTTAAGTCCTTAGCGGCCAGGATTTTTTCTTTTTTTGACAACTGTTCGGACGATAGAAACCAATCCAGCGGGATATCCGGCCGTTTAAAACAATGGGGGGCACCTTGAACGGCATCCGTTGGTACGGCTGAAGAAAAAACAGCAAACGGTTTTCGGGCGTATTGTTCAATGGCCGTTTCCAGATCTGTTTTCAAAAGGTCCGGATCATGGGCTGCCTGCCAGCAGAAGTGCCCGAACAGTGTATCGCCCTTCACGCTAGTCCCGAAGCCTGAATCCGGGCGTATGGTTATTTTATAAAGTTCCAATGCTTACCTCCTAAACCAAGGGGGATGCGTTATCAAATTTGGCCTGTATTTCCGGCTGGTCGAACAAAAACTTAATTTTACCGTACCCCCGGCTGCCCGAACCGCCGAGCGCATCCTGTTCCAGCAGTTTCAATCCTTTGAACAAAAGGTCTTCAAGTCCTTCGTCCCCCTGCAGTACTTTCAGGGAAATTGAAAAGCTGAACTGTGTTTCAGCCGGTACCCGCTCTGTAAACCTGGGATTCTCAGCTGTTCCTTTAATCCGGTTAATTGAATTTTCAGATTTAACTTCGGTAAACGCAAGATGGCTTGCCTGGGCTTTTTTTTTCCATGCTGCACTCAAGGGGGCATCGGCAAAGGAGAGACGGGTCACGCCGATTTCATTTTTTTCGTCAGCATCGGCTCCGCTGGCACCAAACAGGGAAAGGATGGCTTTACAGGTTTCTTGGGCCTCGCCTTCAAGCTTTTTATAATCTTTTATACCCAGAGGTGCCCCGTCGGTCATTCCCATAAGCCCTGAAGAGAGTTCAAGAAGCGATCGGGTTTTTCCTTTCAGGGAAGATCCCGGAATATAGGGTTCATTGGTGTGGGGATGTTTCACAACAGGATTGTCTGTGCCGCCGATGCGCATTTCCGTGTCACCAGCGCCGATGTGAAGTCCGCTTTTCAATTGGATTGTCCCGGTAATTTCCTTTATATCTACAAGTTTCATTTTATTCATCCTTTCGCTTAGTTGTTGGGTCCATGAAGTCTGTAAAAACCGATAAATGATTCAAAAAAAGAGTTGAACACATCCAGGTCACAAGGCTCCTCTACCTGGTTTACCGACGCCTTAATAAAATTGAGGAAATTGTCTGATATCAGTTTCCGCCCTTTGGCGTAAGCGGCTTTTGCCGTTACCATATGAACCAGGGGGAGAATGTTTTCCCACCCGTGGGGAGATGTTTTGGCCTGCATGTTGAGACTGACGATTTCATCAAAAAATTTTCTCAATTGGGTCCTCTTGTTAACACCTTTGAATTGTTGGTTATCTTTTGCAATTTCAAGGGCAAAATTTTCCGCTTTTTTTGAAAATAATTCAGGATCAATGATTTTTTTTTCTCTGTCTTTCCAGAATTCTATTTTATCCATTTCTACTCTCCTTTCTTAAGCTGTATTGTAAAACCCACAAAGCAATTCTCAGATCACCGCCGTAAACCGTAAGCCACATGGCCATTTTTTCTCTGACATGGTTCAGGCGTTCTTTTCTTTGGCCCGGATCAATGCCGGCTATGCTGCTTCGCTCCAGAGAATAGGCCAGTTTGGCGCGCCACTGGGTGCAGTTCATCCGGTCAAGGGGGATCCCCTCCTGTGAGGCGGCCACCAGCCGTTTTTCCTGTTCTGCCATGGCAATAAAAAAGTTGATCCGGTAAAGAAACACCAGGCTGATCCACTGATCTGCCGTCCATTGATAAAGTTCGTCACGAACCGCATCAAGATCGTTGAAAACAGGCCACGCCACGGTATGTCCAAACAGGGTGATTCGTTTCCTGCCGCCATGCTTGGATTGTTCCAGGGCGTCTTCCGAAGCTTTGGCAAGCGTATTGATCGGTGTGTGGGGTTTGTGCAGGGTGATACCGGCCGAAAATGTTATTTCCGGATTTTGGCACACATACGCCTTGAATTTATTTTCCAGAACCGTGGACAGTTCGATAATACGATTCCACGGTCCGATCAAAAAAAGGTCATCACCGCCGGCAAATACCGTATATATATTTTGAAATTTTTCCGAGTTTGACAAAAAGTCCGGCAGGAAAAGTGAAAAAAAGTGATCCAGCTGACGGCTTAAACTGGCCATACGTGACACCGTGTAAAGATGTTTTCTTAAGCCGCATGCCATAAGCAATCCCAAATTATCCACATCCGCTTTAAGAACGCCCAGTGCTTCAACCCCCTGGCCGTTTGTCGCGGCATCAGCAGCAAGGTCGTTCAACGTTTTCGGCATACCTGGTTCCGCGTCCTCTCCCTGGTCTGTGTCTGAATATACAGGAATATATCCGTTAAGCTGTCGATTAGAGACCCTGGCAAATTCAGTATCGGCCTGTCCGACATCAAGGCACCAATATTTCAATATTTCGTCGGATTTTGTTGCCCTGGTGGGATCAGTTTTTGAAAAATAAAGCTGGAATTGTTCAAAAACCGGATTAGCGAGCCGTTTTCCCGGAAAATCAGTATCCTTTTCCGTGATAACAACATAAGGATGTTTTACCAGATTCTCCCCAAGAAATATGTGATCCCTGCACAGGCCACAGCTATGAATATCATGTACTGCGACGCCACGTTCGGCCGGCCTTTTACCGCATAACGGGCAGACAGCCGAAGACAGATCATTACAGAATTTGTCCAGATAATCTTCAACTGCACCACCATAAGCGGCCAGGTCCAGTTTTGAATATTTTTTTTCATCTCCAGCTTTTATTAACCGTTCCCATAATGCTGAAAAATGGGTTGATTCAAAGTCACGGCTTTTTGCGGTGACAGAGGAAAAGAGCATACTGGTCTCACCATAGGTTTGTTTCACCAGCCAGTCGTTGATCTCTTTTTCAGCAGCAATAAGGGCGTTGGCAGCACTGTCCGTGTTCGGGGCCAGCAGGGTAAACCGCCCGCCGGCATTAAACATCACAGACGTATGGGGCAGTCCGATTTTGCTGCATAAAAGTTGTGCGGCAAGCTCGGAAAGAAGAGAAACATAAAAAGAACGGCCCCGCATTATTTTTGACCGGTATTTGGCAGATTCTCCGCCGCTGGAAAAAATAAAATTCTGGATACCGCTGAAACTGCCGGAGATCAACAAAAACTTTTCATCGTCGAAATTTTTAACGGCCCGGGGTTCCAGTGTGTTGGAATCTGCATGAAACAGGTACATGGCTGCGGCAATTGCCGCAGATGTCCTTAAATGGTCATATAGGGAAACATCCGGTATCACTTTTCCAACTCGTGCGGCAGGAATGGCCCAGGTATATTCCTTGACCAGGGAATCAAAATGTTCAAACCAAAGCGCTGTATTGGTTTCCGCGTGAGCCAGTCTGTCCATCTGCGCCAGAAACTCTTTTGTGAGATCCTGATATTCGGCAGTAGCGGACGCGCGGTTTGTCGGTGAATCATTGTTTTGTTGAACCGGAAAAATAGATTCGGCCGTCAGTGGCTTCAAAGGATATCTGAACCTGCATTTTTCTGCTGTCAGAGATTCCGGGGCATCCGCCAGCGTCATATGTTCAAACACTGGCAACAGTCTGGTTGTTTTATAATCCTTGATCTGAACAGACTGCGTGCTGTCCTTGTCAAAGGTTTCTCTGTCCATGCCGCTGCTGATGCGATCCGCCAGGGCCACAATCCATTCCATGGCTGACGAGGGATCATGGTGGGCGGCAGCCAGCCTGATAAATGCATCGCCGTCCCCAAAGTTTCCAGTGTTAAGTTCAGCAGGAAGGTGTGCCGATGTTTGTTCTATGAATCCGGCAGTATACAGGGCATGCCAGTGGGAATACTTGCCATTAAATGACGGCAGGAACGCGCCTGCATTCTCGTTGGCATACCCCGATGGTAATTCAAGAATTTTGGGGTCAATAAATTTTCCGATGTCGTGAAAAAAAGCTGACATGGCTGTTTTTAATGTGGTTTTGTTCATAAGCCTCTCCGTATGATGTTTTTAACACAGGCCGTGCTGAGCACAGGGCTGCTTAAACCAAATTATCGGTCTATCAGGAAAACAAGTTTTGTTCCGCCATTTGGCTTACAATATCGTGTAATACCGTCAAATATTCTTTTCCTTTTTCTTCAATTTCTTCCAATGCACCAGTTCTTGATGTCCATGCATGGTCAAACCCATTGCGGATATCAACGATTTCTTTTACTATACAGCGCAGTTTTTGCTCTATTTCAGCATCTTTCAACTCAAGGAACCATGGATACAACGTATCTTTATCTTTTGCGTCCTGCCCAACAAATTTCCAGCCTTTTTTGTTACCCTCAGGCGTTTCCGCAATGCTAACCATGCGGATAAAGATATCGGCAAACCGTCTGTATCTTCGTCCTTTATTTGACGCTATCTCTTTATTCCCATATTTCCCGGTTAAACCGACCATTCCGATGGACCCAACCATTTCACGCATGGCAGTAAACGCCTGCATGAAAAGCCGATGTTCCATCAAAACCTCGATAATTTTAATCTGGGTTTCAAAATAGGGCTGGTCATACCGGCCGCTGGGGGGATAGTCCGTGGCCAGGGTGCAGAATTTTTCCCAGACCAGGTCCAGCATCAGCCGGGCCGAACCGCCCACCCGGGTGCGGCTTTGTTGGACATAAGCCAGGGCGTCATTGACCTTCTGGGAGACGTTGTTCACATCCACGTTACGGATGCAGTCGGTCATTTCCTGGAAAGCGGCGATCAGATGTTCATCGGCCAGGGGGGCCAGGGCATCTACCTGGGATTGTTTGGCCATGTCCCCCAGCTTCCTGGCATCGGCATCGTCGGTTAAGCGGGCCACGGATTCGGCCCAGTCATTGATGACATAAAAATCTTTCATGTCCACAATGGGGTGGGGGGCGTCTTTCCGCTCCCGGTCGTACCAGGCATACAGGGCATGATCCAGGGTGATGTGTTTTGCCCTGGTCAGAAAACCAACAGCGCTGGAAAATATAATGGGGACGGCCCGCATGCCATGGGTAAAGTCCATGATAAGCCTGTCACCAAAGCCCACATTGTCCAGGAGCTGTTCAAACCAGGCCCACTGGTTGTCAGCGGTCATGTCTGTGGGGACCAGATCCGGGATAATAATTTCCGGCATTTGTTTGAGGTGGCGTTTGAACTCATCCTTTAATGCATCCAGATGTTTTTCATGGGATTCACGGGTGCAGAACAGAACGGCCCGGTCCACGGTGTCGTTTTGATTTTCACTCGCTTCCAGTCCCGCAAGAATGGCGGTCTGGGCAAAACAGCAGGTCATGGTTTGCGGTGTTTTTTCTGTCCAGGCATATTCGGCCTGGTCATACCCCGGCGTCTTATTGAAATTGCCGATTCCAAGAAAACTGATAAAAACATGTGCCATATTTTTCTCCTAAATTTTATACGCCGTATAAGCGGAACATCCGGTGTTTAAAGACATGCGTGGTTTTTACGGTACCATCCGGCGCAGTTTCCTCCCTGGCCTGTCTGGCGGTGACGGAATAAACCGGTAAAAGATTGTTGTTTAATGCATAGTGGACCATGATCCAGGTGGCACCGAAATCCCCTTGGATTAAAACAAGATCATTGGGGCAGGACGCCTTTTCAAGCCAGGTTCGAAAAGGGGCCAGCGTGTCAAAGATTCTCGTTTGGTCTGCGGGAATTTGTGCCCAAAGTGCTTTTAACTGTGTCGGAAGTCCGACAAATTGCAGTTGCGCGCCCCAGATGTTTCGGGCATCGGTTTCCTGATCTTCGGAAAGTGAATGATTAAACATCAGGAACATGTTTTGTGGTTTTGCCTTTTGGGGGGTATTCATTGGTTCATTGCCTCTAAGCTAACCTTACCCAGCCCGAACGCCGTATTTTTTCCGGCATGAACGGTTTGTGCCATGCGAAGAAACGGCATGAACGGTCCAAGGTCGCCCTGGTAGGCCACTTGCCCGAGGAGCCCGCCCATATACATTTTCGTCTCCTGGCGGGACGAGTAGCGCTGCCAGTCAAACCAGGACAGGCGGTTGTCTGTCAGGCGCACCCGGCCGGCGCTTTTTACCAGGTCCGGGTAGTTCAGGGGTGGTTCGCCGTCGCCGTAGGTATTGAACAGGGCGGTACACCGGCGGATCAGGGAACGCATTAGAAGGTCAAAGGGCAGGTCCGGTGCCTGGCCGGTTTTTGAGCTGACCCTGAACGGGGTGTGCAGTTTCAGTGTGACCTGATCCGGGCTTTTGTCCTGATCCGGGGTCAGGTCAAGCGTCGGCAAAAGATCCGGCAGTGTGACCCGGCCGTCCGCTTTTGAATAAACCGCTTTATCGCCAAAGGTGACCGATTCCAGGGTAAACCCGGCCCGGTTGCCGTTCAGGCTTTTACCCAGGCCGATGCGGCCCATCTGGTCAAAGGCATAAATAAAATAGGGCAGGTGCCGGTTCAGGTCTCCGAAAAGGATTATGCCGCATGCCAGGGTATCGCCGATTGAGAAGTCTTTTTCTTCCGTTAAAGGCGGTTCCAGGACCATGGGGTGCGGCGGGTCGGAAATCTTGGCGTTTTCCGGTGCCGGCAGGGCATGGGCGGTTTCAAATACCAAGGCATAGGTGCAGTTTTGCCGTAAAATGCAGGTGGCGCAGGTCTGGTTTTTCAGCGCACACACGGTACGTTTCAACGCATGCCCCAAAAGCCCTCTGAATGTGGACCCTTTGTACGCAGGCAGAACAGCGTCCCGGGTCAGTTTGATGTGGAACAGGTATTTTCCGAATTTCATGGGTGGATATTTCCTTGGGTATTACAATTACAACCAATTATTTTGTGACCGTTTTCTGTATTTACGGAGCTGATTGGCGGTTTTTCAAAAAATTTCGTCTGAAAAAAAATGAATTTTTCATGGAGGCTCAACGCCTTCTCATGGAAGACGCTAAAAGAAAGTTTTTTGAATTAGGGTTTTCTTTCATAAATATGATGTGGTTGTCAAGCTTGTCAGGGTTATATTTTAACTTTAAGCTTACTTTGTTTTTTTTCGGTAATTCCCTAAATTTATTCTCGCACAAAGCCACCAAGGCACAAAGAGTCAAAAAACCAAATAGAATCTTTGTGTCTTGGTGGCTTTGTGCGGATTTTTCAATTAAAGCGTTTAATCTTTAGGATTGCTGATAACCCGAGACGATGCGCTATCTTATATACCGGGTCCCTTTCCCCTGGCCCTGCCTGCTTAGATGGTTGTCCCGCACCAGTTCTGCCAGCTTTTTCTTTATGGTGTTCCGGTTGGCCCCTGTGATGGATTCGATTTCTGATATGGACAACTCTCCATGATCCTTCACCAGTTCAATGATATAGTCGATTTAAAAGTATTAAAAAATATCAATAAGTAATTTATTAAAATCATAAGTAGTGTTTTATAAGTAAAAATCCTGACCCGAAGGGCCAGGATTTGGGTTAAGCCCAGAGGGCATGAACT
>NZ_JACADJ010000077.1 GCF_013389365.1 Desulfobacter latus
TTTGTTCAATTCTAAAGTACACTAAAGGAACGTGCTGTTCACAGTATTTTTTTTAAAAAATAATTTTCAGCATCTCAAAAACACATTTTGATTTTACGAAGTGTCAAACGGAAAATGAAGGATGCCGGCTTGTCCAGGAAGATTTTTGTCAGGCATTGAACCGAAACGCTCAGCAGAAATATAATTATTCTTTAAAAGAGTGCTTTGATTTGATCCGAATAGAATGTTCAAATCCTATTGAGGATTCAAGAAAGCTTTTGAATCTAATTTTGTTCAATGGATTGATCGGTAATGCCGATGGCCACGCAAAAAACATTTCGTTGCTGCACGATGAAAATGGAACAACACTTGCGCCATTCTATGATTTGGTTTCTACGATGGTTTATCCCCAGTTTACAAAAAAAATGCCGATGAAGATTGCCGGGAAGAAAAGACAATTTGGCCATTTTCAAAAGCATCATTTCGATTCTCTCAGTGAAGAGATCGGCATGAAACCAAATATTCTAATCAAAGCAGCGTTAAACTTGGCAAACAGGATTATGACTGTTACTGAAATAACGCCAACGGAGTTCAAAGCCCAATATGGATCAATTGAAATGGTCGACAAGATCAATAGTGTGATTTCTTTTCACGCGAGATCATTGATTGATACATTGAGTGCGTATCCAGTACAGAAATAGTTAGGATCGAAAGGATTCGGGTCTTGAATTATTACATTTTAATCAAAAAAAAACTTTATAATTCAAGACCAGACTCTTCTTTCTTTGGAAATAAAAAAGGTGGACTAACAGGGATAGTCTACGGTAGTCTTCCATCAGAAAAACAACCCTTGTTTCTTAGCACGACAGCGACACTTTGTCTTATTTCCGCAAAAATCTTCGGTAAATCAACGCATTATAGCTGACTTAGAGCTATAAAATTCTTTTTAAACGGGAGGATTTTTGAAAGTGTCGCTGTCGTGTTAGGTAGTCCTCACCTCAAACCCCTCGGCTTGATGCCCAATTTGCATATCAGGGCTCCAATAAGAGAGCAAAGTAAGGCTCTGTAAAAATCAAAATTCAACTTCTTCTTTGCCATTCAGGAGACCATAAGTTTTTTCAGGAACGACTTCTTTAAAAATCACTTCGTGGAGCCTCATTTTTTTCCAGATCGCTGTAAAATTTCTTTGTGGTTTTCGTTACACCTCTCTGCAGGTTTATGATTTTGTCTCATAATTGCCTGTTAATCATTACATAGAGTAGCCCCTTTTCAGGATCAACTTGGTTGTTTGAATGGACTCGCAGGCAGGTGTAAGGGATATCTATGCCCAATGAAATCAATAGGGTATCAAAAATGGCAGGATATCTACAAAAAATTTTATAACCTCTTCTCCTGGTCCCGACTTCGACTTTGAGGGTAAACACAACTGAACCCGGGAGGCTTCATGCGCATAAGAATCATCATAATCGGCCTGCATTCGGACAGAATGAAGGGAAACGTACTTTGGATAAATTTTTTTCAATCAGGCAGGGTTCCTCACAATAGCTGCAAAAAAAAGTCAAAAAAAATTTGTAAGTTTTTGGCCTGGTCCCGACTTTGGTTTTGAAGGCTGAAAAAACGAACGCTAAAACAACTTAAAAAAGGAGAAGTTTCATGTTCAAAAAAATCATCGCAATTGATCTGCTTCCGGCAGAGTACCGGGCAAAGGAGCTTGGTATGGACTTCTTTCCGTTGAGCGGCTTCCGGGATGTAGTCTCAGGGCAAAGCGGGGATACCGATGTCTTAGAGATACTGGTTCCGCTTGTACGAAAAGTGCCTGAAAATGACAGCCCGGAAGCCTTGGCAACGGTAACCAACTGTTTTGAACGCAAGAGACATGCCTTGCAGATGAACGGGGCGACAGTAATAGAGGCTCCGGCCAAGCGAAGTCAGTCTACCGAAAGCTCTTACAAGCAGTCAGATGATCAACGGCTTGTTATCACAACCCTGTCCATGTGTCTCCGTCTGCGCCCGGACTTTCTGACGTTGGTCGCAGCAGATGGAGATTTTTCTCCCATGGTGGAGGAACTTCGCCGGGAAGGCATCAGAACAGAGGTTGTCGCATCAGCCCACATGCTGGCAAGCGACCTTAAAAAAGTTGCCTGGAACGTTATAGATCTGGACAATATCCTGGAAAACTTAAGGGGGTAAAACCATGAGTATCAAAAAAGACGAGTACGGCTTCATAAGAAGCAGCGGCTATGGTAGAGTTGACCTTGACACTCTCAGATCCCAGTTGAATGCTGATCCTGATGAAGCGATCTATCACACCTCCAATAGCGGCGGTGTACGCTCCAGTCGGCAGGTTAAAGATGGTAGTGTGCCAGTCCAGCCCGGAGATACGTTTAACGCAGGCCCCCAAGTGGTCAAAGCCTCTCTTTTGACTGACCTATTCAATCGTCAGCACAGGGAAAGACATGCACCACAGCCAAGATATCAAAGAATCCAAGGACAAAGCGAGCCAGCACCCGATAATGCAGTTGCTGCCATCCCTTTGTTTGACAAAGAGGTCAGGGCCATCAAAAAAGCGGGGTTTGGTGCGGTTCCCTCTCCCAAGGAAACCCGCTGGGGGTGGTGTGTCAGGCTGAAAGGCCTTACCTTGCCCGGTGGCAGCAGGACAGATGCAATGATCTTGCTGCCTAAAAACTATCCCAATGCCAGCCCCATCGGTTTTTATCTCAAAGCCGGGGCAAATACCGGGGGGCTTGACAGAGGGCACCTCTATGACACGACATACCATGGGGCGGTAGACCTCAGTGCCCATGGCTGGCAATGGTTCTGCGGCATCGCTGAAGGATGGAAACCGGGACGGCATAATCTGGTCACGTACCTATCAATGGTACTGACTATGCTTTCTGAAAGGAGAGGGTAATCATGAGAGAAGTCGTCATACATAATCAGTTGTGGGAAAGGGTCTGTGAGAGCCTTTTCCCTCCCTCCGGGGAGGAAGGATTTGCCTTTTGCGTGGCTCGTCTTTGCAAAAGAAGAAAAGGTTCCAGGTTCCTGCTGGACATTCCTGTACCGCTTTCTGAAAAGGACATAGAGTACCGGTGGACAGCCGGTGTCGCCCTGACCCGAAAGGGGTCTGACAAGCTGAATATTTTTTCGGCGAAACTTGCAGAGAAAGGTTATATCCCTGTGCATGTTCACTCGCACCCAGAAGGGATCCCCGACTTCAGTGCAGTGGATAATCACTATGAGAAGACCTTGTCCCTGTGGCTCAAGGATCATGGCCAACCCTTCCTAATAAGCGTGCTTGCACCGCGCAAAGGAATCCCCATGGCACGACTGTGGCACAAAGGGAGGCGTTTTAGAACAAAGCTTCGAGTGGGTCTGAAAGTGATGAGCAAAAAAACACCTCCTTTTCTTCCTGCCCTTGACCGGCAGCGGGCATTTGGCCCGCTGTTCAGTACATGTGCTGCCAACCTGCGGGTGGGCATTATCGGTGTGGGCGGGGTAGGGCTTCCTGTGGCCGAACAGTTGGCCCGGTGCGGGGTGCGATCGTTTCTTCTCATGGATCCTGACACCGTTGAAAAAACTAACCTTAATAGGCTTCAGGGGTTGACTCCAAAAGATGTTGGACGTAAAAAAGTAGATGTAGTAAATGGAATAATTCAGCGGGCAGGCATGTCTGTAGGAACGCGACCCTTTGTAACAACCATAGATGAGGATATCTATAATGCCTCTGACCGACAAAAGAATCTGGTCAAGGAGTGCGACCTTGTTTTGGCCTTGACCGATGATCATCTCTCCCGGCTTGTCTGTTTGGAGCTGGCCCTGGCTGGAGGCGCAGAGTATCTACAGGCAGGCGTGGATGTTCGTCTTGGCAACGACGGTGCCATAACAAATTTGATGGCAGAGGTCTCAGGTGCAGAATCAGGCCGGTATTGCCCTTTGTGTCTGGGGCGGCTGGACCCTGGCACTGCCTCTTTAGAGGCCCGCAAATACGTGGGCGGCGAGGTATGGGGCAAGGCGAAAAAAGACGGGTATATACCCGAGGTCGCATCTCCCGCGGTCATGTCCCTTAATGCTGTGGCCGCAGGAATGCTTGTGGCGGAAATCCAGCGTCGTATTTCCGGGCTGGGCATAACAGATCTTATACAAATAGATCTGAATACAGGCGGATCGTTGTTTGAAACAGATGTTGATCGAAAATTGATCGGAGACTGCATAATCTGTGGTCGAAAGGGCCACGCACAAGTAGAAACTGTTGTTGACAAAAAAGCAGGCTGAAATCCACAAACAGGCAGGCATTCAAAAGGTGGCTGAATGACAAAAGGATTCAAAGCGTTCTTGGAACATCAAAAGTCCGTTCTTGCAGAATACGGTTCCGTGGGACGATTACCTCCTGAAGCCTGGGAGCCTCATATGTTTTTCGTCCGGTGCAAGGATAGCACATTGCATGAGTTTACCAATGGAGATTTTCAAATCAGTAGGGAAAACGGTACCCATCCCCTGTTTGTCCTATCCACCAATCAAAACCTCAAGCATGATTGCTGTCCTTGCTCCTCTAAAAACTTTAATCACAACGCTAGTTCCTATATTGCAAAAGGATGCAGCCTACACAAGGCTCTTGATGCAATACGAAAGGATACATATATCCTTGACCGGCTTAGATTTCCTGTGCCTGTTGGCATTGAGTTTGCCACCTGGTTTGGAGGTATGGGCTGTTGGGGCGTTGTTCCGGTACACTGCGTCAAAGAGGTGACACAGCCATGACAAACTCAGTTTACTGCGGACGGGAGCAACTTTTTTCAAAAAACATTTCAAAAAATTGCCAAAAACTTCTCCGCAGTGTCGCCTTTAAAATTTGCTATAGGATGGACGCCTATCCACAGGTGGATGAGTGGCCCTATCCAAAATTTTCGGAACTTTGTGAAAAGGGGCGGGAAAAGGAGCTTGATGCAACGCTAAAAGAAATAAGCCATGAGATATGGATTTTTCTAAAATCCCGTTTTTCAAATAGAATGCCTTTGAATTCCGCTCTGATCGTCAACGGTTTTATAAATCACATGTTAGATCAGCGACAGAAAAAAAATAGTTCAGACCAATGGCTTAGAACCAACAAAGCATTGCGGCGGGCTTTGAGAGAAAAGAAAGAAATCCATAAGGACAAAAGAAAGAATTGGACCTACTACAGTTATGCGCCCATTGACAAAGATGCGCTAATGGATGAAGCATTGGCCCGCAAAAAACAAATCAACTTCTCAGAATGGGAAGTGCCTTGTGTGGACAGACGAATTTTATTTGATCGGATGCAGCGTAGTCTGCTACTCAAAATCAGCAAACAGTTTTGGTATCAGGTCCAAAAGACCATGGGAAAACCTTATGGGCTGACGGTTGGCGTAACCCTTGCCTATATGAAAGCCCATTATATCGATCTGTCAGACAAGACGATGGTCCATGCCTCAATCTTGGAAGAAGAAAAAGATCTGCCAGAAAACTATTATTCTGCGAAGGTTGATAACCAAAACAATCTCATATGTGAGATCAACGCCTGTGTTGAAGGGAAAAAAAAGTGGTCAATCGAACGACGCCAGGTACTTTGGCTCTATTGTTTAAAAGGATTGACTTTTGCTAACATAGCAGCTCTTTTGGGACTGGAAAAGGCAAGCGGTGCAAAGTATCACTGGAATGAAGCATCTTATTCAGTTGAAGGTCATGTAAATAATCACTGGAATAGTGCATTCAGCGCAGTAGAAAAGCATGTAAAAAAATGGCATGGTCCCAAGTTCCCCGCTATCCCCGAGGCCCTCTATCTGGAGTTTCTCTCTCAACTGGCCAGTTACTGCCAGAAGACAGCGCCCCTGAGCACACTCCAGAATCAATGTCTAGAACAAATTTTAAAGGAGAAGAAAAAATGAGCAGCACAGAAGATCTACGTTTACGACTCGCGTGGAACTTAGCCCAGGAGTCGCGATGCTGCCCCCCGGATTCACAGCTGTTTACTAAGAATTTATCAGAACAAGCCCGGCTCCATATCTCCTTGTGTCCCCTGTGTGAACGCCGACTGGATGAGCGCAGATATAGTGAACGTTGGTTGAATGAAAGCAGCAAGGACGCCCTACAGGAGTTGACAGACATTCTCTATATCGACGGTGCCGGAAAGGATCTGCCCCCTTCCCCGGGCCAACTTCACCCTGTCAGGTCCGAAAAGGGCGGCTGGGGACCTGGGGGAAGGTATTATAATCCCCCTGTGGTAATGGTTTTGGAAGAGATTGATAACACCGGACTGAGAGTGGCCCAGGTATCAGGATTTGATATTTTTGCATGGAACCATGATATTCCTTTGGAGGGATGTATTGATGGGATGGTAGAGGCTTGGAATGTATACCCACTTCAGCAGCAGGATCTTGGGGCCTGCCTTGAAAAACAAAGCTGTGCTTTTTTACAGAAAGTGCTTGCAGAAGTTGAGTTAGTCGAGTCTGAAAAACAGACTCCGCCAGCTATGGTTCAATTTTTCCGGCACATGGAAATGGAAACAGGACTTTTTTTCGGCATGCAGGCTTCCTATGCTCTGGCAGGCCAAAGTGGACGCACATCTGAAATGTCCAATGAATCGCCCGAACAGACGGGAAAAATTGTCGCCTTTAAACCGCCCCGGCAGGCAAAGATACTGACACCACGTTTTGGCGATGCCCCACCAAAACGCATGGCAGCAGCAACAAATTTCATTGACTTTGTGGGAGAAAATGGATTTGTTTGCCGGGCTGTCAGAGTTGAGAAAAAAGACTGGAACGGTTATGAAATAACCGCGGAAAGAACCCCAGATAGAGAGGCCGTGTATCTGGCGATTTTAGATAAGCCCAACGGTTGCGCTCTGCTAGTTCGCCCAACAGGCAAAAAAGACTGGACCGATACCATCGTCCTAAAAAGCGGTCAGAGAAAACGGGTTGAACTCCACCCCAAAGCTTCTTTGGCGAACACCCCTCAACTGATCGTATGGCAGATATAAACCACACAATACGACCGACAGACATAGAAGGTATACACCATGAAAATAGGATTTCCGATTGTTGACGAAGAGACCCAAACCACCCATGCCGTATGGTTTTCCACCACTCCTGCCACGGCAGTCTCCAATTTTTTTTTCAACAGGCAGAAATTTGACGATGTGGAAACGGCTTTGTGTGGAATTGTTGGTCTTTACCCCCGGATTCAAGCCATTATGGACAAAGGATACAATGTTCATATGGACTCTGATTATCAGGAAGACAACGCAGATGAAGTCCCTTTTACCGGAGATTCCTGGAAGCTTTGTGTTCATCTGATCGAGAACTATTGCGAGCCTTCGGGCCCGATATCACCCAATGTTCTTATTTCCTGCGACATTCACAATAAAAGCATCTGTCCGCTCAATGCTACTGCCACCAACGCAAAAGCAGACTATGCCAGGAGCAACCAGCATGTCCTGATACTTCACCCAGATGATAGCAACAATCTGGCCGACACCGACATAAAAAGGGTTACAAAGGGAAACTATTTACAGAAAAAACAGTCCAAGGAAACCCAGAGTACGACAATTAACGATTTGGAGAATTTAGGCAAAGCCGTAACCTACAGCTTTGCCAACTGGCTATCCGATGAAATCAATGCTACAGGCCACGGCATGGTATTCAGCCTGCCAACAGAAGAATCCACAAGAGCCGATGACACCATAAAGGAACTTGCCTATCTTCTGAACATGAAAGACCGGGAACACGCGGTCCCCAAGGGTCCTGAGGAGACCAATATCACATTTCGTGATTTTTATGGAAAAATCCTGCCGTCAATGAAAAATGACACCACACGCGACCATGAAAACGATTTGGCATTCAAGGATTTTCTGGCCGCCCCCACCATTTTGAACAAGGTCGATTTCAAGCTTTATCGAAATGGTGTGCTTGAAATGGCCATGCGGGACGAAAATTTTCCTTTAATGTTTGCCGATGAAAACGAAGAGCGCCGCCCAAGTCGCAATATCCTGCTGGCTGGCCCCACCGGATGCGGAAAAACAGACCTGGCCATCTCGCTCATGCTCAACGAAGTCATTGAAAACGAAGGGATCGCTGTCTATGTAGGCCCCACCCGAATGCTGGTTCAAGAAGTCTATTCAACGATTTTTAATATGCTGCCAGATCCGTCCGGGGCCTTTGGAGAGCGACTGGACAAAAAAAAGGATCTAGTTCTCTCCACAGGAGAGGACACGGAAAACGACTGGAAAATAAATACGGGGAATTTCAAGATTGCCTGCATCATCAGTGAAAAAGCCAACCAGTTTCTTCAGCAAGATGCCGTCCTGAACAATCAGGTTACACTGGTCGTGGTTGATGAGATTCACATGCTGGCCAACCCCATTCGGGGCGGGATTCTGGATATGCTGCTGGCCAAGTGCCACAGTATTGCCAGAGACCGCTCTGGAAATCCTGAAACCTATGAGGGCAACCTAAGGATACTTGCTATAACAACAGAGACCGTTGCCGGCACGGACGGTTTTAGCCGATTTTTTTCTTCTTCAAAGGAGTTCGGAACTTTAAAAGAACCTCCGGTCACCATTATCAGCAAGCAACGCCCCATCATGGTAAATCATTATATCCAGCTTTATGGCGGCAAAACAGCCTTCAAAAAAACACTGCTGGCCGAATACCGCAGCAATGAAGACCTAGCCTTTACCCAGAGTCAACGGCGCGCCATCAAAAATAAGATTGATAAAGCCGTGATAGACGAAGGCTCCACATCATTGAATGAGCTCAGCCTACAGATGATGAAAAATCACAAAAAGGCAATTGTTGCCATTCCCAGTGTACACAGCCTTTACACGTTCATCAGCTGGCTGACCAACAAAAAGCGGACGCACAATAACGAAACCATCATCCCCGGCCTCACGGATGACGCTTTGGAAGCACTGCCTGACTTGGAAACACTGCTGGCCCGAAGCACCATCAGCGACAGGGACAGGGACATTGTAATGCAGGGGGCAAAACACGGGGTATTTGCCCATTATTCCTACCTGGATACCGATGTTCGTCATTGGATGGAAAATGCCTTTAAAAACATCCGTCGCGACGGCGATTGGCCCGTAGTGCTGTGCGCTACAGACACATTGACCTACGGAGTAAACTTACCAGCAGACTGCCTTTTGCTGCACGGAGTGAAATGGACAAGAGAAAACCCTGATACAGAGGAATTAAAGCAGATTCCACTCACGTATAACGAATTCCACAACCTGGTGGGCCGGGTAGGCCGGTACGGACATGTGGCCGATAATGTCCGCTGTGAAGTAGTGGTGTTCAGTTCTGCCACTGCCACCAAAAGAGACGGAGTAGAGAGCATACTAAAAAATTACTATCACAACGCCCCGCCGCGGTTAGGGCCGTCAACCATTCTTTTAAGCGATATCAAGCGGGTGTCCGATGGGGTTCTGGAAGGCCTTTCCGATGTCACATTTCCTTCCTTTCGAAGTATCATGGATACCCTTCGGTTTGCGACAACCCATCCATCGGGAGCTAAGGGAAGTGACGTTCAGGTGGCCATGAAGGCTACCTACCTGTGGCAGTTTTATGCTTCTGGTACAGCAGACAACCAAGGCTCCTTCCCCCATATGAGTCAAGCTCAAGCCGCTATCAACACCCTTGTTGAAAAAACCCTTGAGTTTGCCAGTGGTTTTGAGCCGAAAATTGTTAAAAAAACAATAGAACAAGAAAGAACAATAGAGCAAGGGGAACGTCCCCGGTACAGCCTAAGGGAAGAAGGGGCGGCACTCATTGATACGGGGACAAGACCCCAGGCGGTCAGCCCTATGCAGGAGTGGCTTAAGAGCATAAAAAAAACTTTTGGGGATACAGCCCCGCCTGTGGAGCTGCTGATCCCAGGTCTTGTTGCCGCCCCTGACCTGTGGAAGATGCTGCGGGTCTTCTGCATTGAAAGCAAAGGTAAAATATTTGAAGGCGTTAAAACCAGGGAGAAAGCGGCGGCTGACTTGCTCTTCCGGGAAGTCAAAGCCCTTGGACTGAATAACAGCCAGACAGAACAGTTTCTGGCGTCTGTGGATATATTTATTGATGATCACTGTGCCTCACTGACGGCAACAGATGAAAAACGGCTTGAAAAGGCAAATGACTTTGTTAAAACCATTTTTCTGCGGGTCTCCGCAGCACTTCTAATGTGGCTCAGAGGTGCCGATTACAATGAAATAAACAAATTGTCTGTCCATGAGCCCAGTTCTGAAAAGAAGTCCATTCGACCCCTGAGAGAAACCGCAACATACAAAGCCGGGTGGCTTGCCACCATGTGCCTGCGTTTTTTCAGCAAGGTCATTGACACACCGTTATTGAAAGACCATGAACGTGACTTGCCACGCTTGGCTCTCAGATTGAAACTGGGGCTTCCCGCCCAGGCCATGCCGTTTATGTACAAAGAGGGGTTAAACCGCCTGTTTACCAGAAGTGAAGCCATTTCCCTTTTGGATAACCAACTGCATCCGGCATCCATCATGATGCACGAGGATCCCTCAACCCTGCCGTCTCTGAAAAAGGCCCTCAAAAAATTTACCCAGCAGGAACAGAGTGCTCCCAATACAGACCAGGTACAAAACCGTGTCAAGGACCTGGTCAAAATATGCATGAATTACTACCTGTCAGACGGGCTCAGGCTCATTGCAGAACTTGCCCTCCATGACAGAATGCTACACGATCACTGGAGACGCCTTCGTACTTGCATTGAGAACCAGAAAGGAGCCAGAAATATTGAACCATGGGATGATAAAGTGATTCAAAAAATTGTTTCATGTCTTGCTGTCATCCTGGGTCAGGATCAGCTAAGCTGTCGTGAGGATGAGGGTTTTGAAAACACCCTGTTCATCACCCAAAAAAACCAAAGGCCTTTGCGGATAAAATTCGCAGGGCCGAGAGAAGATCTGAAACACCAGCCTGAATTTTCCATGGTTATTCGGGCTCCCTGGGCGATCTGCCATGAGCAAAACAATGTCACGCTGTCCCTTTTCGGAGGCATTGCCCTGCTCATCATCCTGCGCCGCAGATTCTACGGCATTCAAGAACTTCAGTCATTTCATTCCTGGAAAAAAAAATACGCAACAGAACAATTTTATCCCTTACATGAAATTATACCGAAGATAGGCATAAACATGAAAGATATTCCATCGCCCATCCAGGAGCAATTTCATACTCTAGACGAGTTTATTCCCACTCCTATTTAATGGTTTTGTTGCATGTGAGAAAAACTATCCACTCGGACCAGTGTCGGCATGCAACAGTCAATTAACGCAGTACCATCATCTGTCGCCAGGTCTGTTTATGAGGGGGACTGAATAACAGAAGCATTGTGTGTGGGGTGGGATCATTTCACAAATTTCCAACCGAAGGACTATGTCAAAAACCCAATTTCCTCGTAGCTGAATTTAAAACCCCAGACTATTATTAATAGTTATCACCATCAAGCACCTGAAAGAGGCGGTCAGACTTTTCATGAATAGATTCACAAGAATCCGGCGAAACATTTGGTCATCTGCCATGATGCCTGCCACACTTTAATGATCGGGCAGGCATCCACTGGAACGGCATAGACGGTCCTGCGCCCGGTAACGGCCATGAAAATCCCCAGGCGGAAGACGGATTTATCTACTCCTGAATTGATCTATATTAATTCAGAGCTCAAGCCGGGTGCCTGTGGCAAACACGTTAATTGGGCGCGTCATTTTACGGGACATGTAGGCCGGGGCATCAGGACCCGTGCAGTGGCCGGTATAATAGGTTGTGCCGTCATAGGATGACAGTTCATTGACCAGAATATCCAGGCGGTTATCCGGTTCAGTGACCCGGGTGATGCGATTATACAGGTGGAATCCGCCGATCACATGGTCAATATGATCCCGGCCTGTGCGGGTAAGCACCGTATCAATCATATTTCCCATGCCCGAATGGGCGCATCCGGTGAACAGGACCGAGGTGCCGTCTTCCACGATCAGCAGGGCCAGTTCATGGGAAAATTCATCCTCAATCAGTGTTCCGTCTTCCTGCTGCCTTAACAGGTCTGAATTGCCCTGGGGGATAAATCCCTTTTTTGAAAAATCGGTGATAATGGTTAAATCCTCGGACAAGGCCAGGTCCGCACCAATAAACCGGCAACGGCTTTTGTCAATGGCATCGGTGTCAAGGCCGATATATCGGGGATCATGATCCTTATAGCGGGCATAGTATCTGCCTTCAATGGCTCCCCGGGTCATGATGATTGCTGCTTTGTCATTGATCGTTTGAAACTGCGGGATGCCGCCGCCATGGTCATAGTGCCCGTGGGACAGCACGGCCATGTCGACTTTTGACAGGTCCACACCCAAATGTTTTGCATTGTCTGCAAATTTTTGGTCCGGTCCCATATCAAACAGAATGGACCGGGTGCCGGTGCGGATAAAAAAACTTAAGCCGTGGGCCGGTGCAAGTTGCGGGTCCGTGGTGTTGTTTTCAAGCAGGCAGGTGATTTCCATGGCGTGTTCCTCCTGTGTTTTTATTTATCATGATGGGTGCATAAAAAATGCAGATTAAAGGGATCATTGGGGATATCTTCGGCACGAATTTTTGAAAAGCCCGCTTGTTTGAGCAGATCTATGGCCTGTTGTTTCCCCCACATCATGCCCAGGCCCGAGCCGTTGTCATTCAGTCCGATGGGCATGCAGTGCATCAGGCTTACCGTGTATAAAAACGGCCCCATGGGATGATCGACATTGCCCTTGATATTGGTGGCGGCCTTGATATCGATCATGGAAAAAAGGCCGCCGGCACGCAGCATGTATTTCACCCCTTTTAACGCGTCCAGGGGATGGGACTGGTCGTGGATGGCATCAAAGGCGCATACATAATCAAAGTGTCGGCTAAACGTTGACGCTTCATGGATTTTAGCGGCATCCTGGTGGATGAACGTAATATTGGACAACCCAAAAGATTCGGATAAGGCCCGGGCCTTTTCAAGGGCTTCGTCATGGTTGTCCATACCGATGAACTCAGAGTTTGGATAGGCCTGGGCCATGAGACAGACCGCCACGCCCTGGCCGCAGCCGATATCGCAGACCCGGATACCTTGCTGCAGCCTTTTTTCCAGCCGACCCTGATCAACATAGGGAATAAATTCCTGGATTAATACCTTGCGGTGCTTGGCATCTGCCAGTTCCGACATGAATGCCTGAAAATCCGGATAAATGGAAAAGGGAACGCTCCGGCCGGTTTTAAATCCCTGTTTTACGGCATCCATGGCACAGGCGGTCAGCAGGGGAATTTCCTGGGTATAAACCCCCAGGTTGTTGTTCCCGGCTCTTCTGCACAAAAGATCCCCATGGGAAGGGGGCAAAAAAAAGGTGGCATCACTGTCCTGGTATTCCGTCATCTCGATAATGCCGCCGGTGACCATGATGCCCAGCCACTCCTTGAGATATCGTGAGTTCAGGCCCGTTGCCCCGGCCAGTTCCACAAGGGTCAGGGCTGAGCCTTTCTCATCCATGACATCAAATATTTCAAGGGCGTAGCCGATGCCTAAGCCCAGGTTCAGGGCGCCGTAATTTAGAATTTGTACCAGTTTGTCGGAAAAGTCAGCCATGATTTAATGTGTTAAAGCTCGATTCCCTCCAGGACCCGGTCCCTGATATGGGTGCAGACCTTGGTTAGGAATTCTTTGTGAGTGACCCCCATCTTGACCTTGCCGTCCAGGGTGCGCACGGACAATACCTTGTCTTCCTTTTCCTTGTCACCAATGGTGATGATTAAAGGAATATAGTCCAGCTGGGCTTCCCTGATTTTCTTTTTAAGGGTCTCGCTTCTTTCATCCACCTCACAACGGATGTCGTGGACCGCCAGCAGATGCTGGATCTCTTTTGCATAGGGGGCCAGCTCCTGGTTGATGGGCAGGATCACGGCCTGGACCGGGGCCAGCCACAGGGGGAATTTGCCTGCAAAATGCTCCACAAGGATACCGAAGAACCGTTCCATGGAACCGTAGACCACCCGGTGGATCATGATGGGGCGGTGCTTTTCATTGTCCGCGCCCTTGTAAGTCAAGTCAAAACGTTCGGGCAGCGCCATGTCCAGCTGGATCGTGCCGCATTGCCAGGTTCTGCCCAAAGCGTCCTTGATGTGGATATCTATCTTGGGACCGTAAAAGGCACCATCCCCTTCATTGATCATGAATTCTTGGCCATAGGCTTCTATGGCATTGCGAAGGCCGTTGGTGGCGGTTTCCCACTGCTCATCCGTGCCGATTGATTTTTCAGGCCTTGTGGACAGCTCCAGGTGAAAGGATAGCCCAAAGCGGGCATAGACCCGTTCCGCCAGTTTTAAAACGTTTAAAACTTCTTCCTGGATCTGGTCCGGGGTCATGAAAATATGGGCATCATCCTGGTGAAAGGCCCGGACCCGGAACAGGCCAGACAACGCGCCGGACAGTTCATGGCGGTGCACCAGCCCGATCTCCCCGGCCCGGTGGGGCAGGTCTTTGTAAGAGTGGGATTTTGTTTTGAAAAGAATCATGCCGCCGGGGCAGTTCATGGGCTTGATGGCGTATTCTTCGTCATCAATGGTGGAGGTGTACATGTTTTCCCGGTAATTCTCCCAGTGGCCGCTTTGTTCCCACAGTTGTCTGGTCATCATCACAGGGGTTTTGGTTTCTACATATCCATCTTTTTTATGCTCCATGCGCCAGTAGTCCAAAAGCGCATTCCACATGGCAATGCCTTTGGCATGGAAAAAGGGCATGCCCGGTGCTTCGTCATGGAACGAGAACAGATCCAGGCGGGTGCCGAGTTTTCTGTGATCCCGTTTTTTGGCTTCCTCAATCATGGTCAGATAGGCATTGAGCTTTTTTTTGTCAAAAAAGGAGATGCCGTACAGGCGCTGGAGCTGTTCCCGGGACTGGTCCGCCCGCCAGTAGGCACCGGAGGTTTTTAACAGTTTAACCCCCTTGATCATACCGGTGTTGGGGATATGGGGGCCGCGGCACAGGTCAACGAATTTACCGTTCTGGTACAAAGAGATCTCTTCGCCTTCGGGCAGTTCATTGATCAGTTCCACCTTAAAGGGGTTGTCGGCAAACAGGTCAATTGCCTGCTGCCGTGTAACCACCCGGCGTTCAAAGCCTGCCTTGGCCTTGATGATTTTTTTCATCTCCGCTTCGATTTTTTCAAGATCAGCCTCGCTCACCGGTGCCATATCGATATCATAATAAAATCCATCTTCCACCACAGGACCGATGGTCAGTTTGGCGTCCGGATAGAGGTTGAGTACGGCTTCGGCCATGACATGGGCCGAAGAGTGGCGCAGGATATCCAGCCCCTTGTCGTCTTTGGCCATGATAAAGCTCACCGCGCTGTCTTTTTCAATAACTGCACCTAAATCAAGGGCTTGGCCCTCTATTTCCATGGCCACGCAGTTGCGGGCAAATCCTTCGGAAATGCTTTTTGCTACATCCATGCCTGTGGGCGGTGCGTCAAATTCTTTTACTGCATTATCCGGGAAAGTTATTTGAATCATTTTTTTTACTTCCTAATTATATATCATGCCTGACCTTGCCCTATTTTTCAAGGCAGCGTATGATCAGGTGTTTATGATTAAGCATTGTCATAAAAGTCGTTAAATTAAAAAAAAGAATCTTAAAAGAAGTGTTTTAAACAATCAAGGGAAAACTAAGGTGGTTTATCAGTTTGTAACAACGGACAAAGACCTGGCGCAAGTATGCCTGAAACTTGAACCCTGTGAGATTATCGGCGTGGATCTGGAAGCCGATTCCATGCACTGTTTTTTAGAAAAGATATGCCTGATCCAGATTGCAGGCCCAAACCAGGCCTGGCTGGTGGATCCTTTTCTGATCAATGATTTTTCACCCTTTTCTCAAATTCTTGAAAACCCGGAGATTGTCAAGGTGTTTCATGGGTCGGATTTTGATGTCAGGAGCCTTGACCGGGAGTTATCCGTTGAAATTGAAAACCTGTTTGACACCGAGATCGCCTGCCGTTTTTTAAATATTAAGGCCCGGGGCCTGGGCGCATTGTTGAAATCCTTTTTTGATATCGATGTGGATAAAAAGTACCAGAAGGTGGACTGGTCAAAACGCCCCTTGAAAGATGAGATGATTGCCTACAGTGTGGGGGATGTGGCCACGCTTGTGGAACTGCATGATATATTAAGGGAGCGCCTTGAAAAGATCGGGCGCCTGGCCTGGGCCGAAGAAGAGTTTGATTTGCAGGCCCGGGTCAAATACGAAAGCAATCATTTAAGGCCCTTGTTTAAAAAATTCAAGGGCGCCGGCAAACTTGATAACCGGAGCCTTGCCGTACTGGAGCATCTGCTCGAAGTCCGGCTTTCCCAGGCGGAGAAAAAGGATCTGCCCCCCTTTAAAATTATGTCCAATCAGTCCATCATGACCATGGTTCAGCGCAGGCCGGCCAGTGTTGAAGCGATATTGAAATATCGGGCATTAAGCCCTAAACAGGCCGGCATGTACGGGCAGTTGTGCGTCAAGGCCATTGAAACCGCCCTTGCCTTACCCCACCGGGAACTGCCCGCTTACCCCAGAACCCGGATGCCCAAGAAAAATCCCCAGGTTCTTGGCCGCATTGATGCATTAAAGAAAATGCGTGAAGCCGCGTCCCGGGGCCTGGCCATGGAGCCTGGCTTTTTGATCAACAATAATATGATTGCTGCTGTGGCAGCGGATAAACCCTCAAGCCGGGAAGATCTGTTGCAGATTCCGGGGATGCGAAACTGGCAGGTCGAGGCGCTTGGGGATCGAATTATAGAGACCCTGTCCCGGGTGCCGTGATTGACAAGAGACAAGGAACTGGAAACAAGAGGACGAAGCGCCTTTGGCGCCCATTAAATTAAGGATAAATAATGCATATGGATTTCTGGAAAATGCATGGTCTCGGCAATGATTTTATCATGCTGGATGACCGGGACAAGACCATTGCCGGGCACACGGATTATTCGGATCTGGCAGTGGACGTGTGTCACCGGCGGTTCGGTATCGGTGCCGACGGTATTATTCTGGCCCGGCATTCTGATACCCATGACATCCGGTTTGTTATCATCAACTCTGATGGGTCCGAACCTGAGATGTGCGGCAACGGCATGCGCTGTTTTGCCAAATATCTGTACGAGAACAATATTCTTGTCAAAGAAGAGATGACGGTGCAGACCCTGGCCGGAACCGTGGTGCCCCGGATTGAAAAAAAGCAACGCGGGCAGGTGGTATCCGTATGCGTGGATATGGGCGTGCCAACGCTTGTTCCCGAACAGATTCCTTTTGTCCATGACGGGGATAGGGCCCTTGGGGAGCCCATTGAAACTGAGCAGGGTATAATGTCCGTTTCCTGTGTCTCCATGGGGAACCCCCATGCCGTGATTTTTGTGCCGGACCTGTCCGTGGTGGACATTGAAACCATCGGCCCCCTGGTGGAAAATCATCCTCGGTTTCCTGAAAAAACCAATGTGGAATTCATTGAAGTCCTTTCTCATACAGCATTAAAAATGCGGGTGTGGGAACGCGGGGCAGGGGTAACCCTTGCCTGCGGCACCGGGGCCTGTGCTGCGGTTGCGGCGGCCCATCTGACGGAGCGGGCAGGGCGGCAGGTGCGTGTTCATCTGGACGGCGGGGACCTGGATATTTCATGGGATGAATCCTGTGGTCATATGTTTAAAACCGGACCTGCCCAGACCGTTTTTAAGGGGACTGTTGAGATTTAGTTGACAAATCGTTTCATTCTTTATATAGCGTAATTCATCGTAACCGTTCACTCCCCCCCCCCTGAAAATGTTACCATTTACGGATAACTATTTGATTTTATTCATACCGATAAATTAGAAAGAGGGGGGGAGTGAACGGTTACAATTCATCGTTTGGGGTGGCGCACAGCGTCTGAGATCATACCCATTGAACCTGATCCGGATAATAGTTACCAACTCCATAGAGAAATATAGAGATTGGTCTTAAACAGGTTGATTGACTGTCAGCGGCGAACCACCTATCTCTCGAAGCGTATAGCTCAGTTCTAACCTGTCGGATGCACTACGAGCAT
>NZ_JACADJ010000078.1 GCF_013389365.1 Desulfobacter latus
TGTTTATATATTGTATGGTTAAATTAATTCCTGTATAGAGACAATATCAAAAACCAGAATCAACGTCAAAATTAAAAAGGAATTACCAATGTACAGAATTAGACTATCGCTTCCGAAAAAGGCTCCCGCAAGCTATCGAAATTTAGATATTATTCATGACTCTCTGGTACAAGCATGGATAGAAGCCGGCGCTGTACCGGAATCCGTGGTGGGACGCCAGGCCGGCATCTGGCATTTTGGCGTCCTGGGATGGCGCAGCAAACGAGAAAATTATGCCCACACAGTGGTGGTGGGCACCCCGGACCAAAAACTGTCCAGTTTTTTGAAAAAAATGAATCCTTCGGCTGCCTGTTACAGCCGGGCCTTAACCGCAGAACAGGTTGATTTTTCAGCGGCCCAGATTCTTGAAGACCCTGATCCTGTCGGACCTGGGCAGACGGCACTAGGCCTAGTGCTGCTGTCTCCTATAGCGATATCGCGTCAGGCCAGGGATAAAAATGTCCCTCGATGGCATACCCAATTGTCAGAGGCTGATTTAAGCCTGGCGGTCAGCCACCGCCTCAGCCGCTTGGCTGGAAGGCATGTCAATCTGAAAATATCGCCGGATCACCTCTATTTACGCGCCCATCCCAAACACGACACCCTTGTGCAGACCAAGGAAATGAAAAACGGCAAACGCGCCTTTGTTATTGGTATGCGTGCGCCCTTAGTGATCCAGGGCAGCGACGAAGACCTGCGACTGGCCTGGTATGCCGGCATCGGCGAAAAAAACCGGAACGGGTTTGGATGCATCGGCTTGGCAGAACGGGGGATTGGACGATGAGTGAATACGAATGGATGTCAAAAGCAACAAATACCGTTTCAAAAATTTATCAAGCGTTTCTTTCAGACGTACTTGAAACCCATGTGATGAAAAACGACCGGGAAGGCACGCCGCTCAGTAAAAAAGCCCGGGAACAAATTTTTATAAAAAACACCCATATTGATCGCCGTGTTCTGCGTCTAATGACCATCAGCGGCAAAGGCGGATATTCATCCGACCCTGAAAAACGTAAACGATACAACCAGTATTTCAATATTACACTCTTGGAACATCTGTTATCTGTTGTGCGGGGGGCCATGGTATTGGCGGCGCTGGACTGGCTTGCCCGGAATCCTGAAATGGATGAAGCGATTTTAGAGCAAAGGCTTGTGATTATCGCGGTTGTCGGTTTCATGCATGATATTGATAAGGATTTGCAGCTTGCAAGAGATGCATCAATCCCCCTTGACGATATTGCAGAGCGGATGACACGTTACGGCATTTCCGATTTTTTAAGCCGGTTCAGCCTCTCTCTTTCTCCGGATCAGCTTCGGTATCTGATTGAAAAAGCAGAAGCAAGCCAGGCCCACCGCCATCTGCCGGATATACCTCCTTCCAGAGAATTTGAAAACCTCACACGTTATGTCCGGCTGGCAGATCAACTGGACAGCACCTGGGTTCTGGATAATCCTGAATCCGGTGGTTTAAATGGGATAATGCAGTGTTTGGAAAAAGATCAAGGCGCCCTTAGAAGCCAATTTCTCAAGGAATGGAAAAAGGTCCATTTGTTTGATCCCCTGCATCCGTTTTTGCTGGACGAACTTCAACGGTATCTGTCCCGAATGAGTATTCATCTGGCAGGCATCCCCCCCCTGATTGAGGCTCACCAGGACGGGCAACTGTATATGCTGCTGCCCCGATATAAGTATGATGCAATTTTGCAGGGCGGGCTGGATGCATTGGCTGGAGGGCTGCCTTTTAACTTAAGCCTGGATGTTTCCAATAGAGGAATCCCCTGCCTCTATAACGGATCACCAACTTTTGGTGAACTTGAAAATTATATTGAAACCTTAAGCTCAAAGCAGCTAAGCGATCTTTTTAAAATCAAACAAAGCTTAAAAAATAGCGTTGAAGAACCATTGGACGAATTGCTTTCGGAAATAGGTTTGCAGCCGGTGTGGCCGTCCAAATTCACCGGTCAGTTGCTGCCGGTTTATGCAAGTTTTAGTGGGTTAGATCCTGAAGAGATGGCGTGGTTATATCGCGCAGCTATTCTTGTCATGCTTTTAAACCTGAAGGTGATCGCTAAACCTAAAAATGCCATACCCCAAAGCAGTGACCGTGAAAAAAAGCTTTTAGAAGTTGTCGATAAAACACCTCCTGAATGGCTGACGTCCATTGAGGATGACGCCTCCCGAAGAACGTTAACCGGTTTGTGGGTTACGGCCTTGGCCGATGAAAATGAAGATATTAAAGACTCTGTCTGGGATGAAGACCAAGGCCTTTTAAAACAATGGCTGGAAGGTACTGACGACCAGCCTGGATTTAACCGTTTTATCACCGGTGAAGGAACGCAGGTAATCCAGGGTGTCAAAGAAAGGCTGAACCTGATGCTTGCCGGCAAGCGGGTTTCGGTACCGGATGAAAACGCAAAGGGCCGGTGTATTTTTACAGACGAACCGGTCCTGTTTTCCAACACCATCAAACAGGCCACTGGGTTGTATGGTATAAAAGTCTCTGCTTTTTCAGGTCGTGAGGGAAGACCCGAATCAGTCACAATGGACAGTTCCCATACAAATGTGGGGGCGTCAAGTCTTGCTGAGCATAAACTGCACGCCAAGGCACACGATCTTCAGGGTGGACGGGATAATGGTGTTCCGACGTTGATTTCATCCCCTGTCACCAGCGGATTATTCGGTGGTTTGGCACTGCGGGATGATCAAGCCATGCATGCCATGTCTGTTTACGATCTAAGTCGACGTGAAGTTAAAAAAGGACAAGTGCTGAAAGGCATGGAAATGTATCAGGCCCGGTATCGATTTGCCAGACTTGAACGAATGCCCGAAAAAACGGCGGATCAGATCACTATGCTTCGTCTGATTTTAACCGCCTGCCGAAGGACCGGGAGACCTTTTCATCTGTTCCGCGGCTTGCCCGTCCCTAAAAAAGAATTTTTCTTTTATGACGCCATGCCGGGTGTCTTGGCAGATCTGATAGGCGGGAATGCCCTTTGCCTTGAACAGCTCCCGGAAGCGCTCCATCAGTTGCTCATCGCAGGCGATCTGATAGAAACAAACGGCCTGGGTTATGATGTGCTAAAGCTCTATGCCATGCCACAGACCCGCTTCGGTGCAGCCTGCATGGCCTGGTGTCATGTCAGGGATGAAGAAAAAGAAGGAGGAGAAAAAAAGCCGGATTTAATAAAGGAGTTGCAAACGGAATATACCAAATATCTAAAAGGAGAAAAAAACATGGGCGAACAGGAAGGCGCTTTAGTAAAATTGGGAACAGCTGCCGCCGGCATCCAAAAAAACCCGGGGGCAAGGGCGTCAAGCAGTGACGAATTGCTGGTGTTTAAAATCTGTCTGGATGCGGTCAGTGCCGCAAAAAAAGAAAACCAGACAGATGCTGTTTCAATGATTTACGCCGTTGCCGGTGAGTTGGAGACCAACCTCGTCAGGCGTGAAAAAGCAGGAAAAAGAGAGAACCGAAAAGGAAAAAGCCTGATAGAAGGATGCGAAGAGGTCGCAGATATTTTCGTCAATGACGTGTGGAAAGGGGTATTTAAGGATAAGTACCCCAGCCAGAAAAGCAGGCGGGTCATGTCGAGCATTTACCGGGTGGCATTTATTAAAGCCCATAAAGAAATAAGAGACGCACAGAACCAAACAGATAAATAATAAAGGAGACATACAAAATGGAACGATTTCATAAATACCTTGGCAGTCTTGAAACCCTGACAGACACTACCGTAACCGGTGATAAAAAGAATGATTTTTACATCCATCCGGCATTGAAAAATACCGGATGCCTGACCCTGGTGATGATTCGTGAGGCCATAGCCCCGGTGATTTTTAGAAATGCGGAGCAGGAAATCACAGATATTGAATTTAACCATGAAACATATATCCGCGCGGTGCCCAATAAGTTCAAGTTCATTGAAAAAGGACGGGGGCTTCAAATTCTCAGGGCATACCAGGTTGGTGGGAGATTGCCCCAGAATAAAACCGTGCTGAAAAAAAATCAGAAACCGTCTGAAGCCTACGACTTGAATACCCTGGTGTTTGGGGACTCTGCGGTTCAGGACAATCGCATTCTGCCGGTCCGAACCGCAGTCAACTACTCCGACGGCATCAGCCTTTTACCCAAACAGGTGTGTGTAGATGAAAGTTTCCACAACCGGGCCATGGAGGACGGTACCCTGTTTGACGCTGAAAACAAAAAGAACAGCGACAACCTGTTCACTCGCTTTTTTATTCTGCCCGAAACCCTCATGATCCAGGTTCTGTCCACAAGGGGAAAAGTGCTTCCCCCCGAAGGTCTGGATCACCTTTTGCTGTCAATGGGGTTGGCCGGCGCATATGGCGGCCAGACATCCACCACCGGGGTCAATATCCGCTCACGCTTTGTCGGGCTGTATGGCTCACAATTTGAACGGCCCCAATCCTCCCCGTATGAAATTGTCAAAGCATTAACTGAAAAAAATGTGAATGAAAAAGACGCCGATGCCGTAACAAAGGCCGTGCATGACATGATGTCAAGTATCCATGAGACCGATATGGATTCAGAAACATTAAGCAACTACCAGCAAGATCTGATCCATAAATTTGAAACTGAAGACCCATCCCTTGAAACCCAGTATAAAAATGCCGAGCCCAAAGTTGCGGAACTTTTTGACAGCTGGTTCGGCACAGGGAAATAACCATGAGACCCGATCCTATCGGCG
Source organism: Desulfobacter latus (assembly GCF_013389365.1). Classification (GTDB taxonomy): domain Bacteria; phylum Desulfobacterota; class Desulfobacteria; order Desulfobacterales; family Desulfobacteraceae; genus Desulfobacter; species Desulfobacter latus. The sequence goes on from NZ_JACADJ010000078.1 coordinate 4,749, forward strand.
TAACCGCTGAAACACTAACGCCTTTTGCCTACCACAGCCTGATGGTTCAAAGCGGCACAGCGACCCTTCCGGAACTGATCAGTGACAGGGCCGTCGCCTTCGGACTGGCGGCAGCCTTAGGGATGACGGCAGCCCGGGTGGGGCTGCCTGCTAAAAATTATCGGCAGCATATAGGCGCCATGCCCTGGCGTACTTCGGTATTTTTAACAGATACTCCCCGGTTAATGCCGCCGGTCACCCGCCGCTTAAACCTGGATGCAGAAGCCGGGCTTCAAAAAAAAACCCAGGATGTGGCCAAAAAAGGCAACCTGAAAGACTTTTTTTACACCCAGGAAGTACCGCCCTACCAAAAATTTACAGGTATCATTCTGGGCCTGGAAGGGTTTGATCCATTTGAATATGTCGGAGCGGATGAACTGGTCATCCGCATCGGCCTGCATAGAAACGGGATGGTTAAGTTGAAAAAACAAAAGCAAGCGCCACCATCTGTACGGCTGAATGCGTCTACGGCAGCTTTGTTTGATCAGGAACTTCCGGTAGACCGTTATTGTCTTCACAGCCTGCAATTGTCCCCTTTTATGCCGCCTTCAGAGGCGGCCGGAGAGTTAATGCAATGGAAATAACAACGGAATTAACGGTCGCCAGACACTGCGTGGGACAGATGCCGGATTCCGGCCTGTCGCCACTACAGCAGCGCCTGGTGGATGACCCGGCAAAGATCCGTATCGCCCACGCCCCCACCGGCGCAGGAAAAAGCTATGCCTTTGAACGGGCCATGATTGACAAGGGAGAACGGATATTATTCATCGTTCCAACCCGGCGGCTTTGCCAGAATCTGGCAGCAGGCCTTTTGGACGCCCTGATAAAAAAACACGGGTGGACTGAAGCAAAAGCCGGATCAAAAATTGCGCTTTGGAATTCGGATGAAAGACAGCGGCTCATAAAGGCTGGAGAAACCCGTATCAACACCCGACGGGTACGGGAAATTACCGATATAAATGATGCCGTTGAAGGCGGGGAGATGGTCATTGCCGTGCCGGAAGTGGTCAGTTGGGTGCTGCTCAGATACGCGCCTGAAAAAGGGCTTTCCGATAAAGGTGTGTTCGATATTCTGACGGCCTTTGACCACATCGTGTTTGACGAATTTCACACTATTTCTCCGCGGGGGTTCGGGCTGGCAGGGCTTTTTGCCAAGTTGGTCTCAGAATATACCGGCGCCCGAGCAAAGATCAGTTTTCTTTCCGCGACCCCGGTTGATATCAAGCCGGTGTTAAAACGGTTAGACATAACAGAAAACCTGATTGTAGAGATTGAAGAAAAGCTGACACCGGAAGGCCGGACAGTTCATGGTGATGTGCATCTCTTATTTTGTCAAAGTGACGGTATGTGCTCACTTCTTTATGAAAATGTAGATCTAATCCGCAAAGAGCGGGAAAAAGGCCGTCAAGTTGTGGTGATTTATGACAAGTTGTCTGATTTACAACGGGACAAACCAGAGCTTGAAAAAATCTGTCAAAAAGCCGGGATAGAATCAAAAAAAGGCCTGGTTATCGATAGTATTGATGATTCCAGGTCCGGCAGGGATGACAGCGGCTATTTTGCTTCAGGCCGACATCAGAATCCGGAACTGTTTGAGATTCTGATTGCCACGGCCAGTGTTGAAATGGGAGTGACGTTCCGGGCAGACCTGTTGTTCATGGAACCGGGATTTGAAGCCATGAATTTTCTTCAACGCTATGGGAGGGCGGCCCGGGGGGATCATGACGGCATCGTATTTGTCCGCTATGATGATATGATTTTTAATAAAAATAAGTGGTTCAGACGGTTTGTAAAATGGGCTCAAAGACATCCCGGGCAACTAGTTCAAATCAATGATATATCAGACGTATTATGCGAAAAAACAAAAAAACGTTTTAAAGACTGTCCGGAAGACGGAAAAAAGCATTTTGGAAAAATGCCGAACCGCGCTGCCTATGCAGCAGGACTTTACTGGAATGTTTTGATGGATCATTTCAGCAACAGAGGTCATCGATGGAAGCATCTGAGAACTTGCCAACCCAAACCTGCAAAAACCATTTTCAGCTTGCTTGAAAATATCCGGGAAATGGAAAAGGATCAGTTTATAGGTGAGGCGGCAAAATCCTGGTGCGACCGGTTCGAACTGGAGGCCCGGACGCTTCGGGATATAACCAAGGGGTTGAGAGTGCTGGAAAAAAATGGAAATGGGGACTGCTTTCAGGCCTCTGAATTATGGCTTCAGCGCAATACGGATATCCTGGAGCGATATCCATTGCTGGTCGCTGAAGACGGCAATGAAGAGGTGATTATTCCGGGGCGGCTTTCCGATCATTTTCTGGATGATGTTCAGTTTGTCAAAGCAACATGCAAAGCAATTTTTCCGCACACACAGCAAACGGTTTTACTGAACGACGATGCTTTTCTGGTAAAGGCCTGGTGCAGCGAGTTCAGTAAAAAAGAAGGGGCGGAATCTTTGGCCTGGAGTATTCATCCCCAGGCCATGAATGCGGCCCTGAAACTGGTACAAATGACCGGTCTTATTGTCAGGGATGATGCAGAACCGGTTTCTGAAACCGGGGTTATATAACATGTTTAAAGATTGGCCCCATTCAACTGAATTTTATGAAGAGGTGGACCGGCTGAACCTCCATGGCCTTCATTTTCAGCATATTGCCCTGTGTGAAAGGCGGGCATGGATGTATCTGCATCACATCAATTTTGCCCAGTGGTATGGAAGAGTTCAAACAGGATCGGCAAAGCACGCGGCCGGATATTCACGAGACCGGAGTACTCAGGGTCTTTTCGGTCTGGCACCGGACAGAATAGATTGGGAAAACCGGATAGTTTATGAAAACAAAGGAACTGCCGGCGCAGTTGATGCCTCCAATGACCAGACCGCCTTTTATGCGGTTATGCTTTCATTAACCACCGGCCGGGAATGGCGGGCCGTAACCCATGTGCTGTCTACCCGCAAAAGGCGTGAAGTGCCTCTGGACACTGTACAACTACAGCGTCTTTGCACCTCTTTAAAGCGGTTGAAGTTATTGGCATCAATGGACAAACCGCCTGAAGCCAGACGCATGCGGCTGTGTGCTGCATGCTCCCTGGCCGGTTTTTGTGGATTTGATTAGGATCTGATTTATGGAAACTCTTTTCGTTTCAAAAGATGCACAATTGAAACGCCGTGAGAACACGCTTTTCTTAACGGCAAACGGTGCGTCAAAACCCTATCCGGTGGAAAAAATCCGGCATATTGTGATGCTCTCAGAAGCAAAGATGAATTCCAGGCTTCTATGCCTGTGCGGGAGGCACGGTATCCGGATTTCTGTTTTTGATTATTATGGATATTTTAAGGGCGCTTTTGAACCCGTGGATCAAAGTCCGTCAGGCCGGGTGAAGCTGGAACAGTCGCGATGTATCTTGGATGATAAAACAAAAATGGCGATTGCACGGGAGATTGTTCGTGGTGCCGCCCACAATATGCAGGCCAACCTGCTTTATTATCGGTATAGAAGTGTTGATGAATTGAATATACCGATTTGTCAGATGGACCGCCATATTGATAAAATCGGCAAGACAGAATCCTGCGACGAACTTATGGGCGTTGAAGGCAATCTTCATCAAATTTATTATGGCGCATGGAAACTGATTGATCCGGCCCTGGATTTTGGCAAGCGCATACGTAGACCGCCCAATAATCCAGTGAATTGTCTAATTTCTTTTTTAAACCAGATGACGTATACGGTGGTGCGACATGAAATTTTTAAAACTCACCTGGATCAAAGTCTCAGCTGGCTCCATTCACCGTCCTCAAGTCGGGCATCTTTGAGTCTTGATTTAGCAGAACTTTTTAAGCCGCTTTTTACAGATGCTTTGATTTTTAAAATGGTCAGAAAAGGCATGCTTCGAGATAACTGGTTTAATCAAAAAGACGGCGTGTGCCTTCTTTCCGAAACGGGTCGTAAACATGTGGCAATGCACTTTTCCACACGATTGGAGGAAAAGTTGAAAGGACGGACTTATCGAGAATGGATGTACAAGGAAGCCCTTAATCTTGAACGTCATGTGATGGGGATTTATGAATATGAATCATTTAAACGGAAGATTTAAGCATGTATATACTGATGACCTATGATGTGGAAGCGCGCCGCACTGAAAAATTTAAAAAATTGCTCCGAAAATATTTAGAGCATATTCAATACTCTGTTTTCAGTGGAGACCTGTCTGAAGCAAAGGTGATTGAACTCCGGCGGGAAATCAGTCGACTTTTAAGACCGAATGAGCGAGTAACGGAAATAAGTGCTGCTAACCGAAAAAATGTAACCGTAGCTCATTATATAAAATCTGAAAATGGAAAAGGTGAGGCCAAGCGAACGGAAGACAGTTCTCATTCATCGGATTTTTATGTGTTTTAGTCAAAAAAAGAGACATTCACTTCGATCCTGGTTGAAGTATTTGGAATATGGCAACGAAGTTTTAGAATGTTTGTTTACGGACTGTTTTGATGTAAGTTGAATTTTAGTGTATAATTTTTTTTATTGATTTCGGCAGTTATCTATCCCCATGAGGGGTTATGAGATCCAAATTGAACACGCAGCATCTTGAATTTTGGGTGGTTATCTATCCCCATGAGGGGTTATGAGGGGGCATAAAACAAGGAGACATAAAATGATTAAAATGTTATCTATCCCCATGAGGGGTTATGAGTGTTTCATGAGTTCAGGTGTATAAATGTTTAAAGACTGTTATCTATCCCCATGAGGGGTTATGAGGGGGATTGGGCCGGGCAGGAAGACGACATTGCCCAAGTTATCTATCCCCATGAGGGGTTATGAGGCGTTGGCTTAAGCTTAAGGCCGCCGCTTTATATTCGTTATCTATCCCCATGAGGGGTTATGAGATGTATTTTGCCCATTCTTGGGTTTCGTGGAGTGGGTGTTATCTATCCCCATGAGGGGTTATGAGTTATCCGCAACCGCTTTGTCCTTGCCGGAATCCCCCGGTTATCTATCCCCATGAGGGGTTATGAGAAAGTACATCCCCGAGCTCCTTAGCGATATCTTCAGGTTATCTATCCCCATGAGGGGTTATGAGGCGGATTATGTGTTGAATGTTCCCTTTCACTCCCTGTGTTATCTATCCCCATGAGGGGTTATGAGCGGAACTTGACTTTGACGCCTTTAATTTTATGGGTGAGTTATCTATCCCCATGAGGGGTTATGAGCTTTGACTCTGCAATCTCTACATACCAATACTTTTCTTGTTATCTATCCCCATGAGGGGTTATGAGGATTAAATTAACCGCCCTGGGGACCGGGGACTGTTTGAGTTATCTATCCCCATGAGGGGTTATGAGTGTAATCTTCATATTTTTTCCTTATTCAATCCGTTGAGTTATCTATCCCCATGAGGGGTTATGAGCAAGCCATATTTGTCCCAAAGCTTAGCCATAGTTTCGTTATCTATCCCCATGAGGGGTTATGAGTTTTACCAAGAGAATTTTACATGTCTAAATCTAAAGGTTATCTATCCCCATGAGGGGTTATGAGGTGACCACGCTGAAAGAACAAATGGCGGCAGACCTGGGTTATCTATCCCCATGAGGGGTTATGAGATTCTGATCATTGCTCGATTGTGTTTTAGATTCCCCGCGTTATCTATCCCCATGAGGGGTTATGAGTCGGAATCAAACAGCGCTGTAACATCACTTAGCCCAGTTATCTATCCCCATGAGGGGTTATGAGACAGACAAACGGTGACACGTCTTATCCCGGCACATAAGTTATCTATCCCCATGAGGGGTTATGAGGGTCCTGCCGGCTGTGGCGTCTTTTTGTTTTTCAAGTTATCTATCCCCATGAGGGGTTATGAGATTTTCAATATGCCCTGTCCGATCTTTGATTTTCTCGTGTTATCTATCCCCATGAGGGGTTATGAGTTTGATGCCGCTTTAACCGCAGCTATCCAATACGCTGTTATCTATCCCCATGAGGGGTTATGAGGTTTTCAATATGCCCTGTCCGATCTTTGATTTTCTCGGTTATCTATCCCCATGAGGGGTTATGAGGCACATCCCGTTGACAAGTCAGAACATGTTCCAGCCCGTTATCTATCCCCATGAGGGGTTATGAGTGTGCAGATGCAATTGAAAAATTAAATGAAGATCATGGTTATCTATCCCCATGAGGGGTTATGAGTTTCTTGATTTTACGTAATATTCTGCCATTTCTTTGTTATCTATCCCCATGAGGGGTTATGAGCGGGGTAAGTGGGACACAGGTAGGACACTGTAAATTGTTATCTATCCCCATGAGGGGTTATGAGCGCCGGTGGCGGCCCGGGTCACATCATGAATATTGAAGTTATCTATCCCCATGAGGGGTTATGAGACATGGTCGATATCAGGAGACCCGCACCTATCCATAGTTATCTATCCCCATGAGGGGTTATGAGAAATCATAAGCCGGTCCGGCATCTGGCTTGTCTTCCGGTTATCTATCCCCATGAGGGGTTATGAGACGCTGTCCTGGCATTAGTTTCTGTCCATGCATCAGAGTTATCTATCCCCATGAGGGGTTATGAGGAAGCCGTAGGATTACTCAGCATTGCCATTGCAGGGAGTTATCTATCCCCATGAGGGGTTATGAGTATATGAAAATTATCAATCCTGAGCACGGGTCGAGGTTATCTATCCCCATGAGGGGTTATGAGTTTTCTGTTTCTTCCTTGGTGTCTTCCTTGCATTTCGTTATCTATCCCCATGAGGGGTTATGAGTCAGTCCCTGCAATCGTCAGGGACTGAGTTTTAACAGTTATCTATCCCCATGAGGGGTTATGAGGCTGGCACAACAACGGCACCGGCTGTTGCCGAAATGGTTATCTATCCCCATGAGGGGTTATGAGATGAATGAACTACAACGGGAAATATCTGTTTGGGCAAGTTATCTATCCCCATGAGGGGTTATGAGGTTCTGGATGATCCTGCGCCGATCTCTGCCGTCTCAAGTTATCTATCCCCATGAGGGGTTATGAGATAAATCAGGTGTCGCATTTCAGCCTGAAGAGATTAGTTATCTATCCCCATGAGGGGTTATGAGTGGAACGATAAGCTTGAGTATGAAACGGATTCAGAGGTTATCTATCCCCATGAGGGGTTATGAGGAGCGAGTGGTAAGCAATGGCTGATATCGCTAAACTGTTATCTATCCCCATGAGGGGTTATGAGATGAAAGATCGCCTGCAGATTGAGAATAATGAGATGGTTATCTATCCCCATGAGGGGTTATGAGCAAGCCGCTGCATGTGCAGGTTTAGGGAACATAGCCAGTTATCTATCCCCATGAGGGGTTATGAGTGTTACGCCTGCGGACAGTCCCATTGGTGGCGCAAGGTTATCTATCCCCATGAGGGGTTATGAGGTTATCATTCCGAGATAGTCGAATCCATGATGTGTGGTTATCTATCCCCATGAGGGGTTATGAATCTTTACCTGATAGGGATGGTTCTTTATTTAAGATAGTTATCTATCCTTATGAGGGGTTATGAGTTTTAGGTTAAGGTGATCCCCAAAAGGGTTACCGACATAACGCGGGACAATTTGACTCGGTGATGAGAGTTTTGCGCTACCTAAGTATCATGAACCGGTGGTTCCGGAGAAGCCTTGTTTTAAAGAGTGCCCTGGCTTAAATCGGTAGTTTCCAAAAGGCTATTTTGCTTCATTTTTTTGCTCGAAATTTTGCCCGGCAAACTAACCGATAGTGTTTTGGTGATCATCATCAGAGGGACCGTTATAACTGTTTGGGATCAGGCAATATATCACCTGATCCAGAAACCGGGAAATATTTTTTGGCGTTTTTAGATATCCCGAACTATGATTAAATCAAGAGAGGAACATATATACTGTGAAACCTTCTTATGCACAATTGGAAGAGCAAATACAAAAACTGAAGAATGTCGAATCTGAGCTTATCAAAACCACCGAGGCACTCAGAGAAAACGAGTCAAGATTCCGTTTGCTTTATGAAAGGGCACCGGTTGGTTATCAATCATTGGATATTGATGGAAATTTTATTGAAGTAAATCAGGCTTGGCTTGATACTCTCGGATATGAAAAAACCGAGGTCATAAGTAAAAATTTCGCTGATTTTCTGCATCCGGAATGGGTTGATCATTTTAAACAGAATTTTCCTGTATTCAAGGCTGTTGGAGAAATCTTTGGAGTTGAATTTGAAATGGTCAAAAAAAACGAATCAATTATACTTGTATCTTTTAATGGTAAGATAGGAAAAGATGCAGGTGGTAATTTTCAACAGACCCATTGTGTCTTGTATGACATTACTGAAGAAAGAAAAAAAGAAGCCGCGCTGAAAGAAAGTGAAAGACGGTTCCGCTCTATTATTGAAAATAATGATGCTGGATATTTTTTTATAGACAAAAATGGCATAATTCAGGAAGTAAACAAAGCAGCGTCTGGAATAAAAATTTTACGAGGAATCCTACCGATTTGCTCCATATGTAAAAAAATTCGAAATGGCAAAGGTTACTGGACTCAACTTGAGGAATATATCTATGAACATTCTGAAGCTGATTTCAGCCACGGTATCTGCCCTGAATGTGCCAAAAAATATTATCCGGATATGAATTTATACGGTAACGATGAAAATCAAGGTTAATATTGAGGTTCAATGGGTCTTAACTTTCAAAAAAATCGGCAGGAATGCAACCATTAAAATGATAATACCGGCACCGATAAAGCCCATAGAAAAAAATCCTTTAGCTGCAAGAAATCCTATCAAAGTCGGGGCGCCGCCACCCCCCATGAGAAATGCTACCGGGACAGTGAACGAAACCATTATATTCCGGGTTTCTTTGGCGCCAATACTGGAGAGGGCTGAAAATGCCGGGGGGAAAAAAGCGACGGATAAAAGTGGTTGCAGAAAAATCACAATCTTAAGCCCTGTCCCGGACAATAATCCAAGACCCAGGGTGGAGGCCCCGGTTAAGATAAGGACGGTGCTCAGGGTTTTTTTTATTCCATATCGGTCGGATATCCAGCCAACGGCAAAAGGCACGGGCAGAGTAAGAACTCTGGACAAGGCAATCAATGTATTGGCCTGGGACCGTAACATGCCATGCTCGTCAACGAGATACAAAGGCAGCATGGCATAAATCCCTATGGTACTGAGGACTCCCATCGTGAACAGCACAATCATAATCCAGAAAGAACGGAGGAATAACAGGGGGACAATAGCGCTGAACATAGGGGCCTGGCCCGGAAAATCCACAACTTTGCTGAATTTTAAAAAATTGATGCCAAGGACCACTGATATCAGACCGGTCAGCATCAGAATACTGCGCCAAGACATCAACAGCAACAGTGCTTCACAGATAATGGGTATCAATAGAAAACTCAAATTCGGTGCCAATTCATGAACGCCGATGGCTTTGCCCCAGCTTTGCCTGCTTACCGAAGCCGTGAGCAAGGCAATTCCACTGGGTAGATACAGCCCCGCGCCCATGCCGGTGATAAATATACCGGCCCGCATCATGGTCAGGCTGTCGCATAAGCCTGTCATGATAAAGAAAAAACCGGTCACGATGGCAGACAGACCAATGGTTTTTTTATGCAGCAGTATTTCTGAGATAAATCCCGAGCAGATCAGGGTAATAAAATATCCCGAGGCAGACACCAGAAACAGGGAACCGGCCTGGTCGCCTGTCAGGGACATGTCCTTTAGAATAGTAGGCAAAAGCGGGGATATGATAATACGAATGCTGAAGTTCAAAAAGAATATTGCGGTTAAAAAAAGTAAGGGACGCAGCTGCGATTGAAGTGTCTGTGTGTTGTTCATAAAAGGTCCGATCTATAGTTCCGGTCAAATGACTTGATAGTAATTGCGGATTATGTTTTTATTTTACTGACCATGTCATGTATGATTTCAGCAGTAATTCCCCATAAGATACCTTGTTCCGTTTTGTAGACAAGGACTCTATGGTGCATACCACCCCAGTTTTTGTGGTATATCTCCGGCAAGCCAAGATCTTCACCTGGGAGCAATGTGACTTCTTGGCCTTTTTTGTTGGTGTATGAGGATTGTGCGATTAATCTTACACTATAGGTTTCTAAATTATCTTCACAGAATACGGATACTGGTAAAGTGAACACTTCCGCCACCTCTTTTGGGTTTATTTTAAGTGAAAACAAGGCTTGCGTTTGTATAACAGAAAGAAATGGGTCAACAGTTGCGCCAAGAACAGAAACCAGGGTATCTAGCCTTCCAACCATTTCAATATGGTTTCTATCTATTCCAAGTTCCTCAATAGTTTCTCTTATGGCGGTATCTTCATAGTTTTTATCTGATTTTGGCTCAAACAACCCGCCAGGAAAACAAATTTCAGAGCCTTGGCGGATCGATTCAGCACGCTTTTGAAACAAAAAATGCATTTCACCATCAATACATATGAGGGGAACTAGAACGGCTGTGTTTACAAAAATGTCTTTTGCCATAACATTGGGGGCTTCCGGAAGATTGTTGCGCAAAAATTCTAAATCATTTTTTTTCATTCGGCAATTGTTCCTCGATCTCAAGTCGCTGATATTTTAATGGGAAAGAATTAACAATAATAGAGGAGGCTCTAATAAGTATCTTGTCCATCACGATATTTTGGCTGTTTTTAGTCCTCTTGATGGCTTTTTCCAAATCCATAAAATTGTTTTTAATATTTGCTTCATGAATTTATTTTCTTTTTTTCAAGGAAAATATCAATAGTTATTTGTTTCTTATTATTGTTTCCGCCTTGAATTTGAACAAATTCCCTAAAAACTTGATGATAAAGTTTCAAGTAAAATCATACCGTTTTCCTGAAATTCCATCTGACTGATTCTGGATTGGCATGCCGGTTGCTTTATTGATGGGCATTATAAAATGGTAGATTTTTAGGTTTACCGCTAAAGGACCGGCAAATAGGCCGGTTTTTATTTGTATCGGCTATTTAAATTTAGAAAAACAATTGTTTATGCTCAATATAAAGGAGAAAATATATGAAAACCACTCCGAAATTATGGGAAGCCACCTATGAAGCCACCACAGATGACGAACTCATGTGTGCTTACGGAAACTGGGCAGATCTTTACGACCGGGACACCTGCGATGTCATGGGCTATGTCGGCCCAAGCAAGGCAGCCTATCAGCTGGACCGGCATCTTTCAACCCGGAACTGCCGGGTTCTGGATGCAGGATGCGGCACAGGACTTGTGGGAGAAGCCCTGTGTGATTTAGGATACAGCCAAATGGACGCCATGGATCTTTCCAAAGATATGCTTAAAGAGGCTGACAAAAAAGGGCTTTACCAGCGCCTGATAACCCAGGACATGAACCAGCAACTGAATATTCCGGACAACACCTATGACGCCACCATCTGTGTCGGGACCTTTACCTACGCCCATGTGGGGCCACATGTTTTCGAAGAATTGGTCCGGGTAACTCGTCCCGGTGGATATATCAGCTTTACGGTCCGGGACGGCGCCTTTCAAAAATATGGATACAGGGAAAAAATGCTGGAAATGGAGGCCGAGAATCAGTGGTCACTGAAGGAACTCAAAGACGACGATTATCTGGTCAAAGAAGAGGTTACCGCCAAATTTTTTACCTACCAGGTCAAAGAGGGATGCGCAGCTGCATCTATAATTACACAAGGAGAATAAGTTACCAATGATTACACACAACGAAACGTTAGAAAAGGTATATACGGCCCAGAATCACGAGGAATTGATGGATGCCTACAAAGACTGGGCAGCGGACTATGACCAGGATACGGTAAACGGATATGGGTACACGGCCCATATTGCTTCAGCCCAGGCCCTGTCCAGGTCCCTGGACGACACAGAGGGTTATATTCTGGATGCCGGTTGCGGCACCGGCCTGGTCGGTCAGGAATTGTACAGGATGGGTCATTCAATTATGGACGCCCTGGACTATTCAAAGGAGATGTTGGACCAGGCTATGCAAAAAAATATCTACCAGAAACATCTCCAGGCAGATTTGAGTAAACCCCTTGATCTGCCTGACAACCATTACCATGCCGTGGTCTGCTGCGGCACCTTTACCTATGGCCATGTTAAAGCAGATGCATTTGCCGAACTGATCCGTGTAACTAAACCTTCCGGAATCATATGTTTTACCATCCGTGAAGGGGCTTATGAAGAATACGGATATCGGGACAAGATGATCCAGTTGGAACAGGAAAAAGCGTGGGAGCTTTTGGAAATGGAAGATGTACAGTACTTTGAGCAGGATAATGTACAGTGCAAGCTTTGCACTTATAGAGTCATGGACTGAGACAGGGGAACGGGGCTTCACTTGCGGCCGCGCGCAGCAGCGCCGTGAACTTAGCGCCCTTTGGGCGGGTTGTCAGGTGGTGGGTGGTGGGTACTGGGTGCTGGGTGCTGGCTATTATGAATAACCATAAAAATAGGACCCCAAAACGCGACAAGCGCCAAAATCAATTGTCATGGATTTTTTCCTTTTTTTTTATAAAAAAATCTGTGTAACCGACACAGATCTTTCAATTTTCGTTGTGGGCTGAGTCTGGGTGTTGATAGACCGGATCAGCCCATGGCTGTTATATCCATTAATTCACTGAATTATCCTTCCTCCAGATAGGTTACGAACTGCCGCCGCGCCCCCGGCACAGGCGGCAACATTTTTTTGCACAGGGATTAATTGATATAGCTTTGAATAATTTCATTATGCCGGGATTCGGGATGAATTTAACCAGGGACTTGCCGAAATCAAAGCTTCCGGCAGGTATAGACAAGAAAAATATTTCAAAAAATATTAAAAAGTAGTGGAATTATACTTCAAAAAGTGTTATAAGGATTGATATGAAAGCAAATCAAGCACTTAAAATACTTAGGGTATCTAAATCCACTTTAAGAAATTATATTAAAAGTGGAAAGATTA
>NZ_JACADJ010000079.1 GCF_013389365.1 Desulfobacter latus
TTATCCCTCCTCGGGCAGCTCCGGGAAGTTTCTTCAGGCACCCTTGCCTTAGCCTACATATTCCCTCCTTTCTGGGGCTATGACTGGACTTTCACCAGTTAGTTCATGACCATGCCGGTCACACCGCCATATCTTGCGGCCACCATGTTTTTTTCCACAGATCCTGCAGACGCCTGTACAAAACCGCCCTGGGTATCATTGGCTCGCTTGGTGATAATATTGATCACCCCGTTAACCGCATTGGATCCCCAGATGGTGGCACCGGGACCGCGGATCACCTCAATGCGGTCTACATCCTCAAGCAGCACATTTGTTACTTCCCAGTAAACGCCTGAAAAACTGGGGGTATACACACTGCGTCCGTCAACAAGGACCTGAAGACTTGGAGAGAATCGGCTGTTAAATCCCCTGCAGTTTATTGCCCATTTGTTCGCATCAATGCGTGCTACATTCACGCCCGGGGCCATGCGCAGGGCATCAGGAATACTGGTAACCCCGGAACGCCTGATGTCTTCCCGGGTGATTACGAAAATTGCAGCAGCACTGTCAGACAGCCGTTGGCTTTTTTTACTCACGGATGTGACTTTGATCTCCATGAGTTCTTCAATGGAGAATTCAGTCAAATCATGATCCTGAGCGGCTGGGCACATGGTGGATAAAAATAAGAATAGACTAAATACAAGCAGCAGGATTATTGTTTTCAGGAAAAAGCGTGACACCTGAAGCCTCTTTTCTTAAGATTTTAAAAATCTTGTGTAAATTTAAGTTACAATAACTAACGTTAAATCTCCTGATTGTCAATCAATTCCGGAGGCCCCAACAGGGCAATCGCATCGGGTCATACGATTGCCCTGATTAAATTGGCACAAGACCTTGAATGTGCCCCGGCAAATTGATATTAAGAGCAGGTTATATACAAAATTCTTAAATTCAGACACTCCGGTGCAAACGTTTAATAATTATCCAAATAATAAACATATAAAATAAAGGGTGAAAAAAATGACGGAACTGATTGATGTCAGGGCAAGGGAAATTATTGATTCCAGAGGAAATCCTACGGTTGAAGTGGATGTCACGCTGGCCTGCGGCGCACAGGGGCGGGCCGCTGTGCCTTCCGGTGCCTCAACCGGTACAAGGGAGGCGCTTGAGCTTCGTGACAACGCCGATAACCGTTTTATGGGCAAAGGTGTACTCAACGCCGTGGCCAATGTTAATGAGGTCATCGCACCGGAGATTATCGGCTATGATGCCATGGATCAGGCCGGACTGGACCGGACCATGATTGACATTGACGGAACCGAAAATAAATCACGGCTGGGTGCCAACGCCATTCTGGGCGTTTCCATGGCCGCGGCCAGGGCTGCAGCCGCTGCCAACGGGGTGCCATTGTACCGCCATATCGGCGGCATCAATGCACGGATCATGCCTGTTCCCATGATGAATATCATCAACGGCGGCGCCCACGCTGCCAACAACCTGGACATCCAGGAGTTTATGATTCTTCCCTTTGGGGCGGTCAATGTATCCGAAGCTGTCCGCATGGGCGCGGAAACATTTCATAATCTGAAAAAGATACTTAAAGGCAAGGGGCTTGCCACGGGCGTCGGTGACGAAGGCGGATTCGCTCCGGACCTTCAGTCCAATGAAGAGGCCATTGAAAATATTATTACCGCCATTGAAGCGGCCGGCTATCGGCCGGGCAAAGACATCGGCATCGGCCTGGATGCCGCCGCCACCGAGTTTTACAAAGACGGCAAGTATGTATTTGCCTCTGAAAACAGGGAGATGTCTGCAACTGAACTGATTGACTACTATGAAAGTCTGATTGACAAATATCCCTTGGTGTCCATTGAAGACGGTCTGGCGGAAGAGGACTGGGATAACTGGGAAATCATGACCCAGCGCCTGGGCAACCGTATTCAGATTGTGGGTGATGATATCTTTGTTACAAACCCGGATATTTTCAAACAAGGCATTGCAAGGGGGGTAGGCAATTCTATTCTGATTAAGCTGAACCAGATCGGCACCGTGACCGAAACCCTTGACACCATCCAGATGGCCAAAGATTCGGGATATACCACGGTGGTGTCCCACAGATCCGGTGAAACTGAAGACAGTTTTATTGCCGATCTTGCTGTGGGCGTGAATTCCGGACAGATAAAAACCGGCTCCATGTCCAGAAGTGACCGTGTTGCAAAATACAATCAATTGATTCGTATTGAAGAGGAACTGGCTGAGTGTGCCGTCTTTCCGGAAGATCTGTTCGTCTAAATTTTTTTATTTATTCAGGTGAGGCGAAGGTGAGGTGTTTATTTTTATAAATATCTCACCTTTATCATTAGTCAAAATCAAGATGTGATATGATTTTCCTGGTCACCCCAAGTCTGATACGAAGTGCGGCGATCGGAATTTGGGGGGGGATTATGATTAAAAAAACGTGTAAAAGAGGACTGGATGGCTGAGATAACTAAATATATTTTTGTAACAGGCGGGGTGTTATCATCATTGGGTAAGGGACTGGCGTCGGCGGCCATTGGTATGCTTCTGGAAAGCCGGGGGTTGACCGTGACGATCCAGAAACTGGATCCTTACATAAATGTTGACCCCGGAACCATGAACCCCTTTCAGCATGGTGAAGTGTTTGTCACCGATGACGGTGCGGAAACCGATCTTGACCTGGGGCATTATGAACGGTTCACCAATGCCAAACTCGGCAAGAACAATAATTTTACCACAGGCAAGATTTATGACCAGGTAATCACCAAGGAGCGCCGGGGCGAATACCTTGGCGGGACTGTTCAGGTGATCCCCCATATTACTGACGAGATTAAACAGGCCATCTATTTGGTTTCCCATAATACCGATGTGGTGATTGTTGAAATCGGGGGTACCATTGGGGATATTGAATCCCTTCCCTTTCTTGAGGCCATCCGCCAGTTCAAGGCTGATGCCGGCGCCAATAACGTGATTTATATCCACCTGACTCTGGTGCCCTACATTAAAACCGCCTGCGAGGTAAAAACCAAACCCACCCAGCACAGTGTCAAGGAACTTCGAAGCATCGGTATCCAGCCGGATATCCTGTTGTGCCGTACAGAGAGTCTTTTGACCCAGGAGATCAAAAACAAAATCGCCCTGTTCTGCAATGTCGGACCGGATGCCGTATTCACCGCCAAGGATGTGGACTGTATCTATGATGTGCCGATTGTCTACAATGAAGAAGGCCTGGGGGACATGATTCTTAAAAAATTGAGCATGTGGGCCCGGGCCCCGCGCATTGACGGCTGGCGGGAAATGGTGGAGCGCCTGAAAAATCCAAGGCATGATGTCACCATTGCCATTGTGGGCAAATATGTGGATTTGACCGAAAGCTATAAAAGCCTGAACGAAGCACTGACCCATGGCGGTATCTCCAATGATACCAAGGTAAATCTGACATTTGTGGATTCCTCCTCCCTGACAACGGAGAATGTGGCCGACACGCTGTCCAAGGTTGATGGTGTTCTGGTTCCGGGCGGGTTCGGGACCCGGGGGATTGAAGGAAAGATTCTTGCGGCCGGGTTTGCCCGTGAAAACAAGGTGCCCTTTTTCGGTATCTGCCTGGGCATGCAGATGGCCGTGGTTGAGATTGCACGCAACCTTGCCGGTCTGGAAGATGCCAACAGCGAAGAATTTGATATGGACACGCCCTATCCGGTGATCTACCTGATGAAAGAGTGGGTGGATGAGCAGACCGGCAAGGTGGAGAAACGGGATGAATACTCGGATAAAGGCGGGACCATGCGGTTAGGTGCCTACCCCTGTCTTCTGGCTGAAAATACCTTTGCCATGAATGCATATAAGACTGAAAATATTTCCGAGCGGCATCGCCACCGGTTTGAGTTCAATAATGCATACAAGGATAAACTGGTCGAATCCGGACTTGTCATTTCAGGGACATCCCCGGATCACGACCTGGTGGAAATTGTGGAACTCAAAGATCACCCGTGGTTTCTGGGCTGCCAGTTTCATCCGGAATTTAAGTCCAAACCCATGGCGCCCCATCCGCTTTTCAAAGCCTTTATCAAGGCGGCCCTGAAAAACAAAAAATGATTGAAGAATTCATCTGTAGATCACTTTTATGGCGGTGGCCGGGAGAAATTGGCAGAGGTCCTTTCAGACCATATTTTTTGACGCATTGTGGGGAAACGCTATTTGGACCGGATTGATAAAAAAATACTGAAAATTCTCCAGGAAAACGGGAAAATTACCAATGCCAAGCTGTCCCGGATGGTCGGCATTTCAGCACCGGCTACTATAGAACGGGTAAAGCGCCTTGAAGCAGCCGGTGTGATCTCCCATTTCACGGCAGTGGTAGATCCGGAAAAGGTCGGATTTTCCATCATGGTTATTGTCAGCATTACACTGAGCTTAAGCAAACTCCCTTCGGTGCCTTTGATCAAGGAAAAGTTTTCGGAACTTGAGGAGGTTGTAGAGTGCTACCAGATTGCCGGTGCCCATGATTTTATTCTCAAGGTCATTGCAAAGGACATCAAGGCCTATGCTGAATTTATGAACCAAAAACTGACCCGGATACAGGGCATCCAGAGCATCCAGTCCTCATTTGTCATCGACAGTCTTAAGGACAAAAAAATTTTTGTTCTGGAAGCCGGGGATGACAACTGAAGATCCATTCATTAATTTGTATCTTCATCCGCTGTCGGCGTGCCGAACCCTCCCCCGCCGGGGGTCATGATACGGAACCGCTCGCCGGGTTGGGCCACGATTTCGTTTTTAGCGCCCATATAAATTGAAGTGCCGTCTTTTCTGATGAAAAGGTTGACCCCCTTTTGGCCGGATTCCCCGCCTTCCAGCCCGTAAGGGGCAAAGACCCGTCGTTCGGAAAGGATGGCCACATTAAGCGGCTCTAAAAATTCCACCTCACGCACCAACCCGTCCCCACCATTGAACCGTCCCCGGCCGCCCGATCCCCGGCGGATGGAAAATTCCCTGAGAATTATGGGATACCGCCGCTCCAGGATTTCCGGATCGGTGATGCGGGTATTGGTCATGTGGGTATGGACCCCGGTCTGGCCGTGCCAGGTGGGACCGGCCCCGGCCCCGCCGGCAATGGTTTCGTAGTAGCCGAACCGGTCATTGCCAAAGGTAAAATTGTTCATGCAGCCCTGGGAGGCGGCGGCCACGCCGAACGCCTTGAGGACCACGTCCGTGATTCGCTGGGAGGTCAGCACGTTGCCGCCCACCACCGCCGCATCAAAAGCGGGATCAAGCAGCGAGCCCCTGGGGATATTGACGGTAATGGGGATAAGGCAGCCGTGGTTTAAGGGCAGGTCTTTTTCAATCAGGCATCTGAGGCAGTAAAGAATGGCCGACTTGGTGACGGCCCTGGGGGCATTGCAGTTTCCCCATATTTGAGGTCCGGTGCCTTGAAAGTCGAATACGGCACTGCCGTCTTTTCGGTCGATGGTAAGGGCCAGGGCAATGGGGCTGCCGTCATCCAGATAATCCTTGGCGCGAATTGTGTCCCGTTCGGCCATCCCCTTGGATGCGGAAAGCGCCTTGAGCCTCTGGCGAACGGCCTCTTCAGCCGCATTCCGGACATGCGTCATATAGGCCTGGACCACCTCAAGGCCGTATTGATCCACCATCTCCAGCACCAGTTCGATTCCTTTCCGGTTGGCGGCGATCTGAGCCTTAAGGTCGGAGATGTTGTCTGCTAAAAGGCGGGAGCCTGAGATGGCCGGGCGTCCCGGTGCCGGGGTCAGTTTGTCCGGGGCAAGCAGCAGTTCTGAAATGCCTTTCTCTTGAAAAATGCCGTTTTTCACGAGCTTGAACGAGGTGATGCAGGCCCCTTCTTCTTCGAGGCGGCGGGAATCGGGGGGCATGGAACCGGGGGTGATGCCGCCGATGTCGGCGTGGTGCCCCCGGGCCGCCACCCAGAAAATTATCTGATCGCCCTTGAACACCGGGGTGATGACCGTAATGTCGGGCAGGTGGCTGCCCCCTGCAGCCGGATGGTTGGAGACCAGCACATCCCCGGGCGCAAGATCGCTTCCCTGGCGCCGGATTTGCGCTTTTACCGCGTCGCTCATGCTTCCCAGGTGGACCGGCAAATGGGGCGCGTTGGCTACCAGCTCGCCTTTGGGCCCGAACAAGGCGCAGGAAAAATCGAGGCGCTCCTTGATATTGGTGGAGATGGCGGTCTTTTGGAGCATCCGGCCCATCTGTTCGGCAATGGACATAAACAGATTGCTGAAAATGGAGAGCTGGACCGGGTCAAGCGTTGTGCCGATTTGTTCCCGTGTGCCCGCGCCCACGTTGATCTCCACATCACCGTTCCGGGTAATGGCGGCGGTGCAGTCGGGTTCGATGAGAATGGTGGCGGTCTGGTGGATCAGGATGGCCGGGCCGGCAATGCAATGGCCGGCGGCAAGTTTTTCCAGATCGTAAATCAGGGTTTTCTGCCAACCCTCTTCAAAACAGCATTGGGCCGTATCCAGCACCAACGGTTCCCCCTGGGCCTCTGGAATGCTGATACTGCGCAGATCGGCAGCTTTGCCCCGGGCCCGAATCCGGATATCGTCGATGAGAATTTGCCTGCCCAAAAGATCGAATCCGAACTCCCTGCGGTAGACGGCCCTGAAAGCCCCGGCATAATCATTGTCGCCAGGCCGGGATATCATAATGGCCGTATCTGTTCCATGGTACCGCAGGTTGAGAAACCGGGTGGTGTCAACGACATTTGGGGAGAATCCCTGATCCTGAAGTTCCCGGGATGCCTCTTTTTCCAGCCGCTCAAAAATTGTTTCAATGTCTTTCAACGCTTGTGGGCATAAGACGGCGGCGGAGGGGTGCTGCCGTTCCGTGACCACATCGGCCATGCCCATGCCGTAGGCGGACATAATGCCGGAAAATCGATGGATGAAAATTTTGGATATCCCCAGGGCCCGGGCAATGGCGCAGGCATGCTGGGGACCGGCGCCCCCGAAGGTGGCCAATACGTGTTCCTTGATGTCGAACCCCCGCATCACCGAAATTTCACGGATGGGTCTGACCATCACCTCGTTGGCCACCCGGATAAATCCCAGGGCAGCCTCTTCCATTGTCATGGGCGGCAGCCCGGCAGCGGCACAGTATGCGTTGATGTTTTCTGTCAGGCCGCTCAGAGCCTTACGGGCCGCTGCCACGTCCAGGGGCTGATCCTCGGTGGGCCCGAAAATACGGGGGAAATGTTTGGGTTGAATCCGTCCGAGTACCAGATTGGCGTCCGTGACCGTCAGGTATCCGTCTTTCCGGTAGCAGACCGGCCCCGGGTGGGCCCCGGCAGATTCGGGGCCTATAATAAACATGCCGTTGTCAAAGAAAAGGCGGCTGCCCCCGCCGGCGGCCACGGTCCTGATGTGAAGCTGGGGCGCCTGGATGCGCACACCAGCGGTTTCCGTCTCAAACACCAGTTCGTATTCCCCCCCGAACCGGGAGACATCGGTGGACGTACCGCCCATGTCAAATCCGATGACCGGCTGTTTTTTTTCAGCATCAAAGGTGGTCATGGCATATCCAACCACCCCGCCGGCAGGCCCGGACAGGATGGCGCGGCTGCCGGTGAACCCGTCGGCACCGGCCAGGCCGCCGTCGGACTGCATGAAAAGGAGGCCCGTATGGGCTAATTTGTCTTTGAACCCGTGCTTAAAGCTGTCAAGGTAGGTGCGAATATGCGGATTCAGATAGGCGTCCACCATGGTGGTGTCGCCCCTGGCCACCAGCTTTACCCGGGGCATGACTTTAGAGGAGAGAGACACCTGGGTAAATCCGATCTCCCGGGCCAGGCGGCCGATGGTCTGTTCATGCTCGGGCCAGGCATAGGCGTGCATGAGTACCACGGCAAGGCTGCGGATGCCCCGGTCATAGACGGCCTGGAGATCGGATTTTATGGCCGCTGTATCCAGGGGGCGGATTATGGCCAGACGATCACCGGTAATGCCCGCCACAATTTTTCCTGCCACTGTCGAAGCGTCCTCATTTTCTCGCAAAATTCTCAGTCGTTCGTCCGCTTCGATGACCTCCCGGTAGAGTAGCTCGGGTTTTTTGATCTCCAGGTCAAAAATCCGGGGACGGTCCTGGTTTCCGATTTGAAGAATATCACCAAATCCCCGGGTTACCACCAGGGCGCTGGGCGCGCCTTTCCGTTCCAGCAGGGCGTTGGTGGCGACGGTGGTCCCCATGCGAATCCACTCAATCCGGCCGGCGTCGAACTGTTCTTTGGGCACGGGCTTTCCAGTCACCTCTTCCAGGATACGCCGGATTCCCTCACGGGGCGCGTCAGGATAGTTTCGGGGATCTTCAGACAAAAGCTTGATAACCCTGAAACCGGGCTCTCCGGGCACCTCGGCATAAATATCCGTAAAGGTGCCGCCGCGGTCGACGGAAAAACGGAATTTGGCGGGGTCGGACATATAAACTCCTTTTACAAGAAACTAGAGACAAGATACAAGAAACAAGAGGGCGAAGCGCCTGCGGCGCCCATTTTATCCCTGCATTGCTGGTCTCTTTGGTTTCGTTATTTGTGGTGGGCTTATGGCCCATGCCGGTTATTCAGCGCTGGGACAATCATGCTGCCCCGTGATCAGGGGCTTGATATCTAAAATCGGTGTGCCGTCAATCATGTCGATGTGTTTGACCTCAATGCGTCCTTGGTCTTTATTGATTACCTTGACGATACTCATGCCAATGGCATTGGGGCGTATGGGGGAGCAAATACTGAACACCCCTCTGGAAGACGATCGATGGGGCGGGGTCTGAAATAAGTATTGTGAATTGAATGCCGGACTTTTGTGAAAATGGAAAAGCACTACAATTTTTTGTCCAACTTCAATATCACGCAGGGCAGAAACAAATTCAGGATAGATCTCCAATATGCCTTTTTCCTGTGATACGGACCAGTGCCGGGGCAATTTTGTTGCATTGGTTTTCACAAAACCAATGGGTGTAAAGGAAATGGTTGTATCGTTTGTCATTATATTACCTAATAATTACCTATGTTTTTGGGGGCCTCATTTTTCTGGTTAAATTATTTCGGTCTCAGTATTTAACACAGTTCGTTTGTGTCGTACATGTTCAATTGTATTCTGAAAAGGCTGAATGATATTTTTTGTCCGGTCTTGAAAATCTCCGGGGTCTGATATAGTCTTTTGTTTTACGAATAGAATCGTGTCATTCGCTATCATCATTTAAAACAAAGGAGATCAGACATATGGGAACCATGGAAAATTTAGCAGCGGCATTTGCAGGAGAGAGTCAGGCCAATCGTAAATATCTTGCGTATGCCGCTAAAGCGGATAAAGATGGGTTTCCCCAGGTGGCCAAGTTGTTCCGGGCGGCCGCTGAAGCGGAAACCATCCATGCCCATGCCCATCTGCGGGCAATGGGCGGGATTAATTCAACTGTGGAAAATCTTGAGGACGCTATTGCCGGAGAAGCCCATGAATTCACGGATATGTATCCCGAATTTATTGCCGAAGCCGAAAAAGAAGGAAACAAAAAGGCTGTCACCACTTTTAAATTTGCCATGCCTGTGGAAGAAGTCCACCACGGTCTTTATGCCAAGGCATTGGCAGCCGTAAAAGGCGGCGGCGATCTGCCGGAAGCAAGCATTCTCATTTGTCCTGTCTGCGGCCATACCATTGAAAACAGTGCCCCGGAAAAATGTCCGGTTTGCAACACGCCCGGCACAAAATATATTGAAATTTCCTGATTGTTAGAACCTGTAAATAGGCTCATAATCCGGCCGGGGAGATTTCACCCCGGCCTAAATAATTGCAGTTAATGTCTGACTGAAAATCCGTGTTTGGACAAAAAGTTGCCCAGATGCAAATTTTTCTGCAACGCGGCAGGTGGGTGACTTTTCGTTCAAACACTAGTTAAGGAATCTAATGGCCTGGCATATAAAACCAAACATAGCGTACATTCTTGATAAATCCCTTGATGACGGTATCAGCCGGGAAGAAGCAGAGAGCTTGATCCGGATGGATCTGCACAGCAAAGAGACCTATGCACTGATGGAAACAGCGGACCGCTTGTCCCGGCAGACATTTGGACTGAAAGGGGAAAATCATCTGCACATCGGCGTGAACCTGGAACCCTGTCCTTTAAACTGCCGTTTCTGCTCCCTTACCAAAGATGCCGGCATTTTTACGGAAAAGATAGAATTTGACTACCAGCAGATCCTATACTGGTCTAAAGAGGCCGAGGCCGCAGGGGCGGATGCGTTAAATTTGATGACCACGGGAACCTATCCTTTTAAACGATTACTGACATTGGGTTCCCGGCTGAAACAAGACGTGAGCCTTCCCCTGGTGGCCAACACCCGGGATATCACCCATGCCGAGGGCGAACAGCTTTTGGCTGCTGGATTTGTGGGCGCTTATCATGCCGTCCGGCTGGGGGAGGGCAGGGATACCCCGTTGAAAAAAGAAAAACGGATTCGGACCATCCAGGTTTTTAATGATGTGGGCCTGAAATGGATGAACTGCGTGGAACCGGTGGGACCGGAACATACACCTGAAGAAGTGGTGGAGGTGATGTTTCTGGCCCGGGAGTACCAGGCCACTTATTCCGGTGTCATGCGCCGGGTGAATTTCCCGGGCAGCCCCATGGAAAAATACGGGATGATCACCGAATTTGAAATGGCCCGTCTGGTGGCCGTGAGTCGTCTGGTCATGGGCCGGGTGCCAAAGGCGCATTGCACCCAGGAACCCAATACGGCGTCCATGACCGCAGGCGCGAACCTCTTTTTCCCGGAAAAAGGCGCCAGCCCCAGGGATGATCAGGCTGATACGGGCAAAGGGCGGGCCAAGGAGATCAATGAATGCCGCAGGATACATTGGGAAACCGACTGGGACCCGGGATTGCCTTCAAATTGTTTTTAAGGTTGACAGAGCAGTTTGTGCTTGCCTTGATTTTTTTCCTGGTGGCCTGCTGCCCGGCACCTGGGTTTGCGTTTAACGCAGGCACCTGGAAAACGGCCCAGACCATCCAGCCTTTTTTTTATGACCGGTTCACCGGGGCAGGGAAAAACGTTAAGGTGTTTTCCTTTACCAATCCGGCTGATCAGAAAACGGCGCTGATGGCAGGCAACCTGGATATTTGCGGTACCACCATTGCCCATGCCATCCATTCTGCAGCCCTGGGTCAGCCCGTGGTCGTGGTGGCCGCGCTTTGTAACAAGTGTTCGGCGTTTGTGGTGGCCGCAGACAGTCCTGTCCGGTCTCCCGCCGATTTAAAGGGTAAAAAGATCGGATATGTGCCGGGTACCATGCATGAGATCCTTCTGAGGGAAACCCTTGTCCGTTCCGGCCTTTCCCCGGACCGGGAGGTGGCTCTGACCCGTGTGGATTTTTTTGATATGGGCCTGGCCCTGGCACGGGGCGGTATTGACGCCTTTGTCTCGGGCGAGCCCTTTCCCACCATCGCGGTAATCAAGGGCTATGGCAGAATTCTTTCCTACCCTTATTACGGGGAATCCATCGGTACCATCAATGCCGGCATGCTGGTTACCCGTAATTCCGTTGAAAAAAATCATGGCCTGGTTCTTGAGATGGTCAGGGCCCATGCCCGGGCCACCCGGCTTCTCAAGCAGGACAGGCAATTATGGCTGGCAAAAGCATCGGAATTCGGCACCCCCATGGAAATACTGGCGGGGGCGGCCCACAACATGGAATTGGCCTGGGATATGGATCCGGATTTCGTTGAAAAAGCCCGGGCCCTGGGGGAGCGCATGCAAGCCCTTGGATTGATCCGGCGCCAACCGGATTACAGCCGGTTGTTTGATTTGCGTTTTGTGGACCAAATCCGGGCGGAGATTGGGGAGTAAGTTGTACCGGATTCTTCCCTGGATTTTACCGGCCACAGCCTTGTGTGGATGGGGGCTGGCATCAAATCTGGGGTGGGTGCCGCCTTATCTGCTGCCGTCGCCGGGGGACATTCTGGATACGGCCGGGATCTATATCTTTGGGACGGACGGTCAGGGGCCCTATGCCGGTCGTTTTGCAAGGGATACACTGGCCAGTTTGTTCCGGGTGGGACTGGGATTTGGTCTGGCCACGGTATGTGGACTGATTCTGGGGGTCTGGTCCGGCCGAGTCCCTGCCGTAGCGCGGTTGCTGAACACGCCGGTGAACGGGTTGAGAGCGGTGCCCGGCATTACCTGGCTCCCACTGGCAATGGTCTGGTTTGGTATTGGTCTGAAAACCACGGTGTTTCTGGTGGCGTTGGCCGCGTTTTTTCCCATTTATCTGAATGCCGCCTCCGGGGCCGCCCAGGTCAACCCGTTGCTTCTCCAGGCCGGGGCCATGATGGGGGTGGACCGTATCCGGGGCACATTTGCCATTCTTCTGCCGGCGGCCATGCCGGCCATTGTCACAGGCCTGCGGCTGGGCCTGGGGATTTCCTGGGCATACCTGGTACTGGGAGAGCTGTCCGGTGTGCCTGACGGGCTGGGGGCCGTGATCATGGATGCCCGGATGCTGGGGCGCATTGATATGATCGTGGTGGGGATCATCCTCATCGCCCTCATGGGGCAGGCCAGTGACTGGCTGCTGAAAAACGCATTGAAATTCTGTTTTACCAGTGCGGCGCGTCAGATATGAATGTTCTGTCAGATGCGTTCGTTTCGAGCCCCGTTCTGGATGTACAGGGCCTGTCGAAAGTATTCACGGGCAGCAGTGAACAGACCCCGGTGTTGTCGGGCTTAAATTTTCAGGCCTGGCCCGGGGAGTTTATCTGTATTACAGGGCAGAGCGGTTGCGGTAAATCCACCCTGCTCAAATTGCTGGCCGGATTTATTCCACCGACCGCCGGCCGGATTCTGTTTAAGGGAAAAAGCATAACAGGCCCCGGGCCGGATCGTTGTGTGGTATTCCAGGAGGACGCGCTTTTTCCCTGGCTCACCGTGGCGGAAAATATCGGGTTCGGCCTGAAGGGAAAGGCCTTGTCTGCGGCTGAAAAACAGTCCCGGGTAAACCGGTTTCTGGACCTTGTGGGCCTGACCGAATTTAAAGATTACCTGCCAGGGGAGATTTCAGGGGGGATGAAGCAGCGGGTGGCCCTGGCCCGGATCCTGGTACTCAGCCCCGAAGTCCTGCTCATGGATGAACCCTTTGCCGCCTTGGACGCCCGGACCCGGGAGCAAATGCAGAATCTGCTTTTATCCCTGTGGGAACAGTTGAAACAGACCATTATATTTGTGACCCATGATGTACGGGAAGCGGTGACACTTTCGGACCGAACCATGGTAATGGGCAGGATAACAGGAGAAGCAATTATAACTCCCATCCACCTGGTTCCCATTCCCCTGGAGCGTCCCCGTATCCAGAGCAGTCGTGAATTCATGGAATTGGCCGCACAGATTAACTCCCCCAATAAGTAAAAACGACCTTCCAAGGGCATTGGGAAGATATGCCTCACCAAATCCTTTTTCCAGATCTGTCTTGTGAATTTTATGCACCTCTTCAAGATGGGCCTTCAGCTTGTTTACAAGCCGTTCAGGCAGGGGCACCACACGGTCCTTTTTCCCTTTCCCGTCCCTGATCACGATCTGCCGGTACCCGAAATCAATGTCATGGACCCTGAGTCTGATACAATCCATCAACCGCATGCCCGTCCCATAAAGCAGGGAAGCCATCAGTTTCTGCCTGCCATCCATCTGTTCGAGAATTTTTGCCACCTCGTTCCGGGTTAAAACCACCGGCAGACGCCTGGGACGTTTGGCGCGTGCAAAATTACCAATATCACCCAGGGGGTGTTTCAGCACCTTGTCATAAAAGAAGACCAACGCATTCAACGCCTGATTCTGAGTACTTTCTGCAACATTTCTCTGAACTGCAAGATGCTGCAGGAAACTGACAACCTCACCGCTGCCAAGCGTTTCCGGTTCCCGGTTCCCGCAAAAGGAGATAAAACGCGTTACCCATGATTCATAAGACTGCTCGGTTCTTATGGAATACCCCCTTGTCCGCAGCTCCACCAGCAACTGCTCCAGAACAGCTGTATGACGTTTTCGAACGGCGGAGAGTTTTGAGTGCTTTATATTTGACAGGTGGTCAATGGTTTTTTTAGCCGACGCACCGGCGGCCACCGTGGGATGCGATGCTGTCAGGGAATCGGCTGAATCCATCCGGAATTTCCAGTCCACCTCCGGCAGCCAGGTTACGCCAAGCATGGCAAACAGATTCTGTATATCATCCACAAGCTGCCTGAACTGCCAGCCCTCAATACCATCGTCTCTTCCCTGTTGTTCCAGGTAGGCGGCCACCTGTTCAGGGCCGTGTTCCGCCAGGCGCCTGTCAGGGAAGGCCTTGATATACTGCTCGGCTCTGATCACATACCACCTGATTACATTGCCTTTCATTGTTACCGCAGGCGGGATAAATACCCGGGGAGAGTGGGTGGAGCCTCGATACAGTTCTACCTTCCTGTTTCCGGTCAAAGCGCTTTCCAATGTATTCAGGGCCAAATTCCTGAGCGGCCTGATTGCAGCCCACAGTCGGGGAGATTTAAAACTGCCGGATGAATTGACTCAGTTTTCCGATCTCTGCGCCTTCAGGCAATGGCTGTTCCATACCGTTCCAAAAGCCTGGGTGGTATACTCCAAACCACCGTTCTCAGGTCCGGCAGACGTCGTTAAATACATCGGCAGATACACTCATTCAACAGCCATCAGCAACAACAGGATTATATCCGTTAAGGATGATACCGTTAAATTCTGGTTCAAAAATACCCGGAATAAATCCAGGTGGGAAACAAGCGCTTTGCCGGTGATGGACTTCATTGACCGTTTCCTTTTGCATGTTCTGCCCAAACATTTTCACCGGATCAGATATTATGGGTTTCTGGCCAACGGGCAGGCTGGAAGACATATACCGGCAATACGACAGCCTTTGAATGACCAGGCCACACCTGATCCTGCCCCTCTGAAAGAACAGCAACCTCGATGTCCGGCCTGCGGTAAGGGGAAGATGATCACGATCCTGGTGTTGGACGGTCATGGCAACGTGGTCAAAGAAGATTTACCCAAAATAGAGATCAAACAAATTTCGGCTAAAGCAAGGGAACCATAAAAGGGCTTTACTTTGGAAACAATTACCGATATCAAAAAACAGGCAAAGTCCTGTCAGGGAGTGGTATTGGCAATCAGCGCCGGTTCCCGGTTTTTTCGATTCTTTTTTAAGCCGGATCGGATAAATTAGAAGGGTGAAGCAAGATGAACGCTCAACTTTACCAGGAAAACTTTATGATCGGAGTTGTTCAATCCAAGTTTAAGGATAAGGATTCTCCTGCTTTTACCCAAGCAAGCACCTGCGAGGCTTCGACCCGGTTAATGTAACAAGACGTTCAAGCAGAAAAAAACACGGAAACGCATTGGTTGTAGAAAATTTTTGGTTGTGTTTTTTTCTGCTTAACTTAACGTTTTTTTTATGCAGAAGAATCAAGTAGGAAAGAAGAAATATGACAAAATATAATAGGGTACAACGGTGATACAACAAACATTATTTCCAGATGAAAATAGTGCAAGGCAAAGCTGGTTTGTGGATGCAATGGATACTTTGTCTCTAAAGGAATTCCCTGGTTGGCCAGACAATTTTGGTGACTTGCTTATTGAATGGCGAAGAAGTAATATTTGCAAAGAAATAAGGATTTTAAGCTTGTTTAGTGGTGCAGGCGGATTAGACATAGGTTTTCATGATGCCGGATTCAAAATCATCGAATGCAATGAAATTGAAAAAGATTTTGCAACCACACTTACCTTAAATAATTCATCCGAGAAACGGCTTCATGGCTGTAGCGTTGCTTGCATTGACATTAACGATTATAATCCTGAATTAGATGGAGTCGATTTTATTATTGGCGGTCCTCCCTGTCAGACTTTTTCAGCTGCGGGTGCTAGAGCTGCGGGAGTGAATGGCACAGATGACGATAGAGGAAATCTCTTCAAGCAATATGTGCGCATCCTAACTAAGCTTAAACCGAAAGGATTTCTATTTGAAAATGTATATCGGATTGTAGGCGCACAAAAAGGAAAACCATGGAAACAAATACAAACTGCTTTTAGAGAAGCTGGATATAATCTCTACTGGAGAATCCTTGACGCTGCAGATTTTGGAGTTCCTCAATTCAGAGAGAGGCTTATAATTGTAGGATTGAAAGAAGGGAGCTTCCAATTCCCTTACCCCACACATGGTCCAGATTCGACAGATAATAGACCCTACTACTCAGCAGGAATGGCAATAGAAGGAGTCGTTTCAAAGGTCCAAGGTAGCAAGGTAGGTGGCAGGCATGGTCATTTACTGAATGACATCCCACCAGGGCTGAACTACAGCTTTTATACAGACAGAATGGGTCATCCAACTCCTCATTTTGGCTGGCGTTCAAAGTTTTCTGATTATCTATATAAAGCAGACCCCAATACACCCGTCAGGACCATTAAAGCTCAAGGAGGTCAATACACAGGGCCTTTTCATTGGGGAAACCGGACATTTACTATTGAAGAACTCAAAAGACTTCAAACATTTCCAGATAATTATGTGATCAATGGGAATCGGCAGAAAGTAATTCATCAATTAGGGAATTCCGTCCCTCCCCAATTAGCCCGGG
This sequence comes from Desulfobacter latus, assembly GCF_013389365.1. Lineage (GTDB taxonomy): Bacteria > Desulfobacterota > Desulfobacteria > Desulfobacterales > Desulfobacteraceae > Desulfobacter > Desulfobacter latus. The sequence goes on from NZ_JACADJ010000079.1 coordinate 16,648, forward strand.
TACTTGCGCTCAGCATTGCTCAGCAAGTGTTTGACGCTCCTCTTCCTTTTAAGTTGGAATTAATGCCAGATTCGATGGAACTCAAATTCAGGACAAGAAAAAGTAAATTAACAAAAATTTATGCCCAAAAAGCACAAGATGCTATTGATAAATTAAACATTGATAACTCAAAAAGAAAAAAAATAATCAAATCAAACAAAGGATATTTTAGTCTTACTGCTAATTTAGTGCTTGAAAAATCAAATAAAGAAGCAAGTTGGGATTATTACCTCGAAAGTGAAATTTCTAATGGGAATATATCTATTCAGCTTTGGGATAAAGAAAAAAAGAAAAATCCACAGTATCAGTACACAGTAAAGCCAAGAAGGGGGTTTCAAACCAATTCAGGAATTGAATTAATAACAATGCAGTCTTTTTCCAGCAATTTACATTCTATAACTGCTATTTGGAAATATTTGGAGTCATTGGTAAAAAAATATTATCATAAAGATGACTTGATACAACTCTTTGGTTATTACCAATATTCTAATAATTATTTGATCAATATTGAATATAAT
>NZ_JACADJ010000080.1 GCF_013389365.1 Desulfobacter latus
TTCATGCCCTCTGGGCTTAACCCAAATCCTGGCCCTTCGGGTCAGGATTTTTACTATATAAAACACTACTTATGATTTTAATAAATTACTTATTGATATTTTTTAATACTTTTAAATCGACTATATTCTGACGAATACCGAGCTTTTCAGCGAGTTGTGATTGTGACAGATTCGCCTTAAGTCGTGCGGCAGACAGAAGGTTTCCTATCCTATTTGATTGCATTTCTTGCCAGAAATCAGTCTGTTCAATAGAGATACTCTCATCTTGGTCAGAAGCAAGAATATTTACTTCATATTTCTTGCTTATCCATTCAATAAGTTCATTAACATTCTCACCTTGAAGAGAAATCTCAATACGGGGCTTTTTCACGAGAGCCAACATAATACACCTCAATTTCGATTTCCCCTTGTCGGAAAGTCCAACAAGCCACATGCCTATAATTCAAATGGCAATGCTATGAATCCTTCCCTAAAGGAGAAAAGTTATGCCAACTTTTTTGTATCGGGCCATCTTCTTTATTGGGTACTGGGTATTGGGTACTGGGTACTGGGTACTGGGAAGGCGGGATCAGGATCTGGGAAGGGAGAAAGAGCGGAGGCCGGCGGCGACGAGGGCCGTGAAAAGCAGGGCATTGGCAGGAATCTGGAGGTTGCCGTCGGAGTAGCTGTGGACGAGGATGGCGACGACCGCAGCCATGCAGCCCAGGGCGATGCCGGAAGTCTGGCGGCTGCGGTGTTTGAATTTTTTGAACCCGGCCCTGAAAAAAAGATAGAGCAGCCACAGCATCAGGGGGATGACCAGGATGCCCGTGTCTGCGGTGAACTGGAGATAATCATTGTGGGCGTATCTGGCCAGAACCGTGTAGCCGGGTTGCTGATACGGCGGATACGCCACTTCAAAGGTGCCCGGCCCGGTGCCGGCGACCGGGTTGTCCGCGATCATGTGCCGGGTACCCTCCCATAGATTGAGCCGGTGGGCGATATTGTCTTCCATCTCCCCCTGGGTCAGGGTCATGATCCGTTCCACCACGGGGGTGGAGGCCATCACAATCACGGCCGTCACCACGGTACCGGCAAACAGATATCCCACCAGGCGCTTGTGGGCGAAGCCTTTTTTGAGCAGCAGCACCACAGCCATGAACACCAAGGCACCGGCCGTGCCGGCCCACCCGCCCCGGGACAGGGTCAGGGCCTGGCAGACAATGAGAAACAGAACCAGACAGATCAGACCGATCTTCTCTTCTACCGGCCTGGACCGGATCAGAAACATGGCCAGCACCATCAAAAACGTCAAATTTTTCATACCACCCGGGTTCATTTACCTCCCGGAACCGGTGAGCATCACCCACACCGTTCTGAAAATAATCTTTGTGTCGTTCCACAACGGCCAGTTGTCAATATATGCCAGATCCAGCTTCATCCATTCCTTGAATCAGGATCCGGCTCAACGGGGCTTGGCGCTGGGACCGGTATACTCCGAACGCCCGGAAACTCAGATACCAGAGGATGATCACCAGCAGCATCAGGTAGTAGTTGGGGAACAGTGGACAGACAGCCCAAGTCTCCGGGCAGGAATTCTCGTTTGATAAAATAAGCGGCAATGAATGACCCAGAAGAGATGAGTCGGTCGGCCCCCGGAACGGTGACCCAGCCACTCCGCTAACGTTTCCTGACGATAATGGTACACTCTTTGTCCTCATCGAAAAGATAATCAATTCCGCTGGTCATGATAACCTGGACCTTGTTGTCGATAATCAGGTATCTGTCGTGCTTTTTACGAAACTCCCGGACAACAACTGCGTTTTTAGGCAGCTTCCAGTCACTGCAGATGCGCTTTATTTCCCTTACTTTGTCTTTCGGAAATGGGACTGTACAATGGATAGAAAATGGCTTGTTCGGGAAAAACGTCTCAAAGAATTGTTTTGTGGATGACCAGTTTTCAACACTGTAGGGATCATGAAGCACCACCCAGGATGCCTTTGCCAGCAATGCCTTCAGCCAGGCATGTATTTTGGTCCTTTTTTCACCTGGTTCGCAGGTCAACGTATAATTGCTGCGTATCGGATCTCCGTGAACATCGACGTATGGGAAGTCGCAACAATCATGGGAAAGAATCAACTTGTAAAATGTGAGCCTGGAAAGCTCGTCCAAATCCTGATTTACAAATCCGACAGATGCCAGGCCGGTCATAAGAGGCGCATCATCAATGCCCAGACGCCTCAACTGACTGACATTGGTCAACAAAGGCGGTTTGTAAAGGTGCAGCATTTTTTCAACCAGCACTGCATCATGGGGTCTGCCGTGCTTAAACGCATGAAACTCGCCGTAGAGCGAATCGGAGAGAACCAGAGAATAATCCATCAGCTCATTTCCAGAAGTTCAGAAAGCGTAGAATCGAAAAAACCGCCGGGAAAGACTGTTTCATGGCCGTCCGGATCCACAAAATGACCCCGCTCATTGATACCCAGACGGGAAAACGGTGTTTTGTCGTCCGGCTTGTAATGAATAACACAACTTTCAGCACTCAGATTTTTTTTATACACTTCGTAACGGACCCTGTTCACGAGGTGTTCGCAATGGGTTTCCGCAATCACCTCCACCCCGCTTGAGGCCAGAAACGCAAACAGGCATCCCAGCCTGGCCTGGGCCGCCGGATGCAGATGGATTTCGGGATTTTCCATCAACAGCACATGCCCGGGTTCCGCCGTGAGACACATCACCAGAAGCTTCAACAGATAACTGGTTCCGGCCCCACTGTTCAAAGGCGATACCTCCCCGATCTCCGGCGTATTGAAACTGACCCTGACCTGGAATTCGGTTACTTTTTCGACAACCGGCCCCACGTCATAACCGGTGATGAATGACAGCCACCACGCAACCTGGGCTTTCAGGGTTTTGGCGGGCGCCCTGCCCACAACCAGGGACTCATGAACCGGCTTGTCCTTGCGCCGCTCAAAATATCCCAGGGCATATTGCCCGCTCTCACCGATTTTCATTTCCAGATTCAGCTCTGCCAGTGTTTCCGGACCGACCCTGTTGGCACAAAGATAAAACAGGTTGGATTCATACGCCAGCACGCCCGGCGCCACCGGTTCTGTCACAGCATGTTCATCCGCCTTCAATGTCCGGCACAGTGGCGCGTCCCACCCTCTGCCGGTAATTTTGATCTCCACTGACGACGCATTGTCATACCTGTTATACACCTCCGAGAACCGGGAAAAGGGCTTGACAACCTCTTTCAGGCGGACCAGATTTTCCTGTTCACAAATACCGGCTCCCAGCAAAATTGCCTGGATAACCGTTGATTTACCAGAGGAGTTGGGGCCTGCCAGCAGGGTCAATGGGACAAAATCAAGTGATTCATGGCGAATGCATTTGAACGATTTGATTTCCAGATGATCAATCATGTTTCTTTCCTTCCCGCCAGTGCTTCAACCGCTTTGAACCGATATTCAACGCTTGTGGTGCTGTCCACCCGCCCCTTGAAAAAATCGCTGTTGTCAAATACGATTTTCAGCTCATCAAGATCTTTTTTCAACGCCGCCTTATCCAGACCATCCAAATTCACCAAAGCAAAAAAATGGGCCATTGCTTCAAACAACGCCATGTTGATGGGTCTTTTGTTGACATTGTATGTCTGGAAACGGAATCCATCCGGGCCCAGCACCTCAAAACTCCGGGACATGGCAACATTGAACATTTTCTCCAGGGCCTCGATCCGTTCAGAGGAAAAGCTGTTGATCGTCTGCATCACCATTGCCAGCAACTCATCCGGTTTGCTTTTGTATTGAAACTCCAGTTCCTGCTGCCGCCAAAGATGGAAGCCCAGAAACCGGAGAATAATATATTGATCCCGCATCCGAACACCTTTGACACCATTGCCGGTGGCTTTTTTGAATGCCGTAAATTTGCTCAGTTTTTTCAACAGCCGGGTGGAAGCCCCTGAATAAAGGGCATGGCGCATTTCCTGGCTGTTCAACCGTGTTCCGCCACGGTTTACCCGGTCAAATATATCATACTTTACCCGTTCCGGAGTGGGCGGTTCGATGACATAGACAGACACTTGATACCGTTCAATTTTACTCTGATAGAGAGGCGCCAGTTCGTTGAATTTTTTTTTATCGAATTGCGGCAGCATTTTCAGATTATCCAAAAAAAATTCATTGTCCAGATACCTCACAATGGCGCTGATACGCTGCCGGCCGTCCACGATCTGTTTTTTTCCTTCCATATCCTCGAACACATAAAACACGGGAATAGGTATTCCCATAAGCACACTTTCGATCAATTCCCGCTCCTGTTCGAGTTTCCATACACGCTTGCGCTGGAATTCCGGATCAAGGATCAATTCCCCGGTATCCCTTATCATCCGCCGGATCTCAAAAACACTGTATTGGTCTCTGCTGATCTTTACCGTGGCATCCGGATAAACATCCTCAAAGCAGGCCGACAGCCCTGCCTCGCTCTCCAATTCCAGTGACGGCTGTTTCATGGCTTTGTCATTTTTCATCATTGCCCTTTTATCGGCCGCAAAGTTTATGAATTTACATAACATAAACCTTGCGGCAAATAATGGCAACCCAAATAAGCAGGCCTGACCCCACGCGCATTGGGTACTGGGTACTGGGTACTGGGAAGGCGGGATCAGGATCTGGGAAGGGAGAAGGAGCGGAGGCCGGCGGCGACGAGGGCCGTGAAAAGCAGGGCATTGGCAGGGATCTGGAGGTTGCCGTCGGAGTAGCTGTGGACAAGGATGGCGACGACCGCGCCCATGGTCCCCAGGGTGATGCCCTGGGTCTGGCGGCTGCGGCTTTTGAGGCGGGTGAAACCAATTCGGAAGAACCAATAGCTCAGCCACACCATCACTGCAATTGCCAAAATACCGGTCTCGGCGGGAAACTGGAGAAAATCGCTGTGGGCGTACCGGGGAAGTACGGTCAATCCCGGCACCTGGTAAGGCGGAAACGCCGTCGCAAAGGTTCCGGGTCCGGTACCGGCAACCAGGTTGTCTTTTATCATGGCCCGGGTGCCCGCCCAGTAGGTCAAGCGGCCGGTGAGGCTCTCCTCGATCTCCCCCTGGGTCAGGGTGGTGATACGGTCCACCACCGGGGTGCTGGCCATGACGATCAAGGCCGTTACAACCACCGTTCCCAGGAGTGTTGCCACCAGCCGTTTGTGCGCAAATCCTTTTTTCAGCAAAAGCACCGTAACCATGAATACCAGTGACACAGCCGTGGCGGTCCATCCGCCCCGGGACAGGGTCAACGCCTGGCACACAATCAGAAACAACGCCAGACAGACCATGCCGATACGGAGCTCCACGGATCTCAACCGGGTTAAAAACATCCCCAGAACCAAGGGAATGGCCATTTCCAGGAACCCGGCCATGTGATTGGCATTGACATACACGCCGCTGAGTCGTGTGGCCCCATGATTTTTTCTCAGCTCCGGGGCATAATCCCACCAGGTAAACACCAGGATGTCAAACCGCTTTAAGAGCCCCACCACGCACAAAAAAACAGCCGTTCCCGCCACCACCCACACCAGCGCCCGCTGCGTCTCCCGGGTTCTCACCGACACCACCACCAGATAAAAAAATCCCAGGTAGGTGGCCAGCATGATCAGCCCCTGCAAGGCCAGGGCCGGATGGGGGGACATCACAGTGGACCACACGCCCAGGGCCGCCACCGGTCCAATGATCCACCATAAGGATCGGCCCGGTATCAGGCTGTCCGGGCTGTTGTTCTTTGTTGACGACCGGCGTTTACCGGACCTGGCTTTTTTTTTGTACCGCGCCACGATCAGCAGCAATCCGCCCAGAATTACCATAATCTGGATCAAGGTTTGGGCCCAGGGATGTACTCCCCCTCGGAGTAGCGGAGAGATAGCAATTAATAGACATACAATTATAAATACGGGGTTTTTCATAAAATGCGGGGCATCCTTCATATCACCCCCAAAGTACTTTACACTTTTTTGGGGAATGATTGCTAAAAAATAGGGTGCTTGCTCCAAAAAGTGTAAACTGGTAAATGAAGGATGCCAAATGCGGCAAGGAAACCCCTGAGTCTTTAGCTCAGGGGAGGAATTGCCGCCCTCCTTATAATAATTTAGTAGCCATGCACCGGACCTTAGCACGTCGTATGGCAAAAACAATTTCTCCGGTATCGTCGTTAATCACGGCAATTCCGGTGTCTCTACTGCCCGGATCAATCTTGATCCGCAATGGGTTTGATGCCACGTCCAAAACGGTCTCTTTCAAAATGATTGTGAAGGGGAACTGTCTGAAAACCGCGGCTTTCCCTTCTGTCAAAAGCAGTCTTCCCTTTGCCGGATGTACCGGATTCTGCGGCTTTTTGTTTGTATCCAGAACAAATACGTTCAATTTAAAAATCCTCTTGTTTCCAAGGTAATGTTTGCCGCGTCAATGTTATGATCGGGTTTGGCGCAAGCAGCACCGGCTTAACCCCTTAAACCTGTTTAACCACTTGCCGTAGAACCTGGAGCTGGCGAGCACCCCAGGGTACCTATTTCCGATCTAACGTAGTGCTCGAAGCACTTAGACTGGTCAACTTTGGGGCCTTTTCAAGCCCCTCGGTCTTTAGCCGAGGGGTAGTTGACAGGAAAGCAGGATTTGTGGTACTGCGGGAACAAAGCCCGGCTACCGTTTCCTGGTCGGTTTGGGTGAGATAGGGAGACATGGGCAGGCTCAGACAGTGGGCTGCCACATATTCCGATACCGGGAAATCGCCGGGCTGATGCCCCAGATCGGCAAATGCACCCTGGAGGTGCAGCGGGGCCGTATAATAAGCCACAGACGGAATATCCCGGGACTTCAGGGCGGCCGACAGGGCCTCCCGGTCTTTGGACAAGATGGTGTACTGCGCATAGACCGAGGTGTTACCCGGCGCGATGACCGGGGTGGTGATGCCGGGAATATCCGTCAGCAACGTGTCGTAGCGCCGCCCGATCTGTTCCCGGGCCTTGCATTCCCCGGGAAACAGGGTGAACTTTTCCAACAGAATCGCGGCCTGGAGGGTGTCCAGCCGGCCGTTGATGCCCACCCGGGGATGCTGATGTTTAACCTTCTGACCGTGCACGCGAATCTGGCGCATCCGGTCCGTAAGATCATGGTCCGACGTAAAGATGGCGCCCCCGTCTCCATAGCACCCCAGGGGTTTGGAGGGAAAAAACGATGTACACCCGATCCGTGATTGATTACACGACTGCCTGCCGTGGTGTGTGGCACCAAAGCTTTGGGCGCCATCCTCGATGACCGGGATGCCGTGCCGCTCCGCAATGGCGTTGATCCGGGTCATGTCCGCACACTGGCCGTAGATGCCCACGGGCATGATGGCCCGGGTTTTCGACGTGATGACCGCCTCGATCTTGTCCGGGTCCATGTTGAACGTGTCCGGCAGAATATCCACAAATACGGGCCTGGCCCCCAGCAGGGCAATCACTTCAGCCGTGGAGATCCAGGTATAGGGTACGGTGATCACTTCATCGCCGGACTGGATCTCCAGGGCCATGAGGGCCATGAGCAGCGCATCCGTACCCGAGGCACAGGAGATGCAGTGGGATACGCCCACATACTCCGCCAGCATCGCTTCCAGCTCGAACACCTCCGGACCCATGATATATTTTCCATGATCAAGCACCTGGCTGATCCGCCGGTCAATCCCGGCCCTTATTTTTTTCTGCTGTGCTGCAAGATCTATAAACTGCATAAACACTCCACGTTTCAGACTCAGAAGTCAACCGTTGGCAACAAAGCTGACGTCTGATCCCATAAGTTGATAACAATCACCGGTGTGGGGACAAATCGCTTCACCCTCACCGGTCAGCGGCAGATCCAGCTGTTCGCCGAACCGGCTCATCCATCCGACGTGACGGGCCGGCACCCCCACCATCAGGGCATAGGGCTTCACCGGCCGGTTCACAACCGCGCCGGCCCCCACAAACGCATACGCGCCGATATCGTTGCCGCACACAATGGTACAGTTGGCCCCCAGCGTCACACCTTTTGCCACCCGGGTAAATTGGTATTCCTCTTTTCTGGATATGGCAGACCGAGGATTGTACACATTGGTGAACACCATGGATGGTCCGCAAAACACGTCATCCGCCAGCACAACATTGTCATACACCGACACATTATTCTGGATCTTGACATTGTTGCCGATGGTCACCTTGTTCCCCACAAACACGTTCTGGCCCAGGGAACAGCCCTCACCGATCACGGCACCGCCGCAGATATGTACCCAGTGCCAGACCCGGGTCCCGGCACCGATTACAGCACCGTCATCCACAATCGCTGTTTCATGTATAAATGTCATCGGTCTGCTTCCTATAGAAACGGATGGCGTTCGCCGGTCTGCGTGGATACGTCGGCATTGCGGATCGTATACACGGTTTCCAGGCTGGGACGGGCCTCTTCCAGAGGAAATCCCCTGCCGGCCAGAATCTCCTGGTAACTCAGGGTATGCAGATCCGTAAACCCGCCGGAAAATTCAATTTCTTCTCCGTCCACCTGAATGGAGCGATAGGTACGCATGCCCTTGGATGTGGCTTCGACCGGCAGATAGTCGGCATTCACGCTCAAAAACCACCGAACCCGGGCATTGGCCAGGTCAAAGTATCCGGCAGCCAGGTCCGGGTCGGACTTGTGTACAATGTTGGTCTTGACTGCCCCGAAAATCCAGATGAGCATGTCGAAAAAATGTATCCCGATGTTGGTGGCGATCCCCCCGGATTTTTCCAGGTCCCCTTTCCAGGAGACAAAGTACCACTGCCCCCGGGAGGTGAGATAGGTCAGATCAACATCATATATCTTGTCCGGATTCTCTGCCAGCTCGGCAGCCACCTTTTCCTTGAGTGCGATGATACTCGGGTGTAACCGCAGCTGCAGGATGTTCCAGACCCGCGCACCGTTGTCAGCCTGAATCTCAGCCAGGGCATCCAGGTTCCAGGGGTTGAGCACCAGGGGTTTTTCGCAGACGGCATCCGCGCCGATTCGCAGGGCAAACCGCATATGGGCATCATGGATATAGTTGGGCGAGCAGATGCTGACATAGTCAATGGCTCCGTCGCCTTTGCGCCGCAGCTTTTCCACATGCCGGTCAAATCGCTCAAATTCCGTAAAAAATGCCGCCTCCGGAAAATAACTGTCAATAATCCCTACCGAATCATTCCGGTCCAGGGCTGCAACCAGACGATTCCCCGTATCCGCAATGGCGCGCATATGCCGGGGCGCTACATATCCGGCCGCGCCGATGAGTGCAAAATTTTTCTCCATTTGTGTCGTTATTTCTCCTTTTTATTTTATAACCACGGAATACACGGAAAGCACTGAAATTTAGAGCGCAAAGCGCTCAATCTGTACCTTTGGGTGCCTGCCGAAGTTGATTAGTAATCCCAACTCCAAATTTGTTGCTTTCAGGTAGTTGATAACCTGTGCTTTATGTTCAGGCGCGATCTCCTTAACCGCTTTTAACTCCAATAAAATTTTTTTGTAACAGATCAAATCCGGTTTGTAGGTTTGATGAAGCGCTTCGCCTTTATACCTCAACTGGATCTCCTGCTGAGCAACAAAGGGAATACCCCGTTTGCCTAACTCTTTTTCCAGACACTCCTGATAAACTGCTTCCAGAAACCCGCAGCCCATCTCTTTGTAAACCTCAAAGACAGCACCACGAATCACATACGTCTCGTCTTCAAAAATCAACTCCATTCCCGTAGCTTCCCGTTTATTGATATTTATTAACCACGGAATACACGGAAGGGCACGGAAATTTAGAGCGCAAAGCGCTTAATTTATAATTTTTTCCGTGTATTTCCGTGTATTCCGTGGTTAAAAATCATTTACTCCGTGGTTAAAAATCATTTACTCCGAGCACCTTTTATAGCGATATTCACAAAAGATTTTCAGAAATAAACAATCTGTGTTCGAATCACATACGTCTCGTCTTCAAAAATCAACTCCATTCCCGTAGCTTCCGTTTATTGATATTTATTAACCACGGAATACACGGAAGGGCACGGAAATTTAGAGCGCAAAGCGCTTAATTTATAATTTTTTCCGTGTATTTCCGTGTATTCCGTGGTTAAAAATCATTTACTCCGAGCACCTTTTATAGCGATATTCACAAAAGATTTCCAGAAATAAACAATCTGTGTTCGAATCGGTCGATCCAAAAACGCCCGGATATACCGCCGCTCAGACTCACAGATCTCCTCAAACGTCTCCGGCAGGTCCGCATAAAACGGCGGAATCAACCCCGGCCGCACCTTCTTTCTTAATTCCTGCAGATCCGCATCATACAGACTCAAATACTGAAAACTCAGGGGCCGCACCCCCACCAGCCCGAAATCGCCCTTAAACCAGTTGTAAAACATGGGCAATTCATCAATCCAGAGCTTGCGCATCACCTTGCCCCAGGTGGTCATGCGGAAATCATTCTCGATCTTGCCCCCTTTTTGCAGGCCATGCAGATCATACATATACTGCTGGAGGTATTCGGAATAAGGATGCATGGTCCGGAACTTGTATGTGTTAACCACGCCCCCCCCAAATCCGGAGCGCTTCAGGGCCACCAGGGGCCCATACGTGGGACTCCGGTCCAGAGAGGATGTTTTGACCTTTCGGGCAATGAAATGTAAACGGTTATCGATATTCTCTGTTGCCACGATTTCAAATCCGCAGAAACACAGCCGCCCCAGCACCTCTGCCTGGGAAATCACCCGGTTTTTCCCCTTGGTCACGGCAAAATAGACCTTCTGCACCCAGGGCAGCTTGGGCATCATCCGGTGAACCATAAAATCCAGCACATATACGATATGGGCAAGCTGCCGGGGATATTTTCCATAAATCCAGTTTCTATGGGTCCTGATGGTATGGGCATACCCGGCAAAATACCCTCCGGGCATGATCATCTGATGGAGCTGGAGAAAATGGACATTCAACCGCCGGCAGTCATTAAGCTTATGCATGCTGATATACAGCCGCAGCATCAATTGGTCATCCCTCATGAGAAAAGGCTCGCAACTGCGGTCCACCAGACTCTCCACACAGCGAATATCCTGCAGATCCACATGGGCGGACAAAAAATTAAAAAACGCCGGATTCTCCGAATCAAAAAACCGCCGCAATTTATGGGTACAGGGTGCCATCATGCGCGCACGCACTGTTTCCAGATCCACATTCAGATCATACTCTTCCTGGCCAATCAGCTTTTTGACCTGCCCGACCGATTCAATATCCGACTCGGCATGACTGTATTTGCGCGTGGAAAAATAGAGCAGCAAAGCCAGCCATTCCAGGCCCATGAATACCACTATGGTGCCGAATCCCTGGAATCTGGAGTAGTTGAACATGCGAAATCCAAACACCAGCACCCCGAATGTGGTGAGCATGAGCAGCCCGGTTTTAATCCACTGCCACAGGGCAAAGTAGAAATTTTTCTGCCCGATTAGGTTAAATTTGCTCCCGGCCAGGGAAAGCCCGAACCACACCCCTACCAGAATCAAACCCAGGCGGTCATACCCGGGCGGCAGTGCCAACCGGTCCTGCTTGAGCCAGTTAACCGCAAAAAACGCCGTCACCAACAGGATAAAATCCAACCCCAGAAACCGATATGAAAACGGAGAATCACGCCCGGCAGATTCCGCTTCGTCTATCGTCGCGTATAAATCATCCGGCTGCCCGACAAAGGGAACAACATACCGATACCCCGCAGACCAGATCACCATCTCCATCAAAAACAGTATGCCGCAGGTGGCAAACACCTGCACCCGGGAATATTGACTCAACCCCAGCATGACCACCAGGAACACAATCATGTAGGTGAGATACAACCCGGATTTGAGCAACACCTGTAACCCTTTTAAATATCCCTGATATGCCCCCGGCAGAAATTTTTTCCCCACCAGGCCGGACAGCACCCAGCACAGGTAAAACAGGACCAGGAGCCAGCCATAACCTTCCGACAAGCTCAGCGATCCTCGCTTGATATAGTTGATCACAAAAAATGAAAGACTGATCAGGATGACATCCACCCCGATCAGCCGAAACGTTGTCAGCTTCAGTTTCTGCATATTTTCGGTCATGTTTTTATTGATTTTATCTGTTTTTATAACCACGGAAGGCACGGAAAGCACTGAAAAATTAGAGCGCAAAGCGCTCAATGAATATTTTAAGTTCGTTGTTTTCAGCCAACAGCACCACAAACCACAGAAGTCTCATCTTCAAAAAACAACCCCATTTCCGTGTCCTTCCGTGTCTTCCGTGGTTAATCTAAGTGTTAAGAGGATCAGACTTCTTCAAACGCCATTTGAGGCAATTGAATATAAGAGTCAGGCTGTTCCTCTCTTTTTTGAATTGCAAAAAAATGCTTTTCGATCTTTTTCAAAACAGCCGCTTCGTAGAAAACCATCCCACAAGTACTACAAATTTCTACAGGCGTATTTGGTACAAGTAAATAATTACCCTTGTATGAATACAAATAATCTGTTTTTTTTGATTCATATTCATTACCGCCACAAAAAAAACATTTCTTAATCATTTTTCACCTCTCTTCCACGGAGTGATAAATTTGGGAGGCTTTGGAACATAGACTGTTATAATACAAAGTTGTTCCCCTCGCCAACCACAAACGATATGGATGGGTGTGTGGTGAGCGAATCCAAGAACCAAACAACTCTCTCCTCTACCCGTATCTGGATAATCTTCCAGCATCTCACCGGACAATAGAGCCAGTTCAATTTCCTCGAAAGTTAAAGAATCTGCTTTACGTTCTATTTCAGCATGCAACGAATAAACATACAAATCAGCCTTTACGCGACTCTTTATTACGTCAATATTCATAATTCATAACGACCCGTTCAAGCAACTTTTTTTTGGTCATGAATACGTTTAAATTCATGATCTGCCAACAGATATTTGCAACCCATCCGTGAGTTAGCTGACCCCACCACTATTTACTCCCGGCACCTTTAAAGGCGATGTTTATAAAGAATCTGAAGAAATATCGAATATAGGTTTTGATCGGATGGGCCAGAAACGCTTTGATATATCGCCACTTCGACTCACATATCTCCTCAAACGTCTCAGGCAGGTCGGCGTAAAACGGCTACACCAGCCCGGGCCGGATTTTTTTGCGCAGCTCCTGCAGCTCCGGATCATACAGGCTCAGGTACTGAAAGCTCAGGGGCTGCCCCCCCCCACCTGGCCGAAATCACCTTTGCCCCAGTTGTACAGCATGGGCAGCTCATCCAGCCACAGTTTGCGCATCACCTTGCCCCAGGTGATCATAAGGATTCGGATCAAACCCGGCCAGTTCCAAAGGCTCATCCTCAAAATATAACATTATGGATTCTTTAATATTTTTAACCACTTCATCAAGTGTTTTCCCTTGGCTGAAAATATCTAAGTCATCAATACACCTGGCACAATAAAACTCACCATCATGATATATTTCAATCTTAATCATTTTTTTCATAGCCACCTCAAAAAATCAAAACTCATTTCCGTGCCCTTCCGTGTATTCCGTGGTTAAAAAACCTTAACCCACCCGCGGATCATTTCGCATCCACAAAGCCTTCAGATTCAAAAAGACGAATCAACGTCATATAATGAAACTAAAGACAGCAATAATGCAGGACGAAAATGAGGGTAACAGGCGCTTCGCCCTCTTGTTTCCTAATATTATTACAAGTCTATAAATCAAGAAAACGACTAGCCGGAACATTAAATATTATAGAAAGTTTTTTAGCAGTAGCAAGGCTGATAGAACGTGTACCACGCTCCATGTTAGATACAATCTGTCTAGAAACATTTCCCAATTTTTTACCCAACTGCTCTTGGGTTAATTGATTATTTTTACGGTAAATGCGCATAGCATCACCAGGAGTAGTTATCTCTGCTACTTCTTTGTACCAATCACTTTCGGTTATTTCAATGTATTCTTCGTCTCCTTCGTATATTTTAAGGTCACCTCCATATTCATTCCTAAGCATTTCAAGAATACGAGATGGAATCTTTCCTTGAATATGAATACTAGTATGGGGCGTTTTCACGCGAGCCTGCATAATACACCTCTATTTCAATGGTTTCTTCTTCCATACGCCAACATGCCACCCATTTTCTTGAAAGATGGCAATGATATTCTATGGCGGAAAGCTTGCTGTAGTTAGGCCAATCGTAGGCCACTGGACCATTTTCTTTTAAATCGTCGACCAATAATCTCATCTTTTTCTGAACATTCACAGGTAATTGTCTGATCCCTTTAAGAGCTTTCTTTTTGATGATAACCTGATAATTCATACTATATATGTAATCACTTTATGACTACAAGGCAAGACTTTTTTTGCAGTCCGGACGGAGAAGTCAGCCGACGGGGACAAAGCCGAGCGGGTTGTCGAAAATCACAGCTAAAGCGAAGGCTCCTCTACGAGATGCAGCTGCAGTAAATGCTATACGATGCTGCCTTTTATCTGATTATCCGGCACTGCCATCCTTGAGCATAACCCGGTACAGGATATCGGAATAATAGTCGGCCAGATCTTTTTCAATGTTATTTTCATGTTCCGCCATAATCAAATTTTATCCGGCCCTGATTTTTCAGTCAAAACATTTTTATCTGCGTTCATCTGCGGCTAAAATCTCAAAGCACCCAGAACTGACCACCCTAATCCACCAAAGCCCAAATCTCCGCCTCATCTTTTCCGGTTTTAATCGCCTCTATAATCTTTACCAGCATTTCCACATCATCAATTTTATTCACTTTAGCCATTATCGCATCAAAATCTCCCGGAAATTTAAGGGTAATGCCCAATTCAATGGCTTCTCTAAAGCCTTTCAGCTCACCTTTTTTCTCACCTTCTTTCCGAAGTTTCTCCGCCAATGTCATGATATACCTCCCTGTCTCTTTAGAGATCGCCTGCTCCGCCATCTCCTTTATTTGCTGCAATGACAGATCCTCCTCATCCAGCACCGATGCCAGGTACCGGATCACCGTCTCCAGATATTGCAGTCCGGTCTCTTTTTTCATCAATATCCCCAGCAGAGAAAAGATCTCCGGCAGCTTGTGCTTCAGCTCAGGTTTGAAAATGTACTTGAACAGCAGCAACATCACCCGCCCCATGATGGTGCCTTTTATCTGATCATCGGAAAACCGATGCAGATCGTACAGTTCAAATCCGAAATCCGGGATGTACCCGGCAAGCTCATCTACCGGACCGGACAGCAGCGATGTCAGCCGCACACCATCTTCCGGCCACTCTTTTCCGGCATGACAAATCAGCAACGGAATCACAACAGGCAGCTTGACCGATCTCCTTCTACCCTTGTGCTGTTTGATGTACAAACGCCAGATCTTGAGCATATATTCCAGCAGCTGAAGATGGACATATTTGTCGTGATAGCTTTTATGCTCAAACAGCATATATATCAATCCGGCACTGCCATCCTTGAGCATAACCCGGTACAGGATATCGGAATAATAGTCGGCCAGATCTTTTTCAATGAAACTGTCCTTGCTGATCTCCAGAGTGGACAGATCCACCAGTTTCAGTACCTGATCCGGCAGGTACTGGTTCAAAAAGCTGCGGACATTCTCCTTGTCTCTGTAAGTCTCCCGAAACAGCTTATCATGCGGATTAATAACCTCTATGTTATTTTCATGTTCCACCATAATCAAATTTTATCCGGCCCTGATTTTTCAGTCAATATTTTTGACCTTGATCATCGTTTGGTCCACCGTGTAGGTTGGGTTGAACGAAGTGAAACCCAACATTTTGTATTTGTTGGGTTTCGTTCCTCAACCCAATCTACCTTTCAAGCATTGGGCGAAACGGTGATCAAGGCCATATTTTTTTACAAGGAGGTGTGGTCTTCAGAAAGAGCAAAACAAAATCATTGAGGAAAATCGAGAAAAAGCGAGTACGAAGAAAAGCAGAAGGGATAAACCGTATTACACAAGGGCTTGCGCTGAATATGTAAAATCAAAACTCATTTCCGTGCCCTTCCGTGTCTTCCGTGGTTAAAAAACCGTAACCCACCCATCTCCGGATCATCTCGCACCCAGCCCCCAAAATCAACCCAGCACTATTCCCAAGGGCATCGTTCACATTCCAGGCCCGCCAGGGCAGCAGATATTGAACCCCTTCCAGCCCCACGGCCAGGGCCAGGCATACCAATACCACCGCCCAGATCGGATGCCCGGAAAACCCCATACACCACAACACCGGCACCGGCAGAAACACCAGCCCATGCACCAGATAATCCAGCCGCAGCTCAAATACAAACATATCCGTCAACATGGAGAGTCCTATCCCGATTCGCATTGAGATAGTCGTTCTACATTAATGTTAAGGCTTTCTGCAATCCGTTTTGCCATGTCTGGCGTAAGACGACGTTTCCCTCTTTCATAGTCACTTATCAGGTTATAAAATCTCATTAAATAGTAATCAAAAGTATTTAATTTACGATTCAATTAGAGTTTTTTATTAAAATGTAAACACCTTAAGTGGCTGAAACCCGCAGCCTCTATTCCTTATCTTTGTAAG
>NZ_JACADJ010000081.1 GCF_013389365.1 Desulfobacter latus
GAAGCAAAATAAACCTTTAGTAGATCTGTCTTTACAGGAAGCTGAAGAACACTTAAAAAATGTTATATAGCAAATATCATGCCTATGTACAAAATATCAAGGAGCTATTTTTCGAAAACTCGAGTATCTATATCCGGAGGTAATCCTGTAGCGGGGAAAAAAGATTCATCTGATCCTATCCAGTCTGAAATTGTAACCATGCCGGATATAAAATCCCTTTGTACTAAGGACGGTACATGGAAAGACAATGTACCATACTCTGCTTCCATTTTTTCTATCAGTTTCTTTCTTTCTTTGCTCCAGGCAGATCCGCCTAAAAGCTCACCGGAATCTGTCGGCAATGGTTGAGTGAGAACACTTCCATGGTGCATGGCGGCAATTTGAGCTACAGTCGGACATTCAAAGGGATTATTTTCATGTACATGTGCCCAGAGGGCACATGCGCTGATATGGGCATGATCTGTTATAAAATGCCCGGAAGGTTTGTCACTCAGACCCGAGATTTGTTTAATGAGTGCATCGCGAAAATATTTTAATTGAAATCCAGGAGAAACTTTGCCGATATCATGTGTTGATGCAGAGGGTATGGCAGGTTTGCTAAGTGCTGCCAAAATTTTAGGAAGTTGACGTCGCAGAATACGGCAAACCTCGGCGACATAGCGAAGATGAAATTCAACATTAATGCCGGGTTTTCCGTTTTCATCTGTTTTTGCGTAGCATTGCGTGTAAGGGATGGCTGCAGAACCTTGTTTTCTTTTATTTGAAGTAGGAAAAATCATATTTTTAGTTTCTCCACAGTTTCTTTAATTTTTTGTATTTCCTGTTGAGCTGATTTGATCCTGCCGGCTGTCAACAAAAGGTCAAAAAACCGCCCATTAGCGTTAAGTATCCGGCGCGAAGCACCAGCTTCCCCAAAATCGGTTTGATTGTAGTGGGTTTTTATTTTCTGTATGTAGGTGCTGCTTAATTCTTTAGTGATCAGATTAAGTTCCTTGAGTCGGTAAACAAAAGCTTCGGCGGATATACCAAACCTCTGTTTGATGCGCAGGACAAGATCCCAGGTCCAGGTGTCGGGGGTGATACCCAGTTGGCCCACGGTAGTTTTTACTGCGGTGTCAGGCATGAGAAATGCGGCAGCAAAATGCTTGGCAGCTCGTTTGGCATTGATGGGCCGAGGGCCGGAAGATGCGTCGGGTTCTGGAAAAAGTGGGTCTTTTCTAATTTTCATTTGATTGAAGATCAATATTTTGCCCAATTCTGTGGCAAGACAAAACAGTTGCTTTTCCGGACTTTTTCGAGAATTAATGAAAAAAAAGGCGTTCTGGTGTACGGGTTCAAAAAAAGAGACGCCGTTAAAATTGTCTGCAGATTTCATGAAACGAAATAACAGAACCCGCAATCCGAAATTTTCAAAAAGTTCAAGATAATCGAATATCACGGCATCGCCCGTGCCCATGGCGGATCTGACCTGGGCTGCAAGCTGTTCCATACCGGCGTAATCCGGCTTAAAGGGAATGGACAAAGGCAGCAGAGCATGTTTTTGAACACCAAGAATGTCTTCAAGGGTATGGAACGCTGACATCAGTGACTTGCAGGCTGATAACAATGTTTTTTGGGGAACTGTCATATCGGGCTCAACGTTCACATGGACTGCGTCTGTTTCTGCGGCTTTTGCCCTGGCCAGGGACAGATCCGGGGCAAACAGGGCATCGGTGGGAATATCCAGTGTCTGGGCCAAATTATAGATAACCTTGGCCGACGGCAGATTAACGCCACGCTCAATGCGACCCAGCGGCCCTTCCTGGATGCCGATTTTTGACGCAAGCTGTGCCAGGGTCCAGTTGCGTGACCGGCGAAAAGAACGGATGTTATCTCCGATAAATTTTAAGTCATCAAACATAAAATTATAGAAACCATATCATTATTTTTATGTCAATAAAAAAAATAAAAATAAAATAAAAATAACTTTTGAGTGTTTTTTAAACAATTTTTGCTATCCAACAGACATCAGTTCTGAAAGTAATGTAATCAAGCCCTTGTGTTCGTAAGGTCCTGGCCGTTCTTATGATTGCAGGGTAGGGCAGGGGGATATCGGGAAGTGCCGGTAGAGAAACACCGCGACCAAAATGACCTTCAAAAACCATAAATATGTTTCATTTTGAAATAAAATCCAGTGCCACGTTTCAAAAACACCTTTTGAAAACGCTTGAGTTTTATCATGCATCAATTGATCGGGACTGCCGGCGCAGTTTTCTTATTTACAGCGGGCGTAACGGACCTTTTTACCAATAGCTCCAAAATTTTTTCTTAAAGGGCAGGGCAGGGCTTTGTAACGAATACGTTCACGAGTACGAGTACACAAAGAAAAACCCCGGAACAAAAATTTTTGTTCCGGGGTTTTCTGATAGCGGAGATGCGGGCGGGACGTCCGCGCTCCCAAGTTAATTAATCCCTTGCGACAGTTAATTAATCCCTTGCGACGCCAAGCAGGCTGAGCAGATGAACGAATAATCCCATAAAATCAAGATAAAGGCTTAAAGCACCAAGAATGGCGCCTTTACGAACCATGGCGCCGGTTGCATCTGCGGGAAGGGTCGTTGCCATGGATTTCAGTTTCTGGGTGTCATAGGCGGTAAGACCGGTGAACAGCAGAACCGCAATCATGGATATAATGGTCTGCATGGCTGAGCTTTGAAGGAATATATTTACGATCATGGCTATAATTATGCCGAACAACCCCATCATCAGAAACTGTCCCATACCGGTTAGGTCTTTTTTCGTGACCATACCGTAAACACTTGCGGCACCAAAAGTCGCAGCGCAGATAAAAAAGGTGGAGGCAATGGATGCCTGGGTATAAATCATAAAGATCGGGGCCAGGCAGATACCGTAAAGAACGGTAAGGGCCATATAAAGACCTGTGGCCGTGCTTGCCTGCATTTTTTGAATCCGGGCACTGAGAAATCCGCACATGACAATAAGACCGATGAACAATACCCAGGGCATGATGGGGTTGCCGTATACGGTCTGCATCACGGCAGGGCTTCCAGATACAAAATATGAGGTCAGTCCGGTGGCGGCAAGACCAATGGTCATCCAATTGTATGTGCTTCTGATAAATGCATTAACCCGGGTCATTACGCCGGTCTGTTGATATGAAAGATTTGTGTTCATTGTAACTCCTTTTTATTTCAGGTTTAGTGATATTTTATATTTATTTAAAATAATATAACACGGGTAGGGCGGATTTCAATATTACATTTTGATTATACAAAGCCGTAATATAAAAGTTTACATAATATATATTATCAGACCTTATGCAAAATATAAATAATCTTGTTTTTCTTACTACAGGTGTTCTGCCTAATTTTGCGCTTATTGACTTTTATAAATGATTTATTTTATAAGTACGAACTTTGCGCATACGCCTGGAATAAGGACAGGAATGATACCACAGACGAATCATAAAGTGTACACCGTAGGCACACTGACACGACAGATAAAAAATCTGCTTGAGGAACGGTATCCTTTTTTATGGATCACCGGTGAAATTTCAAATTTGTCAACGCCCGCTTCGGGTCATTCCTATTTTTCATTAAAAGATGACGCGGCCGTGATTTCCTGCGCGATGTTTAAAGGACAGAAACGCCATTTAAAATTCACCCCTGAAAACGGAATGAAGGTCAAAGGCATGGCCCGTCTCTCCCTTTACGAACCCCGGGGGGCTTACCAGCTTATTTTTGAGCATATGGAACCCGAAGGCACCGGCGCGCTTCAGCGAGAGTTTGAAGCGCTTAAGGCCAAACTGGCTGCCATGGGCTGGTTTGATGCTGCGCACAAAAAGGAAGTACCTTTTTTGCCGTCAGGTATTTATGTGATCACGTCGGGCACCGGTGCTGCGGTTCGTGACATTATTCAGGTGGCCAGACAGCGCTGCCCGAGCGTTCCCCTTGAAATCATCCCCGTCAAGGTACAGGGAGATACCGCAGAATGTGAGATTGCCCGGGCCATTGAACTTGCCAATACGGTCAAAACCTGTGACCTTATTATCATTGCCCGAGGCGGCGGGTCCTTGGAAGATTTATGGGCATTTAACACCCAAACCGTGGCCCAAGCCGTTTACGAATCTGAAATACCCGTCATTTCAGGTATTGGTCATGAAATCGACTTCACCATTGCCGACTTTGTGGCGGATCTTCGGGCCCCTACCCCATCAGCTGCCGTTCAGATGGCCTTGCCTGACCAGTCAGCCATGGTTCATCAAATTTTTAGATTGCAAAATGAGCTGAACAATAAAATCGAGCGCCGTATCCGTCAACAACGGGAATATATAAATGATTTACACAGGCGGCTTAAAAGTCCGGCCAGGGTTGTGGATGATTTCAGGTTCCGCATCGAGGATCTGCAATCCAGGCGTTTGTCTTTAGTCAAAAATCACATTAACTACCAGCGCGAAAGAACGCAATGGCTCAGAAGAACACTTTCAGGCACCCTGCCCTTGTCCCGCATCCGGACACTTAAAAAAGAAGTTAATGATCTTCAGGCGAATCTGGATTATCTTTTTTATGCGTACCTGAAACAATGTAAAGATCAGGTAATTAAACAAACAGGGCAACTTGAGGCCTTAAATCCGTCAGCGGTGTTGAGCCGTGGGTACAGCATCACCCGGAATCTGTCCGGTAGTCGTGTTGGCGGTCATGTTGTGATGGATGCGGATACGCTGAATGTAGATGATGGAATTGAAATTATTTTATCTAAAGGACGCCTGGATGCCCGGGTGGAAAAAATATATGGCAAAAAAAACCTTTGAATCAGCACTAAAACAACTTGAAAACATTGTCAAAGAGATGGAATCCGGTGATTTGACATTGGAAAAGGCAGTTAAAAAATACGAAGAAGGAATTGCCAATACCCGTTTCTGCCTTGATATTTTAGATAAAACCGAGCAAAAAATCACCCAATTGACAATGAATGCTGACGGTGAGCCTGATGTATCAGATTTTAAGGAAGAACAATGAGTACGTTTGATCTTTCCGGGTATTTATCCCGGAACCGAAACCTGGTTGATGCGGCCTTGTTAAATGTTTTTCATGAACTGGATCAACACCGCGAGCTTGTCCGGGCCATGACGCATTCTTTAATGGCCGGCGGCAAACGGGTCCGCCCTGCCCTGGCGCTGGCAACAGCCGGTGCGTTAGGTGCCGATCCACGCATCGCCCTGCCCGCTTCCTGTGCCATTGAAATGATCCATACCTATTCCCTGATCCATGATGATCTGCCGGCCATGGATGATGATGACCTGCGCCGAGGCATGCCTACCTGCCACAAACAATTTTCCGAAGCTACGGCAATTCTGGCCGGAGACGGGCTTTTAACCCATGCATTTCATATCCTTGCCGCGCCAGGGTCTTGTTTCGATATCTATCCCGATACTGACACCCGCCTGATTCTGGTGGAAAAAATCTCTGCGGCGGCCGGGATTAACGGCATGGTGGAAGGCCAGATGCTTGATATGCAGGCTGAAAACAACCCTGAAGATTTGCCTTTGGATCGCCCCGGTGCCCTGGCCCATTTAAAGAAAATTCACCGGCATAAAACCGGAGCCATGATCGAGGTCAGTGTTGCGTCAGGGGCCATCAGTGCCGGTGCGGATAAAGATGCCTTAAACGCCTTGGGCACATATGCTGAAAATATCGGACTTGCCTTCCAGGTTATGGACGACATCCTGAATGTGGAAGGGGATCCCAAAGTTATGGGCAAGGCAGCCGGTTCCGATGCCCTGCGCGATAAACTCACCTTTCCTGCCATCCTCGGCCTTGAAGAATCCAAAGTCTTTTCAAAGCAGCTTGTGGCCGATGCCCTGACGGCTTTAGACAGTTACAGTGAAAAAGAATTTAAAAAAAACAGCGAACCGTTGCGCGCCATTGCCGGCTACATTATTAACAGGAACCGATGACAAGACTATGAAATATCTTGACCAAATAAACAGCCCTGATGATCTGAAACAGATTCCAAGGGATGAACTTGAGGCTGTCGCCCGGGAGATCCGGAGCAGAATTATTGAGGTGGTATCAAAAAACGGCGGGCATCTGGCACCAAGCTTAGGTGTCGTCGAACTGACCATTGCCCTGCATTACGTATTTGATTTACCCAGGGATACCCTGATCTGGGATGTGGGCCACCAGTCCTATGCGCACAAACTTTTAACCGGGCGCCACCGCACCTTTGACACCCTTCGAAAATACAAGGGCATTTCAGGGTTTGTTAAAACCAAAGAAAGCCCCTACGACGCGTTAACCGTGGGACACGCCTCCACCTCAATTTCCGCCGGTCTGGGCATGTGCTATGCCAAGATGCTCAAGCAGGACAAGTCCAATGTGGTCTCAATCATTGGTGACGGTTCCATGACCGCAGGGCTTGCTTACGAAGGGTTAAACCATTCAGGCGATCTTCAGCAGAAATACATCGTTATATTAAATGATAACGACATGTCCATCTCCGCCAATGTGGGCGCTTTATCTTCTTACCTCTCACGGACGCTTTCACATAAGGCCTTGCAGAACATGCGTAACCAGTTTGGCCAGTTTTTAAAATCCGTGCCCAAGATCGGCGACGACATGTATGAATGGGCCAAAAGGTGGGAGGAGTCATTTAAGACCTTTGTAACCCCGGGCATGCTGTTCGAGGCCTTTAATTTTGATTATTTCGGCCCCATTGACGGCCATAATCTGGATCATCTCATTGATATTCTAACTAATATTAAAGATCCTGATTCACCGGTGCTGTTGCATGTGACCACAAAAAAAGGCAAAGGATATAAACCGGCTGAAAAAAATCCGGTCTATTTTCACGGTGTGGGGGCATTTGCCGTGGATACCGGGAAATGCCCGGCGTCAAAATCAAGTGCCCCACCCTCTTACACATCGGTGTTCGGCAATTGTATGATTGCGCTTGCAAAACAAAACAAGTGTATTGTGGCGGTGACGGCTGCCATGCCTGAAGGCACCGGGCTGGGCTGTTTTGCCGAACAGTTCCCGGACAGATTTATTGATGTGGGCATTGCCGAACAACATGCCGTTACCTTTGCTGCAGGTCTTGCCGCCAAAGGCGCAAAACCCGTGGTGGCCATTTACTCCACCTTTTTGCAGCGCGGCTATGACCAGATCCTTCATGATGTCTGCATTGACGGCCTTCCTGTGATTTTTGCCATAGACCGGGGTGGCATTGTGGGGGAAGACGGGCCCACCCACCATGGGCTGTTTGATTTTTCCTATCTGCGATCCATACCCAATATGACCGTTATGGCGCCCATGGATGAAAATGAACTGGTGCGGATGATGCAGACTGCTGTGGCCCACCAGGGCCCCATTGCCTTGCGTTATCCCAGGGGGGCCGGCCAGGGCGTTGATGTTGATTACAATGCCGAGGCCGTTGATATCGGCAAAGCAAAGGTGCTTCGCACAGGCGACGATCTGTTGATCATCGGTATCGGCCGCTGCGTGAATGATGCCATGGAGGCAGCCGAACAATTGTCCGCCCAAGGCATTGAAAGCACTGTGGTCAATGCCCGGTTTGTAAAACCTTTGGATGCGGACCTGATCCTTGATCTTGCCGGAAAGATCAAAACTGTGGTGACCATTGAAGAACATGTGCTGGCAGGCGGATTCGGATCAGCCATTCTTGAACTGATCTGTGACAACGGCCTTTCAGGGTGCCGTGTGAAACGCGTGGGCGTCAATGATGTATTTGTTGAACACGGCAGCCAGAGTGAGCTTCGAAAGGATTACGGCATTGATGCCCAGGCGGTTGTGGCAGCAGGATTGACGTTGTGCCGTGAAAAATAAACGCCCCGGAAAACGCCTGGATCAGGCCTTGGTTGACCGGGGCCTGATACGCTCACGGGAACGGGCCAAAGCCATGATCATGGCCGGAAAGGTTTTGGTAAACGGTATCAAGGTAGATAAGCCCGGCACCCAGGTGAACCAGGATGCGCTGATTGACGTTAAAGCCCCGGATCATCCCTATGTCAGCCGGGGCGGGCTTAAACTTGAAAAAGCACTTCAAAGTTTCCCTGTATCTGTCCAGGATGCGGTTTGTCTTGATATTGGTGCCTCCACAGGCGGATTCACCGACTGCCTGCTCAAATTCGGTGCCAAGAAAGTGTATGCCGTGGATGTGGGCTATGGGCAGCTTGACTGGTCCCTGCGACAGGATGACCGGGTGGTGGTCATAGAGCGTACCAATATCCGTCACCTTCCCTATAACGTCATTGGCCACCCCATGGATGTCGTGGTGGCGGACACCTCTTTTATCTCTTTAAAAACCGTTATCCCGTCGGCGGAAAAATTCATGCGCCCCGGCACGGATATCCTGGCCCTTATCAAACCCCAGTTTGAGGCGGGAAAAGAAAATGTAGGCAAGGGCGGCATCGTAAAGGATCCGGAAATCAGAAACCGGGTAAAGCAGGATATGACACTTTTTTTTCAGGACAGGGGGTACAAGGTGAACGGAATTGTTACCTCGCCGGTTTTAGGTGCCAAGGGCAATGAAGAATACATAATTTCATTAATTCATCAAAAAAAATAAAATAAATCTGTTATTTTTATTTCATTTTGATTATTAGAGTATTGTTATTTTATTAATATTCTAAAGGAGCCGTAATGAGCGAAGAAATCAAATCCATGAGGAATGTGGCTTTTGCGGGCCATGGAGGTGCGGGCAAGACAACTCTTGCTGAGGCTATGCTGTTCAAGGCCGGGGTGACCAATCGCCTTGGCAAGGTTGAAGAAGGAAATACAGTAATGGACTTCCAGCCCGAAGAAATCAAAAAGCAGCAAAGTATTAACACATCATTTATTAAGTATACGCATCAAAAGCATGTCGTTACATTAATGGACACCCCCGGGGACCAAAATTTCTTTTCTGCTGCCAAAACATGTTTTCCTGTAGCCGACAGCATGGCTTTTGTTGTTGACGGTGTTGGCGGACCTTCCGCCATGACCGAAGAAGCAGCAGCTTCCGCCCTGGAATATAACCTGCCCGGTTTTGTTATTATCAACAAACTCGACCGTGAACGGTCTGATTTCAGCACTGCGGTTGCCGCGTGTGATACATCCCTGAAAAAGAAAGTCATTCCCGTATGCTATCCTATTGGAAAAGAAGACGGGTTTAAAGGCCTTGTAAATATTGTCTCCGGCGAAGCCTTTGCGTATGACGCTGACGGCCAGGCCCAAAAAATTGATATCCCGGCAGATATGGCAGATGAAATTGCCGCTGACAAGGAAGAATTCGTTGAAAATATCGCAGAGCTTGATGATGATCTGCTTGAAAAATATCTGGAAGGCGAAGAACTGACCGAAGAAGAGATTAAAGGTGCTTTCAGAAAAGGCGTTCTTGATGCTCAGTTTTATCCGGCCATCTGCACATCCGCCACAAAGATGATCGGCATTGATGTGGTATTTGATTTTATCAATGATTATATGCCCTCCCCCCTTGACCGCGGCGCATGGATTGCCAAAGATGCCGATGGCAACGATGTGGAAGTGGCGCCGGACCCCGATGCTGAATTCACCGGTTTTGTATTTGCTACCATTGTTGACCCTTACGCGGGAAGGCTTTCTCTTTTCCGGGTAATTTCCGGGACACTTGGCAAGGAAGGCAATGTCCTTAATGTGACCAAGGACACCAAGGAGCGGTTTTCACAGCTTCTTGAAATAGCCGGTAAAGAGCAAAAGCAGATTAATGGTGCCCTGCCCGGCTCGATTGTGGCCGTGGCAAAATTGAAAAGCACCCTGACAGGCGATACCCTGACCGGTGGACAGGCCATTCAGATTCCGGCACCGGCACCCTTGCCTCCGTGTATCTCCTTTGCCATTTCACCCAAGGCCAAAAGTGACGAAGATAAAATCCATGAAGCCGTGCGTAAGATCCTTCAAGAGGATACCGGTCTTACCCTGCGTCGTGAGGAAGAGACCCGCCAGACCATTCTTTCCGGCCGTGGCCTGGTTCATATTGAAATCACGGCAGAAAAAATCCAGCGCAAATTCAATGTGGGCATGGACATTGCGACACCCAAGGTGGCCTATCGTGAAACCTTCAAGAAAAAAGTCCGGGTCCAGGGCAAGCATAAAAAACAGTCCGGTGGTCATGGTCAGTATGGTGACTGCTGGATCGAGCTTGAGCCCCTTCCCAAGGGCTCCGGGTATGAATTCGTGGATAAAATTGTAGGCGGCGTGATTCCTAAGAATTATATCCCTGCCGTGGAGGCAGGCATCCGGGAAGCCATGCAGAAAGGTATTCTGGCAGGATTCCCCTGTGTGGATTTCCGCACCACCCTGGATTTTGGTTCCTACCATTCAGTTGACTCTTCGGAAATGGCATTTAAAACGGCCGGCTCTCTGGCATTTAAAAATGCGGCCGCCGATGCCAATGCGGTTTTGCTTGAACCCATTATGAAGGTCTCGGTCAAGGCGCCTGATGACGCCACAGGTGATATCATGGGCGATCTGAATTCCAGACGCGGGCGGGTGCTTGGGATGGATTCCGAAGATGATAAACAGATTATCAACGCTCTCGTACCCATGTCCGAGATGCTTCGGTATGCACCGGACTTAGGCTCCATGACCGGTGGCCGCGGTACCTTTACCATGGCGTTTGAACAGTATGATGAAGTACCGCCGGATCTGTCCAAAAAAATCATTGAACAGGCCAATGCTGAGAAAGAAGGCTGATATCTGATGGTCTGTTTGGTCAGCCAAGCCGTTCGGATCTATGATCCGGACGGCTTGTTTGTTTTGTTTTAATACCCATGATCAGAATAACTTTGTTCTTGACATTAAACTAAAAATAGCTGAGCTAGATTATAGAATGGTTCAATTGAGACATCTTTTCTTTTCTGAGATTCATTTCCAGCATATACAAGACCGCTGCCATCCGGCATCTGATCTTTAAACAGTGCTGTAAAATGCTTCAGCCCTTTAAAATAATCTCGTGTAATGGTCATGCCTGCTTTTATTTCAACAGGAAAAATGTCTGGGCCATTAACAAGTAAAAGGTCAACTTCATTGCCTTTGCTGTCGCGGTAAAAATAAAGATTGCTGTGTCTGCCATGATTGAATCGATACTTCAAGGCCTCAGCGACCACCATGTTTTCAAACAGATGTCCGTAAAGGGGGTCCCGTGTAATCTGCGTTTCATTCTGAATGTTTAACAGATATGATGCCAGGCCAATATCGTAAAAATACAGTTTAGGGGATTTGACCAGCCGTTTTGAAATATTTACATGGTAGGGTTGCAGAAAAAATATGATATAGCTCGCTTCAAGTATTGAGAGCCAGCTTCGGGCTGTGGTATGAGATATCCCGGTATCATTGGCCAGGCTGTTCATGTTTAAAAGCTGACCCACACGCCCGGCGCTAAGTTTTATGAAACGCTGAAACAGGTTTAAGTTTTTAATCGTTGTCAGTTGCCGAAGATCTCTTTCAACATAGGTTTCAAAATAATTGCCAAGGGCCTGGTTCGGTTCCAGGTCTTTATCCCAGATTCGCGGGTAAAAGCCCTGATACAGCAGGCGGTCAATGGCAGGCAATGAAAAGCCCGACTGAATTTCTTCAAGGCAGAAAGGCAGCAGCTTGACCATGGCAGTCCGGCCTGCAAGCGACTGGTTGATAGTATTACTGATTTCAAACTGCTGGCTGCCGGTAAGAATAAACTGTCCTTCTCGCTGGTTTTCATCTACCAGGGGTTGAATATAGGAAACCAGATCCGGCGCTCTTTGAATTTCATCCAGCACGGCACCATCCGGAAATTGGGCTAAAAAACTTCTCGGGTCATCAATGGCAAATTGTCGGGTGTCTGGAAATTCCAGATTGACATATGGTTTGTCTGGAAATATTTTTTTGCACAGAGTGGTTTTTCCGCTTTGCCTCGGACCTGTAATGGTGAGTACAGGGTATTGTCTGGCGAGTGATTTTGCAATCGGTTCAATTGTTCTGTCGATGAGATTCATGGGAATGTTATAAAAGACATTAGTGTATTTTGCAAGTTAAATATTCAAAATACACCCAATTGTTGTTGTGGCAACATTAAGTTAAGCGGCCGTCATGCCGCCCCAAAATCGGTGGGATAACCTACAGCCGATTTTGTTAACACCAGCCGAACCGCCTTGGTACGAGATCCGTATGCCGGGTGGTGTGGGAGGGCTCCTCAGTAATGGGGAGTCCTATCCCTATTGTGTGAGGATTATAGCAAGATTGTTTTGAATGCCTTTTTTCCTTTGATTCTGTATATAGAAAAATCACGGTCAATCGTCGCGACTTCATTTATCCCCATTTTTTCAGCGAGTAGGACAAGACATGAATCTGCAAAATCCATTGGTAGGTCTCGATATTTTTTAGTCAGTTCTTTGATTCTTTGAAAATTTGAATTTAATACATTGACTATTTCAACTCCACCCCGACTGATCCATTCGATAAAATCCAACTGTGCATTTCGGTTAAAATCCAAAAGATGCAATGTTTCTGTAATGGATGCGATCGTGGTTATGAGTAAAGCTTGATTTGACTGGATAAATTCAATAGTCTTTTGGTGGTATTTGTCTGATGAATCGAAAAGAGCAATTAATGGTCCACTATCAATAAGAATTTTGTTCATTTTCTTTTTGCCTGGAGTTTGTTTTTAAGAAGCTCTTTTCTGTTTGAGGCCAAATCATTCCGGCCACTAGAATATTTGCCGAATAAATCTTGACCAGATTCCCACGCACTTTTTGTTTCTATTTTTTTGAAATAATCTACAAGGCTTTTTCGGATAAGCTCTGACTTTGTTAAGCCAAGATTTTTTGCTGTATAGTTTAATTGCTGCTCAAGTCTTGGATCAAGTCTTAATGTAATCATAATAGCACCTCCGTAATACATAAAATAATACATTAAGGCTAAAGAATCAACGTTCTTTACACACCTGGATATTTGCCATAAGGAACTTTCAAATAATGGACCCCGGATAGCCACCTACTGTCCATCACTCCTGAACGGTGAAAAATCAGTGGTCACAGCCGGGACACCCCGTAAAATAAGCCATTTATGAGATGCCCTACTTTAAGGTTGACGCCCTGGAAGACTTTGATCAAACGGTTCAAACTGTTCCGGCTTACATCGGTAACCCAAATTTTGGGCTTGGTCATAACATCGGCCACAGCGTAGGTTGGGTTGAACGAAGTGAAACCCAACAACTTATCGGCGTTGGGTTTCGTTCCTCAACCCAACCTACCGGAAATCCGTATGGCCTAAAATATGATCAAGGCCCATATTCTCCAAACTTCTCCCAAATATTTTCAGTTTTGAAACTAAATCAGGCTGGCATCAAGTCCGCAACGGTCCGCGGCAGCCCGGTCCAGCATATGGGCAAGTGCTTTAGGCTTTCCTGGGAAAAACCCAAAGGTTTTCATCCACACCTCTTCATCTTCCATACAGAAATAGACGGCAACGTCGGGGGCAAGCTGCCGGAATACGGCCGCAAGGCGCTGGTATATGGCGATGCGCAATGGCTTGAAATAGCGCATTTTATTATCAATTCCGGTGATGAATTCACCATAAGGAATGGTTGAATCCGGGAAACGGGCTTCAATAATGGCTTTTAAATGGGGCATGAACCTGAATGTGCCAATGGAAATCCATACAACATCTTTGGGGCTGACATGGTTGAAGATGGCTTGAACCACCTTTTCATAGGCATTTTCGCATCCAGGATACAGAAAAATAGGATCAAAATGAAATGTCACCCGGAATCCCTTTGACACGGCTTTGGCTGCGGCTTTAAGCCGTGCGACCAGGCTCGCGGTACCCCGCTCCTGGGATGCAATCACCTCGGGGGTATTCACGGACCAGGACAGTATGGTCTTCCGGTTATGCTCCAGGTTCAGCAGCGCGTCTATATTAACGGTTTTTGTCTTTAATTCAAGAACGGCCCGGTCCTGGGCTGCAAATTTTTCAACCAGAAATCTGGGCATCAGGCTGACAGGTTCCCAGATCAGGGAGTCAGTATATTCGCCGGTGCCGATGCGAAAAACAGTGTCCCCGTGGAAAATCGGCTCCAGCGCGGCAGCGTACTGGTCAAAACCTGCAAAATATTGAAGCACGGGGGGATGAAAATAAGCCTGCAGGATGCAGTAAGCGCAGTCCATGGTGCAATAGGTGCCGCAATGCAAAATAGTGTAATCACAGCAGGTGTAGTAGCTGGTGCCCGGGCATTGGCGGATCAGGGCGCCCTTATTGCTGGTGATGTAAAGCACTTTTTTGGCAAATCCAACAGGATCATCCGCCTGGTTGATCAAGTCATAGACCGGCTTTGAGTCCGCAACCGTCTCCGGTATCGGTTTGACTTTTGAGATCAGGTACTCAATTTCCGGGGTCAGATCCAGATCCTTATCTATGAATACCCGGGTTGGATTGATCATTTATCTGTCCACAAGAGATTTAAAATCGTTGTTGTCCACAAGTTCAGCCAGGCGGTTGAGGTGTGTTTTAAACTCATCCACATTTTTAAACTCCATTTGCATGGTATAAACCAGTCCCTCAAAATTTTCAGGAACCGCTAGTTGAAGTCCGGAATCCAGTTCCAGCGCCTTGATCTGTTTTCGGACCTGATTTTTAACGGCCGTCAGTGCAGGAAAACGTTTTTGGACAAGAAACGTTTTGAACTGTTTCCCAAGGGCACTCATGTCTCTGTGGTCCAAACCCCTGTCAGCCGGCCCCGGGAGATCGCTCTCACTGGTTCCCAGGGGGCTTTTCTGGATAAGCTGTGACAGGCTTAATTTTTCAAGGGCGCATATCTCCTTTGTCCATGTAATGATTTCCATCTGGCGGCCCGAGGATACTTTGATCAGGGAAAAAAGATGCAAAAATTCAGTTTGGGTTTGTGCATCCATGGACACAAGCGTTTTACACGCCTTGATGGATATCTTCCCCTGATCCAAAAGGTCAAGCACAGAATCAGGCATGGCATGGATATGCGCCAACGTATTGATATAACCGGTATTCAGCGGCCTGTTGAAAATAGATGCGGCATTTTTTGCGATGTTTTCGGCATCCATAAAGCGCAATAAAAGCGCTGTGGCCCGAATGAGTTCTGCCGGCGTCAGTTCCCTTGAAAATGCATTTTCGGTTACAGCGGCCATGGCTGCATTGCGGGTTTCTTCTGCAGGCATGACACGGCAAATTATCCTGGACAGCTCGGCATGTCGGGCGGCTTCAATCCGCCGGAACCCGGAGACCACAATGTACTTATCCTGTCCGGACACCACCAGGGGCGCAACCATGATGCCATACTGAGAAATGGATGCCGTTAAATGTTCAATATCATGGTGGGGGCTTGTAATGCGAAACCCAGTATCTGAAAGGTCGATCTCAGACACTGGGATATCAGTCAATGTTATAGCTGTCATGGATCAGATGGTTTTTCCGGTCAGGCGGGTAAAAATGTCCTTGTAGGTATTGCTGGTATTGTCAATGATTTCCTGGGGCAGTTTGGGACCCGGCGGGGTTTTGTCCCAGCCGGAATTGGTCAGCCAGTCCCTGACAGTCTGTTTGTCAAAACTTTTCTGCCCTCTGCCGGGGGTATAATCGTCCAGGGGCCAGAATCTGGATGAATCCGGGGTCAGGATTTCATCAATCAGAATAATTTCACCATCAAGCAGACCGAACTCAAATTTTGTGTCTGCGATAATAATACCTTTTTCCAGGGCAAAGGCGGCACCCCGGTTATAAATTTCAAGGCTCAGGTCACGCAGCTTCTCTGCGGTCTCTTTCCCCAGAATATTTGCAGCCTCTTCAAAACCGATGTTGATATCATGATCACCGATTTCAGCCTTGGTGGACGGGGTAAATAACGGGGTCTCAAGCTTGTCGGACTCCTTGAGACCCTGGGGGAGCTTAATGTTGCACACATGGCCTTCGGATTGATAGGATTTCCAGCCTGAACCTGAAATATAGCCCCTGACAATACATTCCACAGCCATGGGCCGGGCTTTTTTCACCAGCATGCTGCGGCCGTCAAGCTTGTCTTTATATTTATGAAATTGCACGGGATAATCATTTACATTCGTGCTGATAATATGGTTTTTAACGATGCTTTCCATTTGTTTGAACCAGAACACTGAAATCTGGTTCAACACCTTGCCCTTGTCCGGGATGATGTCAGGCAGCACCACGTCAAACGCGGAAAGCCGGTCGGTTGTTACCATGAGCAGGGCATCGCCCGTATCAAAAATGTCCCTGACCTTTCCTTGTCTGATCAGTGGCAGGCCTTCATATTCTGTTCCGGGTATAATGCTCAAGCGTTCTCCTCCTCTCCTTACAATTTAATTTGAAAATTTTGCGAATAAATTTATCACACAATGATTTATTTTACTATTGAATCGACAAAAATAACCTTGAAAACTATTTTTCAAGAGCTGTATAGATCAAGATAACCAATTATAGTGGTTTGCAAATGAATTGATAAATATCTAAAATTTTCATGTTATAATAAAAAATTGGGGGCTTTTATCTGATTTCGCCTTTTCTTTAACTTGCCATACCTCGATTTACCATTGCTGATCCT
>NZ_JACADJ010000082.1 GCF_013389365.1 Desulfobacter latus
CCGGTTTTATCGGCTGCATAATAATAACAATACCGTAGGTTCTACGGGATTTTAAGCCTGTGGAGAGGAAATGAGACCTAAGCAGTTTGTTCGGGCACACTCTATGAAGCAGGAATTTCTCATCATTTACGCCTAATAGGTAAGAATGAGTAAGAAGAAAGGAACAGAGGGTTTCCCGTCAAAGGGCAGGTTGACCTCTCCGGCTGAAAAATAATTCCATTCTATATTCTGGGTGAGGCCTTTCTTTGTCAGGTTGGATGAACCGATGATGAAAGCCCCCTTGCCGTCATGGTGCTCAAAAAGCCAGGTTTTCACATGGAAACCGGGCGGGGATTTTTCCAAAGGGATTTCAGGCGGGTGAAACACCCGCAATCCGGCATCGGGCAGATTTTCTTTAAAATGCTCAAAGTACATGGGCCTGGTGATGTTCCCCATCGTGGACAGGATCACCTTCAGTCTACCGCCGGCTTCCAGAAACCGGGTCAACTCCGCCATCATCAGGTTGGTGGCCCCCGGGGAATAAAAGGCCGAAGCGATCCGGACGTTTTTACTTAATGCAAGTTCGCTTCTTATGATCCGGAGCAGATCTTTCTGTTGTGCCGGATTGAACACCATGGCGGGCCGTTTAAAGGTTTCGAAGTCTAATGGTCCGCTGCCGCCGACCTGGTCCAGGAAAAGTTGTTTCTCAAAGACACCCCGGCTGACCGCCCTCTCCTGCCGGCGGCGCAGCAGGTCGTCCATGGTGAACCCATATTCGGACAGGGCTTTGAGGACGATCTCAAGGAGGTCGGCAGATTCCTTTAAAATATCTTCCCGGCTTTCCTTCTGCCATTCCTCAAACAGCTCGAAGGCCTCTTCCAGGATTTTACGGCCCACGGCATCCCACAATTCCTTTCCCCGGATTTCCCTGATGTGTGCTGTTTTACCATTGGCTTCGATTATTTCCGGAATTCTATCCCGGATCAATTTTTGGTAAATAATTGATTTCTGCTCAGTCATCCTTACCTTTCACCATATCAGTGCCATTATCCAGCCGAACCGGGCGACCCTACAAGGATGACTAATAAATTCGTGTACAAAAGGCAACAGGAACGTTTGCTATGCCTTACTCGATTTAACATTTTTCAGAAAGCCGTATCAAAATTCACCATTAAGTCTATTGACCGGGTATTAAATATTGGTACTATATATTTATCAAGCGAAAGCACCAAAAAAACTCTCGGGCAAATTTTTGCCAGGCCTCACCCATCCCCGGATACGGATAAAGGGGTAACCAGATTTGATCATCATTGACACAGATAGGAGGGCTTGGGGATAATGTATTTATAGCTTCAAAGGTCCCCTTTATAAGAAGAACTCCATCCAAATAGTTTTCTTAATTTTTGACTTGGATTGAATTTGAATGCGGTCGAATCCCGCCGGCGGTCCAGGTAAAAACTGCCAAATCCGGTTAATGAAACGCCATACCCTGATTTGAAGGTTTCGTAAAACGTCTCTGTTACAAGATGGTTATATCACAATGAAGCTACAATCCTCTTAAAAGACCAAAGTGCCTCACCAAAAGATATTCTCTCATCTTCGGGATCATAGGACATTGCATCAACAAACTTTGAATATCCCCAATGAACCATCAACACCGAATTCAATGGCAATGTCTTCAATCTGTCCGGGGCTGGGAGACTTTTTCATACTTTATAAACCTGCCGTTGAAACCTATTTTTTTTTTCACCCTTTTATTCACTCCCACCACCATACCGGTGGGCACCTGGGTTGTCCTTCCCTGGTTATATTCCCGCTCGTATTGAGTTGGGAGAACGGTGACACCTGATTTTTCTAAAGCGGTTATGGCAATGGCTCTGAGGTTTTCTTCAGGGACCGGCCTGCGGCTGATGGAAGAAATGCGAGCCCTTGTATATACCCCTTGCCCGACACGAATAATCAGATTTTTTGCGATAAGATTTCTCAAGGCACGTAAAACCTGGTCTCTTCCTGAAAGATCGGAAAAATCTTTTGGGATAAAAGTAGATTCTTTCGCCCGTTTAATGCGGTAACAGATTTTTTGCTCTAATGTCCTTTTACGCTTTACAGCCATAATTTCCTTCCATCCTGGCATGGGGGATTCAATTAATACAAATATACGACACATACAGCAAAGTCAACAGCATTAATTTTATAATATTTACAACAGGTAAAGCAAATCTATAATCAAATGCGAACCCTGTTTTTGATAATTTCTATATCAAAATTCAGTGCATTGGCAAAACTCACCCGAGCGAGCTCCCCATACAGACGTTCCGGTACCCCGCACGACCTGAAAACGGTCTGCCATCTGCGTTTTATGGTCATGGCAATTTCAGTGACGATGGCCAGGGCCCCGTCCCGATCCAGGCCAAAGGAAAAGGGTTGAGAGAGCAGGTTGGCAATGGTGGCGGTGCGGCCTTGGCTGCCCACGGCAAGGAAGGACATGGGGTGTCGTCCAGCCCCCGGGGCTGGGCCAGGTCATCCCTGACG
The DNA here is from genome assembly GCF_013389365.1 of Desulfobacter latus. Classification (GTDB taxonomy): domain Bacteria; phylum Desulfobacterota; class Desulfobacteria; order Desulfobacterales; family Desulfobacteraceae; genus Desulfobacter; species Desulfobacter latus. The sequence goes on from NZ_JACADJ010000082.1 coordinate 2,512, forward strand.
CGGCCGGGGGTGCCGTGGATGCGCAACTGGTCTGCGATGTCCTGGTAGCTCCAGGCATGATCGCCACTGTTGTCCGGGCCCTGGGATTCTCCGGTTTTATCATGTAGTTATGGAAATACTGGTTTATGTATGAAATGCTTTTCCCAGGTTAAGTTAAGTTTATCGCTCTTGAATACAAACACTTTTTTTGACGGATAATTCAAGGATTCCCTCCAGGTGATGCTTCCGGATCCGCCACAAGGTTTTTAATCCATTTTTTTGAAAAAAAGCGCGGCAAGCCGATCATCAGCTTAAACATTTCTTCCAGGGCAATCAGGGCCATGACACCGTACACGGGCCAATGGAGGACAAACGCGCCGATAAATGCCATGGGTACGCCAATGCACCATACGGAACTCAGATCCATGAGAAAGGCGAATTTTGTGTCTCCTCCGCCCCTGAACACCGACACCACCGTTGTAAAATTAGTGGTCTTTGCCCAAAAGACAAGACCTGTTGTCAGCATCAGGTAGTAGGCATTCTCGTAAGCTGCCGTGGAAATATTGTAAAATCCCAGGATAAAATGTCTGCACAAAATGAGCACAACTCCAGCACCAAGGGCCATGGGAAGCTGGACCCAAAGCATGAATTTGCCATAAGCGAACGCCCGGTTGTATCTTTTTGCCCCAATGCTGTTACCGATGAGAATGGAACCGGCGTGGAAAATGCCGAAAAAGGGAACAAATAAAAATTCCTCAAGGGTGGCTACGATATTGACTGCCGCAATGGACTGTGTCCCCATGCGGGCGTAAACCAGTTTGTAGATGCTCACGCCTGTAACCCAGAAGAATTCATTGAGAAACACAGGCCAGCAAGTGGCCGTGATCCGCTTGACAAAGGCAAAATCGAATGACAGCATGTCTTTTACTGACGCGGCAAGGGGGTACGGTTTCAGGTAGATGATCGCCGTTAACAGGCCGGTTTCAATCAATTTTGCCGTGCAGGTGCCAATGGCCGCACCGGTGACACCCATGGCGGAAAAGCCAAGCTTGCCGAAAATCAGGCAGTAGTTGAGCACAATATTGACAACCACGGCGACAAATGAAGAGACCAAAGGCACACCGGCAAACCCCATACTCCGCATATTGGTCATAAACGAGAAGGTTACGCAAAAAGGCACAAAGGCAAATCCCACAATACGAAGATATCCGGCCCCAAGACGTACCACTTCGGCATCATTGGAAAATAACGAAATCACGGCTGCGGGAAAAAACAGCGCTGCAGCGGCAAACACGGCACCGATGGCAAATCCTGCCAGGATCCCAAGACCGGACAACTGGTGGATCCGTGAGATATCCTTTCTGCCCCAGTACTGGGCCGTGAATATGGCGATACCAGAATGGACGCCGAACTGGATAACAAAAAAGATAAAAACAAACTGATTGGCAATGCCCACGGCCGCCACGGCCGCATCATGAAGCCGGCCGATCATGAGTATGTCTATCACAGCCATGGAACCGGTCAAAAGATATTGCAGGGAAATGGGTAGCGCCAGCCTGAAAAGCAGACTTAAAAAAGTCTTGGGGGGAATTACCTTATCCCTGTCTGTGGCGTGCATATGAAATGGCCTGCTTTCAATAAAAATAAGAAACCCTATATCAGCAGAGGTCCCAGGTCAAGGCTGTTTGCGAACGGATAAAAGTTACCGGAAAAAAACACGAAAAATCATTGACCTTGATATCAAACGGGTTTAGGGTACTTTCTTTTCAACATGAGGTAAAACAATGTCCCTGCTTGAACAAACCATTTCGGCCATCAAATCCGAACTTAATCACGACGCACATGCAAAGGCCAAACAGCGTCTTCAGGACCAGGCAAAACCCCCCGGCAGCCTGGGAATTATGGAAGAGATCGGGGCTCGTCTGGCTGCTATCAAAGGAACCATTGACGTCCATTTAACCAATAAACAAATCATCACCTGCGCCGGTGATCACGGTGTGGTTGCGGAAGGGGTCAGTGCCTTCCCCGCAGAAGTCACCCCCCGGATGGTGTTTAATTTTGTCGAGGGCGGGGCATCCGTCAACATCATCGGTAAACATGCCGGGGCCCGGGTGAACGCTGCAGATATCGGTGTAAATTACGATTTTGACCCCGGGCTGCCCATTTTTCATAAAAAAGTAAAGTACGGCACCGATAATTTTACAAAAGGGCCTGCCATGACCCGGGCAGAGGCGATTCAATCCATTGAAGCGGGCATTGAAATCGTCAATGAACTGCACGCCCAGACCCCTGTGGATCTTCTGGGCACTGGGGATATGGGCATTGGCAATACCACGCCTTCCACTGCTATTATTGCGGCATTTTCCGGCCTGCCCGTGGAGCGCCTGACCGGCCGGGGCTCAGGCGTTGACGATAAAGGGCTTGCCAATAAAATTGCTGTGATTCAAAAAGGACTGGACATAAACGAGCCTGACCCCAAGGATCCCCTTGATGTGCTGGCCAAGGTCGGCGGACTTGAAATCGGCGGGCTGGCAGGGCTGGTGATCGGTGCCGCCGCTAAAGGCATTCCAGTGGTCTGCGACGGATTGATCTCCACGGCCGGCGCCCTGATTGCCTGTGAACTGGCCCCGGCAGCAAAAAACTACCTGTTTGCCTCCCACAAATCTGTGGAAATCGGCCAGAAATACATGCATGACCGCCTGGGTCTGGCGCCTTTGATCGATTTGAAATTCCGTCTCGGGGAAGGTACCGGTGCTGCGGTGTGCATGGCACTTCTGGATCTTGCCACGCGCATTCTTGCTGATATTAAAACATTTGATGAAGTAGGTATTTCCAATGAAATTTGACACATATGCAATAAACAGCACCTTGAAAAAAAACCTGGGAGTACAGGGGTTTATCAGGCCCACAGATATTCAGTACAAAGCGATCCCCTCTATATTAAAAGGGGAAGACGTCCTGGCCATTGCCCAGACCGGCACCGGAAAAACCGTTGCATTTGCCGTGCCTGTTATAGATACCATTCTGAACCTGAAAAAAAACAAAAAAAACCAAGGCATCCAGAGCATTATCATGGTGCCCACCAGGGAATTGGCGGTTCAGATACAGGACGTCTTCATGCTATTGTGCAGCAAAACAAAAGTTAAACCCTTTGCCGTTTTCGGCGGGGTGGAACAGGATAAACAGATTCAGACACTGGTAAAAGGGGTTGATATCCTGATTGCCACGCCGGGCCGCATGTTTGACCTGATCAGCCAGAAAGCCATTGATATTCGCCAGGTTAAAATTTTAATCCTTGATGAAGCCGATCAAATGCTGGCCAAAGGATTTTTTGATGATATCCAGTGCATCAAACGACTTTTGAAACAACGTCACCAGACGCTGTTCTTTTCGGCAACAATAGATAAGAACATTAAGAAGCTGGCCTATTCACAGGTTAAGTCCTCTGCCGTGCGCATTCAAATATCGCCTGATGATCCGGTATCAAAAAATGTATCCCACTATGTAATTTTTGTGGAAATGGACGATAAACGTTTCTTTTTACGCAAATTCATCCGGGACAATCCAGACAGCAAAATCCTGGTTTTTGTCAGGACGACCGTAAGGGCCGAACGCGTGGCAAAAGCCCTGGAAAGAGCCGATATAAACGCATTGACCATTTATGGTCAAAAAGATCAGGAGCAGCGGCTGGCCGTGTTGACCCGTTTTAAACAGGGCGCAGATAAGATACTTATTGCCACGGATGTATCAGCCCGGGGAATTGATATCCCCAATGTCGATTATGTAATCAATTATGATCTTCCCGAACAACGAGAAGTTTATGTCCACCGGGTGGGCAGAACCGGGCGTGGTCGCGCCAAGGGGAAAGCCATATCATTTTGCAGCAGCCAGGAAAAGAACCTGTTAACGGAAATCCAGGATTTTTTAGGCAAACAAATAGAAACAATAGCGGTTTCCAAGGATGAGTATGCCTTTACGGTTGAAGTCACAGAGACATCAAAAGATATCAGAGAAATGATCCTGGCCAACGAAGCGTGGGAAAAGAAAAAAGGCCGCCGAAAAAAACGGTGACAAAAGAGACCTATAGTTCCGGTCATATGACTTCAAACCAAAAAACAGCCCTAACCTATTTTAAATATTGCGATCAACACCTCAAAAAAATATCAAGTCATGTGACCGGAACTATAATCCACAATGCCGATATAACCTGTTTTTTCAAAATGCACGGCACAGCGCACCAGTTCACTTGCATGTTTAATATTAAGCTTTTTTTTAATACGTTCCCTGTAGGTCCCAATGGTTTTGATACTTAAAAACAGGCGCTCGGCAATTTCCCTGCTTGAAAAGCCCCTGCCGATCAGCTTGAAAACCTGGAGCTCCCGGTCGGTTAAACGGTCGAATGGACTTTTTTCCTGTGCTTCGGGTGGATTGGCCATGGACAAAAGAATATGCTCTTTGACGTTTTCATTGAGATAAATTTTTCCGGCAAGCAAAAGATGGATGGCGTTGACAACGGACTCCACAGCCTCATGCTTCATAATGTATCCATGGGCTCCGGCAGACAAGGCCCTGGGCGCATAAAGGTATTCATCATGCATGGACAGCACCAGCACAGGGATATTGCTGTGATGCTGTTTTACATATTTGACCAGATCAAGTCCGTCAGACTGTTTTAAGGAAAGATCCGTAATGATCAGGTCCGGTTTTATATGATTTATTTCATCAATGGCCGGCTCAACATCTCTGGCACTTCCATATGCAGCCAAGTCGCGTTCCTGATTGATCAACTCCGCCAGACCCAGCCTGAAAATGGGATGATCTTCCACCAGCAAAATTTTCTTTTTGGACATATACCATCCGTATTGACTGTGATATCGTTCATTTTTCTATATCACCAACCAGGTATGAATACCAGAGATAAGAAATAAGGAGGACATATATGCCAAAAGAAATTACACACATTGCGCTGGCCGAACAGGTGAAACCTGTTCTGCCCGAAACCTCAAAATTTTTCCAGCCGGTTCAAACATTCCCCTTGATATTTCTCATTGGGGCGGTGTGTCCGGATTCGCCGTTTTATTATCTGGCCGGCCCGCAAAAAAAACAGGTGCAGGCCATGGCCAAACCGTTTCACCGGCCAAACAAACAAGCCCTTTTACCGGTACTCAAATTTTTGAACCATCACCGCACGCCATGGGCACTGGCACTTGCCGCCGGCATCGTATGCCACATCATGTCCGACTCAACCTTTCATCCATTGGTTTATTATTATGCCGGTATGGACGGGATGCACACCGGTGCCACAGCCCGGCACAGGTATTTTGAAACGGCCATGGATGTTCATTTTCAATACCTGTTCCGCGGAAAAACCCGGTTGTATAAAATTATCAGACAGGCAAACATTTCAAAACGGACGCTTTATCAGCTTATGGCCGACCTGTTTTTACCCCACCCCCCCAACACCGCCTTTGTAAAACACGCCCTGCAATGGCACGCAACACTTCATGCACTGTTTGGCGCGTCTGTAATACGCAAGGGGACCATAAAGATGGCCGGCACGCCACATCCCGTACCTGATTCTTTCGCCGGATTGATTTATCCTTTCAGCAGCCCCTGCTTTTTGCCGTTTTTTTCAGGCCGGCTTAAATATCGGCATCCCTGTTCCGGGGCTTTCTACGTTACAGATCTTTTGACCTTGATTCGAGAGGTGGTAAATGCCACCCTTGCGGTTCTTGGTACCATTGACCGGGCAATGGAGATATGCAAAATAAACCAAAAAAGAGAACGGCTTGAATCTCTGGTTTTAGCGGATACGGCCCTGCCGGACATCTGCCCGGATCTGCCGGCAAATACATTTAGCAGATGGCATGGCCGGCAGGATATCAAACCGCTGCTATACCATGGTGTTACACGACCATTTTAACTATGGGAAAACATATGAACCGCACCGGGACAGACAAAAAACAGATATTTGGCTGGGTGATGTACGATTTTGCCAACTCTGCCTATACCACGTTGATTGTCACGTTTATTTATGCCACTTATTTTGTTTCAGCCATTGCGCCGGATAACATCCACGGTACCGCGCTGTGGTCCAGGGCCGTCACGCTGACAGCGTTTTCGGTCGCCTTTTTATCTCCTCTGCTTGGGGCCCTGGCCGACCATGGAAATCTACGAAAAATGTTTTTGTTTATTTCCACATTGATTGGTGCGGCGGCCTCAGCCATGCTTTGGTTTGTCAAGCCGGGGCAGGTCTACCAGGCTTTGATCTGGTTTGTTCTGTCCAATATCGCCTTTGAAGTTGGTATGGTATTTTACAACGCATTCCTGCCGGATATTGCCAGTGAAAAAAACATTGGACGGATTTCCGGCATTGGCTGGGGGGTGGGGTATATTGGCGGGCTTTTGGCCATGTTCGTTGCCATGGCCGGTTTTATCAATCCGGAAAATCCCTGGTTCGGCGTGTCCCGTGAATCCGGGGCCAACATCCGGGCCACCTGCATCCTGGTGGCGCTGTGGTACGGACTGTTTTCCATCCCCTTGTTCGTTCTTGTGAAATCCAGCCCCGGGAATCCGAAAAAAGACAGCAGCAAAGCCGCCATCATCCGGGCGGCCTTTGCCGATCTTAAAGACACGTTTAAAGATATCCGTTCCTACCGGGAAATCGTCACACTGCTGATTGCAAGAATGATCTACAACGATGGTCTTGTCACTATTTTTGCTTTTGGGGGAATTTATGCCGCCGGCACCTTTGGTTTCTCCTTTAAGGAAATCATGATCTTCGGCATTGTACTCAACCTGGCAGCCGGCACAGGTGCTTTAATCATGGGCATATTTGACGACAAACTGGGGGGCAAAGCCACCATCCAGATATCCAATATCATTTTAACCCTGGCTGTAATCCTGGCGGTTTTTGCGCCCGACAAGGAAATGTTCTGGACTGCAGGCGTACTTGTTGGCTTTTTTGCAGGTCCCAACCAGAGTGCCAGCCGCTCCCTGCTCGGCCGTTTCGTTCCCCGGGAAAAAGAGAATCAATTCTTTGGGTTTTTCACCTTTTCAGGCAAATTAACAGCGTTTTTCGGGCCGTTGTTTCTGGGAATTTTAACCCAGATGTTTAATTCCCAGCGTGCCGGGGTTGCGGTTGTGGCCGTTTTCTTCGTTATTGGATTTTTGATTTTATCCAAGGTGGACGAACAGGCAGGAAAGGCGGCTGCAGGCAAATAAAAACAAGTTTTATTGATCCTTTAACGCAACCGGTTTTGCAAGGATCTCCGACCAGATCACGGCCCTTTGAAGTCCCCGGGCCCGGTCCCGGGCCGGCAGGTGTCTTGGACTAGACCTTGGGTAACCTGCCTGCATGGCATTATGCCCAAAAGAATTCAGGGGTAGAGATTTTGATTCCCTTTTTTCCGTTCTCTTGGTGGCTTTTCTGTGAATTTCTTTTTTTGTGGAAACAAAAAGAGGTTCTTCATTAACAGACGTAATCGGCTCAAGGACTTGGGCATCTGCGTCATCGGAATAAAAGCCCACATCTTTCCTGTCATCAATTTCATCCCAGAAGGTTTGGTTTACAGATGCGTTTCCGGCCTGGTCCAAGGGCCTCTCATTGAATTCCCGGGAGGGGCGCCTCTGCCCGGAGGCCTCTTTTTTCCGGGCTTGCTCAACCTGGGCTTCCATTTCCCGGGCCGCTTCTTGAAGCGCTTCACGTATTTTTCCCAAAATGGAAAATCCGCTCTGCTTTGATTTGCCTGGTTTTTGTGTCTTCTTTCTTTTCAAAAAAGGAGACACAACAAAAATCAAAAACAAAACCAACGTAATAAAATCACCAAAATCCATAATGTTATCCTGATTTTTTTTCGATATTATTTGAGGGACTCATCCGGCTGATCCGGCTGATCAGGGGCCGCAATGGTGTCTCTCATCCGGGTATCAGCGCTGATATTCTGCATCTTATAATAGTCCATAATCCCAAGATTGCCGCTTCTGAACGCCTCAGCCATGGCCAGGGGCACCTGGGCTTCGGCCTCCACCACCTTGGCCCGCATTTCCTGGACCCGGGCCTTCATCTCCTGTTCCTGGGCATAGGCCATGGCGCGTTTTTCCTCGGCCTTGGCCTGGGCAATTTTTTTGTCTGCCTCGGCTCTGTCGGTTTCAAGCTCCGCACCGATATTTTTGCCCACATCCACATCCGCAATATCAATGGAAAGGATCTCATAGGCGGTGCCGGCATCCAGCCCCTTCTTTAAAACCATTTTGGAAATGGTGTCCGGATTTTCCAGCACCTGCTTATGGGTGACGGCCGACCCAATGGTTGTTACAATGCCCTCGCCCACACGGGCCAGGATGGTCTCTTCGCCGGCCCCGCCCACCAGGCGGTCAATATTGGCCCGCACCGTGACCCTGGAAATGGCCTTGAGCTGGATGCCGTCCTTGGCCATGGCCGCCACAATGGGCGTTTCAATAACTTTAGGGTTCACCGACATCTGTACGGCTTCCAGCACATCCCGACCGGCAAGGTCAATGGCCGCGGCCCGGTTAAAGGGAAGATCAATATTGGCCTTGTCCGCAGCAATAAGCGCCTGAATCACCCGGGACACATTACCGCCGGCAAGGTAATGGGATTCAAGACTGTCCGTGGCAATATCAATCCCGGCCTTCACAGCCATGATTTTGGATTCCACAACCAGTTTGGGCGGCACCTTTCTGAATCGCATGAAAATAATGTTGAACAGTCCCACCCGGGCACCGGACACCAGGGCCTGAATCCACAGACCAATGTAGGAAAACGCAAAATAAACAAGCACCAGGCCGAGGATGCCGGCAATAATAAGAAGAATGGACATAATCTGCATGTTAAACCACCTTTTTTAAAATTATAATTTAGTATGTTATATATTTTCCCGGCGACAGACAATCACCTGGTTACCCGTAACCTTGCAGACCCTTAAAGGCGTGCCTGCCTCGATAAATTCTCCGTCCGTGACCACGTCCAGGCGAACACCGTCAATCAGAGCGGTTCCGGACGGACGAAGGGTTGTGATGCTTTGCCCGGTGCCGTCCAGGTACTTTTCAAGATCCGGGGACTGGGAAACCACACCCTGGGATGCAGATAATTCCTCTTTAAGAGACAAAGGAGAAAACGCCAACATTTTAAATCCCACAATAAGCACCACGGGAACAAGGATCAGATCCACCCCCAAAACCGCATAAAACACTGACATGGGAAACGTACTGTACACAAGGAAAAGGGAATATCCGACAAACCCCAGGGCCGTGATGGATAAAAGCCCCATGGACGGCAGAAATATCTCGGCAATAACGGTAAAGATTGCCATGATCTGGAGAACTAAAGGCAGTATCCAGGCACTCATGTTTCCCTCTTTTCCATAATCGTTTCAACAATCACATGGCCTGCGGTTACCCGGATCACCCGGACCTGTGTGGCCGGATCAATAAAATCACCCTGGGTAACGGCATCAACTTTTCTGTCCCGGATACGGACCTTGCCCGAAGGCCGCAATGTCGTCAAAGAGACACCTTCATCTCCGGCAGATATACCTAAGGCCTCGGTGGATTCAACACGGGAATCCTGAAGTGTGGCATCCAGATACGGTCCCTTAATCACCTTGGACAATTTGGGTAGCGCAAAACGCACCACAGACATTGAAACCAGCAGCGCACCCAGGGCGCTGCCCATGACCAGTCCCAGATTTTTTATCATGAGCGCTCCCTGCCAGGGCAGGTTTGGGTCGGGCAGCACAAAATTCTGAAAAGAAAGCACAAGGCCTGCGGCCAGGACAATGATGGCGCTGATACCGGCAATGCCGAATCCCGGCAGAACAAACATTTCCAACCCCATAAGCAGAAAACCGATGATGAATACCAGGATTTCCGTATAATCGGCAAGCCCCACCAGGTACTGGTTGAAAAACACAAGTCCCAGGCAAATAATACCCACAATGCCGGGGATACCGAATCCCGGGGCCTTAATCTCCGTATACACGGCACCAATGCCTAAAATCATGAGAATCGGCAAAAAGGGCTGGAGCCACCTGACAAAAGTTTCCGACCAGTTTTCCGAAACCTCAATTTTTTGAGCCGCCCCGTACCCCAGAACGTCAAGGGCCTGGTCAAGGGTAGCAACACTCTGACGGGAAAACCCAAGATCGGCAGCTTCTTTATCATCCATGGTTAAAAGCTCGCCTTCGCTTACAACCGTGGATTTACGAATGACCTTTGCCTTTTCTTCTTCAGAAAGCTCCTGCCAGGTCGTTTTATCCATGTATTCAGAACGATCTTCCCAGGTAATCTTATATACCTCCATGGATTTGGACACCATGGATTCAGCCAGAACTTCAGAATAATTGTTTCGCTTGGCCAGGGTACGAAACTGCGCCCGAAGGACGGTCTGGGTTTTTTCACCGGCTTCCTTTTGGCCTTCACTGGTTTGAATAATGGGCGCACAGTCGCCGATCAGGGTATTTTCCTTCATGATCAGGGTACCGGCGGAAAGCGCAATCAGCGCCCCTGCAGAAATGGCCCTTTTCTCCACATAGGCAATGGTTTTTTCTTTTGGTACGGTGCTGATGGTTTCCACAATATCAAAGGCGGCATCCACCCGTCCCCCGAATGTGTCCAGGGAAAATACTAAAATGGCGGTGTCATCCTTTTCAAGGGAGGAGACCACCCGTTTGAGGTAAGCGGCCATGCCCGGCTCAACAGTCCCGGAAACGGGAATGATGTGTACCACCGGACCGGCAGCCTTAGCTGCAGCGGAAAGGATAAATACAAAAAACAGGACCGTAGCCCATACTTGGGATAGCTTTGCTTTTGGCAACATGGCAGATCTCATTTTGAAAGGCATCATCTCTCATTTTTTTGAAACGCGATGAATTTAACACATCATACCATAATTAAAAGCAATTATATCCATAATTTTTAACTTGAGAGTATAGGAATTTCCAGCGCCCAGTACCCAGCACCCCGTCCAAAGGGCGCTAATTTAAGATAATTGAATAAAATAAAATAAAATGGTTGACTATCAGGCATCCAATTTTGTAACAAATGCCTTGAATTTTATAAAATTTTTATGATTCATGGCATGTTCCATACGGCATGCGGCTTGTTCAGCGGTATCTTCATCAAGTTCCACATGTTTGAATAAAAAATGCTTGAATACATTATGACGGGTTGTAACTTCTTTTGCGATTTTATCGCCTTTGGGGGTCAGGGTGATATATCCATAAGGCTCGTAATTGATCAGTTTCCGGTCAGCCAGTTTCTTGAGGGTGCCGGTAACAGATCCGCACTTAATATTCAGTTTTGCAGCAATATCTTTTGACCGGGCCACCGTATTCATGGTCTGAAGTTCCAGTATGACTTCAAGGTAATCTTCAAGGCTTTCGGAAAGGGTGTGTTCGCTATTCATGGTTATCATCTCCATTTTTTATTAACGTCCTTGCGGTTTTCTGCGTCCATGCCGCCACCCTCGGCCCTTTCTCCGGCCTCGCATCTCATAGCAACCACCCTGCAATGTCAGTCGCTTGGCAGTAACTAAAGATTCAGCTATTTTATAGCGGGCGGTTTTCAAAATCCGTCCCACGGTCTGTCGGGAAACATCCATCACCTGCGCGGCACCTGACTGATCCATCCCCTCAAAATCTATAAGTCTGAGGGCTTCAAATTCTTCCAGGGAAAGGATGACTTCTCCGGTCTCTTCCGTTCCTCTGGGCTTAAACCCTTTAATGGCCGGTTTGGATGCAATACATCTGGGTCGTTTGGGTCTTGGCATGGTTTTTCCTTGTTATGATCATTTGACCAAAATATAAATTCAGATAAAGATTATGTCAAGAAAACTTTTCATTATTTGATTAAAATAGTTTAATTAAATGACCTTGAGCGGGTTCTTGCGGCAAGAAACCGCTCAAGGCGATCCATGGCTTCAGAAAGTTTTTCTCTGTTTATGGTGCAGGCAATGCGGATACATCCTTCACAGGATATCCCGAATGGATAGCCGGGTACCACCACGACTTTTTCCGCTTTTATTAAATCCAGGGCAAACTGTCGGGATTGGTTGGTTATGCTGGAAATATCGGCAAACACGTAAAAACTGCCTTTGGGACGGCGGACCCGGACCCCGGGCATGGACTCAAGCCGTGAGCAGACCAGCTCCACCCGGCGTTCAAAGGTATCAGACATCTCTTTGATCACTTCATCCGGCGTATCCAGGGCAGCAATGGCTGCCCGCTGGCTCACACTGCAGGCACAGGCCACGGCGTAGTTGCACACTTTCACCATCTGATCAATGACAGGCTTGGGGCCATAGGCAAACCCCACCCGCCATCCGGTCATGGCATAGGTTTTGGAAAAGGAATTAATCACAAGGGCATGGTTTTCCATACCCGGACAATTATATATGGATGAGGCCCGGCCTTCAAAGGAGATCCGGTCATACACCTCATCGGATACCACGCAAAGATCGTGGGCCTTGGCAATGGCGGAGATCTCTTCCAGCACGCTTTGGGGCACAACCGTCCCTGTGGGATTATTGGGCGAGTTGATCAGAATAATTTTTGTTTTCGACGTAATGGCGGCTTCAATGTCTTTCGGGTCGGGCAAAAACCCTTTATCAAACCCCGAAGGCACATATCTGGGCACTGCATGGGTCAGGGTGATGTGGGCCAGATAATCCGGAAAATGGGGTTCAATGAGGATGATTTCATCTCCGGGGTCCATAAGGGTCCTGAAGGCACTTGCCAGGCCGTTCATGGCGCCATGGGTGATCATAATGCACTCCGGCGGAACGGTTTTACCAAGGTCCTTTGACAGGTTAACAGACAATTTTTCGATGAGCTGTGGGTCACCCTGGGCGTGGGTGTAGTGGGTATGGCCCTTCCGGGCATCTTCAAAGGCTTTTTCGATAATGGGGGCCGGGGTATTAAAATCAGGCTCCCCAATGCCAAGGGAGATGACATCATCATATTGGGCGGCGACCTGACTCATTTCCCGTATTACGCTGTACCGCAGGGCGTCAATATTTTTAGAGATATACAACATTCTTTCCTTAGAACGATTTACGCATAATCCTCGCCAAATCCATGGTTACAGGATCATATCCCGATCCTGTTTCAATGTTTTTCAAACCCATTGGACTTGACATTGGTTTTCTGCGCTAAAAATTGATATATATTACTTTTTACCTATGCGGCCCTGTTCCTTTGTTTTAATAATGTGAACCGCTTTTGGGTCGGAAATGAACGTCAACTACCCACCGACACCTTTGGTGATCGGTGGGCTTGTGACTTCGGTTGCAAGTCCTGTTGATTAGCCTTGAGAGCCTTCGGGCTTTCGTTCTAAAGGAATATATAGGCACCCTGGTAATATT
>NZ_JACADJ010000003.1 GCF_013389365.1 Desulfobacter latus
CATAGGTCATCTTACCGGATTTTGTTACTGTACTTTCATCTCCAGCAAACAAAATAACGTCATCCGAATCCAATAAATGATTTTGAACTAATGCCCATTGAAGAGAAGGCCAGGGAATTACACTATGAAAAAAACGTTGAATAGTACGATAACTGCCGCCTTTGCCACTCCAACGGCTTATGCCTAACATTGTAACTCTACCCTTCATAGTAAAAAGTGCTTCAGTTATGATTATTAGCTGATTCATCAAAGTGTTGTTTAAAACTGGTTTTATCACTGAAAATAAAGTACTAATTCCCATGATGACTACCCCTCTGACTATGGTTGATGTTTGCTCAAATATTATTTTATCAGAGAATGTGATCATTTTATTCATATAGGTCAATCAATTTGGCGAAGGTATTGTTAGAAAATTAAGTAACAAATAAAATTTAAAATGAAATTTGAGGGTTTAGAACCTAAAATAATCGAACCCCTTGGAATTAATAATCTAAAAATTGTTTAAGATTCTGGAATTCCGTATCAAGACTAAAGATGGAAGTAAAGCAACTTCAAAAGATTAAATCATCCGGGACTTGAACATTAAAGCTTTTTCATGATATTTAAACAGGTTCCAAATAAATTGCGGAACGCTTTTTACCATAAATATTTAAGGGACAGGTATTATTTATATGAAAGCATTGTTAGCCCTGGAAGATGGAAGAACCTTTTCCTGCAGAAGTTTTACAGGGCCGGGGGAAGCCCGGGGAGAGGTGGTGTTCAACACCAGTATGACCGGATACCAGGAAATTTTGACTGATCCGTCCTATTACGGGCAGATGGTCACCATGACCTACCCGCTCATAGGCAACTACGGCGTGTGTCCGGAAGATGTTGAATCAGACCGTATTCATGTGGCAGCCTTCATTGTCAAAGAATACCAGGAGTTTCCAAGCAATTTCAGGTCAAAGGGAACCCTTGCCGACTATCTGATAAAATCCCATATTCTGGGTATTGAAGACCTTGATACCCGGGCCCTGACCCGGCATATCCGGAAATCCGGTGCCATGCGGGCCATGATCTCCACCACGGACCTGGACCCTGAATCCCTTGTGGCACGGGCCGGACAGATCCCTGCCATGCAAGGGTCGGACCTGGTGCAATATGTCACAACCAGAAAACCCTATTTCTGGAAATACAACCAACCGGATTATGTGGATGCCAAAAGCCTTGAAGATCCCTTTATCTGGCGCCATAAAGGTAAAAAACATTCTGTGGTGGCCCTGGATTTCGGTATAAAATACAATATCATCCGCTGCCTTGAAAACGCGGGGTGCGAGGTGCTGGTGGTTCCGGCAAAAACCGATGTCCAGACCATAAAACGCCTGAACCCGGACGGTATTTTCCTCTCCAACGGCCCCGGCGACCCGGAACCCTTGACCTATATTGTGGAAACCATACGCGAGCTTCTTGATAATTTTCCGATTTTCGGTATATGCCTTGGTATGCAGCTTTTAGGCCTTGCCATGGGCGGTAAAACCATGAAAATTAAATTCGGCCACAGGGGCGGCAATCAGCCGGTAAAAAATATAGATACCGGAAAGGTGGAGATTACCTCCCAGAACCACGGATTTGCAGTGGATCTGAATACCCTTGATAAAAGCAAGTGTCACCTGACCCACATCAACCTGAACGAAGACTCCCTGGAAGGGCTTAAGAACGATACCATCCGGGCGTTTGCAGTTCAGTACCACCCCGAAGCCTCCCCAGGTCCCCATGATGCGGCCTATCTTTTTAACCAGTTTGCAAAAGTGATGGAACATGCCAAAGCGTAACGACATCCATAAAATTCTGATCATTGGTGCCGGCCCGATCATCATCAGCCAGGCCTGCGAGTTTGACTATTCCGGCACCCAGGCCTGCAAAGCCTTGAAGGAAGAAGGGTTTGAAGTTGTCCTGATCAACTCCAATCCGGCCACCATCATGACCGATCCTGAAACCGCGGACCGGGTATATGTTGAACCGGTAACGCCTGAAACCCTGTGCAAGGTGATTGAAATTGAGCGTCCCGATGCCGTGCTGCCCACCCTTGGGGGCCAGACGGCGCTTAACACCACCATTGACGCAGCCAAAACAGGGATATTTGAACGCTATAATATTGAACTGATCGGTGCCTCCATTGACGCCATCAACAAGGCCGAAGACCGGGAACTGTTCCGGGATGCCATGAATAAGATCGGTTTGAGAATTCCCAAATCCGGCTTTGCCACCAACATGCAGGAGGTTGAAGAGACGGCCCGGCGCATCGGATTTCCCATTATTGTCCGGCCAAGCTTTACCCTTGGGGGAACCGGCGGTGGTGTGGCCTACAATATGGAAGAGCTGGCCGATCTTGCCAAGGCCGGCCTTGACGCCTCCCTGATCACCCAGGTGATGCTTGAAGAATCTGTTCTGGGATGGAAGGAATTTGAGCTTGAGGTGATGCGGGACCATGCGGACAACGTGGTGATCATCTGCTCCATTGAAAACGTTGACGCCATGGGGATTCACACGGGGGATTCCATTACCGTGGCCCCGGCCCAGACCCTGTCGGACAAAGAATACCAGGCCCTGCGGGATGCCTCCATTGCCATCATCAGGGAAATCGGCGTGGACACGGGCGGCTCCAATGTGCAGTTTGCCGTGAACCCGGAAAACGGGGATATTATCGTGGTTGAAATGAACCCCCGGGTGTCCCGGTCTTCCGCCCTGGCCTCCAAGGCCACGGGCTTTCCCATTGCCAAAATTGCCGCCAAGCTTGCAGTCGGGTATACCCTGGATGAAATCCCCAATGATATCACCGGCGAAACCATGGCCTGTTTTGAACCCTCCATTGATTACTGCGTGGTGAAAATTCCGCGCTGGACCTTTGAAAAATTTCCCGAAACCGACGACATTCTCACCACGGCCATGAAATCCGTGGGTGAAACCATGTCCATCGGCAGAACATTTAAAGAAGCCCTTCAAAAGGGTCTGCGCTCCCTTGAAATCGGCCGGGCCGGTTTTGGTGCCGACGGAAAAGACCCGGCGCCCGGATCTGTGGCAGGTACGGATCTGGAATACAAATTATCGACCCCCAATTCCCAGCGGATTTTTTACATCAAATACGCCATTGAACACGGCATGCCCATCACCATGATCCATGAACTGACAGCCATTGATCCCTGGTTTCTGTATCAGATGAAACAGATCGTGGACCTTGAAAAGCAGTTGAAGCTGGCCGGCATGAACCTGCCGAAGGATCTGTTTGAAAAGGCAAAAAAATACGGGTTCTCGGACATGCAACTGGCCTATCTGTCCGGGGGACTCACAGACAAGCAGATCGAACAGAAGCGAAAAGCCCTGGGTATTGTTCCGGTGTATAAACTGGTGGATACCTGTGCCGCGGAATTCAGGGCGGTTACCCCTTACTATTACTCCACCTATGAAAGCGAATGCGAGGCCCGGGTGGCGAACAGAAAAAAGGTCATCATCCTGGGCGGCGGCCCCAACCGCATCGGTCAGGGCATTGAATTTGACTACTGCTGTGTGCATGCCTCCTTTGCGTTAAGGGAAGAAGGGGTGGAGTCCATCATGGTCAACTCCAACCCGGAAACCGTCTCCACGGACTATGACACATCGGACAAGCTCTACTTTGAACCGCTGACCAGGGAAGATGTGCTCCACATCGTTGAAAAGGAAAAGCCCTTTGGCGTGATTGTCCAGTTCGGCGGCCAGACCCCGTTGAACCTGGCCACGGACCTTCAAAAAGCAGGGGTTCCCATCATCGGTACAAGTCCGGAAAGCATTGACCGGGCTGAGGACCGGGATCTGTTTGCGGCCATGCTTAAAAAACTGAACCTGCGCCAGCCGGATAACGGTATTGCATATTCCTATGGAGAAGCCGTGAGCGTAGCAAGGGATATCGGATATCCGGTCATGGTGCGTCCCTCTTTTGTGCTGGGCGGCCGGGCCATGAAAATTGTCTATGATGAAAAAGACCTGGAAGAATATTTTGATCTGGCGGTCCAGGCCTCACCGGACAAACCTGTACTCATTGACAAGTTCCTGGAAGAAGCGTTTGAGCTGGATGTGGACGCCATTTCCGATGGTGAAGATACCATCATCGGCGGTATGATGGAGCATATTGAAGAGGCCGGTATTCATTCCGGTGATTCCGCCTGTGTATTGCCGCCCTATTCCATTGATGAACACCATATCAGGCAAATGTCGGATGCAGCCAAAGCCATTGCCAAAGAACTGAATGTCAAGGGGTTAATGAATATCCAGTTCGGGATCATGAATGACACGGTCTATATTATTGAGGTTAATCCCAGGGCATCCCGGACCATTCCCTTTGTCTCCAAGGCCATCGGCGTACCGCTGGCCAAACTGGCCACCAAGGTCATGCTGGGCAAAACCCTGAAAGAACTTGGCGTGACAAAGGAAATCATTCCGTCCTATTATTGTGTCAAGGAAGCGGTAATGCCCTTTGACCGCTTTGAAAACGTGGACCCTGTCCTTGGGCCGGAGATGAAATCCACGGGGGAAGTCATGGGTATTGACAAGGATCTTGGTGCCGCTGTGGCCAAATCCCAGTTTGCTGCCGGACAGAAACTGCCCAAGGACGGCACCGTATTTATCTCTGTCCAGGACAAGGATAAAAAGGCGGCACTGCCTGTGGCCCAACGTTTCCATGACATGGGATTCACCATCATGGCCACCCGGGGAACCGTCACATTCCTGGAAGAAAACAACATTCCATCCACATTGGTGAAAAAAGTATCTGCGGGCCGGCCCCATGTGGTGGATGCCGTAAAAAACGGTGAAATCCAGCTTATTTTAAACACCGGCGCGTCCAGCCAGACCCAACGAGACGGATATAAAATTCGCAGGGCTGCCATTAAATATAAAATACCCTATGCCACCACCACGGACGGGGCCCGGGCCATCAGCCTGGCCATCCAGGCCATGAAAAAAGAGAAGCTGACGGTTAAGCCCATCCAGGATTATCACAAAGAGAATTAAATATTGGAAACCCCAGAAATGAATACCACCCAACCAGACAGCCCTTGCCCCATTTTTACGCCAAGCGAACGCCCCAAAGATGAATGTGGCGTCTTTGGCCTTTATAAACACCCGGAAGCGGCCAAAATTACCTATTTCGGACTTTATGCACTCCAACACAGGGGCCAGGAAAGCGCGGGCATCTCCGTGAACCGGGGGATCAACGACAAAATTTTCTCCCATACAGGCATGGGGCTTGTACCGGAAATTTTCAATATGGAAGACCTTGACCGTATTGAAGGCGGATCCGCCATCGGTCATGTCCGTTATTCCACCACGGGTGATTCCGTTCTGGCCAATGCCCAGCCTTTTGTGGTCAACCACCGGCACCGCTCCTATGCCCTGGCCCACAACGGTAATCTGGTCAATGCCCACATCATCCGGGAAGAACTTGAAGAAAAGGGCTCCATCTTCCAGACCACCATGGATTCGGAAGTGTTTTTGCATCTGTTTATTAAAAATCTGATAAAGGGCGATTATGAATCCGCTATCTTAAAGGCGGCCTCAAAGGTCGAAGGGGCCTATTCCATGGTTCTGCTCACCTGTAAGGGTGAAATCATCGGCATGAAAGACCCCAACGGATTCCGCCCCCTGGCCCTTGGAAAATTAAACGGCCACTATGTATTGGCATCTGAAACCTGTGCCTTTGACCTGGTCCAGGCCGAATTCATCCGGGAACTGGATCCCGGTGAAATCGTCATTATCAATGAAGACGGTATCAGGAGTATCAAACACCCCAATGCGTCTGCCAAAAAATCGTTGTGCATATTTGAATATATCTATTTTGCCCGGCCCGACTCCACAATTGACGGCAAAAACGTCTATGAAATGAGAAAGGCACATGGCAGGCGCCTGGCCCAGGAATCCCCTGTAGATGCGGATCTGGTCATGCCCTTTCCCGACTCCGGCAACTATGCGGCCATAGGCTATGCCGCAGAATCCGGTATCCCCTTTGAAATGGGCATGATACGCAATCATTATGTGGGAAGGAGTTTTATTCAGCCCACCCAGTCCATGCGGGATTTTGCCGTGCGGGTGAAGCTGAATCCGGTACGGGAACTGATAAAAGGCAAAGATATTATCATTATCGAAGATTCAATTATCCGGGGCACCACGGCCAAAACTCGTGTGAAAGCCCTGAAGGAGCTGGGCGCCGGAAAAATACACATGCGGGTCTCCTGCCCGCCCCATAAATTCCCCTGTTACTACGGCATTGATTTTTCATCCAAGGGAGAGTTGATTGCGGCCCGGATACCTTTAGATGAACTCACCGAATACCTTGGACTGGATTCCCTGCATTACCTGTCCATTGAAGGCATGCTGGAAGCCTCCGGGGTGAATGAGCCCGAAGCCAATTTCTGCAAGGCCTGTTTTGACGGAAGCTATCCCGTGCCCTTTGATCCTAATTTTACCAAGCAGTGTATGGGGTAACAGGTGTCAAGAAACTGGAAACAAGAGACAAGAAGACGAAGCGCCTTTGGCGCTTATTTTATAAACCATCAGCTAAAATAGACAATAAAAGTGAAAAAACAAACCGTTGCATTTTCAAGACAGAGTACCAATCTTTTTTTTCATATACTGACACGTTGCAATCTACGCTGTGCCCACTGCTATATCAACCGGGACCAGCACGGCAGCAACACCCTTTCCCTGGAGACGATCCGGGAGTGGCTTGGTATATTTGCTTCAAAGGCAAAGGATACCAACCTTATTTTTTTAGGGGGTGAACCCACCCTTCATCCGGATCTTGCTTCGGCCGTATCCATGGCCGGATCCATGGGATTCAAATCCATCACCATTGATACCAACGGTTTTCTGTTTCACAATATCCTGGACAATATCACACCCGATCAGATTGACTTTTTTTCATTTTCACTGGACGGTGTCAGCAAAGGAATCAATGATGCGATCCGGGGAGAGGGATGTTTCGATGCTGTCATGTCCGGTATAGGCAATGCCGTGAAAAAAGGGTTTTCCTGCTCAATGATCTATACGGTCTCTGAAAAGAATATTCATGAGGTGTCAAAACTGCCTGAATTGGTAAAAGATCTTGGGATTTCCCGTTTTTTTATCCAGGTCGTGGGGCTCAGGGGCGAATCGGAAATCACCGATGCCAAACACCAGGTATCAAAATCAATCTGGCAGGATATTATCCCCAAAACCGCCGAACAGATTGCAGAACAGGGAATTATCGTTACCTACCCCAAGGTGTTCCTCACCCATGAAGACCCCTTTGAATGTGCGGCCAATGTAGCGAATAACTATTTTATCTTTCCCAACGGACGGGTATATCAATGTCCGTTATGCGAAGATTTTCCTTTTCATTCCTATGAGATAATAGACAATGTGCTTACCCCCCGTCCAAAAATCAATGAAACTAATTTTTTCTCTTTGCAGATTCCCGAAGGGTGTGTCATGAACAAATTAATACAACCGGGGAATCTGTCCTACGATGATAATGGATTTCCCCGCTATAAAATCGCCTGTTGTATGCTCAAGGAAGAACTGCAGCCTTAGGGAACGAATCCGAAATAACTTAAGCTGGGAGCGCGGGCGTCCTGCCCGCATCTTTACCATACTTGTGTATATGCGGACAGGACGCCCGGGCCAGTCAAGACGACCGTAAGAATCATTCGCTTTGAAAACTTATGAAAAGGAAAACAAAAATTTCCAGTAATGGAGTTACATAATAAAAACGGGCCATTACCTAAATATCGAATGTCATTTACAGTCGGGGGACTGTTTTATCAGGAAACCGTCATAGCCGCAGATCTATACGTAAAAAATCAAGACTGGACAAAAGTCAGGGAAGAAATCTTTAAAACCAATCTTTTTCAGTCCAGGACCAGCACCGCCTTGGAAAGGGTCTGTCGTGAAGTTCTATCCAGGCTTAAACTTCTTTCTATAGAACAATTAAAAATAATTCAGGACGGGTCAAGGCAGGAACAACTCCAGATCCTGTGGGTGGCTGTCTGTAAGCGGTATAGCTTTATCCGTGATTTTGCCGTTGAAGTCATCCGGGAAAAGTTTTTACTCATGGACTATTCTCTATCCGAAGAGAACTACACCATCTTCTTTGACACCAAGGCCGAATGGCATGAAGAACTGGAAAGACTAAAGGATTCAACAAAAAAGAAGCTCAAACAAGTTTTGTTCAGAATACTCAGAGAAGCCGAAATTACATCAGAAGCCAACATCATATTGCCTGCCATATTGACTAAGAGAGTTGCAAAAGCTTTGATCCCGAAGAAATCAGACGAGTCAGGGATATACATGGTACTGCCGGTCTCAGATACAGATTTTAAGGAGTGGATAAAATGACTGTGGATACTGAAACTCAACCCATACCGGAAAGGTTCGATCATCTGTATAAGCTGATCAGCAGTGAACGGTTCTTAAAAAAACAGGGACTTGGAAATGAAGTTCCTTTTTTTATTTGTCCATACCGGCCATCTGAGGCAATAGAAATGGAACGGATGCAAAAACAGTTAAAAAACAAATTGACTCAAACCGGCATCCAGGTTCTGGAGATCAACCTGTATGATATATCCGTTGAAATTTTAAAAGAAAATGATGACTGGGACTGGTATCTGGAAGAAGAACCCAAGATGACCAAAGAAGAGTTGAAAGAGGAACTCCAGTCCATTCTGGATATCGAAACGGTTTTAGTACCTGCCATTGCCAACAGGATCACCGAAGAAGACCATGATGTTATTTTCATGGCCGGTGTCGGGGAAGTCTATCCCTACATCCGGTCCCATAATGTTTTGAACAATTTGCAGAGCACCGCTAAAGAACACCCCATGGTCATGTTTTTTCCCGGACAGTATACCCATTCTCTGGAGTCCGGTGCGTCACTGGATCTGTTCGGCAGGCTGCATGATGACAAATACTATAGAGCATTCAATATATACCACTGTGAGATTTAATTTAAGGAACTGAAAAGACTTATGAAAACCATATTTGAAAAACCGGTAGACCGATCCATAGAGGGTGTCATCAAAGCTGATGATGACGCCGGCCTCCGTCTTGAAGCTGAAGAATATGTGCTGACCAATGAAGTTGAAAAGCGTCTGGAAAACTTTCTGGATGCCTATAACAACTATGACGGTGCTAATGGCGTATGGATCTCCGGCTTTTTCGGATCTGGTAAATCTCATCTTTTGAAGATACTGGCCCTTTTGATGGAGAACCGTGAAGTTGAGGGGGCAAAAGTCCTTGATATTATGCTTCCCAAGTGCGGAGATAATGAACTTCTCAAAGGGGATCTGAAAAGAGCGGTTGACATCCCTTCGCAAAGTATCCTGTTCAACATAGACCAGAAGGCCGATGTGATCAGCAAAACCCAGATCGATGCACTGGTCGCCGTGTTTGTGAAAGTATTTGACGAGTCCTGCGGATATTTCGGGAAGCAGGCTTATATCGCCCAGTTTGAAAGGGAGCTTGATCAGGATAGCCTGTTTGACAAGTTCAAGGAAGCGTTTCAAGCAGCATCTAAAAAAGACTGGGAATGGGGTCGGATGAGGGCCAAACGGGTAGCATCCCATATTGATGAAGCATACCAGACCGTCACGGGCCAACAGGTTACAGGCATTCTTGATAAATATAGAAGCGATTACCGTCTGTCCATTGAAGATTTTGCAGAACAGGTTAACACCTATATTGAAAACCAGGGAAAGGACTTCCGGTTAAATTTCTTTGTTGATGAGGTCGGTCAATATGTTGCGGATAATGTCAAGCTGATGACCAATCTTCAGACTATTGCAGAAAGCCTTGCCACTAAAAGCCGCGGCAGGGTCTGGATCATTGTGACAGCCCAGGAGGATATGAACACGGTTGTCGGTGAGATGAACAAGCAGCAGAGCAATGACTTTTCAAAAATTCAGGATAGATTCAAGAACCGGATGAAGCTGACCAGTGCGGATGTTGCCGAAGTGATCCAGAAACGGTTACTGCAGAAAAATGATACCGGGATCAACAAGCTGTCCAAAGTCTACAAAGACCAGGTCAATAATTTTAAAACCCTGTTTGATTTTGCAGACGGCTCACAATTATACCGAAATTTCAAAGATCAGGATCACTTCATTCATACCTATCCGTTTATCCCGTACCAGTTCATTCTGTTCCAGGCTGCCATCCAGAATCTGTCCATGCACAATGCATTTGAAGGAAAGCACAGGTCTGTTGGAGAAAGATCCATGCTGGGCGTATTCCAGCAGGTAGCAGTTCAAATTTCAGACCATGATCTCGGGCAGCTTGCCACATTTGATCTGATGTTTGAAGGGATCAGGAGTGCATTGAAATCTCAGATCCAGAAATCCATCCAGCTTGCAGAAAGACACCTGGACAATAAATTCGCCGTGCAGGTACTCAAGGCCCTGTTCCTTGTAAAATATATTAAAGAATTCAAGGCAACAAAGAGGAACCTCTCGGTGCTGATGCTGGATGAATTCAACAAAAACATGGATCAGCTGAATAAGGACCTGACCGAAGCCCTGAACCTTCTTGAGCAGCAGACATACATTCAAAGAAACGGTGAAATATTCGAATTCCTTACGGACGAAGAAAAGGATGTTGAAGAGGAAATTAAAAATACCGATATCGAAACCTCTGCCGTTGATGAAAATCTGTATAAGATAGTCTTCGATACCATCATAAAACTGCGAAAAATACGATACGACGAAAATGGACAGGACTATCCATTCTCCAGGAAACTGGATGACAAGCTGTTTGGCCGGGAGTATGAGTTGACCATCCATGTTATCAGCCCTTTTAACGAGCATGCCGATAATGAACAGGTCTTGACCATGCAGTCAGCAGGAAGGGATGAACTTCTGGTGATCATGCCGCCGGATGAACGGATGATGCGGGATCTGTTGATGTATGAAAGGACCAATAAATATATCCGGCAGAACATCTCCACCACGCAGCAGGAATCCATTAAAAGGATATTGGCGGACAAGACCCATCAGAATCAGGAGCGGTATACGGATCTGAAACAACATATTGAAAAACTTCTTGGGTTATCAAAAATGTTCATCAATGCCGGTCTGGTAGATATCGGAGGATCAGATCCCCAGGCAAGAGTCATAAAGGGATTCCATGACCTTATTATAAGAACCTATCCCAACCTGAAGATGCTCAAGGATTTTACATATACCGAGAGCTATGTATCCAAATGCCTGAAGGACGGCGGCAACCTTTTTGGTGGAGACGTTTCCCTTCTCAGTGAAGCAGAACAGGAGATGCTTTCATTTGTTAAAGGCAATAAAACCAACGGTATCAGAACCACGGTTAAAAGCCTGATTGAACGATTCGAGAAGAAATCATATGGTTGGTACTACGCAGCCATATTGTGCATCCTGGCCAAACTCTGTGCAGCAGGAAAGGTCGAGTTGAATTCCGACAGCAATATCCTGGAAGATGACCAGCTTGAAAAAGCATTGTTAAATACCCATGGCCATTCAAATCTGGTTGTAGAGCCTTTAAGTGACTTCACCGCCGGCCAGATCCGAGGCCTGAAACAGTTCTATGAAGAGTTCTTTGACCACCCCACATCTACAGCAGAGGCCAAAGCCCTTGGTAAAGAGACAACCGAAGCCATCAAAGAAAAGATTGACACCTTGTCAGCCCTCGTTGCAGATAAATCGAGGTATCCATTCCTGGCTGAGTTGGATAAAATCATTGAGACACTCAATGAACTCAAAGGCAAACCCTATACTTTCTTTTTGACTGACCTGCATAAGATTGAAGACAGCCTGCTGGATCTGAAAGAAGAGGTTGTTGACCCCATTCAAAGATTCATGAACGGTTCTTTGAAAACCATCTATGATGATGCGGTAAGTTTTTTAAAACGTCAGGAGCATAATTTTTTCTATATTGATGGAGATGAGTCCGACCGGATATTTGAAATCCTGAAGGACAGCACCTGCTATAAAAATAATAAGATGCAGGAGGTGAAAAGACTTATTGAAACGGTTTCCGGCAAAGTTGATGAGAAACTGAAAACAACCAAGCAGAATGCATCTGACAAGATCAGTGCATTGTTGAGTAAAATGACCGGCATGGATGATTTTCAAAAATTAACTTCTGACCATAAGGATGAGTTGAAAAAACCGTTTGAGAGCCAGCTTGATAAAATACAGGATCAGGATTTGATTGCTGTAATCAGTGACACCCTTCGCATGTTTGAAGAGGAAGAATACAGTAAAATCCTCAATAGATTGAGTTCTCTCAGTAAACCGAAATCGACACCCCCGAAACCCAAACCATCTGATTCAGGCCAAACCGAATACGACAATGATGTGGAAGACAGCGATTTTGGAAAAGGGGAAGTAAAAGACGGTGGGAAGAAACCGGAGAAGAAAAATTCGGCTAAGGAAGTCGTTGGCATCAAAACAATCGAAGTGAATTATTCCAAGGCCTGGATCGAAAGTGAATTCGAAGTTGAGGACTATTTATCCAAACTGAAAAAGGCCATTCTTAAAGAAATCTATGATGGCAAGCGGATACAGGTATAGCCGGCGTCGAATATTAGAAACTTTATACGGAGCATAAACAATTGAATACATCCCAACTGAAACCATTTGCACAGAATGCCCGAAGACAATTGATAGAACTGGTATCCACAAAACTGTCCATAGTGCTGGATACCAACAGTGCTGCCAGAAGAGAAAATGAGAAAGCTGTTAAGGAACTTGAAAAGGAAATCTCTCGGACATCCGAAGATCAAGTCGTCGAGAAGGTTGCTTACATCTGGTTCAACAGATTCTGTGCGTTGAGATTCATGGATGTAAATCGATACACCAGTATAGGAGTTGTGTCACCTGCACAAGGACTCTCCCAGCCGGAAATTTTGATGGAAGCCAAACAAGGTCATATTGATGAAGGATTAAGGATCGATAAAAATCGGGTATTTGGTCTTCTGAATGAAACCATTCCAAGTCCTGAACCACAGCAGGAGGCTTACCGGATACTGTTGGTTGCCGTATGTAACGACTACTATAGCACTATGCCGTTTCTGTTTGAAAGGATCGCAGACTATACCGAACTATTGATGCCGGATGATTTGTTGTCAGACAGTTCAATTCTGACCACCACCCGGGAAGCTCTTTCTGAAGAAGCCTGTTCGGATGTTGAGGTTATCGGTTGGCTATACCAATTCTATATCTCTGAGAAAAAGGATGAGGTCTTTGCCGGGCTAAAGAAGAATAAAAAGGTGACACCGGAGAATATACCAGCAGCCACGCAGTTGTTTACACCTAACTGGATCGTTCGTTATCTGGTAGAAAATTCACTTGGGCGATTGTGGATGCTGAATAACCCTGGCTCCAAACTTATTGACAGGATGGACTATTATATAAAACCGGAACAGGAGGAGAAGGACTTTCTGGTAATCAAATCGCCAGAAGAGATAAAGATCTGTGATCCCGCCTGTGGTTCCGGTCACATGCTGGTGTATGCGTTTGAGATCCTCTATACTATCTACGAAGAACAAGGATATGATGCTCCCAAGATCCCACAACTCATCCTTGAAAATAATCTTTATGGCATTGAGATCGATGAACGGGCAGGAGAGTTGGCTGCATTTGCACTCTGTATGAAAGCCAGAGAGAAGTATCGTCGTTTCTTTAAAAAGAAGGTTCATCCCAATATTTGTGTTCTTGAAAATATTAATTTTGAGGCTCATGAGGTTAAAAGTTATATGGATGCAGTCGGCCCAGATTTGTTTTCCATGGATCTTTCAACTCTGCTTTATCAGTTCAAGGAAGCAGATAATTTTGGTTCGTTGATTCGGCCAGAGCTAACCAATGTATCAGATGTACTGCGGCTTATAGATGAGAAGAAAGTGGCTGATGATATGTTTCTTCAAGGTATTCATCAGAGAGTCCTGAAAGTTTTGAAACAGGCTGATTATTTAAGCCCTAAGTATCATGTTGTCGTAGCTAATCCTCCTTATATGGGCAGAAAAGGGATGAATAGTCGTTTAGGAAAGTGGGTGAAAGACAATTATCCAAATAGTAAGCTGGATCTTTTTACAATGTTTTTGGAAAGATGTATTCAGTTATCTTTAAAGAAGGGATATATGGGAATGATTAATCTTCCTTCTTGGTTATTTTTATCCTCCTTTGCCAAATTACGAAAATTCATATTAGACAACTATGTAATCGACTCAATGCTTCACATGGGGAGAGGGATATTCGGTATTGACTGGGGATCAACTGCATTCGTCATTAAAACAGCTAAAGAACCGAATAAGTTAGGGTTTTATTACAGATTACATAAAAGAAATTTCCAACATATATATTATAACGACATAGCAAAAATATATTTAAACTCTAAAAATAACACTGAATATAAATATAACTTTGATTTATATCGAGATGAAACAGGAGTGAATGAAATCCCGAGTGAGTCGGACGATTCAGGCCAAAGAATTCGTTATCGAAGTTCTTCGAGCAATTTTAAATCAATACCAGGAACACCCATAACATATTGGCTAAGTGATAATGTAAGAAATATATTTAAGAAACTCCCAAATCTTTCAGATATATCGACCTCTGCTGTAGGCCAGAACACCGGTGATAACGATAGATTTCTAAAGTTTTGGTATGAAATCTCTAAATCAAAGATTAATTATGGCTGTAAAATCCGAGAAGATACCTACAATGATAGTTTCAAGTGGTATCCTTACAATAAAGGAGGCGGGTATAGAAAATGGTATGGAAATCTTATATATGTAGTTAATTGGGAAAATGATGCTGAAGAGATAAAAAAATACGCTGTTCAACGTAATAAGGGTAAACATTGGTCTAGGTATATTCAGAATTTAGAGTGGCTGTTTCATGAGGGAATAACATGGTCAGATGTAACTTCAGGGCGTTTGTCTGGTAGATATCTACCACCAGGCTTCATTTCGGATGTGTCTGGACACTCTGCTTTTTTTACAAAAGACGTTCCTTTCGAAATAGGACTATCTGTAATAAACAGTACATTCGTATTTAATATAGCGAAGGTCTTGAACCCTACGATTCATTTTCAGGCGGGTAATTATAGGGACATCCCCTACTCTAATAAGCTATATAATTCCGCTACACAGAGTAATATTCAACAATTGATAAAAATAGGAGTTCGAGATTGGAATTCTTATGAAACATCCTGGGATTTTACTCGTTCCCCCTTGCTGACTTCTAACTTAAAGCAATCAACGTTAAAAAAGACGTACTCGACCCTGAAAAGCTGTTTTAATGAAGATGTTATGAAAATGAAGGAGTTAGAAGAAAAGAATAATATCCATTTTATGGAATCATATGGTCTTGTAGATGAATTTAAACCAGAATTATCCATGTCAGAAATAACTTTAACTTGTAATCCATATTATCGCTATGGAGGAAACAAAAGTGAAAAAGAATTAGAAAATGTTTTTTTAGGAGATACAATCAAGGAATTTTTATCATACTCTGTTGGTTGTATGTTTGGACGTTATTCCTTGGATAAAGAAGGCTTAATTCTAAAGAATCAAGGAGAAACTATAGAAAACTATCTTGCAAAGATACCTCAAGCAATTTTTAAACCAGACGACGATAATGTAATTCCGATTATGGAGGTCGACTGGTTCTCAGATGATATAGCTGAACGGTTTAAAAAATTCTTAAGGGTGACATTTGGCGAAGAGCATTACGCAGAAAATCTTGAATTCATTGAAAAGGCAATTGGCAAGGACATTCGTAAATTTTTCCTCAAAGATTTTTATACCTACCATGTAAAGATGTATAAGAAACGGCCCATATACTGGATGTTCTCATCACCAAAGGGCAGTTTCAATGCCCTGATTTATATGCACCGATATAGACCGGATACGGTATCCATTGTTTTAAACGATTATCTCCGTGAATTCAGAACCAAACTGAGCGCCCGAAAAGACAATCTTGAAAAGATCAGTATCAGCACCTCTGCATCCCAAGGCGAAAAAACCAAGGCATTGAAAGAGATTGAGCAAATCAAAAAGGTGCTGGATGAAGTGGATGAATATGAGCGTGATATTCTTTATCCTTTGGCAACGAAACAAATAGAGATCGACCTTGACGATGGTGTGAAAGAAAACTATCCAAAATTTGGAAAAGCCCTGAAGAAGGTTATCGGATTGAGCGAACAATAGAACCGGAGGTGTCTATAATATGAAAATTAAATCCATATCTTTATCCAACTATCGGGGCGTCAAAAATCTCGACTTTGACCTGAAAAATGACCTGAACGTTTTTTTAGGCGTTAACGGTGCCGGGAAATCAACGCTGCTCGATGCCGTAGCCGTCATGCTGTCATGGTTTGTGAGCCGTTTGAAGCGGTCCGGAGCGTCAGGACGTCCAATCGCAGAAGATGATATTTCCAACGGGACATCCGCCGCTTTTGTTACGCTCCATTGCGTTGATAACGAACAACCATTTTACTGGAGCTTAGCCAAACGCAGAACAAGTTACATGAAAGTCTTAAAGAAAAGCGACTTCTCCGGGCTGAAAAATTTCACAGAGGCGTTGCAGGCAATGATTGAAGAACGCGAGGAAAAATTAAATCTTCCTTTATGCGTCTATTATCCTGTTAACAGGGCTGTTGTTGATATTCCCCTTCGGATTAGAAAAAAACATAAGTTCAATCTTTTTGCTGCCTATGATGATGCATTAACCAGCGGTGCCAATTTTAGAACGTTTTTTGAGTGGTTTCGGGAACGGGAAGATCTTGAAAACGAAAATAGACGATATAGAAATGCGCTGATCAAACCGGATGACTTTCAATTTCCGGATTCTCAGTTGGAAACCGTTAGAAAAGCCCTGGATGAATTTTTGCCGGAATTTAAAAACTTCAGTGTGCGCCGGAATCCCCTGAGAATGGAGGTCGAAAAAAACGGAAAGACATTGTCTGTTTCCCAGTTATCAGACGGTGAAAAATGCCTGATTGCCATGGTTGGGGATCTTGCCAGAAGGCTTGCCATTGCAAATCCTGAAAGAGACGAGCCGCTGAAAGGAAGTGGTGTTGTCATTATTGACGAAATAGATCTTCATCTGCATCCCAGGTGGCAGCGCAAGATTATTCCCACCCTCACAAGGGTTTTTTCAAACCTTCAGTTTATCATATCCACCCATTCGCCCCATGTGATCACCCATGTACAACCGGAAAACATTTTCCTGTTAAACGACTCGGATGAAGGGATTCAATACACCAAACCTGTAGAATCCTACGGCAAGAATGCAGACCGGGTGCTTGAAGATTTAATGGGACTTAACACAACCCGTCCTGATGAAGTAAACACCCTCTTAAAGGAACTATACGAAACCATTAATGAGGGCGAAACAGACAAAGCAAAAGAGCAAATTTCAAATCTCAGGGCCATGATAGGAGAAGATCCTGAAATAGTCAAAGCGGCTGTGCTGATTAAACGAAAAGAAGTGCTGGGCAAATGAAATACATTCAAAAAGGATCGGAGCCTGTTCAACTGACCGAGTGGAAAGCCCTTGAGAGTGAGGATTGGAAACCGGAGTACAGGTCAATGGGAAACCAACTGAAAAATGGTGTCAAAAACTCACTCATGCAGGAACAGGGATATCTTTGCTGCTATTGCGAGCGGCGGCTCAGACTTGATGATTCCCATATTGAGCATTTCATCCCCCAAAGCAATGAAGCGATAGATCCGCTTGATTATTCCAATATGCTTTGTTCCTGCCAGAATAGAGTGAAAAAAGGCGAGCCCCGTCACTGTGGCAATCTTAAGGGAGACTGGTTTGATGCGGCTTTATTGGTCTCACCCCTTGCCCCGGATTGTGAAAACAAATTCTTATTTTTGGCAGATGGACGCATCAAGCCATTAGAACCAGGAGATCCGGCAGCAAAAACCACCATTGAAAAACTTGGCTTAGGTATCCCAAAACTCAATGATCTGAGACAAAAGGCCATTGAGCCATTTATCGATGATGTGTTGACCGAACAAGAATTTCAAACCTTTGTGACCGCATATCTTCAGCCTGATCCTGACGGCGTTTTGGGCGAATTTTATATGACAATTAAATCCCTTTTTGGGAACTTTTCAGAATTATAAAGCATGAAGCAGGTCATTGATGACAAAAATAGCAGAGGCACTAAAACCCGTTTTTAAAAAACACCGAATCGTTTTTTGGTACGACGCCAAAAAAGAACTGAGAAGTGACTATGAAAAGCTTGATTTACCTGACATTGAAAAAGTCGAACTGAACAATAACGAGTTCAGGGTCAAGCACAGAATCCTTCGGGAGGAACCGGACAAGAAGTTTCTTCTATATCATGAAGGTGAAGCCCCTGCTGATCTGGACAACTGGTTGCTGGATGTTCAACTGGCGTATGGTGAGTTCAGAACGGATCAGTCTGCAATATGGCTCAATGAGCTTGGACTGGGGATAGAGTTTACAGATGTTGTGAACGAACATGCTGTTTTCTTCAACGCCGCCAAAAGAAGAGAGGGCCTGAAAAAGATACTTGCCTCCGATGATACGCAAAATGCTGTCAGAACAAAAATGCTGGCTGTATGTGCAGCGTCAGA
This sequence comes from Desulfobacter latus, assembly GCF_013389365.1. Lineage (GTDB taxonomy): Bacteria > Desulfobacterota > Desulfobacteria > Desulfobacterales > Desulfobacteraceae > Desulfobacter > Desulfobacter latus. Next base: position 18,629 of record NZ_JACADJ010000003.1, read on the forward strand.
TCCCCGGATAGACAATATTCTTGAAAACCTGCTTTCAGAATCAGCCGTTAAAAAGGATGATAAATTCAAACTCATCGAAAACTGCACCCTTGACTCATTTTTGTGGAATCGGTTGGAGATCACTTACGGTTATACGTCCGATTCGCCAGGGATTAAGGATTTCACCATTCAATTGTTCAAGTCCTGCTATGACATGAGCCTGGGTGAAGACTCAAAACTGAATCCCGATGCATTGGTATTCCTTAAACGGTGGAAGGATAGTGTCAGACACCAGAGTGCATTTGAAACATTATCCAAAGAATGCGCGGACATCCTGGCCATCGAAAAGGACCTTCAAAAAAGAGATATCTCATCCCTTGAAGAGATTGATTATTTTGAACTGGTGGATCGAAAGATCATAAGCGATCTGGTTAAGCAGGTGGTTGACCGGACCATTACAGCCGGAAACCGTGAGAGCATGATCCGGCAGAGAAAAATAGGATACTGGTACAAACAATATGAGGATCTGTACCAGGCCATTGATCATGGCGCACGGTTCATCCGGCTTCTGGAAGAAACGGAAATCAACATTGAATCCATGGGTGACGGCCTGAGCAAGTATACCAACTATTGGTATCTGATCGATCAGCTTTACCGTCAATATGTTTTCCATACAAAGAGATCAGGCCAGGTGTCCGTACTCAAGGCCCTGTCAGATAAAATCGAGAATCTGTATTCCAATAATTACCTGCTGACCGTCAACAATGAATGGCAGAAACAGGTGGATCAATGTGAAGCCTGGGGTAAAACCGATATCGTGTTTCAAAGACACTTCTTTCAAAGAAACGTTTCTTCATTCCTCCGGGACAAAAAGAAGGTGTTTGTTATTATATCAGATGCCATGCGGTTTGAGATCGGCGATGAATTGCACAGCCGTATTCGCCAGGAGGATCGGTTTGATGCAGAGATATCCCCGATGCTGACCACACTTCCCAGTTTCACTCAGCTCGGTATGGCTTCTTTATTGCCGAACAAAGAGATAACCTTTTCGGATAATCATTCGACCACCGTATTGGTGGATGGAAAGCGCAGCCAGGGTACGGAAAACAGGTCAAAGATTCTCCAGGATGCAGTAAGTGGTGCAGCCAAGGCCATGAGGGCCGAGGATCTCATGGAGATGAACAAAACAGAATGCCGGGAACTATTCAGGGACCATGATCTGGTCTATGTTTACCACAATCAGATTGATGCGACCGGTGATAAAAAAGAATCCGAGGGCCGGGTTTTTGATGCGGTTGAAGATACCCTTGAAGCTTTGATTAAAATAATTAAGAAACTGGTAGCTGCCAATGCGACCAACCTTTTGGTGACATCTGATCATGGGTTTATCTATCAGGACCGTGTTCTTGAAGACAGTGATTTCCTTGGCGCTGATATTACCGGGATTGATGCACTCCATAAAGACAGGCGTTTCCTGCTGGGTAAAGGGTTGCCACAGAACACCGGTATGAAATCCTTTACCGCAAAAGAAGCAGGCATAGAAGGAGACATGGAGATCCAGATTCCGAAATCCATTAATAGATTACGGTTAAAAGGTTCAGGGTCCAGGTTTGTCCATGGTGGGGCATCGTTACAGGAAGTGGTCATCCCGGTCATTAAAATTCATAAGAAACGGCAAAGTGATATCTCCAAGGTTGGAGTTAATATCCTCAGTGGTTCGACATCCTTTATCACCACCGGTCAATTCTCCGTCACTTTTTATCAGACCCAGCCTGTTACGGATAAAGTTCAAGCAAGGTCTTTGAGAGCGGGAATCTATTCAAAAGACAACGAACTTGTCTCTGACAGCCATAATCTGAACTTTGAATTTGCTTCCGATAATCCAAGGGAAAGGGAACTGAAAATACGGTTTGTCCTGACCAAGAAAGCGGATGATCTCAATGAACAGGAAGTTTATCTGCGTTTGGAAGAACAGGAGTCTGGAACCACCTATTTTAAAGAATATAAATCAGCCCGGTATGTGATACGAAGATCATTTACCAGTGATTTTGATTTTTAGGAAAGATAGTTATGACAGCACTTGATGACAAAATAAATGAGCACTTTTCCGGACTCGTTGTCCGCAAGGACCTGGTTAAAATTGTTAAAGGGAATGCCATTGTTCCTTCCTATGTTCTTGAATTCCTGCTGGGCCAGTATTGTGCGACCGCAGATGAAGAGAGCATCAAAACCGGTATTGAAACCGTCAAAGAGATTTTACGGAAACATTATGTCCATCGGAACGAAGCCGGATTGATCAAGTCTGTTATCAGGGAGAAAGGCCGTCATAAGGTCATTGATAAAGTCAGTGTTGCCCTCAATGACAAGAAAGATGTGTATGAAGCATCTTTCGCCAACCTGGGAGTTAAACAGATCCTGGTTGATGCGGACACGGTGAAAAAACATCCCAAACTCCTGGTGAGCGGTGTCTGGAGCATTGTGGATATGGAGTATGAGCATTTTGAAGACAAATCCGTTTCCCCCTGGATCATTAACAAACTGAAACCCATTCAGCTGTCATCTTTTGATTATGAAAAATATATCGATGCAAGAAGGCAGTTTACCACGGATGAATGGATTGACCTTCTGATCCAGAGCATTGGTTTTAATCCTGAAAAACTGGGCAAACGAAGCAAACTGTTGCAGCTGGTCCGGCTGATCCCGTTCTGTGAACGCAATTACAACCTGATTGAGCTTGGTCCCAAGGGAACTGGAAAGTCGCATATCTTTTCCGACTTCTCACCCCATGGCATCCTGATATCAGGTGGGGAGATTACCGTACCCAAACTATTTGTAAACAACAGTTCAGGTAAAATCGGCCTTGTCGGATACTGGGATACCGTTGCCTTTGATGAATTTGCCGGAAAGGAAAAGAGAATACAGCAGGCGCTTGTGGATATCATGAAAAACTACATGGCGAACAAGTCCTTTTCCCGTGGAGTGGAAACCATCGGCGCTGAAGCATCCATGGTTTTTGTCGGTAACACCAGACACAATCTGCCCTATATGCTCAAGCATACGGATCTTTTTGATGAACTGCCCAAACAGTATTACGATTCAGCATTTCTGGATCGAATCCATTTCTATCTCCCAGGCTGGGAGGTGGACATCATCAGAGGAGAGCTGTTCTCTGAAGGATATGGCTTTGTGGTGGATTACCTGGCTGAGATTTTAAGATTTTTAAGAAACCATGACCATTCAGGTCATTATTCTCAGTATTTTGATCTTGTCAGTGACATCTCCACCAGGGATAAAGACGGTATCAACAAGACCTTTTCCGGTTTAATGAAAATCCTGTATCCCCACCAGGAAGCTACGGAACAGGAGATAGAGGATGTCCTGCAATTTGCCATAGAAGGCCGTAAAAGGGTTAAAGACCAGTTGATGAAAATTGATTCCACCTATGCTGCGGTCAGGTTTGCTTACACAAAAAATGACGACGAAACAACCGTCCATGTAAAGAGCCTTGAGGAGGAAGAATATCCCCAGTATTTTGGTTCTGTTGAAGACCAGGAACCTGAATCGGAAACAGGAGGTCAGGCACCCGAACAGTCTCAGGAGCCAGCTGTCGTTAGTGACAAACCACCCGAACTTAAAAAAAGACAGGTCATTGTAAAAGAGAACCAGCGAGGCGTAACATTTGACAAGCTCTTCAGCGATTATCTCCAGGATGCCGGAAAAATAACGGTGACGGATTCATACATCCGTATTTATTACCAGATCAGAAACTTCATGGAATTTATTGAAACCATAGTAAGAATCAAACCCAAAGACGATGAAGTTGACGTCCATCTGATAACGGTTCAAGATGACTTTAAAGGGCCGCAGCAGATAGACAGCTTTATAAAGATCCAGGAGAACTGTGCCATAGCCGGCGTTCATTTTACATGGGAGTTTGACGAAACCAAAACCCTTCATGCACGCCATATTGTAACCGACCACGGTTGGAAGATTCTATTGGACCGGGGGTTGGATATCTTTCAGCACTATGAAATAAACGATTCGTTTTCCCTGAGTAACCGGCTGCAGCAGTATCGGTCCTGTAAGGCCTTTGAGATCACTTATTTAAAAACGAAAGGCTAATCAAATTAGTTGAGGATAGAAGGGATTTCTATTATTTTATTAGGCCAACCTACAAGTCCTAAAAGAACTGCCTCAATTTACTGACCCATACATGGCCATCACAATTTTTTTTAGTTGACAATGACACAGCCATCCGGTAGAAGATTGTTCCTTAGAATGAGATAACTCAGTGGTAGAGTGTAACCTTTGCAAGGTTCAAGCACTGCATTGTCCACTATAAATAATCACGGGGGTGTAGTTCAGTTGGTTAGAACGCTAGCCTGTCACGCTAGAGGCCGCGAGTTCGAGTCTCGTCACTCCCGCCACAATATGAAAAGGTTTTCAGTGCACTGCTGAAAACCTTTTTTTTTGCTCCCCGGTGTTTATAAGGGGTCAAGGCTGGGCTGTCTAAAAACCCGCTTTTCGGATGATTATTTTTGCCCGCTTTTTGGGTATACCCAAAATCTGTTGAACGACCTCTTCTGAAAGGCATTTCAACAACTCAAAACTCAAAAGGGGGCCAAAAAGTGCGCAAACGAAAATGGCAGATTTAGACACCCCAGGTCAAGGCGTATAGGCAATAGCATTGTCTCCTATGCTAAGGACAAAGGATTTGATACCCTGGTAATGGGCCGGCACCGGAACTGAGCGGGCTTTTTTTATGGGACCTACTTCTAAACAGATCCTCAACCATGCTTCAGAGTCGGCCCTTTGGGTTGTGGCATAGGGCGGCCTTTTTTTGCACCAGCTTTGGGTGATAGTCCGTCAAGCCAAGCTTGGCTGCCCACATTTTTTGGATTTGTTTTTCCATTGCCTCTGCAAAGCCATGACGTATTTGATCCAATTGTTCCAAAGCGTCAGTATCTTCTGCAAGTAGCGGTCTCACTGCAGTCTAAAATATGTGGTAATTGGCTTCTGCTGCGGTTGGCTGATTGAAGAAGGAAAAGTGTTTGCCGCCACCAGTAGGGGCAGATATGGAATCTGCCCCTACCCAATACATGGCCGAAAGAATGATCAAGGTCTAACCATCGAAGATAGTTTTGGTTAGAGTGTGCCTACCGGAAGAATTGTTTTGTGATATTGTTCATTGAGAACTTCGGCCATAGCAAGATAAATAGCGCTCAGTCCGCAGATAATGCCTTCAAAGCCGGCAATTACCCCGATAAGATGTGAACCTGTCCAGTCTTTGATTGCAAGAAGAAAAAATAATACCGTCAGCGATGCAAAAACAAACTGAAGCCCTCTGTTCGATTTTAATGTCCCGAAAAACATGAACAGTGTAAAGATGCCCCACATGAACAGATAGCAGGCCATGAATTTTGCAGGCGTCGGATCTGCCCAGCCGAGTTTGGGCAATAGAATAAGCGCCACCAGAGTCAGCCAGAAGTGGCCATAGGATATGAATGCCGTAACGCCAAACGTATTACCTTTTCTAAATTCAAGAATACCGGCGATAATCTGGGCCAGACCGCCATAAAAAAGTCCCATCGCCAGAATCATGGCACTGATTTCAAAAAAACCGGCATTATGAATATTCAAAAGCACGGTTGTCATTCCAAAGCCCATTAATCCGAGCGGTCCCGGGTTTGCCAATGTTTCGTTTCTCATCTTCATACTCCTCTTTATTAAGTTATTAAAAATTGTAAAATACTTTCATCAGAAATTAGCAAACATTGTGCCATCGTCCTATTTCGGGTTTCGAGTCGGTTTATTGGCAGCCCATATGCCCACGATCATTCGTCACAATACGTCGGATCGTTTTTGAAAGCCCGAAAGACCATATTATAAAGGTTTTGAGGGCTGCCGAATAATTATTTAAAACGCAACGTGCAGACTGAATTACAAATAAATGGCGACTTAATTCTGATGAAAAAAAAGATGGGGAGGGGAGGATTAAAACGGGGAAATACAACATTTGGGGCGAATATGACCCAAAACAGGACTTCTTTGTCTTATTTTAGGGCAGATCTATCCCATAGGCCCCCATTTTGCGATAAAGTGTCTTGCGGGAAATACCCAGTTTTTCAGCGGCTTTTCCTCTGTGCCACCGGGAGAGCTCAAGGGCGGAAAGAATAAATTGTTTCTCAAACCGGGCAACGGCATCGGTCAACGGAAGATCTGTGCCTGAATCCGAAACGGCAATGACTCCTGAGGGGCGGGCCGGTGGAATCTCAGGGAGGGGAATATTCGGGGGCGCAATAGCATCAAGGCCCTGTAAGCCGATGTACCTGCGGAGAACATTTTGAAGTTCCCTGACATTTCCGGGCCAGTGGTAATTGTATAGCGCTTGTATGTCTTTTTCGGGCAAGGCATAAAAGTGAAGGGATGATTTCATCCGGCTTAAAAAATAATCGGCAAGCAGCGCAAGGTCTTCCTTCCGTTCACGAAGGGGCGGGATATCTATGGGTATCACATACAAGCGATAAAAAAAATCACTGCGGAGCCTGCCTTTTTGAACCTCTTCCCATAGATTCCAGGTGCTGGCGGCAACAATCCTGAAATCGGAATAAAGTACCTCGTTACTCCCGACCGGTGAATACCCCCCCCCTTCCATTACCCGCAGGAGCTTAACCTGCAGATTCAGGGAAAGTTTTCCAACGTCATGAAGAAACAGGGTACCGCCCTGTACATGGCAAAGAACGCCTTTTTTGTCATTACAGGCACCGCGAAAGGCGCCTTTGACATGACCAAAGAACTCAATTTCCAGAAGGGATTCAGACGGTGCATCACAATTGACAGAGAGAAACGGTGCGTTTTTTCTTTGGCTGAGATTGTGTATAGTTCTTGCGACCAGTTCCTTTCCTACCCCTGATTCGCCGTGGATAACAACACTGTCGGCAACGGCTGCCGCCCGTGCAATCATATCATAGACCTCCCGCATTTTTCGGCTTTTACCGATGATATTGCAGAACGTGAAGCGCTCACCCATTGAGGACTGAAACAATGAATACTGTTGCTGGAGCTGTTCGGATTCACGCCTTACGGCGTCTTCCTGAATTTTGCCGTGGGTAATATCCTGAAGCGTTGTGACTGCGCCTGTAATGTTGCCTGCATGGTCAAAAACAGGAGCCGCCAGAAAATTTATATATCTTGGCCTTCCGTTAATATTTTCAAAATAGTCTGTTGCCTCCCAGGCATTGGGCACAATGCTGGACTGTGCCGGATTTTTTGTGCCGTATATTTCAAGGAATTTTTCATAATCCTGCTCGACAACCAGATCGGCCAGCACGGGCCGTTTGCTGGAATAAAAAATCTTCCACTGATGGTCTGTGTCGATAATATCTTCAGCGGAAACGCCGCTAAGAACTTCAAAAGCTCTGTTCCAGACCTTTACCTTGTGGTCGTTTCCTATGGCAAACTGAGCTATCGGTGTATATTCCAACATAATAAAATCCGGTCCCGGGTCTTTAGCTGTTCTAAAACCTCTGGGATAAGTTCAACGTAAAATCATCCAAATCATGGTCTTGCCAGGCATTATTTTTGATCAATGACCACCCAAAAAGACCACCCAAAAATCTGTAAGCAAGAATCGAACCTGAAAAAACCAGAATTGGCGTATTATTTTTTTTTCACCCGGGCAGGCGCTGTTATTGACAATAGATAATTTATGAAGTGTAATTTGTAATTCTCATAAGAATTATATATGATGTCCCCCATGATTATTCGTGAAATTACAGAAGAACTGCTTGAATCTGCAAAAGAGTATCCGGTTGTGACGATACTCGGGCCCCGCCAGTCCGGAAAAACATCCCTGGTAAAAATGACCTATCCGGACAAGCCCTATTTTTCAATGAAGATCCGGATATCAGGCTGGCGGCCGAACAAGACCCCAGGGGTTTTTTAAATGATATCCCCGCCGGTGCGATAATTGATGTCATATATCCAGGGAATTGTTGATGAATGCGATGTCAGAACCATCATTAACATCAAAGAGTTAAGCCGGTTTCAAAGATTTCTGATGCTTCTTGCAGGAAGAACAGGCCAGATTATCAATTATACCAGCCTTGGCAACGACATCGGCCTGGCCGGGATTGGTTAAAACGTCAAGTTTGGTCCGACCTGCATCACTTCTAATCAATCCGCCTTAAAATACCGAAATCCTTTATTTCCTGCTACATAGATGACGCAGGCGTTAATGGTAAAATGGGCAAATTTTTTCAGGGCATCATTTTTATACCCCAACACCTGGTTTGTGTCGGCTTCAAGGGGGGCTTCAAGGGATAATATATGGCTGGCCGCTTTTGATGGGGCGTATTTGAACTCAATGATAGTTCTGGTGTTCTTGTACTTGGTGTGGTATTTGCCGGTCATTTCCCAGTCGCTTCTACCTGACGGGTAGTTGACTTCCATGGAAAGGGTAAAATAGCGTGACAGATAACGGGTGCAAAGCTCATAAAATGTGCATCTGATAAAATTTTCATTAATTTTATCCCAGGCCTGGGCCGGGAACTGGCCTAAATAGGTTTCATAAAAACCTGCAAACAGCGTTTCCATATCCTGATTTGCAAGATATTGACGAAAATAGTCAGTGTATCCTTTTGAAACCTCGTAATCGTTGAGTTCGTTATAATAATCAACAAAAATTTCCCTTAAGGTGTTGTTTGGAAGGCACATGGTAAAATCATCCTTGCAGGTGACCATGCCAAGATAAAAAAGAGAGACGGGATAATAATCTTTTTCAAAAAACCGGCGCATATTGAATTTGGAAACAAGCTGCTTGAGGTCATATTCCAGCTGGTTGTCAAAAACCAGGGCATCCATCATGGCGTCGGTGTTTTCCCTTACTGTGGTAAGACGTTCAATCCAGGAGACATCGGTTTTCAGGTTGTCGTCGATAAGTTCTCTTGGGATTTCTCCATCATTGATCACCAGGTGTTTAAAAAAATAGGTCACAATGGCGGAATTATACAGGGTCTCTTCTGCTTCCGGCAGGAAACGGTAACCATCATAGTGGTTGTTCATGATCTCCTGTATTTGAGGTATTTGTTCAGGATCATTGTCCAGGGATTCAAACACCCTGGCAAGATACTGACTTGTTTCCCGGTGGGTAAATCCCATCATGTTTACAAGCTTTTTCTGCAGGGTAACAATTTGTGCAATATTGAACCTGGAAGTCAGGTCATCAATGGTAATCGGCAGCACCCCTGTAATAAATACCTTGCCGATACTTTGCTGTTCAACGCCTGATTTTATGACCTTGAAAAATGACCGTAAAAAAGAATCACCTGACGTCAATGCTTTATAAAGGTCATCGTTGCGGGAGGTGATCAACTGATTGGAGAAGTTGTCGTACTCATCTATGATAATATAGAGGGGTGGAAGGGTATTATTTGTGACCTGTTCAATTATAAACTGCAATTGATCCGCAATGGAGCGATCAGAGATATCAGGGAATTTGCCGAATAAATTTTTATAATAGGATACAAAGGTTTTTATCCGGGCGGACTGGGTAAAATTAAAACTGTCTTCGATACAGACCATATCCGGTTTTACCGAGACTACGCTGAAATTCAGTCGCAGTACCATAAAACTGTTTTTTAACGGCGTTGGATTCTTTCCTATCCAGGTATTGCCAAATAACGCGTCAAATTTATCTTTGCGGTTAATGTCATAGAAACATTCAAGCGTGGAACACCAAAGACTTTTGCCGAATCTGCGTGGTCTTAAGAAGACCGGCACTTTCCATTGCTCAAGCGCTGCGATATACCGGGTTTTATCGACATAGTAATACCCTTGTTCCTGTATTTCTTCATAACTTCCTACGGCATAAGGTATTTTTATCATGGTGTCTGCCTTTTGATTCAGTTTTTAATATGCCTTTGTTATATGCATTACAAACCGTTTTGGCAATTTTGTCCAACATTTCTGAATAACAAATCCTATTGCATCTGGAATACTTTTTATTAACAATGGGTTGTATTATTTTCTTTGGTCCGATCCCATTTTATATTGATTGTATAAGACAAAAATCATATTTATTGTAATTGTATTGATCATATTAAACAAAAGTGGTGACCATGGATCCGGTGACCAGTAAGGAATGAGACCGAAATAACTTAACCCGGGAGCGCAGGCGTCCCGCCTGCATCGTTACTGCGGGCGGGACGCCCGCGCTCCCGGAGATATAAAAAGGGGCAAGTTATTTAAGAGCCTATTGTATGCTCAAGGAAAAATTTCACCCGTTATTCCAATTTAAACCGGTTGACCATTTCGTTCAGACTTTCAGCCAGTTTTGACAGCTCAGACGCACTGTTATTCACATGGATACTTCCGCCCCTGATCTCTTCGGCCGACTGATTGACCCCATGAATATCCTGAGTTACTTCACCTGCAACGGTCGATACCTGATTGACATTCTGGTTGACTTCCTGAACGCCTTCCGCCGCCTGGCTGACATTGGTTGAAATTTCCTGGGTGGTGGCGGACTGCTCTTCAATGGCGGCTGCGACCGATGTGACAATTTTATTGATTTCATTAATAATCGTTACGATTTCCTGGATGGCTGAAACAGATTCCCCGGTAGCGGTCTGAACATTGCCGATTCTGGAATTGATCTCTTTGGTGGCTTCCGCTGTCTGCAGGGCCAGGGCTTTGATCTCTCCTGCAACCACGGCGAACCCTTTTCCGGCTTGTCCCGCCCTTGCCGCTTCTATGGTCGCGTTCAGGGCCAGCAGATTGGTCTGCTCGGATATGTCTGTAATGGTCTCTGTCACTTTGCTGATATCTGCGGCAGCCCGGCCAAGTTCAGAGACCTTTTTGGAAATCTCTTCGGCTTTATGAACCGCCTGTGACGTGGTCTGGTTTCCTGTTGCGATATTCTCGGCAATTTCATTGATGGTGGCGGACATTTCTTCTGCGGCAGCCACGATCATCTGCAGATTGGTTGCGGTCTGCTCGGTTGCTGTGGCCACGCTGTTCATACTGGTGGACATCTCCTCGGCGGCAGCAGATACATTGCCGGCTTTTTCCGATGTCTGCTCAGAGCCTGACGCCATCTGCTGGGAAATGGCGGACAACTCCGTGGAAGAGGAACTCAGCGTGTGGATCCCTTCCGAGATATCCTTGAACATCCGGGTTAAATTTTGGGTCATGTTTTTCATGTTCTCATACACCCCTGTAATTTTTTTCCCGCCCGTGTTGAACCGTACTGTCAGATCCCCTTTGGCAATGCTGTCGGTAATCCTTACAATCTCTGCCGGATCGTGTCCAAGCTGGGCCATCACGCCTCTGACAAAGAAGAGTACCCCGATGACGGTGAGTACCAGAAACAAGCCTGCGGCTGCAAGGACCATATTGCGGATCATATAAACCGATGCCATAAACTCCGCCTCGTTCTGGGTCACGAGAATAGACCACTCAGTGATACCTGCATGGGCGAATCCAGCTATTTTCTTAGTTCCCTTAAACTGGTATTTTTCCACACCGCTTTCTTTGTTCAGCACCCGCTTTGAAACCGTTTCCATCCCCTCAAGAACACCGATATTGACCTTTAAAATCAAATCCTTGTTCGGGTGGGCAATGGCATTGCCGGCGTTATCCACTAAGGTCGGATATCCTGTTTTACCGATTTGGGTCCGGGTTATTTCATCGGACAAGGCGCTCAGCTGAACCACCAGGGCAAAAATCCCGGCAAATTTGTCGGAATCGGTTTTAAGGGGCACGGCAACAACAAAGACAGGGTTCCCAGTAATTTTGGACAGCACGGGAGTGCCGATAGAGATTTTCTCGGACCGGGCTTCTTGAAAATAGTCCCGGTCTGAAAAGGATACTTTCTTTATTCTCGAATTACCATGATCTGTATCGGATATGAGTACACCCTTTGAATCGGTGATAAAAAACATATCATACCCGTTGCCTATTTTTTGAAATTGTAAGAATAAATAGTTATCCAAGGCTGTTAGGGCATCCATCCGCCCCAGCGCTGCATTTGCCATGGCGTCGGTAATAACGGGGGCTGCGGCCATGCTTTGGGCCAGTTTGATTTCCTGTTTCACATAATTGTCTGCCATGGTGGAAAAATTTTGAGCCGCCATCAGGCTTCGATTTTCCGCCAGTTCACGGATGGCCTGGGAAGATTTGACAATGGCGAAAATTCCCACAACAGATAAGGGAATCAGGGCGATAAGGATACCGCTGACAATAAGTTTCCATTTTAAAGTAAGTTTTTTGGCATCCTTCATATCCCCATAAAAGTACTTTACACTTTTTTGGAAAGGGTCTTGAAAACCGGGGTTTGGCTTCAAAAAGTGTAAAGTAGTTATGAAGGATGCCAGTTTTTTCATGATATTTCCTTTATTTAATTTGTTTGCTTTCCAGGCCTCTTGTTCAAGGCGCTATTTACGGCGTTGGATAATTCGCCGGCAATCATGGGTTTCATGATCAGATCACAGATGCCGACGGATCGGCACATCTCTTTTGTCAATCCTTCACTGAAGCCCGTACACAGGACAATGGGGATTTCAGGGCTGATTGCTTTGATCCGGCGGGCGAGTGTAAGGCCGTCCATTTCAGGCATCGTCATATCTGTTAAAACCAGATCATAAAATTTTGGTTTTTTTTCAATCTCTTCCAGCACCTCCCGGCTGCTGGTGGTGCCGGTAACCGAATATCCAAGACTGGTTAAAATCCCTTGACTGCTTTGTACGATGGGCTCCTCATCATCAACGATCAGGATGTTCCCTTCGCCGGATATCATTTTACTTTCCAAAGGTGGTGTGTCCAACCGGCCGCTCTGCGCATGAGCCGGTATGAGCACTTTGAAGGTGGTGCCGATCCCTTCCTCACTATATACGGAAATACCGCCCGCCATTTCTTTAAGTATGCCGAAAACAGTGGGAAGTCCCATACCTGTGCCTTCGCCCCTGTTTTTTGTGGTAAAAAACGGTTCAAATATCCGGTCAATAATGGCTTGTGGAATGCCGCAGCCGGTATCGGAAATCATCAGGCTGTAATACAGTCCCGGTTTGATCTTATTAAATTGCATGGTGTCGGTCCGGTCGATGGCGATCATGTCAAGCACCACCTCAAGCTTCCCGCCCTTGTTTTTCATGGCGTAACCCGCATTGGCAAACAGATTCATCAAAACCTGATGGATTTGGGTCGTATCTCCCATTACCCTGGCACGTTTCACCCTCAGGTCCTGGTGAATCCGGATATTGGACGGCAAGGATGCCCGGATGAATTTCAAGGTCTCCTTGATGATCGGATCAATTAATATTTTTTGCCTTTTGACATCGGATTTTCTGCTGAACGTAAGAATGTGGCTGACAAGATCCCTTGCTCTCAGACCGGATGTAGACACGGAATCCAGATATTTTTTCAGGGTTTCATTATCGCCTGCTTCCATTTTGGCAAGCTGGGTAAATCCCAGAAGCGAGGATAAAATATTGTTGAAATCATGGGCAATCCCTCCGGCCAGTATGCCGATGGCCTCCATCTTCTCTGCCTGCCGCAGCCGCGCCGCCATTTTATACGCCTCGGTTACATCCCTGAAGACCAGCACCACACCTTTGATCTCACCATGATCATTGCGGATGGGGGAACCGGAGTCCGCAATGTGGTATTCAGACCCATCCCGGGCCAGCAGCATGGTGTGGTTGGCAAGGCCGACGACTTTACCTGTTGAAAGCACTTTTTGTACCGGACTTTCAACAGGATCACGGCTCTTTGAATTGACAATGTTAAAAACGGTTTTAAACGGCTGTTCAGCCGCCTCTTTTTCATTCCATCCCGTCAACTGCTGGGCCACAGGGTTCATGATCGTAATCCGTCCGTTAATATCGGTGACAATCACCGCATCGCCAATGGAATTCAAGGTGACACGAAGATTTTCCTCACCTTGTTTCACGGCTTCTTCGGCACGTTTCCGCTTTGTAATATCGACCGTAGAGGAGAGTATGGCCTTTTCATTTTTCCAGTCAATCAAGCAGCTTGAAAATAAAATGTGGTAAGTGTTGCCGTTTTGCACGACATCGATTTCAACATTACTAACAGAACCGTTCTTTTTTATGTCGGCTTCGATTCTTTTTTTTGCCTCAGGATCCACGGTTCTGCCCAACGCTTCCATGGTAGAACCGATAATTTCCTCCAGCGGTTTTTGGGCAGTGTTGCAAAAATAGTCATTGGCCAGAATAATCCGTCCGCTCATGTCATTCAGTGTGCAGGAAAAAGGTAATAAATCAAAAAGCGCCTGGAATCTGGCTTCGCTCTGGACGACGCGCTGCATGCTTTGATCCAGACGGATTATTTTTTCATTTAACCGGCGTTTTAAAAAAAAGGAGATGGCAACCAGTCCCAGGAGCAGCAGTATCAGGAAAATTCCCGCCGCAACCAGGATAACGGCCGTGCTCAATTCGGACGGACTTGAACAGAATATAATATCCTTCATGGTTGGTCATATCCTCATTCCGATGCAAAATTATTGGAGTAAAAATTATATATTTCATGGCGTTAAATGCAGAAAGCATACCAATAAACAGAATGAAAAATATTATTTATAATAATAGGTAGTTATCTAAATAATTTGCAATTATTGATACGGGCAAAAAAACGGATATTCCTGTATTTTAAAATGATGCAATTCCAGTTTTCCGGAATAGAGGAACAGAATTAAAAAAAAATTGAGAAAAGGGGCTCTTTATTGGGAACCAAAGCCGGGGAGGTTATATTTGCCCAGCAGGGTATAGAGTCGAGACTGGGAAATACCTGATAAGCTGGATGCGGTTTTACGGTTGCCGTCGGCTTTTTCAAGCAGTTTTTCCAGATATTTTTTTTCCAAAGTCTGTCTGAAGACATTCAGCCGCGGGAAATCGCCATTAACGTTTAAGACGTCGTCAATCATTTGGGTCGTATCGTTCTCTTCGGGCATGTCAAAATCAATCCCGACCAGCCTGTACTCCGGGGGAAGATGCTTAGGCACCAGTGTCGGATCACTGCCGGCAGATGCCAGGGCGTATTCCAGCACATTAATGAGTTGCCGAACATTACCCGGCCATGGGTTTTGCCGAAGTGTTTCAAAAAATTCATTGGAAATCCCTTTTGCGCGAACGTTATAATGGACAGACAGTTCATGAATTTTTTTGATGATAATGTCATCAATATCCGTCCCCCGCTCTCGCAAAGGGGGTAAATTGATTCTCATGGCATGTATCCGATAAAAAAGGTCTTCCCTGAACTGATTGTTTTTCACCATTTTTTCCAGATCAAGGTTTGTGGCGGAAATCAGCCGGATATCAACATGAATCTCTTTATTTCCCCCAACAGAGCGCACTGTTTTTTCCTGGAGCGTCCGCAGCAGTTTTTTTTGAACGGATAACGGCATATCTCCAATTTCATCCAGCATCAATGTTCCGCCATCTGCCTCTAAAATAAGGCCTGTCTGTTTTGATGCGGCTCCTGTGAAGGCGCCTTTTTCATGCCCGAACAAGGTGCTTTCAATAAGGCTCTCTGTGAGTGCACCACAATCAACCGCCACAAAAGGCCGGTCTGCTCTTTTGCTGTTTTCATGTACGGCTCTTGCAAACAATTCCTTGCCTGTACCGGTTTCTCCGGTTATCAGGACACCGGCGTCGGTTGAGGCCGCCTTCCCCACTTCATCCAGACATTGCCGAAGAACAGGGGACTCTCCGATTATCTTGGCCCGTTTCAAGGAAATAAACTGCTGGGACGCAATTTTTTCCTTTCGATAATGCAGCGCCCGTTGAATCGGAAGATAGACGTCGTCATAGCAAAAGGGTTTTTGTACAAAATCCCATGCCCCGTTTTTAAATGCGATTTCAGCACCCCTGGCATCTCCGGTGCCGGTAATGATAATGATTTCCGGGGAAGACGGTAAATTCACCAGGTCCGGCATAATGTCAAGCCCGTTTCCGTCAGGCAGTTCAAGATCAAGCAGAACAATGTCATAATTGCTGCTGGTGCTCAGCTTTTTGGCTTCATTGATTCTTTTGGCCGTGACGGTTTCACACCCTGTTTTTTCAAAAATGGTTTCAAAAAACAGACAGATCTCCGGGTCATCATCAATGATCAGAACGCGCATCATGGGTTTCCTTTCCAGGCCTCTTGTTCAAGGCGCTATTTACGGCTTTGGATAGTTCACCGGCAATCATGGGTTTCATGATCAGATCACAGATGCCGACGGATCGGCACATCTCTTTTGTCAATACATGACTGAAGCCCGTGCACAGGACAATGGGGATTTCAGGGCTGATTGCTTTGATCCGGCGGGCGAGTGTAAGGCCGTCCATTTCAGGCATCGTCATATCTGTTAAAACCAGATCATAAAATTTTGGTTTTTTTTCAATCTCTTCCAGCGCCTCCCGGCTGCTGGTGGTGCCGGTAACCGAATATCCAAGACTGGATAAGATCGCCTGACTGCTCTGTACGATGGGTTCCTCATCATCCACGATCAGGATGTTACCCTCTCCGGATATCGGTTTACTTTCCAAAGGCGTTGTGTCCAGGCCGCTGCTCTGCGCATGGGCCGGTATGAACAGCTTAAAGGTGGTACCGATCCCTTCCTCACTATATACGGAAATACCGCCCGCCATTTCTTTAAGTATGCCGAAAACAGTGGAAAGCCCCATACCGGTACCTTCTTCCCTGTTTTTTGTGGTAAAAAACGGTTCAAATATCCGGTCAATAATGGCTTGTGGAATGCCGCAGCCGGTATCGGAAATCATCAGGCAGTAATACAGTCCCGGTTTAATCTTATTAAATTGCCTGGTGTCGGTCTGGTCGATGGCGATCATGTCAAGCACCACCTCAAGCTTTCCGCCCTTGTTTTTCATGGCGTGACCCGCATTGGTGAACAGGTTCATTAAAACCTGATGGATTTGGATCGCATCTCCCATGATCCTGGCATGTTTCACCCTCAAGTCCTGGTGAATCCGGATATTGGACGGCAAAGATGCCTGGATGAATTTCAAGGTCTCCTTGATGATCGGGTCGATAAATATTTCTTGCCTTTTGACATCGGATTTTCTGCTGAACGTAAGGATATGACCCACAAGATCCCTTGCCCTCAGACCGGCTGTAGACACTGAATCCAGATATTTTTTCATAAGTTCATTATCACCTGCTTCCATTTTGGCAAGCTCGGTAAACCCAAACAGCGCTGAAAGAATATTGTTGAAATCATGGGCAATGCCACCGGCCAGCACCCCGATAGCTTCCATTTTCTGCGCTTGAAAGAGCTGGTTTTGCAATTTTTGTTGATCGTCTTCCATTTTTTTGATTTCCGTAATGTCCTGGACAACGGACAAAATCAATACCACCCCTGACAGGTGTATGAGTCGGGCTGAATAGAGCCCCATCCGCAGACTGCCGTCCTTACGCCTGAAACTTACGTCTTTATTAAACAGGTCGTTACCGGCTTTCAAGGATGCGACCATGTCCGGCCGGGAAGTTGGTGATCCCCAGAAACCGATTTCGGTAGAGGTTCGTCCGATAACCTCGTCCCTTTTCCATCCTGTTACATCTTCAAAG
This sequence comes from Desulfobacter latus, assembly GCF_013389365.1. Classification (GTDB taxonomy): domain Bacteria; phylum Desulfobacterota; class Desulfobacteria; order Desulfobacterales; family Desulfobacteraceae; genus Desulfobacter; species Desulfobacter latus. The sequence continues at coordinate 36,194 of NZ_JACADJ010000003.1, forward strand.
CCTTTGTTGGCTTCAATAAAGCAACCGTCTTCCAAACGGGTAATGGTAACAATGGACGGGGTCATTGAAAAAATTTTTGAAAATTTTTCTTCGGATTGCCGCAGTTGTTCTTCTGTCTTTTTTCTATTGGTAATGTCCCGGATCACGCAGACAACCTGATCCGGCGGCATCGGCGATATGCTGGCCGAAAACCAGAGGGGGTGTCCGTCGATTGTCAGTTCATAATCTATTTTCACCGGCGCCTTCCGGGAAACAGACGTTGTGATTGCATCCATGAAAAATGTCGCTTTTTCAGGTGTAAATATGTCATCTAAATGCTTTCCGATGATTTCATCCGGGGGGCGGTAAAAAAATTTTGATTTTGAGGATGCCGTCTCTATAAGGCGTCCAGAGGTGTCACAAATCAAAATGATGTCGTTCATTGCTTCGAAAATAGATTTCAGTTTCTTGCGTTCAAAATCAATGACATTTTTTATCTTCTTTAAGGACGCTTCCTTTTGTTTGTCCTCCTTTTTTGAAGATAAGATGCCCTGGACCATTTTATCCAAGGCCTCTGAGATATAACAGAATTCTTTTGAACCGGACTGGACAAACCGGTACTCCAGGTTTCCCCGGCTTACCTTTTTTATGCCCGAGACAAGCCGATTGACAGGCGGGAGCACCATGCGGCAGATAACGACAACCGGAATTAAAGTAAGCAGAAACAGCGCCAAGCCACCCAACATCCATATTGCCCGGTAGGATTTTTTTGCAAGCGTTAAAAGAGCGTCTTCAGGGGTGATGGTAATAAATAAACCGTCCGCTTCGTTAATGTGATGGAGCATGAAAATCCGATGTCCGTCACGGACAATATTATCGGGAAATGTCAGGGGAGAAGTGTTTATATTGGCGTCAAAAATTTTTTTTAAGGCGTCATCATGGGTATCTTCTATCTGAAAATGACCATTGGATGCCTCTATCTTTTCTGAAAATTGATCTGACAGTAAAAGCGTCCCATCATGCCTGATCAATAACTGGGCGGCTTCGTGATGCAGTTTTACCCCCTTCATCTGTCTTGCCAGTTTTGATATGGGGAAATCGTGCCCAACAGCGCCCGCCCATTTTCCCTGCCGGTAATACGGGGCAACAATACTGACCATCCAGGCACCGGTGGCAGGGTCATAGGATACTTTTGTCAATTGAGGGAGGCCTTTTGGATTCCTGTCCGGCCGGGTCAGGGTCACCCATTGGGAAGCGGTGTAATCCAGGTCATTAGTTGCTTCGTAAATAAATTCAGGTTCGTTTGGCCAAAATATTATGATTCCCCCCTGTTTAGGGAGTATCCAGATATTTTCAAAGTTGCTTAATGCGCCCTGTCCGAAATGTTGAGTCACCTTTTTTGCCTCAACAAAAAAACTTTTGGTCCCGGGGGTTAGGGATGCCCCGTTAGGAATCCAGATGCCGGCCTCGCTTGCGGGAGAAAATGATGCGCGGTTCGACCTGAACGACTCATCCGCACCCGGTGCAACAAGGCTATCAAACAAGGCAACATTGTCAGGGGTATCTGATTCCGGCAGGTTTGACACCAGCGTTGAAAAACGGAGAATGCTGTGCTTGGCATCGGCTAACCAGCGGTCAAGGTCTGATGTCCAAGATAAGTTGATTTGATTGAGTTCCTTCAGCTTTTCGATTTCGAGCTGATTTTCAAATGATTTTTGGATGAACCAGGCACCCGGAAACAGTAATAGGCTTATCGTGATAACCACCGACCCGGTGATTAAGGTTAAAAGACTGTGTGGTTTTTTGGGAAACAGAATAGTTTCTCTTTTCATGTTGTTTCCATAAATAAATAAAGGAGATAAAGCTATAGTTTATAACAACAAAAAAGGCAGTACAATCTGGAATCAATATTAAAAAAAGGAAAAAAGAAAATAACTTATTCATTTTGCATAGTTTTTTATCCGTATTTTTAACAAAGATTTAACACGTCACATATAGGGTGTCAAAACTCAGCTTTTTGTTCTTCCCCTATTATGGGATTATAACCATATCTTGACAATATTCTTTTTACACTGCAATATATCAACCAATAAGTCCAATTTAATAGACCTATTGGTTTTAAAGTGAAAAATTTAATACATCTTCCAGCAGAATTCGATTATAACCTTTTGATATATGCGTTAAGAGACTATCGAAAACCCAGGGATAAAATTCGAAATCTGATCAAAACCCAGGATATTATCCGGGTGAAAAAAGGAATTTATGTTCTAGGTGCTGAGTATGGCAAGCCCTACAATAAGTATGTTCTGGCAAATATGATATATGGTCCTTCTTATATTACATCACAGACAGCGCTTTCATACTGGGGGTTGATCCCGGAAAGGGTTGAGTTGATGATCAGTATAACCTTTAAGAGAAAAAAATTCTTTTCTACGCCGGTTGGTAATTTTTCATACCTGTACTGTAAGAAGCAGGCATATAATATCGGAGTAAAGCTTGAAAGTGTAGGGGATGACAAAAAAATTTTGATTGCATCTCCGGAAAAGGCGTTATGCGACCTGTTCGCTTTTCAACACCATCTTCACACCCGGCAAGATGTGAAGGAATTTATTACATTATTACGATTAGATGATGGTTTTTTTGAAAGTTATAACCATTTCCTGCTTGAAGAGATAAACTTGGTCTATGGCAAACCAAGCGTAAGCCAATTAACTGCTTTTCTGAAGGATAGCTATGTTTGACGACAAGATAAAGCAAATGCTTTCCAGGTACCAATTAAATACAGTTCAAGACCATGAAAATGCATTAAAAGAAATTATACAGGAAGTTGCGCTGCTTGGCTTATGGCGGTCTAAATTTTATGAAAAAGCTGTTTTTTACGGCGGGAGTGCCTTACGGATTTTATATGGCCTGGACAGATTCTCTGAGGATTTGGATTTTTCGTTAATTAAACCCGATCCCGGATTTGATATAAAAAAATACCTAAATGCTATTACCACGGAATTAGAGTCCTGGGGTTTTGAAGTGTCAATAACCAGTAGAAAAAAAGAAAGTCCAATCAAATCGGCTTTTATAAAAGCCAATACGCTTATACATTTACTGAAAATAAAAGCGGATCTTAAGACCCAAAAGAACGCCACAATAAAGATCAAATTAGAAATTGATCAGAATCCGGCGATTGGATTTACAACACAGACAAATTATTATCTTAACCCTGTGGCGTTCAGTATTAGAACCATGTCATTATCCAGTTTGTTTGGCGGCAAGGCACATGCACTTTTATGTAGATCAAAAAGAAATAATATCAAAGGTCGCGATTGGTATGATCTGATCTGGTATGTCAAGGCAGGAATCCCCTGTGATCTGCATTATCTTGAAAACAAAATGGTTCAGACGGGTCACCTTGAGGCCGGTCAAAGGCTGTCCGAAGAGATGCTCCATCAATTATTATGTGATAAAGCCGACCAAATTGACTTTAATTTGGCTAAAAAAGATGTCGAGCCTTTTCTTAAAAGTGCAATCCAGAGGGAAGAGCTAACCTTGTGGTCAAATACGTTTTTTACAGATTATATTATACAAAAAATAAAAGCCCCTTGCACCTGACTCGTGTGTTAACTGTTCCTATAATGATATTAGGGCTTGGTCATAACATCGGCCACAGCGTAGGTTGGGTTGAACGAAGTGAAACCCAACAACTTATCGGCGTTGGGTTTCGTTCCTCAACCCAACCTACCGGAAATTCGTATGGCCTGATATATGATCAATGCCTGATATTAATATTTTCACATAACACAACAATGTCTGTTGACAGAGACTTAAGCCGTTTCTAAACAGCCGCTTAACATAAATTAAGGAGAGTATATATAATATGGGATTAATCTCATCGACCCATGCCATCAGCCGTTATTATATTGACGGTGAATTTCCTGACGGTGCTGCAGAAGGTGTCCGCCGGGGACTGATTGAAAACGCCATCCCTGAAATTGAAAGCGAATACGATGAAATTTCAGCCGGATGGACCCCCCTTGAAACCCCCTATAAACCAGACTTTGAATCAGCGTCTTTTCTATTCGGCACCTATTTTGCCTTTTCCCTGCGCATTGATAAAAAATCAATCCCGGCCAAACTGGTCCAGAAACATATGGCCATTGAAATGGAGAAAAAAAAGAAAGAGAGCGGCAGACCCTTTATTTCAAAAAATGAAAAAGCTGAAATAAAGGAGATGGTCATTGATATTTTGATGCATAAAACCCCATTTATTCCAAATATGTATGATGTGTTATGGGATTATGAAGATAAAACCGTACTCTTATTTTCCACCCAGAAGGCGGCCAATGAACTGTTTGAAACCCTGTTTTTCAAATCCTTTGACCATAAACCCATCCGGATATTTCCCTATACAATCGTGGAAACCCAGGGCAGTTTTTCAAGTGATGAAAAAGACAGGGTGCTGGCGCTGGCGCCGTTAAATATGAAAGGGGGGCAATGATGCTGGATATTGCTACCGCTTATAATAAATACGGCTTTCTAGGCAACGAATTTTTAACCTGGATCTGGTACCTCGTTGAAACAGACCAGGATATTACAACGCTTTCAGGCTCAAAAGATCCGGTAACCTTTGAAATTGGAAATTCCATCAGTCTGGAGAACAATCTTGGTGATAAATCAAAGGAAAAAATAACCATTAAAGGTGACCAGGCAGGGCTTGAAGAAGGAACCACAGCCCTTAAAAAAGGGGCATGGGTAACGGATATCAATCTGATCTGCAGGATAGGTGAAGAGGAATATAAATTTTCCATCAAAGGTGAAAATTTCAACGTCACCGGTTTGAAAACACCCACCATTGACACATCTTCATCAGAAGACGAAATAGAGGGTTTAATCATTGAAAAAACCTTTTTAATCATGAAGGTTATTAACGTTATTGACACCCTGTTTTTAAAATTTATTGAAAGAAGAATTTCAGATGACTGGAATACATCGGATTTAGAGGATATCAGGGCGTGGATTCAGCTCCCCGCCAAGGAGTCCTATTCCTGAACGATTCGCCGATGTTGGGCTTAATCATTGCTTGATCCAAACTGTAGGGGCGGATATGGAATCCGCCCCTACCCAATATGTGGCCGAAAGCGTGATCAAGAGCCCAATATTCAATATTCAATTAGCGCCCTTTGGGCGGGTTGTTAGGTGCTGGGTGCTGGGTGCTGGGAAATGGAAATTCCTATACTTTTTTAGGCAGAATCCATGCAATAACCATAAAGGCAATCCCGATACCGGCCGCCAACAGGGTGCCGGGAATGGCGGGTAAAAGTGCCTGATATGTATCCGAGCCTGTGGCCAGCATCACTTTGCCGCCTGCGATTTTATTAAACAGCCAGGTGTTTTGAATGCTGCCGTATACCAACGTATAAATCAGGGCGCCTAAAAGCCCGCCACCCAGGAAAAACAAGGCGTCTTTACGCCCGTCCGCTATCGCTGTCAGGCCCGTACCCGGGCAGTAACCGGCCACGGCAAAACCGACGCCCATAATAGCCCCGCCGATAATCACACCAACGTAACTGCTTTTAACGGAAAGGTGTCCCGGATTAATGACACCAATGTTCATAAGTACAAATAACAGGGTTGAACTGAGGCCGATGGCAAAAAAGATGGCTTTCATTAAATGTAGATCGGTCAGCCGCAGCATGTTGATAATATTTGCCGGATTGGTGGCACCCACCCGTTGTAAAGCAAATCCAAAAAAAATACCGAGTATTACGGCAAGAAAAATAGTCATGGGTCACCTCCTAATTTCTTTTATAAACAAGAACAGCTACGGGAACGGCAACGGCAAATGTTCCAAGGGCAAACAGATATCCGCTTAACGATGTCTGCATCATGCCGCTCATCATATGCCCGCTGGTGCACCCGCCGGCCAGACGTGCACCGAAAAGAACCAGCACACCGGCTAAAAATACCGTTATATAGCGCAGCACAGGTTTTTGTCCGAAACGGTTCCGCCAGGGCTCAGGGGCAATACGGTCCTGGGCCGCTGGTTTTGGTCCGCCCAGTTGTGCCGATATAAAAGCACCAATAAGCATGGCAATGACAAATACAAAACTGTAGTTCAAAGGCTTTGCAACATTTTTGGCGTATTTTCCGCCGCTTTTATTCAAATAGGCATTGGGGCTGGTATATCCTGATTTGCTTGCTGTATCCTTTTTAACCACAGTGTCGGAAAATAGATTCCAAACAATACCGTCGGCAATGACAAACTGGGTGGACACCCCGATGGGTTTCACGAAGGCCACTGCCAGAAGAAATGCGGCTGCCAGTAAAAAGCCGCCTTTAAACCAGTTCAATTGTCCTTTCATAATTTTACCTCCTTATTTTTAGTTTTAAAAAACCTATTTAATCATAAAGGTTATCAACGTTATTGACATCATTTTTTAAAACTTATCAAAAAAAAATTTCAGATGGCCCCAAACAACGCATTTAAAGGGGATCAGGGCATATATTCAGTTTTGACAAAAACGTGTTTAAAAAACCTGTTTTATAGATACTTAAAAAATAACCTTTCAATACCTGATGTTTTTAAACTTTTTTTATTCAAGTTTTTAACATAAAAAAATAATAAAATAATAAATGATATCATCATATTAACTTAGTTATAAACATTTTAACATTGATTATTATTATGATTATATTTTTTTAAAATAATATTTAAAATATTTATTTTGGAATAAAAAATATACCGTCATTCCCAATTTCCAGTCTCTTGTTTCTTGTCTGGTAAACTGATATTAATTGCGAATTAAAATTTCTTTCAGGAAAACTAAAATGGCAGATGATTTAAAAATATTTTCCGGTGGATCCAATTTAAATCTGGCAATGGAAATCTGTAAACATATCGGAATTCCTTTAAGCGCTATGAAAGTATCCCGGTTTTCAAATGACAATTTATTTGTTCAAATTAAGGAAAGTGTCAGGGAAGACGATGTATTCGTGGTCCAGTCTTTAACCACGCCTGTCAGTGATCACCTCATGGAATTGATGCTTACCCTGGATGCCCTGCGCAGTGCTTCTGCCAAACGGATTACAGCTGTTATTCCCTATTATTCATATGCTCGGTCTGATAAAAAAGATGCGCCAAGAATTTCCATTGCTGCCCGTCTGGTGGCGGATCTTTTAAAAACAGCCGGGGCTGACCGGGTACTGACTATGGATCTGCATGCCGATGCCGTACACGGATTTTTCAGCATTCCAGTGGATCATTTAACAGCCATGCCCACAATCTGTGATTATTTTGCAGCACTCCTGGATCTGTCAAAGGTGGTGGTGGTGGCCACGGATGCCGGCGGGGCTAAAAGAGCCGGCCGGTTTGCCCAACGTCTGGACACTTCCCTTGCCATTATTGATAAGCGTCGAATCAGCGATTCTAATGTTGAGCAAGGGCTGGTTGTGGGGAATGTAAAAGGGTTGGATGCCATTATTTTTGACGATGAAATATCCACAGGGGGAACCCTGGTGAGTACCGTTGAAACCTTGGAGCGGGCAGGTGCGGCCAAGGTTTATGTTGGTGCGACCCATCCGGTGCTTTGCGGCCGGGCCGTAGAAAATTTAAGTCAAATGTTTATATCTGAAATTGTCGTCACCAACACAGTGCATATTCCTTCGAAAAAGCGGTTTTCACAGCTTAAAACCTTGTCTGTGGCTCCGCTTTTTGCCCGGGCCGTTAAGCACATACATACCGGAGAAAGTGTATCAGCGCTTTTTTAGTCATATTCTTTGAGTGATAAGCTTTCCTACTGCCCTTGAAAGGTCTATAAATTCCTGTACAGTTAGGGTTTCAGCCCGACGTGAAGAGTCAATGCCGGCGTTTTTAAGGGCAATACCCACAATTTTTTTCGTTAAACCCAGTTCTCCACCGGACATGGCATTGTGAAGCGTTTTTCTTCGTTTGGAAAATGCGGCCTTGATTACGCTGAATAGCAGTATTTCATCTTCTTTTCCCATGCCGTTGGTTTTAAAAAAATCAAAGCGTAAGACCGTGGAGTCCACTTCCGGCCTGGGAAAAAAGTTATTGGGACGGATGTCTGTCACCCGGCTGATTTTTGATGCATACTGAACCACAGCAGAAAGTCTTGAATAGTTTTTGGTGCCGGGTGGCGAAAGAAGACGTTCGGCCAGTTCCTTTTGAAACATCAAAAACGCATGTGTTATAACCTGGCGGATTGTAATCAACTGAAACAGGATCTGAGATGAAATATTGTACGGCAGATTACCAATCACCACAAGTTTTTCTGTTCCTGCGATCTGCGCTATATTTGTTTTTAAAATATTCTGATTGATAATCGTAACATTGCAGATTCCTTCATCGGCCAGTTCCCTTTCAAGCAGAGGAATTATACGGCTGTCTTTTTCAACGGCCACAACCTGCTTGCAGGCCCTTGCCAAAGGCAGGGTGATTGCCCCCAACCCCGGACCGATTTCAAGTACGGTCGTTTCTTTATCAACCCCGGTTCTATCTACAATCATGCAGGCTGTCGCTGGATTGGACAAAAAATTTTGTCCCAACTCCTTTCCCGCATATAACCCGTTTTTCTTTAATAACTCCCCAGGATGTGTCATTTTTGCTCTTGTTCTCCCTTTTTTGGGCTGTTTATCACCAAAACACCGGTAGTTTTTCTTTGAATTTTCTAAACAGGTTATAGTTAAATTTTTAAGTAAATCATAGTCTTGTATTAATTTCCATAAATTTTAAAAAAAATTATGGTCCCAACACGTTGCTGCCAAATATTTTTTTACTTATTTAGATGTGGTCTACTTGACTTTGATAGACGTAAGAAGTAATTTCTAAAATATCATATTAAAAAAGCGGGTTGAGACAGAAAACAGCCCTTAAAAAATTACTATAACTATATAATAAATACGCATTGAACGGGATATACCGATATTTTTTAGGCCCATGATCGGAATAAACGCTCCCAAAATATGGTTTAGAATTTTGGGAGCGTTTATTTTGATTATGGGCCTTAAGTCACGGTAAAAATTTAGTTTCAGGAAGGATTAATACATGGAACCTACAGAATTCAGCAATAATTGGGAGAACTTTATTAAAATGCTTCTCCGCCAACTGGATATTCCAACGAAAGAAGATATTGCTAATATTCATAAAAGGCTTGACAAGCTAGAACAATTCATTTATCAGAATCATCCGTCGACCAAACAGAAACAGAAAAATAAAAGCCGGACACCAAGGAAAAAGAGTGCATCATCCATTGTGCTGAATATCATCGACAACCATCCGGAAGGCACTGATTTTAAAACCATTAAGGCGGCCACAGGTTTTAACGATAAAAAATTGAGAAATATCATTTTCAGGCTGGATAAAACAGACAAGATCGAACGGATCAGCCGTGGAATTTACAAAAGAATTTAGGGCCATGCCCTAAGATCGTTAAGGGAAAAATTTAAAAATATATGAATCAGACATTTACACCCGGGCAGGCCATCTGCGGCTACAGAATTCAACAGGTATCGCCCCTGCCTGCAATTAACGCCCATCTTATCCAACTGGTCCACGAGAAGACAAAAGCCGTCCACATTCACATTGCCAATGAAGATAAGGAAAATACGTTTGGGGTATTTTTCAGGACCGTGCCCACGGATTCCACAGGGGTTGCCCATATTCTTGAGCATACCGTGCTGTGCGGGTCTGAAAAATACAAGGTCCGGGATCCTTTTTTTTCCATGCTCAAACGAAGTCTGTCCACCTTCATGAACGCATTCACCGCATCAGATTGGACCATGTATCCCTTTTCCACCCAGAATAAAAAAGATTACTATAACCTGATGGATGTTTATCTGGATGCGGCGTTTTTTCCGGAGATTGATCATTTAAGCTTCAAGCAGGAAGGCCATCGGCTTGAATTGGAACCAGGGGAAAAGGGTGAACCGGAACTGGTATATAAAGGGGTGGTTTACAATGAAATGAAAGGTGCCATGTCCTCGCCCGGCCAGGTCATGTCCCGGGCGCTGCTTAAAGGGCTCTACCCGGACACCACTTATGCCAATAATTCCGGCGGAGACCCCGCCGACATTCCCAAACTCACCCACGAGGAACTTAAGACGTTTCACGCAAGGTATTATCATCCGTCCAACAGTTATTTTTATACCTATGGAAATTTGCCCCTGGCAGAGAGCTTAAGCTTCATTGAAAAAAAGGTACTCTCCAGGTTTGATTTTCTTGAAATGGACACCCGGGTGCCTTCCCAGCCCCGGTGGCAGGCCCCTAAAGCCATGACCCAGGCATATGCTTACGCTGATACGGATAATATCGCCGCTAAATATCAGGGGTGCCTGGCCTGGCTGACGCCTGATATTGCAGATCATTTTGAAGTGCTGGTGATGGCGGTGCTTGAACAGATTCTCCTTGGAAATTCCGCATCACCCTTGAGAAAAGCGCTCATTGACAGCACCCTGGGTTCTGCCCTGTGCGATGGTACAGGATTTGATTCGGATAACCGGGATACCATGTTTGTCTGCGGGTTGAAAGATATTGAAGTCTCTGCAGTCCCCGAAGTGGAGAAAATAATTTTTAACACCCTTGAAACCCTTGTCGGTAAAGGAATTGATCAACATTTAATAGATTCCGCCATCCACCAGATCGAATTTTCCCGCAAGGAGATCACCAATACACCATACCCGTACGGCATAAAACTGCTTGTGGGGGTTGCGTCGGTTATTGTTCATGAAGGTGATCCCGTAACCGCCATCAATATTGACGATGATTTGGAAAAACTGCAGGCAGAACTGGCTAAAGGCCCTTTCCTGGAAGGCCGAATTCGCCGGTATTTTTTGGATAATCCCCACAGACTGGTCTTTACCCTTGCCCCGGATAAAGATATTGAAACCCGCCAGGCGGAAAATGTACGCCTTGAACTTCAGAAAATACGAAAATCCCTAAGTGACGCAGAACTGGCGCAGATCAATAAAGATGCAGAAGCCCTGAAAAAACGTCAGGAAACAGAGGAAAACCTGGATGTTTTGCCTACCCTGGTCCTTGAAGACGTTCCCCCTGAAATTGAAATCGTTCATCCTGATACCATTAAGGGCATTACCTGCGCCACCGCTTTTGACAAGGCCACTTCGGGCATCCTTTATTTTACCTGCCCGGTAGGTGCCGGAAACATTGCGCCGGATCTTTTTCCTCTGGTGCCGTTTTTCGCACGGGCCTTTCCAAATGCCGGCACAAAAAAATCGTCCTATGTGCAGATGGCCGAACGAATGGACCTTTATACCGGCGGTATTTCCATGGCGCCTTTTTCCGGTACCCACTTTAACCAGGCGGGTGACGGCCATTCCTTTCTGGCGTTGCAGGGAAAAGCGTTGGATCGGAATATTGACCATCTCTTTGATATGGTGGATGAATATATTAATGACAGTGGATTCAAAGACCACGACCGGCTCAAAAGCCTGATTTTACAATATCAGGCCGGTCTTGAAGCCGCCATTGTCGGATCCGGACACAGGTATGCCATCACCCTGTCTGCCAGACACCTGTCAACGGTTGCCGGCATTGATGAACTGTGGCATGGCATCGCCCAGTACACCCGGATCAAAGCGCTTACCGCCAGGGTGAATAATGAAAAAACAGGTGCCCAGGCCCTGGCAGAATTGGAGAAAGACCTTTCTGCCATGGCTGCCGCCGTCATGAGGAAAGATAATTTTAAACCGGCTGTTATCGGGTCTGTTACCTCCATGGTCCAGGCCGATAAGCGTATTGAAAATATTTACGATAACCTGCCCAACGGCAGCAGTCAGGCCTTTTATACCCCCCGGATAAAAACCGATACCCTGCAGCCCTATGATGGCTGGATGACCAATACAACTGTCTCCTTTGTGGGACAATCCTTTAAAGCGGTGCGTATATCCCATGAAGACGCACCGGCCCTGTCCGTTATTGCCAAGCTTTTGCGCGCCCTGTTTCTGCACCGGGAAATCAGGGAAAAAGGCGGGGCTTACGGCGGATTTGCCCTGTACAACATGGAAGAGGGTATTTTTTCATTTGGCTCCTATCGTGATCCCCATATCAAACGAACCCTGGATGTTTACGCAGATGCCTGTGATTTTATCACCCAGGGACAGTTCACTGAAACAGACGTAAAAGAAGCCATACTTCAGGTCTGCTCTGACATTGATAAGCCGGAAACACCGGCACCTTCTGCCATGAAAGCGTTTTATCGCCAAATCACCAAATTATCCGATGAGATCCGTAAGGCATTCAAGGATGCCCTGCTGGGTATGGACAAGCAAAAGGTTGCGGAAACGGCAGGCCGGTATTTTTTCCGGGATGATGCTGCCAAGGGTATTTCCGTGATTTCTTCAAAATCGTTGCTGGAACAGGCCAACCAGGAACTGGAGGCAGAAGGGCGTAAACCGCTGACCCTTTATAAAATATAGATCGTTGGATGAACCACGGAAAAGCACGGAAAAAGTTTGATTACTGATCATCAAGTCCGGCAGTCACCAAAAGTATATATTGAGCGCTTTGCGCTCTAAATTTCAGTGTTTTCCGTGCCTTCCGTGGTTATAAAAATAAGATGGAACGATCGTTTTACATGTTAAAAAGTTTGGATAATATTTGTTCCGCTTCTTCAGACAGTCCTTGCCCGGCTTTGGCAATATCCAGGGTATGAGCCCCCAGCAGGCGGTAAAGGTTTGAAAATTCAGGTGTTTTTTCGTCAATGTCAACTATGTGCCGGGACACTGTTTCATGATCCCCCCGAACCACAGGGCCTGTCAGGGCACGGGTGCAACCCTTGGCGCTGATATTGGAAAGGGTGCCCTGGATCAAAGGCGAAAGAATTTCAAATGCCACATCTTCCCGAAGCCCTGTTTCCATTAAAAGAGTCAGGGCAAACCGCACCAGGGTTACAAGGTAGTTGGACGCAACCACAGCCGAGGCATGGTAAAGGGTTTTGGATTCCGTTGGGATGGCAAAGGCCTGAGCACCAAGGGCTGCAGCAATGTCCTTGCCCTGGGAAACGGCATCGGGGTCCCCTTCAACAGATATGTTGATTCCTTCAAAGGGGCTTGCCTGTCCCGGTTCATAAAGGGTAAAGGACTGCAGGGGATGAATGGAGCCCACAACTGCCCCGGCCTGTTTTGCCTGGGTAAGAATTTCTGAAGAATGGGCCCCTGACATGTGAAAAACCATGGTTTCCGGTCCCAGGGCGTTTTGCTGGGCAAGATCACCGCAGATACGTTCTATTATGCCGTCAGGGGTGGTGATAAACACAATATCCCCGGCCCGGGCACAGTCAACAGCCGTATCAAACACCCTGCCGCACCCGGCAGCTGTTCTGGCGGCCTGGGCCGACGTCCTGCGCCTGCTGAAAAAACCTGCAGGTTCATACCCTCTTTTAAAGAGGAATGCGGCCAGACAGATACCCACCCGTCCACAGCCGATCACGGAAAATTTACGTTTGGGCGTATTCATCATTCTTATTTGTATTCATGTTCAGGGGAGGGAAAACGGCCCTCCTGAACCTCTTTAATATATTCATTGAGCCCCTGGGCAGCCAGCGCAGCGATGTTCACGTACTTTTTCACGAACTTGGGCATGAACCCGTCATTGATCCCCAGCATGTCGTGGAACACCAGGATCTGGCCGTCGCATAAGGGACCGGCGCCGATGCCGATGGTGGGAATGGACAGGGTCTGGGTAATTTTTTCAGCAATGGCAGAGGGAATACCTTCCAGAACCACGGAAAACGCCCCGGCTGCCTCAACGTCCCTGGCGTCTTTGAGCAGACGCTCTTCATCCCGCTGCACCTTGAATCCCCCCATCTGATGTACGGACTGGGGGGTCAGGCCAATGTGGGCCTGGACAGGTATCCCCGCCTTTGTCATGGCTGAAATGGCAGGACATACAGCAGCACCGCCTTCAAGTTTTACAGCGGTGGCATCGGCTTCCTTTAAAAACCGCCCGGCGTTTTCAACGGCCTTATCCAGACTGCTCTGGTAGGACATGAAGGGCATATCACCCACCACCAGGGATCTTGTGCAGGCCCGGGTCACAAGTTTTGTATGATAAATCATCTCATCCATGGTCACGGGCAGGGTGGTGTCACGGCCCTGGACCGTCATGGCAACGGAATCGCCCACAAGGATAAGATCAATTCCGGCACGGTCCACCATGGCGGCAAAGGGATAGTCATAGGCAGTGAGGGCGGTGATTTTTTTGCCCTCTTGTTTCATTTTCATCAGGCTGGAAGTGGTTATTTTTTTGCTCATGAATTTCTCCTGAGTTTAAGTTTATTATTCTATTTTCCCGAATCAAGCCATGTTCTATACCGGATCATTCCGGCCAGTGCCTTGACGGCACGTTCCGGCGACGGGAAAAATACCCCTTTATAGTCCAGATCATCATAGCGGTAAAGGGTGCGGCTCAATTCATCGGTTAAAAGGCTGACCCCAACAACCGGCTTGTTGTATTTTTGTGTCATTTTAACGGTAAATCGGGTGTAATCCGCCTCTTCCTTGAGACTGCCTGCCATAAACATATCTGCGGTTTCCTTTGTTATAGCCGGATCTGTTTTCAGTACAGCGTTTGCCATGGCATTAACCAGGATGCGTCTGCCGTGGATGCCCAGGTGAATGACCGCATCGCACCCATCCCATTTTAAAAGTTCCTCCAAGCAGATTCTGGGTATTTTCGGGTCTCCTTCGCCCACAATATCCACGGGGTTGTCATGACTCCAATAGTCCGGCAGGCAGTTGCCAAGCCGTTCAATGATTTCCGGGGACAGTTTGGGTACTTCAAGTCCGTATTCGGCACAAAGGTCGGTGGTGACCACGCCCCATCCCCCGCCCAGGGTCATGATGGCCACACGCCGTCCTGTGGGCATGGGCAAAGATGAAAATACGGTGGCCATATCTAAAAGTTCCATGGGTTGCTCCACCTGGATCATTCCGGCCTGGGCGCAGGCCGCATTAAACACCCCTGCATCCGAGGCCATGGCACCGGTATGGCTGGAGGCCGCCTTTTCCCCTACTTGGGTTCTTCCGCCCTTGAGCACCACCACGGGTTTTATTTTTGACAGCCGGCCGGCGGATTCAAAAAACCGGCGCCCGTCTTTCACGCTTTCAATATACAGGACCACGGTACGGGTTAGGTCATCACGTTCAAGGGCCTGCATGTAATCTTCAATGGTGATCATGGCTTCGTTGCCTGAGCCTACAAATCCCCGGATGCCGATGCCCTGCTGTTCGGCAAAGGAGAGAAGCTGGGTGCCCAGATTACCCGACTGGGACACAAGGGTGGTGGAGCCGGGAAGCGGAAAGGTATTTGCGCCGGAAAAATAAAGCGATGCATGGGGATTGCACATGCCCATGGTGTTGGGGCCGATGACCAGGATACCGGCTTTGCCGGCTGCGGCCATAACCTCATCCTCAAGCTGTCTGCCCTGGTCTCCCACTTCCCTGAACCCGCTGGTGATCAGCACCATGCCTTTGACATGCTTTTTTTTCAGGGCAGGGATCAGGTCCAATACCCGGCGTGCCGGTATGGTTACCACAGCCAGATCCACATTGCCTTCTATGTCATCAATGGTTTTGTAAACATCCCGGCCCATAATCTTGCCGCCCTTGGGATTGATCAGAAAAATGTCACCTTTGAACCCTCCGGCATAGGCGTTTGTAGGCAGGATATGACCCCATTTACCCGGGACTGCAGAGGCCCCCACGAATGCAATGGTTTTTGGATAAAAAGTGGCGTATAAGTCGTTTAAGTCAATCTTTTGATGCACATGGGTGTCACAGCTTCCGGGGGTTTCAAGAATCATCAGTCCGTCAACGGCCACGGGTGAGCCGTCCGGGCTGATAATCAAAGGGTTGATGTCGATTTCGCGGATTTCCGGGCAGGCCATGGCCAGATCAGACAGCCCCTGGAGTACGGATTTAAGTTCAGTGCGGTTTACAGCCGCCTCTCCCCTGAATGCCCCCAGAAGGGCCTTGGCTTTCAGGTTGTCCAGCATGTCATCAAGGTCTGCATCAGACAATGGGGCAAGCCGCAAAACCATATCCTTCAACGCTTCGGTGAGTACACCGCCCACCCCGAACATGATCACCGGGCCAAACTGGGGGTCCTTAAACATGCCGGCGGTAAATTCCCTTTGACCCTGAATCCGGGGCTGGACCAGAAAGGCTTCAAAATTTTTCCCGGCCCGGGCCTTCATCCTTTGCGCCGCTTCCTTTAAACGCACCTCACTGGTGATGCCGACTTCCACCATGCCGGCTTCGGTTTTATGCAGCATCTGCTTTGCAAGACCCTTCAGCACAACAGGATACCCCACGGTTTGAGCCGCCCCATGGATATCTTCAATGGATTCCAGCCGTATTTCCTGTACAACGGGCAGTCCTATTTGTTTGAAAATTTTTTTTGCCCGGTCCTCGTTGAGACTTTTGATCCCGCTTTTGATGTAATTGTCAATGGTTGCTGTGATCTCTTTGAGTTGGGTCATGCTTTCACTCCGTTGAATTTGTCAATTATTCCTCAGGAAATAAGGTGAGTGATACTTATTTACAAACTTATGTTCTGTCAATATGAAATCGGTTTTTAATACTATCCCGATCGAATGCGATAGATT
This sequence comes from Desulfobacter latus, assembly GCF_013389365.1. Lineage (GTDB taxonomy): Bacteria > Desulfobacterota > Desulfobacteria > Desulfobacterales > Desulfobacteraceae > Desulfobacter > Desulfobacter latus. The sequence goes on from NZ_JACADJ010000003.1 coordinate 52,807, forward strand.
TTGCGGCGAATTTTTATTCATATTTGAAGCGCGCCTCAGGGAGAATATTTAAATATTATGTCCTGAGGCGCAACGAAGAATACGGGTAAAAACAAAAAAACAGGGAGTTATTTTCTGGGCACGACATTTTGAGGGTTTCCTGCCAGGTAGCTTTTTATGTTTTCAACGGCTATAGACATCAGCCTTTGCCGTGATGCAAGGGTTGCCCAGGCAAAATGAGGCGTAATGTAGCAATTTTCAGCCGTCAGCAACGGGCAGGACTTCTCCGGGGGTTCTTTCTCAAGGACATCCATTGCGGCCCCGGCAATCCGACCTTCATTTAATGCATCCGCCAGATCGTTTTCCACAATCAGCGGTCCCCGGGAGGTGTTGATTAAATAGGCCGTTTGTTTCATTTGGGCCAGGGTGTCCTTATTAATCATTCCCTTTGTCTGGGGTGTCAACGGACAATGCAGAGATATGATATCGCTGCGTTGGATCAAATTATCCAGATCCGAATAGGTGATGCCTTCGGGAAGATCCGGGGGAACAGAACGGTTGTAGATCAGAATATTCATCCCGAAGGCCAAAGCGATTCGCGCCACGGCTTTACCGATACCCCCATAACCGACAATGCCTAACGTAATGCCTTCCAATTCCACCAAAGGATAATCCCAATAGCAGAAATCTTTTGATTCCGACCATTTTCCGTCCGTTACCGTCTGGCTGTGGTGTCCCACCCTGTTTGTCAATTCCAGGATCAGGGCAAAAACCATTTGCGCTGACGAAGAACCGGAATAGCCGGGAACGTTGGTAACCGTAATACCGGTTGTTTTTGTGTATTCAAGGTCGACCACATTCACCCCTGTTGCCAAAACCCCGATATACTCAACCTTGTTCATTGCTGCAATGTTTTCAGCTGTCAGCACGGTTTTGTTTGTCAACACAATATTTGCGTCAGTCGTTCGTTCCAGGATCTCTTCGGGGGCTGTCCTGTCGTAAACCTGCAGATCACCAATTTCCGAAAATTTTTCCCAGCTGAGATCTCCAGGGTTTAAGGTGTGTCCATCAAGAACAACTATTTTCATTTTTCACCGTCCTTTCTTATTATGTCCAGAGTATAAGAATTTCCCATTTCCCAGCACCCAGTACCCAGTACCCAGCACCCAGCACCCATATCACCACGAATAGGGCTATATAGTCTCTTAACATGCTAACTTTGTGTTGTATACAAAATTTTGAAGTAATTTTTACAACAGTCTTGATTTGCATCTTGTTGAATGTTATTAAAGTTTTGGTTTGTTCTTTGTTTAATACCAAACTGATTCAGACCATTAAAACTTTAGTATTGTTTGTATGTTAAGGGTAAACTGCACATGGCCGGTAAATTCGACGTTTGTGTTTGCAAGATGGAGGCCCTTAAGTTCAAAATGAATTATTTGATCGGGCTTTTATCTTAACATAATAGTGTTAGATGTCTTAAACCTAAACTTCAACAGAGGAATCAACATGACTGAAACAATTAGATGGACAAGAACTGATGAAGCCCCTTTATTAGCAACGCATTCTTTGCTTCCCATTATTCAATCGTATCTTAAAGGATCCGATATTGAAATCGAACTCAGAGATATCTCTCTGGCGGGCAGAGTCGCAGCGAACTGGTCTGACCGCCTGAAAGATGATCAAAAGCACTCCGATGATCTGGCATTTTTGGGCGAGCTTGCCCTATCCCCGGACGGAAATATTATCAAACTTCCGAATATCAGTGCTTCCGTTCCTCAATTGAAAGGCGCCATCAAAGAATTACAGGACGCAGGATATGATGTTCCCGATTATCCTGATGAACCCAAAAACGACGAAGAAGCGGCCATCAAAGAACAGTATTCAAAAAATCTGGGCTCTGCGGTTAACCCTGTCTTAAGGGAAGGAAACTCCGATCGTAGATCCGCTGTCGCGGTTAAAGAGTTTGCCAAGAAAAACCCCCATAGCATGGGTGCCTGGTCTGCTGACTCCAAAACCGACGTTGCTTCCATGACCAAAGGCGACTATTACGGCAGTGAAGTTGCAACAACTGTTGAAAACGCATGTGATGTTAAAATCGAACTGGCTGGTGCAGACGGATCAACAACGGTTCTCAAAGAAAAGCTTGCACTGGAAGCTGATGAAGTTATTGATGCATGCGTGATGAGCAAAAAAGAGTTGCGTGAATATGTTGCCAAATCGATTCAAGAAGCCAAAGATCGGGGGGTTCTGCTGTCAGCCCATCTTAAAGCAACCATGATGAAAGTGTCTGACCCGATCTTTTTCGGACATATTGTTTATGTGTTCTTCCAGGATGTTTTTGACAAACATGCCGACACGTTCAAAGAAATCGGTGTGAATCCGAACATGGGTCTTGGTGATCTTTACGCCAGAATTGAAACCTTGCCCGCAGACAAGAAAGCTGAAATTGAAGCGGATATCCAGGCTTGCTACGAAAAAAGACCGCCTCTGGCAATGGTAAATTCCGATAAAGGCATTACCAACCTGCATGTGTCAAGTGATGTGATCATTGATGCTTCCATGCCTGCAATGATCCGTAATGGCGGAAAAATGTGGGGTCCGGATGGCGAACTTGCTGATACCGTCGCCATGATACCTGACAGAGCTTATGCCGGTGTTTTCCAGGCAGCCATTGAGGACTGCAAGAAAAACGGCGCCTTTGATCCTTCAACCATGGGAACCGTACAAAACGTTGGTTTGATGGCAAAGAAAGCCGAAGAATACGGCTCACATGACAAAACATTTGAAGTACCGGCTGCCGGAACCGTTAAAGTTGTGGATACTGCCGGCAACGTTCTGCTTGAGCAGGCTGTTGAAGAAGGCGATGTTTTCAGAATGTGCCAGGTGAAAGATGCCCCCATTCAGGACTGGGTCAAACTGGCTGTTAATCGTGGCCGACTGACCGGTTTACCGGTTGTTTTCTGGCTGGACAGCAACAGAGCCCACGATGCTGAACTGATTAAAAAAGTCGAAAAATACCTGCCGAATCATGACACCTCCGGTTTGGAAATTAATATTATGGCACCCACTGAAGCGTGTACTTATTCTTGCGAACTTATAAGAAAAGGCAAGGACACCATTGCTGTCACTGGTAACGTTTTAAGGGATTATCTGACAGACTTGTTCCCCATTCTTGAGCTTGGCACCAGTGCAAAAATGCTTTCCATCGTTCCTTTGATGGCAGGTGGTGGACTTTTTGAAACCGGCGCCGGCGGATCTGCCCCGAAACACATCCAGCAATTCCTGGAAGAAGGTCATTTAAGATGGGATTCTCTGGGTGAATTCCTGGCATTTGCCGAATCTCTGGAATATATTGGAAACAAAGGCAATGCTAAGGCTAAAGTCTATGCCAAGGCATTGGGCGAAGCCAATACCAAGTTCCTGGAAGAAAGAAAGAATCCGTCTCGTAAAGTAAATGAAATTGACAACAGAGGCAGCCATTTCTATCTGGCAATGTACTGGGCACAGGCCCTTGCCGCACAAGATGACGATGCAGCCTTGAAAGAAAGATTTGCAAAAGTTGCTGCAGCCATGGAAGAAAACGAGCAAAAAATCAATGATGAGCTTTTGGCTGCACAGGGAAGCCCTGTTGAAATCGGTGGTTACTACGTAATCGATTTCGATAAGACAACTGCTGCAATGAGACCTAGCGCAACACTGAACCAGATTGTTGATAATGCTTAAGCATAACGCTTAAGTCAATCAACTGACGTTCTCAAGCCCAGCCACCGAAATGATTTCGGTGGCTGGGTTTTCATATAAATAGGACATCTGATGCATTTGAACGAGCATCAGAAGGTACGGGAGGTCTCCTTGATCATGGGATGGATCTGCTCAATGATTGAAAAAACTGTTTCAGGATCCAGGCCCAGAATGTTCAGCGCAGACAGGCCGGACAGGTTCGCCATGATTTTATCGTGATCCAACTCAAATTCATCGTTGATTTCCAGATAAAGATCGCCTTCTTCAAATTTAGTATCGTTTTCATTCTTTTTTAAAAAAAAGCCGAACCCCATTTCCCTGGCCAGGAAATCGGCAAGACTGACCACAAGCAGTTCCTTGTCCGTCTCTTCTTCAAATTGCTCCCAGTGGTGAAATTCGGCAATTTTTATGAACTGTTTGGAAAAGTGCATTTTTTTAAGCAGGACGCCGCCAAAGGTGGTGTGGATTTCGTGAATAACAAGCTGCAGCTCCCTATCACTGATACAGATATCCGGATACATATCCACAAATACCTTCATCAAAAGCATTTTGCCGATATCATGGACCAGGCCCATCAGAAAAATAGTTTCCAGGTTCTCAAACCCTTTTTCTTCGGCCAGGCGTCTTGCCAGGGTGGCCACGGCAAAAGAGTGAACCCATAATCTGTCCATTTCGGTTTTAAGCGTTTTATTTTCTGAATCAAAAAGGTTTCTTGTTGCAAGGGCTGAACATATGCCCAGGGTGTGTTTAAGGCCAAGTCTCACCAGCGCACCATGAAGGCTGTTTATATGGTCCAGGCCCTTGTAAAGCGAGGAGTTGGCAATGGTGACAAGCTTGCCTGAGATCACCAGATCTTTTTCCACAATTCTTGCCAGGTCATCAATACAAGGGTCTTTGCCGGCCAATAACGCCTCTATCTCTTTGACAATGCTCGGAAACACCGGCAGTATGATTTTGCCGGAGTAAAATCGTTTGATAATTTCAGCCACACCGGCACTGTAAGATATGCCTTCTTGGTCGTTTTTTTCTGGGATGGCAGACTCAAAGCCCATTTGAGATAAACTTTGGATCAACTGGATCCGGCTCACCGGTTTTGTGAGATAACCGTTGCACCCGCGTTTGATGCAGGCATTGATTGTGCTCAAATTCATCCGGGCGGTTACCATTAGAATTTTTACCCGGTCATTTTGGGGAATTTTGTTCAGTGCCTCTTTTTTCCGGATGTGTTCAAGAAGTTCCTGGCCGCTCATGCCGGGCATGGATACATCAAGGGTGATGATATCAAATGGGTGTTTTTCCGCCTGTGCCTTGTCAAGTTCTGCCAAGGCGGTTTTGGCGCTGTTCACGGCCACACAGGTACCTATATGCGCCATTTTTGAGAGCAGAATGGTTCTGGAGATTTCTTCGTCATCTACAATGAGGATTTTCATGTTATTACCGGAATGTCAGCCATAATCGGTGTTCCGGATTCGTCAGGGCTCTCCATGATTACGGCTTGGGAGGTTGTTCCATCCACAAGAATTCTTATAGGCCTGTCAAACCGGATGTGTTTCAAATACCGGGTGGTCGTGGCAGGTTCCCGGCTGGAGAGAAAATCATAATCAATAAAATCATTACCCTTGTCCTGTACGGTTATATAGGGAATGCCAAGGGATGTGATGTTCTGAAAAAAATGAGATCCCTGGGAAAAATCCGCCTTGATGCTTTCAATCGTGGTCTCCACCATGCATCCCACGTTGGAAATATCGTTCCATACCACGGGAATACCCAGCCAGCGCTCCGAAGATCCCCAGCGCCCGGGTCCGATGAGCATATATTTTGTTCCGGTATCATTGAACATGGCATTCATTTTGTTAATTTCCCCTGCCACCAACGGCATTTTATTCGGTTCAAATGTTTTGGGCTCCACATACACGATATCCCGGATATCATTGTATTCGCCGTTGCCAAGGGAAAGGGTGGAATGGCAGAATGCGTTTTTAATATCCTTTTCCGTAATTGTAACGCCGAGGTTCTGTTTATATTGGCCCATGGGCCGGATCTGCAGCAGGGAGAAGCGCGGCCGTGACCGGACACCTTCAACGGGCAGGTCCACGGCAAATTCCATTTCAACGGATGTGCCCATCCAACGGGCCCCTAAGGCTGTGGCTTCGGCCAGGATATCTGCCAGGGGAAAGCTGTTGTATTTGAGAATGCCGGCAAAGGTGAGCACGGGAAAATCCTTGTCGGAAAACCGGTCTCGGATACGGTCATCCTGCATATTAAAGGTAGAGCAAAGCACCCGGACGGCTGGATGGTCCTTGGCATCGGCAATGTCAAGTTTGGCCAGACTGGGATCTTCACCAATGCCGAAAAACTTTTCAGGGCTCGGTAATCCGTCCATTTTCAGGGCGTAGAAATATTTTTGTGAATTTTCCATGATATCATCAATCATGGAGAACTGGGGTAAAAATTGTGGATATTTCGGGCAGAAGCGAAGGGTTTTTCCGCCGTCCACGACAATTTTTCCAAGCCCCAGCGCAATGTAAGAAATGCCCTCTTCCGCTTTGAGATGGGCAATGGGATAAAAATTATAGGACTTGGCCACCCCTGAAATAGAAGGATAAAAATAGTTTTTGTGCCGGGTACCGGTGATCTCCTGGAGTACCACGGCCATCGCTTCGTCCTGGGTTCGGTGCATGGTGGAGCGGGCATAGGATCTCGGGGCTTTCAGATAGGTTGAGGCATATACCAGCTTTACGGCCGTGATCAGGTGTTCCAGGCGTTTTTCAGTGCTTGTATCGGTATTGGGCAGCATATAGGTTTTATAAAGCCCTGCAAAGGGTTGGTCATGGGAGTCCTCAAACAGGGACGAAGATCTGACGGCAATGGGATAATGCACATGTTGAATATAGGCCCTTAAATTTATTTTCAGCCGGTCGGGCAGTTCCGCTTTAAGAAAATGCGCTACCACCTGGGTGTCATCCGGCGCGTTGTCCTGCTCTAAAAGCCGGGAAAGTTTGTTCTTTTCCACAAACATGTTGAATTCGTCCGTGGCAATGACAAAGGTCTGGGGGATGGTGATATCAACATCCGGGAACTTTCGGCTTAAAGACGTGTCGATGCCCAGCTGATAGGACATGAACGCAAGCCCCCTTGCCTTGCCGCCTAAAGAACCGGTTCCGATTTTCATGAAATCCGTATCCGCGTCAAATTTTTTCGGGTCAAATTGAATGACAAGCCCTTGACGGGTGTCTCTGCGCCGGGAGCGGATGCGTTCAATGAGAAACCGCTTAATTTCTGATGCATCAAGAAAATCATCAATGGTGTAGGGTTTGAGGCTTAAGGCAAAATCGACTTCATTGCGGGCAAGCAGCCATCGGGAAAAATCATTGTGCCTGGCATGGTGGATCACGGATGCGTCGGGGATATCCGGCAGCAGCTTTTCAACTTCCCTTAAATTGGAAGCCCGGGCAATTTCACTACTGTCCGGCATGCGGAACACAAACGCCCCGAATCCCAGATGTGTGACAAAAAAACTTTTGATCTGATCATGGCGGTTGTTTGACTTTTTATTGATAAACCGGGCTTCTATGGCTTCTGCAATACTTCTATTTTTTTCCTCCGTACTCAGGATCAGCACGGGCAGATCCGGGTGTTCCGATTTAATCCGGGTCAAAAGTTTGCGGCCGGCATGGGGGTCTTCCTCCCCGTTAACGGGATAGCGCATATCCGTGAAAACGCTGAGGACATAGGGCCTGTAACGCTCAAACAATGCCATGGCCTGCTCATAATCGTGGGCGAGCAGAATTTTGGGCCGCCCCTTTCTTTTTAAAATCCTGTGCTCTTCATTAATGGAATCATCCATGACCAACTGGGTCTGGATGACGATGTGCTTGTACAGGAGAGGCAGCAAAGAAGAGTAATGATACGGGGAATCCTCTACCATTATAATAACCCGGACCTTTGCATTTTGCGTATCAAAGGCCACATTTTTCTCATCTTCAAAATTTTTTATAATGGCCAGCAACAGGTGGGCATTTCCGCCCCAGATATAGCTCCGGTCAACAACGCCTTTCCGGTTTTCATTCGCATACTGTTTAATATCACTGGTTTTGTGGAACATCGGGTAAAAGGGGATCTGTGAATATTGCGCCTTAATCTGTCTGCCAAAGGCATGGACGTCCATTCCGGTCAGTCCCGGCATGGCAAGGATCAGGTCAAACTGTTTGCGTTCAAGTTGCTCAAAGGCTTCCGTGACTGAGAACGCAAAGGTCAATTTCGGGGGATTGGACAGATTCAGCCCTTCATATTCATTGATGATCCGGTTTGACAGTCGGCCCTCTTCTTCCATAATAAACGCATCATAGGGACTGGATACCAGAAGAATATCCGCCACCCTGTAGGCCATAATTTCATGATAAATTTTTATAGAATATCCATCATCGCCTGTTTCGTCTGTTTTCATAATTTTTCCCGAATTATTCTTTCTATGGTCCTGAAATTCAGTATAGTTGGTATTTTACAAGCTTTCCATCCAACCCCCCGATTTCCAGGTCTTTTTTCCAGGATGGTGCCAAGGGCATGTGTTTGATAAAGCTTGGATCGCCGAAATAGATATAGGCCGTACAGCTTTTGCATTGTTCTTTTAAAAAGCGGCCAAAGTCGTTGTAAAATAACTTCATGTTCTGCTCCTTGCCCATACGGATGCCGTATGGGGGATTGGTTACAATGACGGCATTTTCTACTGGTTTAAGCTCTCTGAAATCTGATAGATCCACGTCAATTTCTCCGCCATGGTGCATTCCCATCAGATTGGTTCTGGTTGCGTCAACCGAAGCTTCGGCGATGTCACTGCCCCGGATAAGCCCCCTGGGTAGTGGCCGGATGCCTTCGTCTGCCGCCGCTTTCACCGCCTCCCATTCCCGGGCATTGAAATCCGGCAGACGTTCAAATCCAAACTGTTCACGAAAAATCTGGGCCGGAATTCGACTGTAATGCATCAACGCCTCGCATAGAAGGGTTCCGGATCCGCACATGGGATCAAGTAACGGTACTTCTCCATGCCATCCGCTCAGGGCGATAATGGCCGCGGCCACGGTTTCCTGCATGGGGGCGGAGACCCTGGCTTCCCTGTATCCCCGCTTGTGTAACGGCCCTGAACCGGCGTCAATGGAGATGGTGGCCCGATCTTTATGCACATGAACATTGATCATGATCCAGGGCGCCTGGGTATTTACAGAAGGCCGACGGTTGGTCCTGTCCCTGAAATAATCGGCAATGGCGTCCTTGACCCGCAATCCTGCAAAATTGGAATGGGTGATCTGTGACTCAGACACGTTGGCCGAGATGGAAAAGGTTTTTTTAGGCGTTAAAAATTCTTCCCATCGAATTGTTTTGGCGCCTTTATACAGTGCATCCTTGTCCTTGCATTCAAACTCGACCAGGGGGATAAGCACCCGTGACACCAGGCGGGAAAGGTAGACTATTTTATAAAATGTGGATTTATCCGCTTCAAACCAGATGCCCCGGAACACACGTTGGGTATTTTTCCCACCAAGGTCCTGGATCTCTTTCAACGCCGGATTCTTGACACTTTCAGCCACCTGGGCAAAATAGCGGGATTCCCGCTCGTAAATATATTTAAGTTTGGCCATTTTGCGGGTTTTGCCCTGCCCTTTCTGGAGAATGGCCTTTTGGGGTATGTTCAACTTGGGTTTCTATGCCTCCTGGTAAATTAAAATTCGACAGACTGTTACAACCTGTCGAGATTTTATATCAAATTTCTTTGCTATCCGGCAAGGTCGATAACGCCTTGGATATAATCGGTTGTGATCTCCTGGCTCCGGATTCCCACACATTTTTTTTAAATATTGCCTGGCGCGATGGAAATTGCTTTTAATCCAAAGCGTTATTGATAGGTCATCAAACCTCGAAGCAAAAAAATAAATTGATAAGCGTTTCCTAAAATATAGATTGACAAGCGTTTCCTATTTTATTAAATTTCTCTTTTATTCTTAATATTAGGGTGCAAATTACGGTTGTTATAGAAATTTAAAGGATATGGAAAATGGATGTTATGGAAAAAAAAATCAAGCGTCTCTTGATTGCCAACCGCAGTGAAATAGCTATCCGTGTAACACGTGCTGCTCATGAGCTTGGGATAAATACGATTGCTATCTACTCCCAGGAGGACCGATTTGCACTTCACCGGTTTAAAGCCGGTGAAAGTTATTTGATCGGAGAAGGAAAAGGCCCTATCGAAGCCTATCTGGATATTGAAGCGATTATCCGGATTGCAAAGGAAACCAATGCAGACGCGATTCACCCCGGATACGGATTTCTTGCGGAAAAACCGGAATTTGCTGAGGCCTGTGCCCAGGCGGGTATTATATTTGTGGGACCCTCACCGGATGTTATGCGAAAACTGGGAAATAAAGTTTCTGCCCGGAAGGTGGCTGTAGAAGCGGGCGCGCCTGTTGTTCCGGCAAGTGATCCATTGCCTTATGATGATAAAAAAGTCATTGAGATCGCGGAAGAGATCGGCTATCCGATTATGTTAAAGGCCAGCTGGGGCGGTGGCGGCAGGGGCATGCGCGCTGTGGAAAGCACCAATGAGCTTTTGGAGCAGGTTGATGCCGCTCGCAAGGAATCCAGTGCTGCGTTTGGCAGTGATGAAGTTTATATTGAAAAACTTGTAAGAAAAGCCAGACACCTTGAGGTCCAAGTTCTGGGGGATTCACAGGGCAATATCATTCATCTGTTCGAGCGGGATTGTTCGGTTCAAAGAAGGAATCAAAAGGTTGTTGAACGGGCACCGGCTACCTTTCTTTCAGAGGAAAAACGGGAAGAGTTGTGCAATGCGGGCCTGGCAATTGCTAAAACGGTCGGATATGAAAATGCCGGAACCGTTGAGTTCCTCATGGATATGGACAGTGAAGAACTCTACTTCATGGAAGTTAATCCAAGAATACAGGTAGAACATACGGTAACAGAGGAAGTCACCGGGATTGACATTGTCAAGTCACAATTAAGAATTGCCCAGGGAATGGCGATCGGGTCTGCTGAAAGCAATATCCCCACCCAGGAGAATATCACACTCAGCGGCCATGCAATTCAGTGCCGTATTACAACAGAAGATCCTGAAAATAATTTTATTCCTGATTACGGAAGAATTACAGCCTATCGGGCCGCAGCGGGGTTTGGCATTCGTCTGGATGGGGGAACGGCTTATGCCGGCGCAATCGTTACCCGCCATTTTGATTCTCTTTTGTCAAAAGTAACCGCATGGGGATCGAACCCTGAAGAAGCACGCTTGAGAATGAATCGTGCCTTGAGGGAAATCAGGATTCTGGGCGTTGCCACAAATTTGCAGTTTTTAGAGGGGCTGATTTGTCATCCAACCTTCGTAAATGCCGAATATAGTACGAAGTTTATTGATGAAACCAAAGAACTTTTTTCTTTTAGTAAAAGACGGGACCGGGCCACCAGGCTCCTTTCTTTTCTTGGCGATGTCATTATTAACGGAAATGAGGACGTTAAAGATCGCCCTGTTCCGGCATCACACGTGCATCAACCCACCGTACCAAAATATTCCGCAGATCAGGTCCAGCCGGGACTTAAACAATTGCTGGACAGTGACGGTCCCCAGGCCGTTGCACAATGGATGAAAGATCAGAAAAAGCTGCTGATTACTGATAAGACCATGCGTGATGCCCATCAGTCCCTTCTTGCAACCAGAGTGAGAAATTTTGATCTTGTGAACATTGCACCAACCTATGCCGCGCTTTTGCCTGAACTGTTTTCGGTAGAGTGCTGGGGCGGGGCCACCTTTGATGTGGCCATGCGGTTTTTGAAAGAGTGTCCCTGGGAACGACTTCAAAAATTGCGTGAGGCCATGCCGAACATTTTGACGCAGATGTTGTTGAGGGCTTCCAACGGTGTGGGATATACCAATTATCCGGACAACGTTATCAAATACTTTGTTAAACAGGCAGCTGAAAACGGAATGGATCTTTTCCGTGTTTTTGATTCCCTGAACTGGGTCGAGAACATGCGACTGGCCATGGATGCGGTTTTGGAAAACAATAAAATTTGTGAAGCCGCCATATGTTATACCGGTGATATTCTTGATCCCAACAGAACCAAATACAGCCTGAAATATTATGTTGATATGGCAAAAGAGCTGGAAAAAGCCGGGGCTCACATTCTGGCGATTAAGGATATGGCAGGCGTGTTAAAGCCACCTGCTGCAAAAGTGCTGATTGAAGCCTTAAAGGCTGAAGTTGGTCTGCCGATTCATCTTCACAGCCATGATACCAGCGGCATTGCCGGGGCAACACTGCTCTCGGCAGCAGACGCAGGCGTTGATGCCGTTGATGCGGCAATAGATTCCATGAGCGGTTTGACCTCCCATCCCAATTTAGGTTCCATTGTTGCCGCACTGAAGCATACGCCGCGGGATACGGGCATGGATTCAAATTCCCTGGGTATTGTTTCCAACTACTGGGAAAAAGTAAGACAGATGTATATCGGGTTTGAAAGTGAATTTCATAGCGGAACCTCTGAAGTTTATCTGCATGAAATGCCGGGGGGGCAATATACCAATCTGAGACAACAAGCCAGAGCACTGGGCATTGAAGAAAGATGGCCTGAAGTGGCAAAGGTTTATAAAGATGTCAACGACATGTTTGGTGATGTTATAAAAGTGACGCCAAGCTCCAAAGTGGTTGGAGACATGGCGTTGTCTATGATTACCAGCGGCCTGACCAAAGAAGACGTTTTGAATCCTGAAAAAGAAGTCTCGTTCCCCGAATCCGTTGTCTCCTTTTTTAAAGGCATGATGGGGCAACCGCCGGGAGGCTTTCCGGTTGAATTGCAGAAAAAGATATTGAAAGGTGAAGAACCCATTACGGTGCGTCCGGGACTGCTGCTTGATCCTGTTGATATGGATGAAACGCGAGCGGAAGTCGAAAAGGAGATACAAAGAAAAATTTCCGACGTTGAACTTGCGTCCTATTTAATGTATCCGGATGTATTCATTGATTACGCCGAACATCGCAGGAAATATGGAAATGTAAGTGTTCTGCCGACCCTCAATTTTTTCTATGGCATGAAACGGGAAGAGGAGCTATACGTTGATATTGCGTCGGGAAAAACACTTATTATTCGTTTCATGGCAAAGGGAAAGGCTGATGACGAAGGAAACAGAGAGGTTTATTTTGAACTGAACGGCCAATCCCGGATTGTTAAAGTGCCTGACCGTTCCAAAGTGCCGGAAAGAGCGCCGCGAGAAAAAGCCGATCCAGGTGTTCTTGGTGAAGTTGGATCACCCATGCCGGGGCTGATCTCTGCGGTTTGCGTTTCTGAGAACCAGGAAATTGAACGCGGAGATGTTCTGCTGACCATCGAAGCAATGAAAATGCAGACCAATGTGGTTTCTGATATCCCTGGTATTGTTGAACGCATCGTCACATCCGTGGGCACACAAGTTGATGCAAAGGATCTGTTGGTTGTCATTAAACAGGTAGACGATTAATTCAAACTTCTTGCCTTATTATAAAAAAAGCCGATCTCACCCTCACATATTGGGTGGATCGGTTTTATTTTCAAATAAGATATTGCATGCAATTGCGATTGGCTCATCCCTTCTACGTATTTTTAATTGCGTGTTGTGTTTTGTTTTCAGCCGTTTTTACCGGGGTTGCCTCAGCCTCTAATCTAAATTTTGCGCTGCCGTCCACCACAAAACGCATATTAATTTTACATTCTTACCACAAAGGATTCTCCTGGACCGATAATATCGAAGCAGGTATTAGAACGGCGCTGAAAGATACGTCCGTTGAAATTTTCAGCGAGTATCTGGACAGCAAGCGCCAACCGCTGGAAGCGGCAGGCGCTCACATCTTTGAATATCTGAATCGGAAATACAAAATTCTTCCCATTGATCTGCTGATCCTTTCCGACAACAATGCCCTTACGTTCCTTCAAAATTACAAAGAAACTCTTTTCCCTGACGTTCCGGTGGTTTTCTGCGGTATCAACAACTTCCAGCCAACGCTGCTTGACGGCTTTGAGAATCGCATCACCGGTGTGGTGGAAAAGGTCGATCCGGTTCGCACCCTTCAACTGATCCGCCTGCTCCAGCCAAAAGCAAAAAAGGTTTATCTTATCACCGGGACGACGCCCACCGGCGCAGCCGTCGAAAAAGAGGTGAAAGCGGCTTTGATGGCCGACAACTTTGGATTTACACCGGTGTGGCTTCGCGGATTGTCCACGGCTGAACTTCAGCAGAAGCTGGCAGCGGTGTCACCGGACGATGCCGTTTTTCTGGTGCTGTTCAACCGGGATAAAAATGGTATGTACTATAGCTATGAGACAGCGGCAGAGCTGGTGGACCGCGCCACGTTTGCGCCGGTATACGGCATGTGGGATTTTTATCTGGACCATGGCATTGTCGGCGGCATGCTGGCCAGTTCCCGGGATCAGGGACAAACCGCCGGAGAACTTGCCCGTCATATACTTCAGGGGAAAAATATCCCCCCGGTGATTACAAGCAGTCCCAATGCCCCGATTTTTTTATGGGACCAGCTTCGTTCCCATGGTTTAAATCCGGATTTACTGCCACAGGATACCCAAATTCACAACCGTCCGGATTCAAAAATATGGCTTCTTTCCATTGCCGCCGGTTTAGGGATGCTGCTTTTGGCGCTGGCGGGGTACAGTCTGATCAGGTTGTTTTCAAAAACACAGATTTCTTTATCCCGGTCAATGCCTGAGGTATTTCGCAGCAATTTGCGCCAGGCGCTTATTCTTTTAAGCGTTGTTTTGGTGACAGGCCTGGCGGTTCAATCCTGGTTTGCTGCTAAAAATGAGATGGCACAGATACGTGACATTATTTTCAATGAAAGAAAAGATTTGATCCGCACCATGGTTAATCGGGCCATGAATTATATCAACTATGAGCGTCACCGTCTGGCCCAAAAAGGGGCATCCATCGAAGATATTAAAAAACAAGTAATTAAGGGTCTGGCATCCTACAGTTACGCCCACGGGGAGGGGTATCTTTTTGTTGTCACGGATCAGGGGATTGGACTGCTTAATCGCTCCCAGCCGGAACTGGTCGGCAAAGATCTGTGGGACACCACGGATCCCAACGGTATAAAAATCGTACAGACCTTGATTGGCGCAGCTGCTAAAATTGACGGTGGATTTGTTCAATATAAATGGAACAAGCCCAGTCTTGGCCGTGTGGTATCGAAAATTTCGTTTGCACGAAAAATCAATGAATGGGGCTGGGTGATCGGCAGCGGCCTGTACCTGGATGATATTGAAAAAAAAATTCAATTTTTTGGAAAACAGCTGCGCAACAAATTTATTCTGGAATTGTTAATCATTTTCAGCCTGACATTGAGCGTGATTTTTCTTTTAAGAATGGCCTCCCGCCGTTTGACCACAAGCGTTGATCAAGAGCTTTCCCTGCTCCAGGAAGCCATTGCAGACCATGATGTCAATGCAGATGATTATAGCTTTCATGAATTTAAAGCCATCGCAGCAATGGCCAATGACAGTTTTAAAGAGCTGACCCGGACCCAGGCATCCCTGATGGAAGCAGAATCCCGGCAGCGTGAAATTCTTGAACACCTGGATGCCGGTGTGGTTATCATCAGCCAGGCGGATCATATAATCCTTTATGTCAATCCGACAGCCGCAAAACTCATCGGTATAGATCGGGACAAGATCGTCGGTCACGACTGCACGCAATATATCCGCCCGACGGAAAAAGGCGCCTGCCCGATCACGGATCTTGGCCGGACAATGGACAACAGCCGTCGCATGCTTTTCAATACAGCCGGGGATGAAATTCCGATTATCAAAACCGTCCGGCCGTTTACTTACAACGGACAAGCGGCTTTCCTGGAAACTTTTGTGGATATTACGGAACAGCAGAAAGCTGAAGATGCCCTTCGCCGGGAGCGTGAACGCCTGGCCAATGTAATTCGGGGAACGGGTGTCGGGACCTGGGAATGGAATGTTCAGACCGGAGAAACAGTATTTAACGAACAATGGGCCCGGATCTGCGGTTATCGCCTTTCCGAGCTATTGCCTGTTTCCATTGACACCTGGATGCATCTGGTACACCCGGATGATTTAAAAAAGGCAAAAAACTTTTTAAATCGGCATTTTTCAGGGGAACTGGCATTTTTTGATGCTGAATGCCGGATGAAGCACAAAAACGGACACTGGGTCTGGGTGGAGGATAAAGGCCGGGTGATTTCCAGAACCCATGATGGTAAACCAATGATGATGTTTGGCACCCATGCTGATATCACCGAACGTAAACAGGCCCAGAAGAAGCTGCACCAGTCTTTAATGGAAACCGAGCAGGCCAACACAGCGCTTAAAAAAGCCAGAAACAAATTAATGACCGTGAATGAACACCTGAAGAACCAGACAGAACTGGCAACACAGATGGCGACCAGAGCTGAGAAGGCAACCCGGGCAAAAAGCGAGTTTCTGGCCAACATGAGCCATGAAATTCGGACACCCATGAACGGCATCATTGGTATGACAGGCCTGCTGCTGGATACGAATCTCTCCGATGAACAGCATCTTTTTATGAGAAATATTAAAACCAGTGCTGACGCGCTTTTGACCTTGATTAATGATATCCTGGATTTTTCAAAAATTGAGGCCGGCAAATTGGATATGGAAATTCTGGATTTTGAATTGTCATCTTTTCTGGATGATTTTGCCCAGATGATGGCCATGAAAGCCCATGAAAAAGATCTGGAGCTGATCTGCGCGGCATCGCCTGAAGTACCGGAACTGCTCCAGGGAGATCCGGGCCGCCTTCGCCAGATCCTGATCAATCTGACCGATAATGCCATTAAGTTTACCGAAACCGGTGAGGTGGTGATACAGGCCCATCTCAAGCATGAAAACAAGGAAGAGGTCCTCATTTACTTTTCCGTGAAGGATACCGGTGTAGGTATCGCCGCGGACAAGCAGGATCATCTGTTTGAACAGTTTACCCAGGTCGATACCTCCATCACACGCAAGTACGGCGGCACAGGGTTGGGCCTTGCCATATCTAAAAAACTGGCACACCTGATGGGCGGAGAGATCGGCGTTATCTCTCCGGTTCCTGAAAACATCGGGCCGGAAAGCCCCGGACTCGAAAGCCACCCATCCGGTCGCCGTCATTCAGGCAGCCTGTTCTGGTTTACGGCCCAATTTAAAAAGCAAACGGTATCTGAAACCGGCCATCATCAGAAAATCATACCGGATCGATTGACAAATGCCAGGATTCGCCATTTAGGTGATGACATCAAGCAGCCCCATGGGAGGATACTTCTGGCAGAAGACAATATCACAAACCAGATCGTTGCAAAGGCTATTTTGGAAAAATCAGGGTATTATGTGGATGCTGTGGCAAACGGTATTGAAGCGGTCCGCTCCCTTGAAAAAATTCCATATGACCTGGTGCTGATGGATTTGCAGATGCCGGAACTTGACGGATTTGAGGCCACCCGGATGATCCGCAATGCGGTATCCAAAGTGATTCATCCGGATATACCGGTGATCGCCATGACGGCCAATGCCATGGCCGGTGACCGGGAAAAATGCCTGAATGCAGGCATGAATGATTACATCAGCAAACCCGTTGATCCGATTATCCTGGTTGAAAAAATTGAAAAGTGGCTCAATCGCACCCGGCCCCGGAACCCGGAATTGTCAACCGTGGATCAGAAAAAAGATGCAACGCATGGGGAGGGTACCTTCAATTCAGAGGAATTGGCGGCCAATCTCATGGAAGACAGGCAGTTGATTGCATCGGCCATCAATACCTTTCTTGATGACATGCCGGGGCAAATTGATATGCTTACAGAACTGATCAAACAGGGCCAAACACAAGAAGGCGCTGCCCAGGCCCATAAAATAAAGGGGGCCTCCGGTTATGTGGCCGCAGGCGCCTTTCAGGAAACCGCTTTGAAAATGGAACAGGCGGGCAAAGCTGGGGATCTAAGAGGCCTTGAGCAGCTTTTACCGGAAATCGGTGAGCAGTTTTCCAGACTTAAGAGTGATCTGGAAGATTATTTGGCCGGTCTTACGGCATCGGATTTATTAATATGAATTGAATCGTCAGGTGGAATAATGAATGATAAAAGAGCGTTTCCAGGTGGGTATAATATTTTACTGGCTGAGGATGATAAAATAAATCAGGTGGTTGTCACAGGGTTTATTAAAAAATTGAATTTAGGCCGGGTTAAAATTGTAGAAAACGGCAAAGAGGCGGTAAAGATGTTTTGCTCCCATCGCTTTGATCTTATTTTAATGGATGGGGAGATGCCGGAAATGAACGGCATTGATGCCACCCTGGAAATCAGAGCCATTGAAAAGGACAAAAATCTGTTGCGAACACCGATCATTGCCCTGACAGCCCATGCCACGGCACAGGACAGGGCGGTTTTTCTAAAGAGCGGTATGGATGAATTTTTGAAAAAACCCCTGAGTCCGGAAGCGTTAACCAAAGCAGTTCAGAGAGTTATCCAGGGGAGACGTTCTGATGCACTATCCGGTGGGGAGGTTGATGCAAAAGATGAAATCGGTCGAGATTTAGAAGACCCCCTAGATCTGCAAGAACTCAAACGGATCATGAGAGGTAAGAAATCTCTTTTAAAAAATTGCTTGCAGGCCTTTGAATCCACCTATCTGTCTCTTCTTTCAAAAATGACGACCTGTATTGAAAAAAATGACTATGATGAATTAAAAAATAGTGCCCATCGTCTGAAGGGTATGCTGAAATATCTGGCCGCGCATAAAGCCGCCACGCTTGCCGGGCAACTCGAATCAATGGGCGTTTCCGGGAACATTGCGGCAAACGCAGATATTACTGTTCAAACATTAAATGATGAGTGCCATAAGATTATAGAATGTGTCAGGCAGGTATTGGCGGGGGATTTTTCCTGATGACCCCCTAACACACCGTAGCATAAAAAAAGGCCGACCCTACCCTATTGGGTGGATCGACCTTTTCTCTACTGGAGTTTGCTTAATTTCGGTTCAATCGGTCAATCTGATTTTAAGCAGCATCTTTTCCCAGAGTTATGCCAACTTCAAGCGCTTTCTTGTTCAAGTCAAAGAAAGCGGGGGGCATGGCATCCTCAATAACACTTATAGCTGATTCAGGCTTACAGATGCCTGTCATACCGATCAGCGCCCCAACGACACAAACACTGTAAACAATCGGTTTTCCGATTTCTTTAACAACTGTGTCATACATGGGCAATTCTACGATCTTGGCATTCATGTTTCCCGGTGTAACATACCTTGGGTCAACAATCATGAGACCGCCCGGTTTAATCACTGAGGCATATTTATCATAGCCTTCCTGCATCAGGGCGACAAAAACATCAGCCTTTTCAACCTTGGGGTAATAAAGATTGCCTTCTGAAATTAAAATGTCGGCACGGGTAGCGCCGCCGCGGGCAGCAGCGCCGTAGCTCTGGGACTGAATTGCATTCTTGCCCTCAAAGATTGTTGCTGCTCTGGCAAGGATAATGGCTGTAGTGATGACCCCTTGTCCGCCAGAAGCTGTAAAAACAATTCCTGTTGATTCCATTATGCCTATCCTTTCTTCATTACCTTATCTATGACGAGTTCTTGGTAAGCTGTGCAGTATTCGAGTCTTTCATTATCATCAACAAAAACGCCGCGTTGAATCAGGTCCGGATTATCTGCCAGTTTTTTGGAACCCATGGGTACGGTATTATCCTTGTACCATTCCATCATCTGGGGCGCCTCACCGGCCTTGTTTTTTCTGCCGAACTGGGTGGGGCACATGGACAGAATTTCAACCACGGAAAACCCTTTGTGTTCAATGGCTTTTTTGATTGTATTCTGGGCTTCTTTGGCGTGGTAGACGGTTGTTCTTGCCACAAAAGAGGCACCTGCGCCTTTGGCCAGTTCCACCAGATCAAAGGACTCATCAGGAACACCATAAGGGGCTGTACTTGCTTTTACGCCCCGACCGGACATGGGTGAATACTGTCCGCCGGTCATGCCGTAGATCCGGTTGTTCATGACGATGGCAGTTATATCTATATTTCTTCTGCACGCATGGATAAAGTGGTTGCCGCCGATGGCTGTGGAGTCGCCGTCGCCAAAGGGAACAATAACTTTCAGGTTGGGATTGGCAAGCTTAATGCCTGTGGCAGTGGGAAGTGCCCTGCCGTGCATGGTATGCGCCGTGTTGAAATCCAGATACCCGGATATTCTCGAAGAACACCCGATACCTGAAACTACTGAAACATCGTCGTTTTCTAATCCCAGATCATGAATCGCTCTAAGCAGTGCGCCCATGACAGTGCCGTGTCCACAACCCGGACACCACATCTGGGGGAAAAATTGAGCCCGGATATATTTATTAACATCAAATTGTGTATCGCTCATGCTATACCCCCTTTCCTGTGATCATTCGCAAAGCAGCTTTAATATCAGCCGGTTTGATGATCTGGTTGTCAACCCGGTTAGAGAAGTAAACCTTTTCAGGCTGATCCACAACACGTCTAACCTCGCGCACGATCTGGCCCATATTCATTTCAGATACAATCACGGCCTTGGCATTGGCACATTTTTCCCTGACAATCTCATCTGCGAAGGGCCAGACGACCTGAAGTTCTAAAACGCCGACCTTGATGCCTAACTGATTGCGATAGTCTTCGGCAGCCTGGAGGGCGGATCTGGTTGTCGTACCATAGCAGACGATGACATAGTCGGCATCATCCATGTAGTATTCTTTGTACCTGGCAATCTCGTTGGCTTTGCTATCAATTTTATCGACCAGGTGGTGGATCAATTCGTTGACATTTTCAGGACTGACATCGGGAAAGCCCAAAAGGTTATGATGGAGGCCGGTTACGTGGAAACGATGGCCTGCACCGAAATCGGACATGGGACGCTGGCCGTTTGCATCGGTAAGATAGGGATAGTATTGTTCACCGACGGGAATATCGGTTCTGATTCTGTCGATAACTTCGATCTCGCCGGGTTCGGGAATGACCACTTTTTCTCTCAGGTGCTGGGTGGCCTCATCAAACATAAGAACAACAGGTGTCCGGTAGGTCTCGGCTAAATTAAACGCTTCAACCGTCATTTTAAATACATCCTGGAGGTTGGAAGCGGTCATGGCAATGATGCTGTGATCCCCATGAGCCCCCCATCTGGCCTGCATCGTGTCGCCCTGGGCAACATGGGTGGGGTTACCTGTGGATGGCCCGCCTCTCTGGACATTTGCAATGACACAGGGCGTTTCAGTCATACAGGCGTATCCGATACCTTCCTGCTTAAGGGAAAATCCCGGGCCGGAGGTTGCGGTCATGGACTTTTTACCGGCAAGGGATGCGCCGATAACACAAGCCATGGAGGCGATTTCGTCTTCCATCTGGATAAATTTACCACCTCTTTTGGGAAGCTCTTTAGACAGACCTTCCGCAACTTCTGAAGACGGCGTGATCGGATAACCTGCAAAAAACTCACACCCGGCATAAAGGGCGCCTTCAATGCAAGCATCGCTTCCTGGAATAAATTGTATATTTTCAGCCATTATTTATTCCCCTTCCTCAATTAAAATTTGAATTGCCAGATCAGGGCACCGAAGTTCGCAAAGTTTACATCCAATGCAGTCTTCAGGGCGGGCTGCCACAGCTTTTTCATCGCTGTCCAGTTCCAGAACCTGTTTGGGGCAGAAGTGAACGCAAATACCGCACCCCTTGCACCAGTCTCTGTTAATAACGTGTGTGACGGATTTTCCTTTTGCCATAATTTCCTCATCCTCGGTTTCTAACCGGATTAAAATTGGGCATGTAGTTAATAGATCTAAACGTGCTTGTCTATGTTTTCCATTCTCAACCATGGTTTATTAAAAATCTATCATGCTCTATCAAAAAAAAAATTTATTTACAACTTTTTTTATTGTTTTTTTTAATCAGGTTCTAATAAAGCGTATCTGATATTTTTTGTTTCTTGTCACCTGTCTTTTGATAGGTTACCTTTTCTAATCATGATAGTGCAGAAAGAAAATACGGTCAGTGTGATTATTCCCACATTCAACCGGGCGTGGACCCTGAAAAGAGCCATTGATTCAGCCCTTGCCCAGGACTACCGGCACAGGGAAATCATTGTGATAGATGACGGATCAACAGACCCAACCCGGGAACTGCTGGCAGGGTATGGCGATAACATCCGGGTCCTGGTCCAGGAAAATAAAGGGGTAAGTGCCGCCCGGAACCTTGGGATTCAAGAAAGCCAAGGCAGTTTCATTGCCCTGCTGGACTCCGATGATGCCTGGGAAAAGAATAAACTGTCCTGCCAGGTGGCCTTTTTTCAATCCAATCCCGGCGCAATGATCTGCCAGACCGAAGAAATCTGGATCAGAAAGGGCAAACGGGTCAATCCCAAAAAAAAACATAAAAAACCGTCGGGCATGATTTTTGAGCCTTCGTTAAACCTCTGCCTGGTCAGCCCGTCGGCTGTGATGATGAGACGACAACTTTTTGAGCAAAAGGGGATGTTTAACGAGGCGTTTCCGGTATGCGAGGATTACGATCTGTGGCTGCGTATTTCCCATGATACGCCCGTGTATCTGATTGACACCCCGTTAACCGTTAAAACCGGCGGGCATGGGGATCAGTTGTCCGCCGCCCACTCCCAGGATAAATACCGGATTGAGTCCATCCTGAATTTAATTGACTCCAATGTTCTTTCTTTGGATCAGGAACAGGCCGCTTTAAAGGTATTTAAAGAAAAGTGCCGGATTTTTGCCAACGGGTGCATGAAACGGGGCAGGGAAAAAGAAGCGGCGCATTACCTGATGCTTGCCGGCGGCAAGGGGCAGCCGTGAACGCTCGGGGTTGACAGACTGTTAAGGGACAGTCATTTTTTTATAAATTGAAAATTGGTTTTAGCAAAGGAGAATTCCAGGATGAAATTTCAAAAAATAGTAGATGATGTTTACCGTCTTGCGGTTAACATTGAAGACGAAAATTACCTTTTTGAGGGAATCTGGCCTATTCCCCACGGCATTTCCATAAATTCGTATCTGATCAAGGGTGAAAAGAACGTACTCATTGATCTGACCCAGGACACCATGGACTTTCCCAAGGCCATTAGCGGACAGATGGAAGAGATCTCCCTAAGTGTGGAAGACATTGATATCATCATCATGAATCACATGGAACCGGATCACTCCGGGTGGCTTCGGGAGTTTTGTAAAAAAAATACCAAGGGCGTGATTTACTGTACCAAAAAAGCGGTTCCCCTGCTTGACGCCTTTGGCGGGGTGCCGGCGGACCGGGCCGTGGCCATCACGGACGGCATGACCCTGGAAGTCGGGGATTATGAACTCCAGTTTTTTGAAACGCCCAACATCCACTGGCCCGAAACCATGATGACCTATGAGAAAAAACGAAAAATTCTGTTTGCCTGCGATGCCTTTGGTTCCTACGGCAAAGTAGCGGACGACGCTGTTTTTGACGACCAGCTCTCCGAGGAAAAACACGCTTTTTTTGAAAATGAGGCATTACGTTATTACGCCAATATTGTTTCCACATTTTCCAGCTTTGTACTTAAAGGGCTGACCAAATTGTCCGGACTGGATATCAAGATTATCTGCCCCTCCCACGGCATTATCTGGCGGCAAAACCCCGGCGTGATCATTGACCATTATAAACGCTATGCAGAGTACAGCAAGGGGCCGGCAGAACGGGAAATTACCCTGGTTTGCTCCAGCATGTACGGCAATACAAAATCCATGCTGAACCTTGTGGTTGAGACCATAAGAAAACATAAGATTCCGGTGCATGTTTACCAGGCTCCGGGCGATGACGTCGGCTATATCCTGGCCAGTGCCTGGAAGTCCGCCGGGCTTATCTTCGGTATGCCCACTTACGAGTACAAGGTCTTTCCGCCCATGGCCCATGTGATTGATGAACTGCTTGTCAAAAAGGTGACCAACAAAAAGGTTTTCAGGTACGGCTCCTATGGATGGGTTGGCGGGGCCCAGCGGGATTTTGAATCCAAAATTGAAAAGTCCGGTTGGGATCTGCTCGGTTTTTACGAATGGCAGGGGGCGCCCACCAGTGAGGATGAAGAGACCCTGATCAAGGAGATCGACACCTTTTGTCAGGAACTGATTAAGTTTACGGAGTAAGGGACTCGGAAAAAAATTATATTCTCGCACAAAGCCTCAAAGGCACAAAGGGTCAACCGAATAAACGCTTTGTGTTTTAGTGTCTTTGTGCGGGTTTTTCAACACCTATTACAATGTTTTTAAACGTTTGGGCCAGTGCCGCCAGGGACGCTTGCAGGTCGGCAAGGTTAAAAACCTCCAGACAGACGGTTCCTGTGTAGTGTTTTAAGGGGTCCATGATTTTCCTGAACTCGCCGGGTGCCGTTTTATCAAGGCCGATGTGGTCTTTGGGGGGCTTAAGGCGTGTATCCACGCCGTGGAGGTGGATCAAATTGATTTTTGGGCCGAACAGTTCAAAGGTACGGTGTATGTCATACCCGTATTTGATATGGTGGCCAAGGTCGGCACAGACGGACAGGCCGAATTCGTTCACCAGATCTTTGAAAAGATATGGGGGATACCACAGGGTTTCTACGCCCACCATTGCCGGATCTTCCAAGGCCGGCAACAGCAATTCAAGTCCCTGTCGAGTATTGTTTTGCCAGGCCTCAATGCCGGCCTGTGACGGCATGGGTTTATCCATTTCCAGATGAAGGGTGAAGCGTGTGACAGGCGCAATGGAAAATCGTTCAATCACCCGTTTCAGGGTGTCTGCGGCGTCCCGGCGCAGCCGCAGCTCCGGTGCGCTTAAATTGATATCCGTGGGCAGGTGGACATTATAGGTCAGGTCCAGGTCCCGGGACAGTTCCGCCAATTCCTTTACATTGTTCCGGGAGGGAATCACCGCTTCGGGTTTACTTTCAAATACCAGCAGTTCAATCTCGTCAAAAAAGGCCCCGATTTTTTGGACATTGGGAATAATGTGATCCGGATAGATAAAAGAGGTCGTGCCTAGTCTGAAAGGTCTTTGCATCATATTAATAAAACAGCCCCCAGGCCAAAAGAGACCCCAATACCACGGAAACAAGGGCCGACAGCATCATTAACTCACAGGCCTTTTGAATGTGGGCAGGTTTGGGGTTATTGAACGCACCGCCGATATAGGGTTTGTCCACCCGCTTGCCATGATAGATATTGGAACCGCCGAACCGGACGCCCAGTGCTCCCGCAAAGGCGGCCTCGGGGAATCCGGCGTTGGGGCTTTTGTGATTGCGGCCCTGGGTCAGTGCCGTGGAAAGCGCCTGCCTGCCCCGGGACAGGGAAAGCATGGCTGCGGCCGACGCAATCATGGCGATGGAGAGCCGGGCCGGGATATAGTTGGCCACATCATCAATGCGGGCCGCCGCCCTGCCGAACAGGATATAGGTGTTGTTTTTATACCCCACCATGGAATCCAGGGTGTTGATCATCTTATACATCATGGCACCCGGGGCACCGAGCACCAGGGCAAAACACAAAGGCGACAGAAATCCGTCCACGAAATTTTCCGCCACGCTTTCACAGGCGGCCCGGGTGACGCCCGCCGCATCCAGGTCTTTGGTTTGGCGTCCCACAATATACCCCACCTTGATCTTGGCCTGGGTCAGGTCGCCCCTGGCCAGGGGCTTAAATACCGCCATGGCGGCCTGGTACAGGCTTTTATTGGAAAAACTGTAAAAAATCAGTATGGCCTGGATACCGGCGGCCGCACCCGGATGAATCCGGCCCACTATAAAAACAACAGCCCAGGTCAGGCCAAAGGCTGTGGCAATCAAGCAAAGGGCAAAGAAAAGGCCTGCCCGGAATGGGGTTTCAATCCGTTTTCGAAATTCAGGTTCAAAAAATGAAATGGCCCGGCCCATCCAGATGATGGGATGGGGCAGCCATGCCGGATCTCCGGCCAGGATATCCAGGATAAAGGCAGCCGCTATAATTTGCCAGGTTACATCAAAAAGCATGGCTATTCCTGTTCCCGGGCCAGGGCGGTTTTGATGCTTTGGGCCAGGGCCAGATTGATTTTATTTGTTTTCAGAGAAAACCGGACAAACCGGTCGGACAGCCCTTTGAAATTGGCGCAGTCCCGGATCAGGAATCCCTCATTTCCCACCCGGCGGCACAGCTCTGGGGCTAAGATCCGGTCCAGCCGGGCCAATACAAAATAAACCGGTGTATCAAAAAGCCGGATGCCGTCTATTTCAGCCAGGGCATGGACAAAAGCCCGGCGTTCCTTAATAATGAATTCCCGGGTCTGCCGGTAAAAGGGCAAAATGTCACCCGGGTGATCGTAAATATTTTTGATCACGGCCTGGGCCAGGGCATTGACGCTCCAGGGCTGGTAATGGGCCATGACCTTTCGGATCAAGACCTTGGCCCCGCTTAAGAAACCTGTGCGCAATCCCGGAATCCTGAAAATTTTAGACATGGAGGAGAGTACCACAAGGTTGGGCAGGTGGGTCTGCGTTACAAGGGAAAACGCTTCTGCATCCGGTACAAAGGGCAGATAGGATTCATCCACCACAAAACAGGTGTTCGTGTGGCGGCGAATCAGTGTTTCCAGATCCTGTTTG
The DNA here is from genome assembly GCF_013389365.1 of Desulfobacter latus. Lineage (GTDB taxonomy): Bacteria > Desulfobacterota > Desulfobacteria > Desulfobacterales > Desulfobacteraceae > Desulfobacter > Desulfobacter latus. Next base: position 79,186 of record NZ_JACADJ010000003.1, read on the forward strand.
GTAATCAGGGCGCCTGTGGGATTGTTCGGGTTGCAGATAAACACCAGGTCTGCCTGTTCGGCTTTATCGGATAACTGATCCAGATCCGGAACAAAATTGTTTTCGGCAAGGGTCAAACAGTGACGGGTCTTTACATGATGGGCTGCACAGGCATCTTCATAGTCGGCGTAGGCCGGACCCAGGATCAGGGCCTTTTTTGCCCCCAGGGCCAGGGGCAGGGTATAGATGAAAAAGGTGGTGCCGTTGCCGGCGATCACACAGCCGGGATCAATACCGTAATAGTCTGCAAACCCTTTTGACATACCGGCGGCATCCGGTTCGGGAAGGGCATGAATCAGGTGAATGTTTTCCCGGATAAAAGTGTGGATTCGTTTCGGCGGCCCCAGGGGATTGAGGTTGGCACTCATGTCAATGATATCCTCAATCCTGCATCCGATACGGTCTGCAAGCTGCTGCTTATTTCCGCCGTGGCCTTGAATCATTTATTCCTCTTAAAATTTTCCGCCTGCTCAAAGATCTCTTTATACACCTCATCCCGATCCACCGGCGGATATCCATGCTTTGCCAGCAAAATAATGAGATCCACCTTCAGCTCCGCCTTGATATCATCGCGTTGGCTCCAGTCGGTATATTTGGCCTTGTCATCGACAATGACCTTCACCGCTTGGGCAAGCGTGATGAGCTGATCCGCCGGGTATTCAAAATCGTACTTGATGGTGAGGGCTTTCAGGATGTCATAAAAGGCTTTTTCTTCAAAATCAATGCCCATACCGGCGAAGGATTCCCGCTCTTTTCTGATGGCGTGGTAGAGGTCAATGATCTCATCGGTGAAATCTTCCAAAACCTCACTTCTGAGGACATCCTGTTCGCTCCGGTCGTTGTATCGCTCCACCAGGGATTTGAACTTTTCAGCAAAATCCACCCCCTTGAGCTTATTCACTTTCTTGAATTCATCAATGGCCTTGGAAAGCAGCTTCTGAAGCATCTTGAATTTGGTGTTGGGCAGTTTGATCTTGTCGATTTTCTCCAGGTAATCCGGATTAAAGATATCCACCGTTGTGGTGTCTCCCTGCCCCATTTTGAAAATCTCTTCCACGCCATCACTTTTTAACGCATCGGAGATCATCTGCCGCACCCTGACGTTCATCCGGGAGAGATCCGGTGCATTGCCTTTGGTGAGCTTGAAGATGATGGACCGCAGCGCCATGTAGAAGTGGAATCGGTCCCGTTCGTTCCGGGTGAACTGATCACTTCCCACGCAGATGTCGTAGGCGGCTTTCATTCGCTTGGACAGGGCCATAAAGCGTTTTTCCAGCTTGTCGGTCTGCTGGATCAACTCAGCCGCCATATTGAGGCAGTGGAGTTGTTGGCTGGGCTCGCCGGAGAAATAGGGCGTGGTATCGAATTTATAAAAAATTGCCTGCATCAAATCGAGATGATCCTTTACCACGCCAACGGACTGCCTGATGTCTTCGAAATTGGTGGTATCTGTCTTGGCATAGTGGGCCAGGGCCAGGTTCATCTGCTTCTTGATGCCGATATAATCGACGATCAGCCCTTTTTCCTTGTGAAGGTATTTTCGGTTTACCCTGGAGATGGTCTGAATCAGGCTGTGGCGCTGAACCGGTTTGTCGATATACATGGTATCCAGGAAGGGAACATCAAAGCCGGTAAGCCACATATCCACCACAATGGCAATCTTGAAATTGGACTTGGCTTTTTTGAACTGTCGGTCCAGCGCTTTTCTGTCTGCTTTGGTTCCCAGCATTTTGTAGAGGTCGGGGTCGTCATCTTTTCCACGGGTCATCACCAGTTTGATGCGCGCCATGGGCATGATCTCTTTTTGCTCTCTTTGGGTCAGGGTCTCGCCATGGGCGCATAACTTCACTTTAGCCCATTCCGGACCAAGGGCGATCACTTCCTTGTACAAGGCATAGGCAATGGGGCGGTTTTTGCAGACAAACATGGCCTTTCCGGCAACGGTGGCGCCCTCTTCAATCCGGGCCTCGTAGTGATTGACAAAATCGGCTGCCAATACTTTCAGGCGGTCGGGATCTCCCAGGATGGCGTTCATGTGGAGGTTGGCCCGCTTGCTGGCATCAATGGCGTAGTCGCCAGCCCCTTCTTCCTCACACTGGGCGTAGTAGGCTTCAATCTCTTCCAGTTTGCTGTTGTCCAGCACCACCTTGGCTGCCCGTCCCTCGTAAACAATGCGCACTGTGATCTCATCTGCCACCGATTCGGTCATGGTGTAGGCATCCACCACCTCGCCGAAGACATCCAGTGTGGCATCCACAGGTGTTCCGGTGAACCCCACATAGGTGGCATTGGGCAGGGCGTCGTGGAGGTACTTGGCAAACCCGAAGGTGCGCTTTACCCCTTGTGCCGTGACCCTCACCTTTTGATCAAGGTTGATCTGGCTGCGGTGGGCTTCGTCTGAAATACAGATCACGTTGCTTCGCTCGGTCAAAAGCGAAATGCTCTCGGTAAACTTGTGAATGGTGGTGAGAAACACCCCGCCGCTGTTGCGCCCTTTGAGCAACGCCCGCAGATGGTCCCGGCGCTCCACGCTGATCACGGTTTCATCCCCGATATAGCCCTTGGCCCCAGTGAAGAGCCCTGAAAGCTGATCATCCAAATCAGTGCGATCGGTGATCAGCACAATGGTGGGACTGGACAGGGCCACACTCTTCATCAAGAGGCGCGTCAAAAAGAGCATGGTATAGCTTTTCCCGCAGCCTGTAGCCCCGAAGTAGGTGCCGCCCTTACCGTCGCCTTCGGGCCTGATGTGATTGAGGATGTTTTGATAGAGCTTGGTGGCGGCGTAGTATTGGGGATAGCGGCAAAGAATCTTCTCTTCTCTCCGGGAGGTGTCCGGCAGAAAGATAAAGTTGCGGATCACATCACAAAGGCGGACGGGGTGGAACAGGCCATGGATCATGGAGTAAAGGGAGTCAATACCGTCTTTCTCGATGAGGTCGCTTCCGTCGGTTTTGCGCCATGCGTAGAAAAATTCATATGCGGCAAAAAATGACCCGGCCTTGTTGTTCACGCCGTCGCTGATGACGCAGAAGGCATTGTATTTGAAGAGTTCCGGAATGTCGCGCCGGTAGCGCACCGTCAATTGAGTGAAGGCATCGTGAATGGTGGCGTCTTCCCGGATGGCGCTCTTGAACTCAAACACCACCAGAGGCAGCCCGTTGATGTAGAGAATCCCGTCCGGTATCCGTTTTTCATGGCCGGTGATCTCCAGCTGATTCACCATTTTGAAGATGTTGGCCCTGGTGTCCGTATCATATGCTGCGTGTTCCTCCGCCACGATTTCGGGCACCTCACCCGCCTTTGGTTTTCGGAATGCAATCAAGGCGGCATAGTCGATCAACTGCACATAGAGATCTTTTTGGTCACGGTCTTCCCGCTTGAGCAGAAAGCCATCCGAGACCAGCTTCATGATGGCCTTGTTGCTCTCGTAGAGATCTGATGATGAATACGCCTCCAACTGTCGAATCACCGACTCGATTTCACCGGGTGTGATGCCGTCCGCTGCATACTGCCGGGAGAGAAACGCCCGTAGATCATTCTTGATCAACACCTCGTCCGGCTGCCGATCAATATTTTCTCCCAACAGATGAGGATACCCCATTTCTCCGAAAAGTTCGATAATAGCTGATTCTAATTTCGCTTCGGTGAATTTCATATCACTCACTCTCTGGTTCAAGGCCTTGTAGATCAGATTCAATTTCTTCTATGGTAGGTAGGCTGCCTTTTAGGTTCTCCGGTAGCGTTTCGGTCAAGGTGAATTCACTCACCCCCATGGGTTTGTTGATATCTCGCAGAGCAAATTCCGTTTCGATTTTGTTTTTGTCCCGGCAGAGCAGTATCCCGATGGTTGGATTATCTGCTTCTGATTTGAGTAAGCTGTCCACCGCAGACAGATAAAAATTAAGTTTCCCGGCATACTCAGGAATAAACTTTGTGTTTTTCAGCTCAACAACGACGTAACACTTTAATTTGATATGATAAAACAGTAGATCCAGATAGTAATCACTCTCTCCGACTTCCAGGTGATACTGCCGTCCGACAAAGGCAAATCCTTTTCCCAGTTCCAGTAAGAATTTTGTGATGTGGCTGATCAGCTGGTTTTCGATATCACGTTCGTTGTAGGGCGTTGTGAGAGTCAGAAAATCAAAGCAGTAAGGATCTTTCATGCTCTGCTGAGCCAGATCGGACTGAGGTTCCGGAAGGGTCGTTTTGAAGTTGGTAATCGCCATACCCTGCCGGGAGTAGAGATTTGACTTGATCTGCAATGCCAGGGTATCCCGGCTCCAGCCGTTTTCAATGGTTTCATGGATATAGAAGAGGGTTTCCCGATGATCTTTGACTTTATCCAGGATGATTTTGATATGACTCCATGGCAAATGACTTCCAATCAGGTTAATGATCAGGGGAGCCATTTGTTCCTTGGGCTGCGGCTCGATGTCATTTTCCAATTGTGCCCCGTCTCGGGGCACAATTACTTCTGAATCTGAAAAACTTGAAAAGAATTCATAAAATTTCTTCACATAGTAAAGATTGCGTCTGGAAAATCCCTTGATGGCGGGAAATTCTGAAGCCAAGTCCTTTGACAGCTGATCAATCACCTTATTTCCCCAGGTGTTTTCCTGAAGCGTCTTGGAGATGGATTTTCCCAGATCCCAATAAAACAAAATCAATTCCCGACTGGCTGCAAGAGCTGCACGAACCTGTGCCTGTTTGATTTTGGCTTTAATTTCCTGGAGCCAGTGGGTGTATTCAGGTGTTGCATTGGGTTGGATGTCGGTAGGTTTCATGCCAAGGCTTCCTCTGTGATTTTTTCAGCTTCGGGAATGCGGATCTCGCCGGAGATGAGTTTGGGGAGTAGGGTGTCGCGGAGATTGGTTAATTCTGTGTTGTGACATAAATTGAAACGAATACGCTTCAGCAATGGATTTACGTCTTGGTCAAACTTACGTGTCAATTCTACTTTTCCAAATGGCACATATATACTTTGAAAGGTATCTCTCGTAATGGTATTGAAAACTGATCCGTGTCCCCGATGTTGCAAATCTGACACAAACTGCCGAATTGTATAGTAAGTGTATATATCAGCAATGCCGTTTGCTCCATGAATACCGTAGCAAGATTGATTCATTGCCATTTCTTTACCGACTAAAGCACATTTACCGACGGTGCCTCTTGCACTTATAATTGTTGAACCTTCACGTAATATTTTTGTTGATGATTGTTCTAACCCCAACTCGGTTATCTTTTTGTCTGTGTCAATCACGAAAACATCCGAGTTGTTTGGGGCATCAACAACAGAAAACCATGGAATACTCCCATTCCAATATTCATCAACTGAGGTCTTAGGCGTTCCACCTCCGATTAAATCAATTAAGGTGTGAAGCTGAGAAATCTCCCATCCCTCTGGAATCCACCCCATCTCTTCCGTGAATTGAAACGCTGCGGGAAACTGCTTGGCAACCTCACGATTGGCACTCCCGTGGGCAAGGGCTTTGCGGCGGGTTTCCGCACGGGCGGCGAACGCTTCGGGGATCGGGTTTCCGGCGGCGAGGGCATTGTCGATCACCGGATCGAAGTCTACAAACCAGCTTTTGAAGAGGGCTTGGGCCATGCCTTCCAGGGTGGCGTTCATCTGGCGGTTTAGTTCGATTTTGTTGTCTAATGAGCCAAGGGTGTGGGCTATTGTTTTTTGTTCTGAGAGAGGCGGTAAATTGAGTTCAATATTTCTTAATGATGTAAGAGGCTGTCCAATTCCAGGGGTTCCAACCTGGGAAGCGTTTTTTAGCAATTCATGCTTACCAATATGACTTTTAAAAAAATAGTAAAGATATTTTGGAAATGCTTTTTGGGGATCGCATGTTATTTTCATCAAACTTGATGATAAAACAAAGCGTTTATCATACAATAGAATACCGACTTCTCCAATTGCACCCCTATGAGGAAAAATCAAGTCATCTTGATAAACATTACTCGAACCTAATGTATCGGCTTTCTCTTCTGTTATGTAAACAAACTCTCCTTCAAAGTTCGGTCCACCCGTAATATTCGTACCGCGAATCACTGGAATACCACTATCAACATAACAATCACTTTTCATGCGTGACCCAAATGGCCCGATTGCAATTGAACCTTTCGAGTCAGCTTTTAGATCATCAATTTTTGTGATAATCCATTCATTCTCCATACCCCAACACCTCCAAATTCTCCCGAATCACCGCATCCAGCTTTGCAGATTCTGCCATCTGTGCATAGAGGGTTCGGCTCATCTCGGTCATCTTGGTTTCAAAGGGTATGCCGTCATCTTCCAGGGGCGGTGCGCCGACATAGCGTCCGGGGGTGAGTACATAATCGTTCTTCCGGATCTCTTCCAGGGTGGCGGATTTGCAATATCCGGCCTGGTCTTCGTAACCTGGGAGCGCAGGCGTCTCGCCTGCATTGGCGGGCGGGACGCCCGCGTTCCCGGGATCATGCCGCCATGAGTGATAGGTCCCGGCGATGGTGTCAATATCTTCATGGGTAAGCTCTTTTTGCTTTCGGCTGATCATCTCGCCGATCTTCCGGGCATCAATGAAGAGCGTCTCCCCCTCACGGCTGCGGAACCCCCGCTCGCTGTCGGCTTTTTTGGCTTTGGTGAGAAACCAGAGACAAACAGGAATCTGGGTGGTGTAGAAGAGCTGACCCGGCAGGGCCACCATGCAGTCCACCAGGTCATTCTCCACCAGTTTCTGACGGATCAATCCTTCGCCTTTGGTGTTGGTGGACATGGACCCATTGGCCAGGACAAAGCCTGCCACACCACGATCCGACAGTTTGGAGACCATGTGGAGAATCCAGGCGTAATTGGCATTGCCCACGGGCGGGGTTTCATACCCATCCCACCTTGAATCGTCGGTGAGCTCGTTGGCTGCCCGCCATTTCTTCATGTTAAAGGGCGGATTGGCCATGATGTAGTCCGCCTTTAAATCAGGATGCTGATCCTTGAAAAAGGTGTCGGCAGGGACTTCCCCTAAATTTGCCGAAATCCCGCGTACCGCCAGATTCATTTTGGCCAGCTTGTAGGTGGTGGAGGTGTATTCCTGCCCGTAGACCGAGATGTTTTTGGTGTTGCCGTGGTGGCTTTTCACAAACTTGAGGGACTGGACAAACATACCGCCGGAACCGCAGCAGGGGTCGTAGATTTTGCCTTTATAGGGCTCGATCATCTCGGCAATGAGATTGACCACACATTTGGGGGTGTAAAACTCGCCCCCCAGTTTACCTTCGGCTGCGGCAAACTTGCCTAAGAAATACTCATAGACCCGCCCCACCACGTCCTCTTGTTTGTCCTGCACGGTATCTATGTTGTTGATGGCATCAATGAGGGCGGAGAGCTTGCTGCCGTCCAGCCCCAGGCGGGAGAAGTAGTTGTCCGGCAGCGCCCCTTTGAGGGAGGCGTTGCTTTTTTCCACCGCTGCCAGGGCGGAATCGATCTTGATGGCGATGTCGTCCTGCTTGGCGTGCTGCTGGATATAACGCCAGCGGGAGGTTTCCGGCAGATAAAAGACATTCTTCATGGTGTAGAACTCCACCATGTCGATGTATTTTTCCTGACCCTCTGCAATGAGATCCGCCCGGCGCGCTTCAAATTTATCGGAAACGAACTTGAGGAAAATCAAACTCAGGACAACGTGCTTGTATTCGGCAGATTCGACGCTTCCCCGCAGACGGTTTGCCGAATCCCACAGGGACTCTTCAAAATTTTTATTATTTTTCGGCACTGTTTTTTTCTTGGCCATTCATAATCCTTTTTTTAAAACGCACATGGGCCTTAAATGGGCGCCGCAGGCGCTTCACCTTCTTGTTTCTTGTATCTTGTCTCTAGTTTCTTATAAAATATTCATGCCGGCAACCATGAACAACCAGGCTTCCATCACTTCGGTCATGGCACCCAGCATATCTCCGGTGATGCAGTTCATTTTCTGTTTGTAAAATTTTAAAATCGCAACACAGCCCAGGGCAAAGCCTGAAATCAATAAGAGGCCCTTATACCCCAGAAACAGCGAAAACCCCAACGGGATCAGGCACAGGTAAAAATCTTTTGAATTAAGCGGGCGGTCGAATAGATCCTTGCCCGTACCTTTGCCTTTTCTGCCGTAATTGAGGTATTTTACGCCGAATATCATGGAGGCTCTGGAAAAAGAGGGCACCAGGAAAAATATGGCCATGGCCTGAACCGGAGAACAATTGGTTTTCACCGACCAGATTCCGGCAAGTTTTAAAGCCAGACCCAGAACAACGGCAACCAGTCCCATCATGCCGGTTCTGGAATCTTTCATGATTTCAAGGGCCCGCTCCCGGCCCCGATGGCTGAACATTCCGTCTGCAGTATCCCCAAGCCCGTCCAGGTGAAAGGCCCCGGTCACGGCCACCAGGAAAATGAGATCAACAAGGGCTGCGGCCGGTGCCGGCCAGAGCATGGAGGCCGGAACATCGGTGATCACCAGAAGGGCGCCGATGATCAGCCCCACCACGGGGAAGAAGCGGATCATGCCCACAGGAGAATATACCGGGTGTTTTCCCGTGGGCAGAATGGTAATAAAGGCCATGCAAGCCCGTAAGTCTGCAAAAAAACCGGGGGGATCCGTCCGGGTCATTGAGGTTCGCCGTTCCCTGAAATCCGGCCCGGCTGGATTGGGTTCGGTTTGATCCGGACCGGGATACCGGCCATGCTCACAACAACCTCGTCAACGGCCCGGGCCACCCGCTGGTTGACAAGCCCTGCCATATCCCTGAACTGTCGTGCCAGGCTGTTTTCAGGAACGATCCCATAGCCCACTTCATTGGAAACCAGAATCACAGGGCAGGTTGACCGGTTTAACGCGTCCATAAGCCGGTCCACCGCCGCCATGATACCGGCCTCATTTGTTTCCTGGAGCAAAAGGTTGGAGACCCAAAGGGTCAGGCAGTCCACCAGAATCACCTTTGCCTGGACACAGGCCCGGTCAATGGTCTCATGGATGCGTATGGGTTCTTCAATGGTTGCCCAGTCAGGGCCGCGATCCTCCTGGTGGTGTTTAACCCGTTCTTTCATTTCCCTGTCCGTGGGTACAGAGGTGGCCAGATAAATTTTTTTGTCCCGGGCCATATGATCTGCGGCCTGCTTGGCAAAACCGCTTTTGCCGCTCCTGCAGCCGCCAAGCACCAGAATATGCTTTATGCCGGTCATAATATTATTGGTGTCTTTTATTTTACCACGAAGAACACGAAGTTCACGAAGATATTAGCGTTCTAAACTTCGTGTTCTTCGTGAACTTCGTGGTTTTAATTTGAAAGTACCTTAAAATTGCATTGGGCATTATTCCATCAGCATATTAGAAAATCAAGATGAATAATCTCAAATTTGTCAGGTGTGGGTATCATTTATAAAACATTAAAAAATTCAAAATTGTATTTTTTTATTTGATTTTTACGCCATAAAGCGGTATTTGCATTAAGTAATTTTAGTTACTGCAGAAACAATAGTTTTAATGAAAATAAAAGCAAAAATATTGATGCGGAAACCCCCCTTATGAAGTCCATTGAAGAAACATCTCTGTTATACGAAATCAGCCAATCATTAAACAAGCACATGGACATGAAAAAATCCCTGTTCAAGGTGTTAAGTGTGCTGTCTGAATCCCTGAACCTTGTAAGGGGTATTATTTTTCTAACAAATACTGAAACCGGGGAAATCCGCATTGAAATGGCCCACGGCATTTCCAAAGATAAAACCAAACAGATCAAATACCTGCCCGGAGAAGGCATCATCGGTCAAGTGATCCAGACCGGTAAACCTGCCGTGGTGCCGAGAATCAGCGAAGAGCCTTTATTCCTGGATAAAACCCATTCCAGGAATCTGACCCAGGGGCAAGACTATTCCTTTATCTGCGTACCCATAAAAAAAGAGAGCCGCGTGGTGGGTGCCATCAGTGCGGACCGGCCCTATGAAGGCAAACGTTCCCTTGAAAATGGTGAAAAACTGCTCTCCGTGGTGGCAACCATGGTTGCCCATCACGTCATCAACATTGAAACCATCCGGGTGGAAAAAGAGCAGCTGAAAACCGAAAACCTGCGGCTGAAATCAGAGCTGGAGAACAAGTACAGTTTTTCCAATATCATTGGTAATTCCAATAAAATGCGTGAAGTGCTCCAGATGATCTCCCAGGTATCATCCTCTTCCGCAACCGTGTTGATCCGCGGTGAAAGCGGTACAGGCAAGGAACTGGTGGCCAATTCCATCCATTACAACTCAGAACGCAACCAGAATCCCTTTATCAAGATCAACTGCGCGGCCATTCCCGACAATCTCATTGAAAGTGAGCTGTTCGGCCATGAAAAAGGGGCATTTACCGGGGCATCCGCCACCAAAAAAGGTAAATTTGAGATCGCCAATACGGGCACCATTTTTCTGGACGAGATCGGTAACATGGAACTGGGAGCCCAGGTCAAACTTTTACGGGTACTCCAGGAAAAGGAATTTGAGCGGGTGGGCGGGTACAAGCCCATCAAAACGGATGTCAGAATCGTGGCCGCCACCAACGCCAACCTGGAGGAGGAGGTCCAGCAAGGCAAATTCAGGGATGATCTCTATTTCCGGCTCAATGTATTTCCCATTTACATCCCCAGCCTTCGCATGCGCAAAACAGACATTATTCTTCTGGCCGATCATTTTCTGGAAAAATACAGAAAAGAGCATGGCAAGGAGATTAAGCGCATCACCACACCGGCCATTGACATGATGATGGAATACCATTGGCCGGGCAATGTCCGGGAGCTTGAAAACTGCATTGAACGGGCCGTGATTCTGTGCAATGAAGGCGCCATTCACTCCTACCACCTGCCGGCAACCCTTCAGACCGGTACCAAATCCAAGACCCTTCCCTTGTCCCTTGAGGATGCCGTGGCAAGCCTTGAAAAGGAAATCCTCATGGATGCCCTGAAAAATACCCGGGGCAATATTAACAAGGCTGCCAAACTGATCAACATCACAGTCAGAAAATTTTCCTATAAGGCAGCCCGGTACAATATCAATTATAAAGATTACCGATAGATTTTTCCGAGTTCCTTATCCCATGGACTCGGCCACGGTTACGGTTCTGTCTCCCAGCATGTTTACGTAAGATGCCATTTCATTGTCATACCAGCCATAAATAACGGCCTGGGTGACCTGGATGGCGCAGACACGATCGTTGATATTTTCCAGCATTTCTTTGTCAAGGCCCTGCATGTGCGCCAGGTCAATGGAAAGACACGCCGTGCGGGTATGGGTTTCATGGCCTTCGATGACCGCGGCCGCCCTGGGGGTACCAATGATATCCGACGAGACATTCTGTTTGTCCGTGAAGATCAGATAACCGTCGGCCTGTTTCTTGGCCGTGTCTTCATATATCCGGTTGATCAGCTCCCTTTTGACCGGCGGTTTGTCCAGTTCTTCCTGCAGGTTGATCACCAGAATAATCAAAGATCCGGTGGCGGTGGGGATACGCACGGACTCGGCAATGAAACCGATATTGGCCATTTCCGGGATAACCTGTTGCAAGGCCTTGGCCGCACCGGTGGTGGTCAAGATGATGTTATTCATGATGGACCGGTTTTTTCTCAGATCGGTTTTTCCGGCTTGGGGCAGCCGGTCCAGCACTTGCTGTGAGCCGGTGGCCGCATGAACCGTGGCCATGGATGCGGACAGCAGACGATTTACACCAAAGGCATCCAGCAACGGCTTGATCATGTGGGCAAGACAGGTGGTGGTGCAGGATGCATTGGAAATCAGACAGTGGCGCACAGGGTCATAGTCTTTATCGTTTATGCCCATGACCGTGGTAACGGCATCATCAGGAATCACGGCACCTTGTTTCAATTTAAAGGGTGCCGAGGCAATGACTTTCCTGACACCTGCCTCAAGGTGTCCCCGGATGGAACCCTTGGGCGCGTCTGATTCGAGATTCGGGTCAAGAAACTGGCCCGTGGTATCCACCACCAGTTCCACATTATTATCCGCCCATGCGATATCTTTTGGATTGCGGTCTGTGGACAGTATCTTTATTTTTACCCCATTCACCACAAGGGTACCGGACTCGGGATCAACATCCGTTATAACAGATTCTGCCCTGGAGCCGTGTAAAAATGCCTCCAGGCGGCCGTATGTGGAATCCCGTTCAATGTAATGGACGAGATCATCCATACCGGTACCGACCTCTCTGCCCACATTGATGACGATTTCATCGAAAAATTTTCTGCCGACATGGTGCCATAACGTCAGCTTTCCAATTCTTCCAAGTCCATTGATGCCCAGGATCTTTGATGTGTCTGTATTCATATTTGCTTTGCCCTTTATTAGATTGAGGTTAAATGGTTGCTGATTTTCATCTGTCCCTGGTAGACGATGCCTTTCTGGCCGTCCAGGCTGATGAAATCCCCTGTATTCATTTTCACACCATTGAGCTCACAAACGCCTTGTTCTTCGTTGCAGATCAGATTTTTACACCCCACCACACAGGTTTTGTCAAGATTGTATGTCACCACGGCGGCGTGGGAGGTCAGTCCCCCTCTGGCCGTTAAAATACCGTCTGCCGCATCAATTTCCAGAATATCATCGGGCACGGTGTCATTGCGAAGCAAAATCAGGCTGGTATCCGGATCCAGCCGCCTGAAGCTGTCGATCTCTTCCAGGGAGAATACGATTCTGCCGCTCATGGCGCCGCCGGATACACCGACGCCCTGGCCCAACCGGATTTTTTCAAGCTTGTCCGGTGGCGCATCAAACCGTTTGACTTTTTTTCTGTCCCGTAAAGACAGGTCCCTGGCCTGGAGAATAAACACATCTTCGCCCTTTGGTCCCTGAAAGGCAAATTCCATTTCCTGGGGATTCCACCCTTCCTCGTAAATCAACTGCAGGACAATGGTTTTCAATTTTTCATAAACAAGAGGAAACCGCTCTTCCAGACTGATCTTGACGTCCCTGCCTTCCAACTCCCGTTGAAGTTCGGATATGGGCAGGGTTTTCACTAACCCGGATACCACATCTTCCCCCTGGTTGCCAATGGTAAAATCTCCCCACAGCCGGATGGCGTCGCCGGGCAGTTTGGGACTGTGGGTGAACACTACCCCGGACCCGGATTCCCTGGACCGGTTGCCGAACACCATGGCCTGAACGGTCGCGGCCGTGCCCCAGTCATTGGAAATCCCCATGATATTGCGGTAGCTTTTGGCCCGCTTGGAGTTCCAGGACGAAAATACCTTTTTAATGGATAAAAATAACTGGTCCATGGGAGATTCCACGATTTTTATACCCTGGTCCAGCAAATGTTGCTTGTACGCCAGGGCCACGTCGCGCATCTGCGCACCTGTAAAATAGCGTTTGAATTTGATGGCGGCCGTTTCCTTATGGCGTTTGATAATGTCATCAAACCGGTCCCTCTGGATGCCGTAAACCATGCCGTAGGCCTGGATAAATCTGCGGTATGAGTCCCATGCAAACCAGGGATTTCCCGATTTTTTCGCCAGCTTTTCAGCGATCTGTTCATTAATGCCTACGTTTAAAAATGAATCCAGCATGCCCGGCTGTGAAATGGACGATCCCGACCGGATAGACAGCAGCAAAGGATTGTCCGGGTCCCCGAATTTTTTACCCTCGGTTTTTTCAAGCTGGGTAAGCATATGGGTCACCAACCGCCGGAAATTGTTGGATGCCGGAATATAGTTATCAATCAGATCCAGACACTTGAACACCTCGGTTGTGATGATGAACCCGTTGGGTACCTGAATCCCCAGACGCTTAAGTTCTATGAGATTCAACCCTTTGTTGCCCAGATAAATGATATTGTTGCTGAACAGCCCCCCGGCATCAATGGAGCAGATGGCTGCCTTTGGATCGTAGTTGAGAAGGGCTGACAGTTCATCCTGGCTCAGGCGCTCAGACTGGCGGAACAGGGTGTTTAAAATCCGGTTTAAAAATACATCCAGCTGCTGGAGTCCAAGGGATGTGGCAATCCGGTCCCGGAAAAAAATATCCGCCATCCGCTGATCCATTTTTTTGGCCATTTTGACGGCAGCCGGTGTGTTGGGAATATTGGTGGCGGAATCAAACCCTTCCGGCAGGTATTTTTCAAGTATGTTTTCCCGGCCGATGCGGTTGTCCAGGTTGCTCAGATTCAGACTGTGCAGGTTGTGGAAATGGTCGTTTACCGCATCGGCAACCGCCCTGTTAAATCCCTTGAAAATGTCCAGGTACTGGGTAAAGGAGCAGGTGGTGATATTAATGGCGTATTTTAAGAATTCAAGCTGGGTATCCAGCTTGTTGGATATAATGCCGTCCAGGGCCAGGGCCTGGCGGAAAAGTTTCAGAACGGAAAATATTTTTACAAACGTGGGTTTGGTGATCAATCGCAGGTCAATGCTGTTGATCAAATCCTCGAACAGTACATTGATGACGCTTTCAAGTCTTAAGGTCATGCCCAGGGCATCAAATTTGGCCTCACTGTATGACCCGTACATGGACGGGATGTCAACGGCAATATGACGCTTATGGTAAATGGTTTCGTTTACAGCAAATTTTTCCTTGGACAAAATAATATTTTTAAGTTCTGCCATATAGCCCAAAAGTCCGCCGATTCGGTTTTCCAGATCGGTTTCGCCAAGGGCATGGAGGATGTTTCGGGGGTCGGGCAGACCCTGGGATATATGGGTGTTGACATAACTTTCAAGATCCAGGTTTTCAATGCCGTATTTTTCATTGAGCAGGGCATGGAAACGAATCAGCAGTTTAACCCGTTCTCTGTCCAGGTCTGTTGTCTCTTCCGCCTTGTCAATAACGGCTTCAATGTCGGCTTTGGGGACGGCAAGAAAATCAGCCGGCGTTTTCAGCTTGTTCATTGCCAGGGTGCGGAAAACGGCATGGGGCCCGTCTATGTATTTTCCGCTGGTTGGGATATTCTCATAGATGGACGGCGGCAGATACGTTTTAAGGGGTGTTTTATCCAGGGTTTTCCAGAACACCATCACTTCCCGGATAAAGTCCAAGATTCTTGATGAGCTTTCCACGTGGCTTTGTTTGCGTAAGAAGTGGATCAGCCGGTCCCTGCGGAAGACCAACTCATCCAGGCGGGTGGAGATATCCCGAAGCTCTCCTTCTGCGCCGATCTCATTGAAAAAGGTGGGCAGGAGCCGGGCCAGTTGTTTGACCAGATTATATACCGGTGCGATGTCCGCGTTGAGAAATGTGGTAATGTCCCGGGGAAACAGATCCGTGTCCCGGATAAACACGCCGCCTATGGCCAATGAACTGATCAGCGCGGACAGCAGGCGTTTGGATTTTTTCGGATGTTTGGCCACCAGGGTTAGGAATACCCGGATATTTTTCACATGAGCCACATTGCATTTGATCTGCCAGTCTTCTCCGGTTCCTGAGATATCCGGGAACTGAAACCCATGGTCCACGGATCGGTCAATGAAATGATTGATCAGCTCGATTTCATCGGTATTGTATACGGCATCCCCGATTTTATGGATGCATTCCAGCACGGTTTCCGGGTACCGGCCTTTGTGTTCTTTGAGCAGGGCAAAGGTCTGGTCAACAATGACCATATCTTTTTTATAATCCCCCCGTTCCCCGATCAGGGTGATCAGGGTGCGGTGAATATCACCCAATGCTTCCCGGTGTATGATCGAAAGCCCGGGTGAATGAATAATATAAAATAGAAACGTCAGCTTCACATATTTTCCATAGGTCTTTTCCGGGGCCTGGGAAAAAATCCGCCGGGGTATGTCCCTGAACCGTTTGACATAATCTCTGTGTCCGGTCAGTTCCATGAGGGCGGATAAGGCGTTCATGTCATCGGACGGCATCGCTTTTATCCGCGCTAACGCCTGTTTCTGTTCTTCAATTCGCTCCCGGGTTACCGGCTCTAAAAGCGTGAGTATATCCGGCCCGCCCCGCCACTCATCTATATTGTTTTTCATCCAGACCACAGGATCATCCTGACGAAGCCAGAATGCAAAAGAGGCGTCAAAAAAGCGAATTAAAAATTTATTTAAGGCGGATCGTAAATTGGGGTGGTCCGGGAGCGCATCTGTTTGTATCATCCGCTTGACTAAGGCGTCGGGCTGGTAATAGGCGCAGACAAAAAAGAAAAAATCAGAATCCCGAAACGCTGAAATACGTTCGATTTCATGGATCAGTGTGGCATAGAATACGTCAACGCCTTGTGTGCCGGATTTGGCGATATAATGCAGAATCTGCATAAGATTATCCGCAACATTGGATTTGATTTCAGAATCAGATACGGATTCAAATGCTGAATTAAAAATGTCACAGAGCAGATCAAGGACCTTTCGCCCATCGGGTTCGCTGATGTACAAATGAAAATATTGAAGGGAGAAATGCCGGGATTCATTGACAATAAAGGTCCAGTTCCGGTACGGATGGGATAATTCCTTTAAAAAAATTTCCAGGCGATTGACAATACCGACATATCCTTCAAAAAATTCAAGAAGCAGAAGATACCGGTCATCAATGGAGACGTCTGCGCGGGTATCTGAAAGGTTGACTTCAAGGGCTTTTGATTTCACAGAAAAAACCTCTTTATTCTTTTTAAATTAGCGCCCTTTGGGCGGGCTGTTAGGTGCTGGGTGCTGGGTGCTGGGTACTGGGTACTGGGTACTGGGTACTGGGTGCTGGGTGCTGGAAATTCCTATACTCTTAAATTAAAACACCTTAGTTTATCATGACTACACCGGTTTGTAACCTAGGTTTTAGAATTGCTGGTTGACACAGGTTCCTGCTTGCTTATCTTAACCGATTTTTATAAGATAAATTTTTGATCTATCGAAACAGTCTCCAATTAGAAATTAAAATTTATCCGGTTTTTTTAATTTGGTGAACATTTAATGTGAGGAGTAAGAACTATGAATAATGATCCGTCTCAATTTACACTCTATAGTGGCGGTCACAGAGGCGCTGAAGCCGAATTTGGAAAACTTGCAGCGAAATACGGCGTTAAAGAAGTTAATTTTACCTTTGACGGAAATATGCTTGACAGGGATACAGGCATGCGGGTGCTGAACCAGGAAGAGCTTGAAAAGGGGAATATCTCAATGGATATTGTCTCGACGCGTCTGGGCAGGTCCTTTTCCAAAGGCAATAGAATCAGAAAAGTTATCCAGTCCATTTTCCATATGGTCAATAATGGATACCAGATTTTTGTTGTAGGGTGGATACTGCCGGACAAGACCGTTAAGGGCGGCACCGGCTGGGCTGTGGAGTTAGGCAAACTGTTCAACCGTCCCGTATTTGTCTATGAGCAGGACAGGAAAGCCTGGTTTTCCTGGGTGGACAATGACTGGAAAATGGCCACCCCCGTGATTCACCATAAATCCTTTGCAGGCACAGGCACCCGGAATCTCACCGATGATGCTGCGGCTGCGATGCAGGATTTATTCGAGCGCAGTTTCAAATAGCGTTCCATCCAGAAATAGCCTTTTTGTCCAATTTCTTCGTTGGATGAAAATTTTAATCCTCGGTATTTTGTATATGCCTGTGGTTAAAATTTTCATCCCTCTTCTTCGTTGTGACAATGGGTACATATTTCAATATGCTCCCATTGCCATGCCTTGAATACGAATGAAAATTCTAAACCATATTTTGGAAGATTTTATTCCGATCATGGGCCTTAAGAGAATTTTTTAAATCCGTCACTTCCCTCAGTAATTGCGACATCTTTTCTTCAATATCGGCAAGGCGCCGGGCTGTGTACCCGTCGTCTTGGTCTGTCGGAGCTGCGGCGAGTTTTGGCGGGGCCTCACTGCCGGACTTAAGATCATTTACCCCATCATGGTTTTGAACTAAAGGCGTTCCTGTATCTTCCCGGGCACGGGGCGGTATTCCGCCCAGAATTGCCAGGCATTGATCCCAGAACGCCTCAAGGGAGATCTCTTTGCCCGGATCTTTGATCAGTTTAAGCATCAGTGCCCTGATACATCTGGTGGCCTGGGTGTCCGGATATTTTATGAAAAACGGTACCTGGGAGATAACTGCGTTGGATACATTGGTGTCCCGGGCCACAATGCCTAATGGTGAAATTCGAGTCGATAAAAAATTAAAAACCGTTTTTTTCAGTTTTGCATAGGCTGCTTTGGCCTCCTGTGCTGTTCCGACCCGGTTGACCACCACCCGGATTTTGGGCATGGCATCTTTTTTTGACAGGACCTTAAGCAACGAATAGGCGTCTGTCAGGGATGTGGGTTCCGGTGTGACCACCAGAATCATCTCCTGACAGGCCCTGCAAAAGGAGAGTACCTGGGCGGATATGCCCGCAGAGGTATCTATCAGAAAATAGTCATAATCCGGCAGTTCCAGAAATGACCGGATCAGAAGCCCGGCCTCATGACTGGTCAGGTCTGCCAGTTTTTCAACACCGGAGCTTCCGGGTATGATATCAATGCCGTTGAAATCACGGATCATGATGTCCGACAGCGTATGGCTGCCTTCCATCACCTGGGCAAGGCCGGATTGTGGATAAAGGCCGGTCAGGATATTCACATTGGCCAGGCCTAAATCCGCATCAAACAGACAGACCCGGTAATCGGCATCGGCCAGGGCCAGGGCCAGATTCAGGCTGATACTGGTTTTTCCCGCGCCCCCTTTTCCCGATGCAATGGTAAGCAGCTTTGTCATTTTTTTATCTTCTTTCCCTTCCGGTCTTTGTCGGCCGGCGTTGCCATGACCATGCGTCGGTCCTTTTGTTGGCGTACATACTTTTTTTTCCGTGGACGGGTCTTGCATGGGAATTGGGGCGGTGACGTTTGCCGGCGCGTTGGGGTAAAGGATGGAATAAAACCATTTAAACCCGGAAAACGGAATAAAAACCGGCAAAAATCGGTACCGGGGAAATTTTAAATCCAGTTTGCGTATAAAAAGCAGACTATCCGGGTCCATCAGGCCAAGGGTCAGAAGGTTGCCTGACAAATGTAACGGAATGATGCCAAGTGTTCGGGCAATATCCCTGTCTATCACGGCGGTCAGATCATTGCGGCAGGATTGGTCAAAAATAATGTCTGATACGGATCTTAATGGAATGCCGAAAAGGTCAAAAAGCACCTGTTGAAGCCGGGCCTTGGATATGATCTGTTTTTCAAGCAGAAAAGAGATAAACGGGATCGCCTGGCGCTCTGCCTCGGCTTTGATTTTTTCCAGCCGGGACCGGGGCGCCGTTTTTGTTTCGCAGAGCCGTTCCATAACGGACATCAACTTTTGATGTTTCTTTAGTACATAAAAATTGTCCAGAGGGGTGATCAGGTTCAGTTCGCATAGTATCATGCCCAAAAGGGGGGAACTGCCCTTAAATCCGTTGTCTTTGTTTTTCTTCTGGATATCCAGGGCCCGCGCCACGTCTCCGGGAGCGACCAGGCCTTCCTGTATCATAATCTGCCCGGTTTTTATCATGACATGATTCCATTCTTAGGGGGCCTTGGACCGGTATCAGGGGCAAGGGGAATGAGGATGGTGAAACAGGTCCCCCTGCCCCGGCTGCTGTCACAGGTAATGCGCCCCTGCATTTTTTTGATAATGGCATGAACAATGGAAAGGCCCAGTCCTGAATTAGACGCGCCGGCCTTGCTTGAATTATAGGGCTCAAAAAGCCGTTCCCTGATATGTGAAGGCATGCCCGGGCCATTGTCCTCGATGGTGATTTCCGCCAAACCGGGAAGTTTTCTTTTTTCATCTATCAATACCTTGGCTGAGCCGGGAACAAGCCTTGTTTTAAATTGAATTTCGCTTCCCTTTTCAAGGGCTTCGGCAGCATTTTTAACCAGATTGATAATCACCTGTTTCAATCCGTTGGTGTCCAGGGTCGCCTTTGGCATGGTGTCATCAAGATCCGTTTGAATCCGGATCTGTCTGGGCAGCAAAATGGATTTTTGCAACACAGCCAGCACGCGACGGCACATCTGATTGAGATCAATGGTTTCCAGCGTCCCTCCCACCCTGGGTTTTGAAAACGAGGTGAGCCCTTCAAGCAGGGATGACACCCGGCTCATTTCTTCTTTGATAACGGTGAGCTCTTCCTGGGCAGGATGTTTTTCCGGCAGTTTGAGTTTCAGGGTTTCAAGGTAATTTTTAATGATGGTAACAGGGTTGTTGATCTCATGTACAACCTTGTCTGTCAGGGTGGCATACGCCACCATTTTTTTATCACTGATATCCTTGGCATACGTCCCATGGAAATTAAGATTTTCAAGACAGATACCGGTCTGGCGGGAAAAAAGTGCCAGCAGGGGGTTGTTTTTGTCCAGGATTTGGGTAAGATCGCTGTCCACGCCGATAACCATGGTGCCTGAACAGCCATTGCGGCCGAGAATAGGAATGGCATAAAGAGCCGGTGTTTCAAGAATGCGGATAATCTGGGTATCGGATACGGCCGGATTTTCTTGGCCCATACTGGCGGTGATTTTGCCTGTTTTGACGGATTTGGCAACCAGGCTGTCACTGTTGTCCATGGCAAGGGCAATGCTTGTGACGATGTTGTAATGGCGGTCTTCTTTTGCGCAGGTTCCAGTGAGCAGATTTTTTTCCTTGTCCTTAAGAAAAAAGAAGATCCGGGGGATATGGAAAATGATCTCCAGCCCCCGCTGGATTGTCTCCAGCACCGTTTTCACATCTTTTGCCTTGAGCAGGTTGTCAAGGGTACCAAAACATAGTGAAAGATCCTTAACATCCTCTGCCAGAAGATTATATCCTTGTTCCGGCGCACCCATAACAAGGTTCAGGCTTTGGGCCATTTGATGGACTTCGTTTTCAGCCTGGATCGCAATCTCATCCAGTACGGCGTCCGGCATGTCCGTCAGAACGCGGCTATCCTGTGCCACATCCGTGCTTTCCGGTTCTGCCATGAGGTTGGCCATGAAAAGAATTTTAACATGGGTAAGCTCTTCGGCAATGCGTGCCAACGGCTGACTTAAAAACTGCACGGCATCCGATGCCATGGGATTCAGGTGCCACTGGTTAAACAGCCAGGCACTGACCGTTGGCCCATCTAGCTTGAGTATATCGGCCTGGGCGTCAAATTCGTTTTGTCCCTGGTTTACCCTGGCTTCAATCTCTTTGTATGCCTTGGGAAAGGTTGCCATGAGAACCAGCGTGCCGATATCATGGAGAAGACCTGCCAGGAAATATTGGTCCGGATTGACCTGGTTTTCTTCACAGGCGATGCGCTGGGCCAGCACCGCACATTTGTAAGAATGATACCAGAATCTGTTGATGTTGAAATTGTCTGTGACGTTGGGAAATTTAAAAAACTGCATGGCCGAAGAACTGATGGCGATATTACGCACCGTATCCATTCCCAGATATACCACCGCTGATTTGATGGTGGTCACCTGTTTTGACAGGTTTACGTGGGGAGAGGCAATAATGGTCAGCAGTTTTGCCGTAAGGGCGGCATCCCGGCAGATGATTTGCGTGACTTCGTCAATATCTGTCTTTTCTCTGCCGCAGGCCCGGATCAACTGCAGCATGACCTGGGGCAGCTGGGGCAGGGCCCCGGATCTTTTTATCTTTTCAAAAATATGTTTCATGGTACATTTATGTTGATGGATTCGGTAACGTAGCGACAGTCATTTGTTTTGTATATGGATTCCGGCTGGATAAATCAAGTTTAAGCTTAATTAATAAGGGCCATTCTGAAATGATAATCATCAACACCCTGTTGCCCCTGCTGGCCATGATGGCATTGGGCTATATGCTCAAGCGTCAAGGCATGACCTCGGACGAATTTTTAAAGACCCTTGATACACTGGTGTACTATATTTTTTTTCCGGTTATGCTTTTCTGGAAAACAGCCAAGTCTACCGGCACGGAATCATCCGGAGTTGCGCTTATTCCGGCCGTACTTGTGACTGTATTTCTGGCTTCGCTCTTCTCTTATTTTTACATACGCAAAACAAGAATGCCCGATAAGTCTGCTGGATCGTTTTTCCAGGCTTCGTTCCGATTCAACACCTATATCGGCATGGCCACCGTCCTTACCGTTCTTGGCGAAGAAGGCGTAAGGCTTTTCAGCATCCTTATCGGATGCCTGATTCCTGTTATCAATGTGCTTTCGGTTGCCGTGCTGATCTGGCACTCCGGCCGCACCCCGTCCGTGGGTCAACGCCTGTGGCTTTTGTTGCGGGCACTGATCTCCAATCCACTGATCATTGGATGTGCCCTGGGCTTGCTTTTATCCGGTTCCGGATATCGTCTGCCCGCATGTATCAATAATTTTCTTGCCCTGGTGGCCTCCATGACGCTGCCCCTTGCCCTGATTTCCATGGGCGGCACCCTCAGTTTTGCAGGCATTTCAAGGCATTGGCCCAATGCCCTGGCTGCTGCGGCCATCAAACTGTTTATCATTCCGATCACAGGATATATCATGCTGACACTATTTTCCGTGTCTGATACAGCATTCAAAACAGGCATGATTTATTTTTGCCTGCCCACCTCCACGGCGATTGCCGTATTGTCGGCCCAGTTGAATTCAGATGTGGAACTGGCATCCACTGCAGTGATGATATCAACATTACTCTCTTTTATTTCACTGTCTGTGGCGCTTATTTTATAGAAATCAAAAAAGATGTAAAACAGCTTTGCCGGGAACAGCAAAGCAGGAAGATATTCAGGGCTGTGCTTGAGTTGATGCTGGTTCGCAATTTAAGATTTTCAAGGTTGTATTCTTAAAGAAGTCGGCAACCTCCTTAATAAGCTCCGGATCATCCAATGAATTTTTAACAATACCAAAGCCCTCTGACAGAGCAAAGATTTTGGCGGAGGCTCTTTTTTTATTTTCCACACTGGCAAGACCTGTCTCTTCCCAGCCTGCGATCTCTTCAATGCCGAATTCAATGAATTTAAGCATCATATCCCTGATTTTTTCCCTGATTTTCTCATCCCTGAATCCCATGGCATAGCAGGACCAGAACACCGCATCCCGCTGGGGCCAGGTGCCACCGGCGTCAAAAAGAATTTCCAGCAGGGTCTCCATGCGTTCCCTGGCGCTGGTGAGCGTCTCCAACTCCTTGAGATAGTTGTTCATGGACATTTCATAAAGGAAATCTACCATTTCCATGATCAGGCCTTCTTTGCTTTTGAAATAATGAATAAGCAGCCCTGAATTGACGCCCATGCGTTTTGCGATTTTACCGATGGTCATACCCTTGAAGCCTTCTTCTTCCACAACCTTATAGGTATGTCTCAGTATTTCAGGTTTTCTGATATGAGATATGCTTTTTCTTCCCATAAATTATTTTGCCTATTTTTATTGTTTATACGCTAATCAATTTATAATATATAAGGGTGAAGCCTTTTTTGTCAATTTTTATTGCAGTTGACGCCCCTTTTATGTTTTATCAACATAAGCGTAAAAATTTTTTAGGCACGCAAATCTGCAACAGGAAAAAAAATATGAAAATATTAATAACAAATGACGACGGCTACCAGGCTCCGGGCATCCGGGCTTTGTTCAATGCCTTAAAATCAGATCATGACGTGACTTTGGCCGCCCCGGACAGGGAAAAAAGTGCTGTAGGTCATGGTATCACCCTGCACACCCCGCTGAAACACCAGAAAGTGCGTTTGGGACGCGACGACTTTGGCCATGCAGTTGCCGGCAACCCGGCCGACTGCGTCAAACTGGCCCTGTTTGACATCTGCGACCACCCCCCGGATCTTGTGATTTCAGGAATCAATGCCGGCTCCAACACCGGGTTAAACATCAACTACTCCGGAACCGTGGGCGCGGCCCGGGAAGCAGCCATTAACAAAATTCCCGCCATTGCCGTATCCATTCAGTACGGTGATACCATGGACTTTAAAGGCATGGCCGCCTATGCCGCTTCCATTCTGGATAAAGCCATGACCCTGGATCTTCCCCCGGGCGTTTTTCTGAACATCAATGCCCCCGCCATTGCCTTTGACCGGATCGCCGGTACAAAGGTAACGTCCCAGGCAGATAATAATTTGATCAATATGTTTGATCGCCGCATGAACCCCAGGGATCTGACATATTACTGGTACGCCGGCATGGAGCAGAAGGTGCCATGTGATGAAGGGTCTGATAACAGTGCATTGCTTGAAAATTTTATCTCCATTACGCCACTGCAGTGCGATATGACCGCCCATGCAGCCATGGATGTGGTTGCAAAGGCCGGCCTTTAAATGACAATATCAGATCACAACACGGCACCACAGGCTTCCGAGTTTCAAGCGTCCAGGGTCTCCATGATCGCATTTGCCCACTTTGTCCATGATCTTTATACAAGCTTTCTGGCTCCCCTGCTGCCCCTGATTATTGAAAAGCTCTCCCTGACCCTGAGCCAGGCCGGTCTTTTATCCACAGTCATGCAGATCCCATCCCTGGCCAACCCGTTCATTGGTCTGTTTGCCGACAACAAAGGCCTGGCACGCTGGCTGGTAATCCTGGCCCCGACCCTGACCGCCATTCCCATGAGCGTCATTGGTATTGCCCCGTCCTATGGTATGCTGCTGGTTCTGGTATTTGTTGCCGGCATCTCGGTATCTCTTTTTCATGTCCCTGCCCCGGTAACCGTGGCAAGGTATTCAGGCAACTACAAAGGCCGGGGCATGAGTTTTTTCATGGTCGGCGGCGAGCTTTCACGGACATTGGGGCCCATCGTTGCCGTGGCTGGGGTATCTGTTCTGGGACTGGCCCATTTCCATTTTGTTGTGGTTCTGGCCCTGGCCACCTCGGTGCTGCTGTTCATCACCCTGGAGCCCACCCAGGCGTCGACAAAAGCAAAGCCGCGGGGATCTTTAGCCCAGGCTTACAAAGAGGTGCGTCATGTACTCAATCCCCTGGCAGGGGTGCTTGTGGCCCGGGCCATGATGCACGGCTCCATGGGCATGTTTTTAACGGTGTATGTGGAACAGGCCACGGGCTCTTTATGGCTGGGGGGCACGGCACTGACCCTGTATGAGGCCACAGGTGTTGCCGGCATCCTTTCCGCAGGTATCCTGTCCGACCGATTAGGGCGGAAACGTGTGCTGTTCTGGGCCTTGGCCATAGCCCCTGTAACCATCTTATTGTTTGCCAAAACCACAGGGGTCATCCAGATACTTTCACTTCTGATAACAGGGTTTACCGTATTGTCAACGACCCCTGTAATGCTGGCCCTGGTACAGGAGAACGCCAGGAAAAGTCCCGCGGCCGCCAACGGTCTTTTCATGATGCTCTCTTTTGCCGTAAGATCCCTGGCTGTTGTGGCGGCGGGAGCCATTGCGGATGTATTCGGAATGAACATGATGTTTATCATCTCGGCTATGGTAGGGTTCACGGCAATTCCGTTTCTCATTAAATTAAAAAAATAAGGATGATATCATGTTAAAAACAAATAAAGATAAGGTGGTTGAAATGTTGCTGGCCTGCAAACCCGGCATGCCCCGGGCAGGGGCCGGCTGGAACGTGGACCATAAAGGAAATCCTTTTCTTCTGCCCGGCATCGGCGGCATCACCATTAATGTCCAGGCCGGGGATCCGGCATTCGGCCTGGCCGGTGACCATATCGAACCCGGGGTCTCCTGCACGGCCAACATGGAAAAACCCAATGAGTTTCCCAACAACACCCTGCAGCTGTTCTCCTGTGTGGGCAATCAGGCTAAAATTATTTCCGGAGACGCCCAGGGAGAAACCGGCGTGGTCATGGGGCATCACGGCGGTTCCGAACATGTAATTGTGGAATTCCCCCGGGTAACCAAGGAAAAGATGAGTTATGACGACAAAATTTTAATATGGGCCAAAGGCCAGGGCCTGGCCCTGATTGATTATCCCGGGATCAAACTGTTCAACCTGGACCCGGACCTGCTGGAAAAAATGAATCTTATTGAGACCGGTGCAGGAAGCCTCCAGGTGCCGGTAACCACCATCGTGCCTGCACCTTGTATGGGATCAGGTGTCGGACGGGCCCATGTGGGGGCTGGTGATTATGATGTCATGACTTCGGACCCCGAAACCGTAAAAAAATACCATCTGGACAAAATCCGGTTCGGGGATTTTGTGGCCCTGATGGATCATGACAATTCCTATGGCAGGGCCTATGTCCAGGGGGCGGTCACCATCGGTATTGTGGTACACTCTGACTGTCTGCTGGCC
Source organism: Desulfobacter latus (assembly GCF_013389365.1). GTDB lineage: Bacteria > Desulfobacterota > Desulfobacteria > Desulfobacterales > Desulfobacteraceae > Desulfobacter > Desulfobacter latus. The sequence continues at coordinate 105,384 of NZ_JACADJ010000003.1, forward strand.
GGTCATGGTCCCGGCGTCGCCACCCTTCTGACCTGTGCAACCCCACAGATTGAACCTAAACTTGACCCGTCTGCCAATATTGCCGATCTTCTCGGAATCGGCAGTGCGGCTGTGAATGTGAATAATCATCATTAGGGCTGTAATCCGCATATATCTGGTCTGGGGGCTGGGAACACTTGGATTCCAGGCCCTGGGACGAATATGGCCTGAAACAATTCGAACCGGATTTGATTATATGATTATTGTGGGGCTCATTGCCTGCCTGGCCTGGATGACCCGGATTTATCAAAGACGGATTGAACCGGCCATCGGCACAAACGCAACCCGGCGTCTGTCCTGGATAGGCGGGGGCACGCTGATCTTTATAGTTCTCTGTCTGCTGGAGAGCCGGGCGGGCCTGAAAAGCAATATCATTACAGCCCTGTCCACAGCAACCCTGGTGCTTTTAGCCTGTGTGGCCGGCCACTGGCTGGCCGGCCACCTGAAGCGCCCCTCTGAATTTATTCCCATCGGCGTGGCTGTCGCCCTGTCCGATATATTCAGTGTTGTTTCAGGCCCCACCCGCACCTTTGCAGCAAATATTTCCGATTATTACCGGGAAGGCATGACCGGTGCAGCACCTCTGGTAGATTTTTTCCTGGTCAAAATGCCCATGTCCGGCAATGATTATTTTATGCCCGTGTTCGGCATCACCGACTGGGTCGTGGTGGCCCTGTTGTCCGCAGGCGCGCTTCGGTTCCGCATGAACGACAATCTATTCAGCCTTGCCGGATCAACACGGGCGCAGAACAAATCCCGGGCATTTTTCCCCGTGGCAGGCATTGGCCTGATCATCTCCATTGTGGCGGCAAGATCCATGCATCTGTACCTGCCGGCCCTGCCTTTTATTGTTATCGGGTTTCTTGGCGTTATGGCGGCAAAATATCCTGCGGTCCGAAAACTTAGGCCGGACGAGATCCGGGCCATGATTCTTGTAAGCGCCCTGATCGGCTCATTTATGGTCGTGTTTGCCTTTATGAAAATATGACAAGAACTCACCAGGACGCAAAAAAACCGCTGTGGCGTCTGCAACGCGCAGACGCCACACCGGTTTTATTTTTTTTACAGGTTTTAAGGTGTTCTAATTGGCGTAAAACTGCTGATAAATGCTGACCGCCTCATCCCGGCCCGGAAAGTCCGAATCGTTTGCCATCACCTTTTTCAAGGCCGCGGCAGCCGCCTTACGATTTCCCAGTTGATGGCTGACAGCGCCCATATGATAGGCAACGATACCATTGTCCGGCATTTTTTCGTAGGCTTTACTGATATACGTTTCAGCCTGTTTTACGTCGCCTTTTTTAAACAACGCCCATCCCAGCGTGTCCGCCACCAGGGGAGACCCGGGGTTAAGCTTGTTCGCCTCTTCAGCCAGCTTCACGGCCCGGTCCAAACTTTCATCTGTCGGGTTAAAATCAGTCAGATAAGATGCCAGATTGTTCGCCGCCATCCAGGATTTGGGATGAACCGTAAGAATCTGCTCATAAACCGCCATGGCGCCGGCATAATCTTTGAGCAGCTCATGGGCCTGGGCCAGACCGAACCAGGCAAACCGGTTGTCCGGGGAAACTTCCACCGCTTCTTTGAATTTCTCAATGGCGGCCTTATACCGCCCTTCCTTCATATACAGCCGGGCAAGGGAGGTGATAAAAACCGATGACTTGCTGTTGGCCTCATACCCGGCGGTCATCTCTTCAATGGCCTGGTCCAGCTTGTTCTGGCGAGCCAGGGCATTGGCTGTCTTAAGCATCCCTAAGGCCTCGCCCTTTTTCCGGATCTTGAGCTTATCATACTGGGCCAGGGCATCATCATACCGGTTCATGGCCAGATAAAAATCCCCCAGCCCGGCAATGGCACCCAGGTTGTATGGATCCAGGGAGACGATCTCTTTCAAATTCTCCTCGGCCGCCGCCGTATCTTTTTTGGCCAGATTTATCCGGACCATGGCCTGGAGAATACCCGTGGCGTCGGGCTTTTTTTTCAACGCAGTCTGCAGCACATCCAGGGCCAGATCGAAATCCTTGTTTATTGCATGGGCATTGGCCAATCCCAGATACCCGTCAATATGCTCCGGATAATCATTAATGACCGACCGGAACTTGGTCACAGCCCCGGGGCCGTCTCCTTTGGCAAGAAAGATTCTGCCTTTGAGGTAGCGGGCATCTGCATTCTCGGTATCATCGGCCAGCACCTGGTCAATCAGCACCTCGGCCTCATCCACCTGTTTCTGGAGCAGTTTAAGCTTACCCAGGCTCAACTTGGCCTTGATCATATCGTTTCGGGCCGCCTCTTCGCCCAGTGCAATAAATTTTTCGAGCATGGCCTCGGCGTCTTTGATCTTTTTACTTTTCAAATTGATCTCACTGAGTACCGCGTAATAGGTATACACCTTGGGATGCATGGCCAATCCTTCTTTGATCAGCTTCAGGCCTTCATCTTTAAGTCCGCCCTTCATGAGCAGCACAGCGCCGGCAATCCTGAGCCTGTCATTTTCAATATTCGTAGTGACTAAATTGTTCACCTGGGACAGGGCCTTTTCCGGCTCTTTTTTTACCAGATAAAGCCAGGCCAGGTTGAGCTTAATCCCGTCAGTATCCGGAGCCACCGAAACGGCTTTTTGTAAATATTCCTCTACCCGCTCAAGGTCTTTCATGCTGCCGTAGTATTTGGCCAAAGCCAGAATCAAAGGCATGGATTCAGGATGGCTTTCAAGCCCTTGCTCAAGGGTTTTCGCCGATGCCTTAACCGCTCCACTCAGTTGTTGGTAAGCGGCGGTCAGCAAAAAGTATTTATCTGCTTTTCCAGCCGGCCCTCCCAAGCTGTCCAGCACTTTTTTTACTTGAACCGTATCCTTTTGCTGCAGGTAAACGGTGGCTTGCAAATACAACGCCTCCGTATTCTCAGGATCCCGGCCCAGCACCTCAGCCACCTGGGCCAGGGACTGATCATACATCTTTGCCCCGGCAAACATCCTGGCCATCTCCAACCGGGCGTCAATATGATCCGGGTCTAGTTTGACTGCCGTGGCAAACTGCTGAAACGCAGCTTTCGGATTTTTTAACCCCAGGGCAGTTCGCCCCAGCATATGATGGGCCTGGGCAAATTCAGGATCAATCTGGAGCGCGTTTTTCAGCTCCAGCCTGGCCTTGACAAAATCACCCTGTTCAAAAAAGGCTTTGCCTTTTTCATAAAAGGCTGTCTTCTTTTCTTCCGGCGTACCGCATGCAACCAACACAAATGCCAACCCAAGCGCCAAAAGACCAAATCGCGTTTTGAAAGACTTAGCTGCCATCATAGAAATCCCCTTGCTGCAATAGTTAAAAAAACAGCCATCAGGCTGACATCGATAAAATTATATTCTTTTCTCAACTCCCCCATAAGCACATCATAACTGAAAAACAAAATCAAGGACTTGGCAATCATAGCCTTAAGCCCTAAATTTCCCAAATGTATACTGGGCAAATTGGGGAATACAATAATCACTACAAAAATAAGAAAATCCAGAGGATTGAACTTAAAGCCCTTGGTTCGCTTGGTCAAATTCAGCACGCCAATCACGCAGAACACCAGCCCGACAAATCCTATGACATTCAGCATGGCCACTTGTTCCGTCACCCAGTCCGCCACATTCTTATTTGATATATATATCAAAAAAGGAATGGTCAAATAGATCATCGTCCTTAACAGCATGCCGCGATTTTTAATCCGGAAAAACCGTGTTACCGCAATCAAGGCGGCAAACACGGCCCCGCTTGCTGACAGATAAAAGGGCATCTGCGACGGCATCAGGCACTGCAATATCATCATTCCGCTCAGCCCCCATTTCAACATTTTGAAAAAAAATCTAATGGAAAACCGCTCACCTGCCAAGAGGGCCAGTACACTGAGTTGCTTCTTCCCTTTGGCAGTTACTTCGCTTCTGAACTTGAAGCCTGTCTGCCTGGCCAAGTGAAATAACAGGATGATAAAGAAAGCCAGTCCAGAAAAAAGCGCAAGGTTTGTCCAATTTGAGTAAAATCTAAAGAAAAAAGCACAACTGATGAATAAAGCCTGAATCAGATATATCGTCAGAACCGCCTCTGAATGATACAAGCCCAGCTTCATCAGCCTGTGATGAAAATGATTCTTATCCGGTTTGAACGGCGACCCGCCCTTGGCAATACGTTCAACCATCACCGTTAACGTATCCAGGATAGGAAAACCAATTAGAAACAAAGGGGTAATCTGGCTGTAGGGGGTGTTGGCCTGGGTCAGCACCAGGGTAAACACCACACACAAGAATCCCAGCATCTGGCTGCCTGTATCCCCCATAAACACCACCGCCGGATGGGTATTGTACCGTAGAAATCCAAGAATTGCACCGGCTACGGCGACGGACATAACCGCAATCGTCATATTATCGACCCTGAAAGCAAAAAAACCAATAGCCACAAAACTGAGCATGGAGATTCCGCCTGCCAGCCCGTCCAGTCCGTCAGACAGGTTGATGGCATTGGTGACCCCGACAATAAACACCAGGGTCAGGGGAAAGGAGATCAACTGGGGCAGATCCATGCCATCCGGCAGCATTTCTCCCAGAGAACAGATCCCTACCCCGCCGTACAACATCACCACGAGGCTTGCGGCAATCTGGGCCATCAACTTCTGACTGTATTTGAGGGTCCTGATGTCATCTATAATCCCGAAGATCACAATAATAGCGCACCCCAGATGGATGGCCCGAACCATATTATCCATAGGCACCCAAATCAGCACAGGCAGAAAAGCCCCAATGGCCATGGAAATCCCCCCGCTCCTTGGCATGGGCAACAGATGAACTTTTCTTGCATCCGGTTCATCCACCAGGTGCATGCGGAACGCCATTCGCTTAAAAATCGGCACAAGCCCGATGGTCACAAACACTGACAAAATAAATGTGGTAAAAAGATGCATATTTTACTGAGGCAAAAAAGTCTTCAAAACAGGCTGAACATCAGAAATAAATCCCTGAACCCGCGTCTCAGCATTCTCAATTGTTTCATCCTCATATACCAGGGTAATCACCCGTACCAAAGCGCCATCTGTTCGCTGCCGTGTCAAAGCATCCCAGAAATTGTAAATCTTCATCTGATATGCATTGGTCAAAATCCGTCCCCGGCTCGGGAACCAATAGTATGAAAGTTGTTTGACAGGCCCCTTCTCGATCAATGCCCGGTTCACCGGCATGAGTGTCCCATCTTTAAGGGTAAGAGTACTGCTTCCGGCCTGTTTAAAGTTCCATCCCCCTCCCCTGAGGCAGGTAGCCGGAGAATGGATAGACTCCCCTTTTCTCTGACTTTCGTAATAGGCCACATAAAAATTAACAGCCTTCCCATCCCCCTTGTGATAATCAGCCATGAAATAATCACTCAAATCCAGCGTATCAATAAATTTTTGCTCCATGGATTGCTGATCTCCGTTCCACTGCCCAAAGCTTACAGGAAACCTATCAAAAGGCTGGGCCATGGGGATCGCTTCCCTGAACTCAATTCCCTGAGATAAGCCAAGTGTCACCCCTAACAAAACGACGGAAACAATAAACTGGGGAGATTTCAAAGACCCGCCTTTATCTTCGCCCGCCTTTTCCTGGGATGCCTTCTGAGCAATGCCGACGTCTCTTTTTTCTCTCTTAGGCTCGGGAAAAATCAATTTCAGAATCCTAATTTCAATCAGCAAAATTCCCAGCGTGAACATAAAGATCAGCAATCCTTCAAAATCGTGGAAAACCCCTTCTACTATTTTAGAACCAAATTTTTCAGACAAGATACCGGTGAGCGCAATTCTAAGGCTGTTGCTGAAGATGGTCAAAGGAATAGAAGAAAAAACAACAATAAATCTTTTCCAAAGGCGGGCAGGATAAAAGTAAACCACCAAAAGACTTAACACAATCATTGAAAACAAATAACGCAGCCCGGAACAGGCGTCTACCACCTGAAGTTGAGTGAAACCAAGATCAATAACATTGCCTTCTCTATAGGCGCTCATGCCATATGTCTGCATCATCAGTACGCCTATCTTTGTTGAAAGAATTTTTAGAGACAAGGTTATTCGACTACTGATAAAATTGGGAAGAGGGAACATCGTTAATGTAAAAAACAGGGGAAAGGCAATTGTTTTTACCTTATTAATGCCTACATTGATCCATAAAAGACTGACTACAATCACCCAGGAAGATAAGTAGAGCATGAAAAATTCGCCGGCCAGCTCACCCAGCCAATACAGCATAATACCCGGTATCAATAATAAAAAGCCTGCCCAGGAAATCCTGGAACAGGTATAATTAAACAGATTCCTTTTTTCCCATATTAGATATGCCACGATAAAAGGAATAAGGATACAGTAAGAGTATTCTCCTTTTGCCCAGTCTACTTTTAACAACCATGTAAAAGTTGAAAAATAAATAGCAATCAGAATTAAACCATAAATACCAATTTTAAAAAAATTTAACATATTTTGATCGGTCCGGCATCTGCTGCAAGTTTCTGTTCATTTCGTTCGGTCAAGCCGGATCACTCCGGCAAATAAGTCCTCAACACAGGCTGAACATCAGAAATAAAATCCTGTATCCGTCTTTCAGCATCCTCAATTGTTTCATTACCATAGATCAGGGTAATCACCCGCACCAAAGCGCCATCTGTCCGCTGCCGTGTCAAAGCATCCCAGAAATTGTAAATCTTCATCTGATATGCATTGGTCAAAATCCGTCCCCGGAACGGGAACCAGTAATAGGAGAGTTGCGTGACCGGTGCTTTTTCGATCAATGCCCTTTTTGCGGGGAAAACGGTTCCATCTTCAAGACTGATTTTTTTAACCCCTGCCTGTTTGAATCTCCAGCCACCCCCGGGAAGGCAGGACGCTGGCGAGTGAATGGATTCCCCTTTTCTTTGACTTTCGTAATAGGCAACATAAAAATTCACGGCTTTGCCTGAGTCGTTTTTATAATCCGCCATAAAATAGTCGGTAAGGTCTAGTTCTTCGATAAACCGAAGTTCCATGAGCTGCCGATCCCCTTCCCATTCTTTTATCTTTTTCGGAAACTTGTCAAAAGATTTGGTCATGGGTATGGCTTCCCTGAATTCAATTCCCTGGGACAGGCCAAGAGTAATTACTAGCAGAACAATAGAAACGATAAACTGGGGAGTTCTCAGGAAAGAGACTTTTCCTTGAGCCGCCTCCTCTTCAACCTTTTCCTGTTCTTCACCCTCAACCTTATCTGACTTCCTGTGCTTTGGTTCCGGAAAAATCAGCTTTAAGATCCAGATTTCAAACAGAAGCACCCCAAGGGTGAACATAAAAATCATGAGTCCCTCAAAATCGTGGAAAAAGCCTTCTGTAACTTTGGCTCCAAATCGTTGGGAAAGGATCCCGGTCAGTGCAATTCTCAAACTGTTGCTGAATATGGTCAGGGGAATGGAAGAAGCCACCACGATGGCCCGTTTCCAGAATTTTGCCGGATAAAAATAGACCACCAGAATGCTCAGTACAATCATGGGAAAAAGATACCGCAGGCCCGAGCAGGCGTCCACGACCTGGAGCCGGGTGAATCCAAGGTCAATAACATTACCTTCTCTATAAGCGCTCATGCCGTACACCTGCATCATCATGACCCCGATTTTGGAGGAAAGCAGTTTCAACTCCAACGTGATCCGGTTATTGATAAAATTGGGCAAAGGAAACATGGAAAGGGAAAAAATCATGGGAAACAAAACAATTTTCAATTTTTTCCATCCAAGGTGAATCCAGCACAAACCAAATACCAGCATCCACAAAGAAAAATAGGAAGTAAAATACTCCCCGGCCAGTTCCCCCAGCCAGAACAGACAAAGGCCGGGAATAAACAGGTAGAACCCTTTTTTGCTCGGCCGGGAAACGGCCGTGTCGATCAATCGGTGCTTTTCCCAGACAAGGTACCCGATGATAAATGGAATGAGAATGCAGTGGGAATAATCATCTTTAACCCAGTCCCTCAGGACAAGCCACTGCAGAGAAGAATAATAAAGGGCCAGAAGAAGCAGACCATAAAGTCCTGTTAAAATTAAAAAATCCGTCTTCAGGTAAAACGGACGGATCGACAAATTTTCAGAAGAAGACATTAGTTCTTATTCCTCTTTGGTTTAAGCATCTCCAGCAGCACCCACCAGAGAAATATCGGTGTTGATTTGATATTCCTTTCCCACAGCCGGCGGGGTTCTTTTAAAAACCGGGGCAGCCATTCCAGCCCCAGGTTTATCCAAAATTGGGAGGAACGTTCCTTGGTTCCGGCATAAAAATCAAAAACCGCGCCAATGGCTCCGGAAAACGGGACATTAAGCCGGTGCCGGTTCTCATAGATCCATTTTTCCTGCTTGGGGGCAGTCATGCCTACCCATAAGATATCAGGTTTGGCTTCATTGACGGCCTTGATCATTTCTGTGTTGTCCTTATCCGAAAAATCAGGTTTGAAAGGCGGGGAATATGTTCCGCAAACTGTTACATTAGGGCATTCCCTGTTGAGCCGTTCCGTCATTAAACTCAACACCTTTTCACTCGATCCCAAAAAAAAATACCGGATATTACCGGTAGCATCAGCCTTTTTGTTACACTCCCGGAAAAAATCACTACCGGCCACTTTTTCGGTCAACGGCAAGTTAAGCAATTTTGCCGCCAAGACTATACCGCTACCATCGGGTAAAAGCACATCGGCATTGTGCAGTGCTGATTTGAAAACAGGATCTCTGCCTGCCTTGACCAGGGAGTGGGGATTGGCACAGGCCATGTAGGCCCCATTTTTACCTGAATATATTGCGTCAAAGACTGCCTCTATGTCGCCAAAACAGCCTTTTGAACTGATTTCGTAATCAAAAATATTGATTTTATTCATTTTTTCCTAATATGAACCCTTTGCAGGTAATCCATTTTTCTTCCGAATGGATCCGGTGAGATGCTCGTAATAAATTTTTCTAACCATGTAATCAAGATAACTTTTCAGTGACGTCCTGGATGATTGATTCATTTTAACAAATTTTTCTAAATTGTCAGGCTGTTCCATACCATATTTTTGATTTAACCTAGGAATAATTGAATTAGCGGCATATTCATATAAATCAATATCCAGGTAGTTTTTTTCGAGTATTTGATCTTTGTATTTTGAAAAAAGTTCGGTTTTAATATCTTTTGTTTCTGATTTTTTAGCCGTATTCTTCTTTTTGTATACAGGGTCAAATTTTAATGGAGAGACAGCCTTTCTAAATCTTAACAAAAAAGTATCAAATTCTTCCACCAGACCAATCTGAAACATTTTTTCCGATAAAGTTCTCTTTGCCAGATCAACATCTTCACTTCCTGCAAGTTTTTTGGTCTGAAAATTGTTCAGTTCACTTAATTTTAGAAATTCCTCAAAATCATCCACCATTTTTTTGGTTTTCACCAGGTAAAAAAACTGGGATAGATAACGGTTTACAGGATTTCTTAAAACTGTAATGAATTTGATATTTGGCATCCCCTGAATATCGGAATAGGGAACAACGGAATGGCCGGAGATGCATTGTAAAAAAGGATTAATTTTTTTATATTTTTTGTAATCTTCTTTAGTAAATACTCTGTTAGATTCCTTATCAAGCGGTCTTACATCAATAAATTTAAAGAAAAAATTTTTTCTTAGAATGTGATTTAATGTTGTACCGGCAGCTTTTTCTATATGAACAAAAGCAAATAGTGAATCATTCATTTTAAAGTTCCAGTAACTTGAGCTTTTGCATGTATTCTGTAAAATTCGTAAACTGGTGCCAACACTTTTTGTGGCGTATAATGAGTAACTGCTTGACAACATTTTTTTTCACTGTAATTGGATGAATTTTTCAAGCAGTCTAAAATCGCAGCAGACAGGCTTTCTACAGTCTGCTTTTCTGAAATGTGCCCGTTTTTTCCGGTCTCAACTACTCTTTTGACCTCTCCAACATCCGTAGTCGCCACAGGAATACCGCATCCAAGGGCTTCGATAACGCATCTGGGCATTCCCTCGTATCGTGACGATAAAACGAGAAGATCAGAAATCCGTAACAATTCAGCCACCTCAGTATAAGGCAATATCCCGGTCAGGGAGACATGATCTGTCAGGCCATAATTTGAAATCTCTGTCTCCATCTCTTTGCGAAGCACACCGTCACCGACGGCAACGAGATGAGCATTAGGGATTGATTTTCTGATTTCCAAAAAGCTTTTAACAAGCAAAGAAGGGTTTTTCTGGTGATCTATTCGTCCTACTGATATAAGGAGCCTGGTGTCATCGGCGATTCCGTTCTTCTTTAAAAATAAAGCCTTTCTTTCCTTTTTCATAATAGGATCCAAGGGATAAAAAATCCGGGGATCCATCCAAGTGGGAACGAAATTAATTTTATCTGCGGCCTTTACATATCTTCGTCTGTAAGTATGAACCGCCTGTTCATGTACGATATTAACCCCAGCAAATCTTGGGATCAGAAAATCTTCAAGCTTATAGTATAAAAACGGCGCGTACTTCCAGCGGATGTCCGAATTTCTGCTCTCTATTACCTCCATATTCTGATGAATAAAAACAAGCTTTGATTTTTTACTGAATGGAAAGCAAAGAGCCGGTTCTATCCTGTGAAACTGGAGAATATCGTAATCATGTGCCGGCCATTTTAGGGGCAGCGTCAGCATCATGGTCAATGTGGCAGGGAAAAAAGGCTGTTTTTCCGGATGATTATGTTCAAATAAAGGATAGAAGTCAAATTCAGTGTCCCCCATATTGCATCGTGCCCACTGCCTTGCGGGATAAGCTGAAGGATTGGTTGTAATTCCAATGATATTGAATGATATATCGTCCGGGGCCCATGAAATTATCCCTTTAATGCATGTATCAATCCCCCCGGGAATGACGCCTGTGGGATCTGCAGGATAAACTATACTGACTTTGATTTGGGGTTGTTTTTTCATATTTATGCGATCTTAATGTCCTTTTGAATCAAATTGTGTTTTATATACAACTGAGTATAATTTCTCTATATTTTTAGCATTTGTTTCCATTGAGAATCTGTTTTTTACTGTTTTCAACGCGTTTCGGGTAAACTTTTGATATTGATTCTGATCTTTTAACAATTCCAGTGTTCGTTCGGCAGCCTTTTTATAATCCCTGTTGTAAACTATGTAAGAGTCTGTTTTATCGGTTAAAATATCAGGAACTGCAACTGCACCGCGCTGATGCAGTGCAACGACGGCAACCCTTGCAGCCATTGCTTCCGTTAGAACCAGTCCGAACGCTTCAAATGCAGATGTAAACAAAAAAACATCAAACCGTTTTAATATGTTTATCGCATCGGCCCGGTATCCGGTAAAGATGGTTTTTCCCCTAATACCAAGCCTTTGAGCTTCTTCTTCCAGATCCTTTTTCAACGGTCCATCGCCGATAATCACAAAAACAACATCAGGCCTTTTTTGGCTGATTACAGCAGCGGTTTTCAAGAACAAAGAAACATCTTTCAGGATCACAAGCCTTCCGATTATCCCCACAACAGGTTTGTTTTTAAATTCATTTGTTAAGATTAAATCTTTTGGGGGGGTTGATTGAATCTTTTCGACATCAACACCATTATATATAACTTTAATTTTATTCTTTATCCTGGGCTGTTCTTTTTCCATCACTCTCGACATCTCTTTAGAGATAGCAATAAATGCATCATAGCTTTTGTAAAAAAGCTTATAAACGATTCGATGCTTCCAATTTTTTTCGAGTAGTCCGCCACCGTGTTCCATATAAATGGACCCGGCATTAACGAAATACAACATGCCGCTGATTCCGGGGTGTATGGCATGCATATGGATGATATCAAATGTATTTTTTTTTAAAAAAAGTAACAGCCGCAGCAATCCCAAAAGATCAAGGGAATTTTTTAACCCGATATAGTGTACCGGGATATCTACGGCCTTAAGCTTTTCCCAGAGCGGTCCCTTAAAAAAAAGAACAACCACTTCCGGTTGAAGTTCTCGGGATGATTTCTGGATGGAAACAAGATTGCGGACATAAATTTGGGCACCGCCCTGCCCCATGTCCGAAACAATATGAAGGACCCGTTTCATTTTGGTTTTCCCTGATTATGAAGTTCAATCAATTGGAGGAAAAATTCCTCTTTTTTTCTACATTTTTTAATCTTAAAAAAACTGCCGATTTTCAGCACCATTTTTAGTGTATGCCAGGTCAAAATCACCGAAAATACAAATATGGCTGAAGTTCTGTTCCCGTAAATTTTTCGAAAATAAACTGAACTGCTAAGGAAACTGTGATAGGCGGAAAATGCTTTAACCTGCTGGGAGCTTTCACCCCCATAATGGATAATCGGCGCGAGAGGAAGATATCTGATTCGATACCCGCTGCTGTTCAAAGTTTTACATAGAAGAGTGTCCTCACAGTACATGAATATATCCGGATCTAGTATATACTCAGTTTTTATCAAAGACTTTCTTATAAATAAATAAGCGCCGCTTGCCCAATCTACTTCAACAGTGTGATCGGGTCCTATATCTGCCATTAAATAGCGCTTGTGAAACCAGGTATTGAATCCGTAAATCAGTCTGGTTGTATGCCTGAAGTAGGCCCCTAAAGGGTGGGGAAACCGCCTGAAGGGTCTTTGGAATGACTTATCTTTATTAAGAACCTTGCCGGTAGCGGCTCCCACATCTTCATTATCATCAAGAAAACGAATAATTTCATGGATGGAACCATCAAGAATAAGGGTATCACTGTTTAAAAGAAGGATATAACGCCCATTTGCCTTCTGGTACGCTTGATTGTTGGCTTTAACAAATCCGTTATTGATCTGATTCGAGATCAGTTCAACTTGGGGAAACATCTTGTTAACGTATTCAGAACTGGAATCCGAAGAGTTGTTGTCTACGACAATTACCTCAAAGGTGACTCCGGATAACAATCTGAAAATTGAATTCAGGCAATTGACCAGTAGTTCTCTGGTGTTCCAGTTTACTATCAGTATAGATAAATCCATTTTACCAAACCCGATCAATAGAAAAAACACTCAAATTCAGTGCCATTCAATCTATTTTTCACCTCTTCATAATTAACGACATAGTCCTGCAAATTATTTGGATTTACTTTGACCAGATCCGATTCAATTTCAGCTTGAGGTTCAACTGATAAAAAATTAAATATTCTTTCCAATTCTTTTGTTTTATTTGAAACAAAATCCTCGTAAGTCACTTTTATGATAGGATTGCCTGAGAAAGCTCTCTCAGGCCAAAGGCTTTCTTTTTGTATTTTTTTGAGCTTGGCGATTAGGCTTCTTACCGGGACTTTTACTTTTTTTACCGCGATCTTCTTATTTGAATGTGGAATGCGATTTTGCTGAAGCGAAAGCCGGGACAGGTATGTTCTTAAATAATTTTCCCGTATAACAAATATCACCTTAATATTCTTTTCTTGACAATATGATATAATAGACGGGAATTGTTTGACCTGAGTTCCCATGACTTTAAAACCAACGGCTTCGTATTCCTGGTACTTATCAAAAAAAGAAGATAAATACTCATCCACGAGTTTTTTTCTGGATAAGTAGTGTGCCAATAGTCGCCTATATTTATTCTGATTAATAAACCTCCTGTAACTTCCTTCCAATTTGCCACCGCGTCCTTTTTTGAAAAGGAATGTTTCGCCAAAGCATCTGCATTGTGAATGCTTGTCCAATGTTGTTCTAATTAGCGTTGTCCCCGTTCGCTGGATTCCTGCAACTACAAATTTTTCCATTATTATCGCACCAGTTTGTTATCTGTAATTAAAAGTTTATATTTGATATCAATGGGTGAGTCGTACGATATCCCAGGCAGAAAAATCCATATCCAACAGATCCTCTAACCGTCTGTTATCTTCGTAAAACATTTGATTTATTTCATTGATGGTAGTGATATCTTCCTCAGTTTTCACTATTTTGGAATTGTCTATGTTAATATTTTCATATAATCGCTTGCCAAGCCTTCTAAATTTTGGCAAAGAAATTTTCATGCCGTATTTTCTTTTGATTCGATGGAGCCATTGATGTTTGACCGTGACGCTTTGATTTTTCTTCTTAAAATCAAAATTCTGATAAAATTTGAAATCAATTTCAAGAAAATTTGAAATAGAGTAAAGTGCGTTCTTCGGATCAGAGGTCAGCGTTTCAAACAACAATACATGGATATTTTCTCGGCCAAAGGCTTTAATCCATTCCTTTAAATATCCGGCGTATCTGCTGTGCTGAATTGCCTTTTTAACTATGATTTGATTTTTTTTTCTTAAAGAGCAAGACTCCTCTTTTTGAATATCTCTGATCAAAGATGAAAAAGAAACAGATTTGTCTATGACCGCCATATTGTTTTTTGCAAAGTTATATAGAGAATATATTCTGTCCCCCGGTTTTCGCAGCGAAAAAACAATCTTAGGTATGACAGCCAGCTTTGGCAATACTTCAATAGGCGTTTTTTGATAAATATAGTCAGCAGTTGCTTCGATTCTCAATTTGGGTTTTTCATTTACACACCCCTCAAAAAAATACATGTATCCATCCAAGCCCTTTGTATGATAGTTCCACTCCGGCCTAAAAAGGGGGTAATCCTTATCTATTAGAAAAAACGTCTCCTTTGATGTGGATGCACAAACTTCAGGATGCTCGGCCAAATAATGAAAAAGAGAAGTGGTCCCGCATTTGGGAGCCCCTGCAATAACTGCATTGGGATAGATCATGATTTCCTCTACTATCTGTGAAGGGTGAGAATCATCGACTAATTTTAAGAAAATACAATCGGCTTAGTATAACTTTAAATTTCTTTTGCGCTCTTTTTCGAGAAAGACCAAAATAGCAAGAAAGACTGCCAACAAATAGCTCTTGTCAGCTATCATAAAGTGATTAAGCGTTACACCTGAAACAACAACAAAAATCAAATACCCGGTGCAGAAAAAAACTAATGGAGAAACGTTTTTCTTTTCTGTCTTTATAAGTCTGTAGCAATACTTGAATGAAAAAAAATACAACATTGCAAGCCATATGATCCCAGCAATACCGAACATTTTTATCCAGTGGGTGTAGCCCAGGTCTTCTTTTCTGGCTTTGGCTGCCATTTTCAAATATTCGATCTTGTTCGTAGTCTCGAATTTTGAAATACGGACGGTTACCAGTCCGCTTCCAATTAACGGGTGTTCCTTAAACTCTTCAAAATCCGTATCCATTTGGTGAAGGCGCCCCTCCCATGTTCCTGAACCTTCACGGACATCAGTAATAGATGAAGAGAACGTAGTCATTATAAGATTTTCTTCCTTCATTGTCAGGTTAAGGATAACAGCGGCCAGGATGCCAATGGAAAAAAAGACAACAAACAATTTGATTTTTCTTGCAATGAGAAAAATAACCAATGTTGCTGCCATCAAGCCGATGATCTGCCCCCTGCTCTGGTGGAAAAAAAGCACTGCCCAGAAAAAAACAGTCGCTATGCCATAAAGCGTTTTACGTTTGTCAGAAGCAATCCAGTTTGAAAAACACCAAACCAAGCTGAAATGAATCAAAGCCAGACCAGGAATAAATATTCTTCTAATTCCCGACCTAACAACCTCCCAGTCTTCAAACTTTTCACGATAATGTAAAGAGACCCCAAGATAATGAAGAATTGAGATAACACTGGTAGCAACTGCGATAATGGCAAGCCAATCCAAGCATTTCTCCAGAGCAACCCTGTTTTCAAATAGAAAGTAAAGGAAGATAAAAAATATCAAATAGGTAAATTGGCTTCTTGCTGCTGCCATTCCGTCAATTATGGATTGATGGTAATGAATTGATGAAAGGGATATATGGATTCCAATCATCAAAAAATAAATTATCAGCAGCAAACCGATGATACCAGGTTTAGGTTTTACTTTAATGGGTTTTAATAATATGCAAAACAACCCCATGAAAAGAAATATAAATCCGATATCCCTCATATGAAATAATTTCAGAACAGAAACCTTGGGAATCAGATAAAAAAGATTGAAAAATAAAACCGAGGTCCATAAAAAGTAAATCTGCTTAAGAGGCATAATTCAAACCCCATTTAACATGAAATAATGTTTAAAAGGCAAATCAAGCCTTTTTATTCAGACTGCATCTATAACAGTTGAGTTCCATTGTAATCAAGTGATTGCTTGACAACCTGATATAATCCATTTTTGCTGCACAGGTGTCTACCTGAATGGGCCTTTAGTTGTCTGCCCCCTGATCCCTGCCGATATTCAACTGGTCACCCCAATTTATACCCCAAGGATCTTCTTCTCCGTAAAGTGCCGGTACAAATCCTCCGCCGTCAACTGCTACAGAATCGCATCGAACCATATCCTGCCAGTCGTCAGAAAACACCCTGGACCACATGAAATCCCCATCGTCCGTCCAAAGGCCGGAACCGGTGATCCGGTCATAGAGCCCTCCGAGAGTCACTATGGACATGCCCGTGATAGCAAGTGTCCGATCTATGAAATCCTTCCATTCCTGCAATGTTATCTCGTCGATGCCATGAGCGTAAGCAGCGGAGTAAATGCCTTCATAGGCCATATATACGCCAACGGCATTGGTATTACGTTCAAAATTGGCGGAGATTGACCCAAGTGTATCCCTGAGATTCGGGCTGTCAACCATAGCAAGATTAATCGCTGATAAATCTCTTGATCCACCGGTGCCAGACCGGGCGAGCCTAAAGGGAGTGGTCCCCGCTTTTGCAAAATGTCCTGGAAAAAGGGTCGTGTCATCCATCAAGTATTGCCTGAGGGCTCTGGATGTATGATTACCTGGGCTTATCCAGGACCGGCACTCATACCCACCACCGATACCCGCCTCAATAAGGGTTTTGGCCTCAGCGATTTCGACATACCAGTAATTTTCCTGATTGAACTGGAGGGTGGAAGGTACGCTGAACGTCCCTTTCAAAAGACATTTGGCAAGCGTCGGCCCGGTAGCGTTTGTATTCAGGGCAGTCCCATTCCATGTAGGCCCTCCCTGTGCTTTGATCCTCGCAACCAATGATCCAATACTAGTGGTTCCTGTAATACTGATTTTGTTGCCCGCCAAGACCCCATCCTCTCTCAACACCACTGTTCCATACCAGTTATCCGAGTTGTCATCCGATGTATCAAGAGTAATTTCAATGGTCGGATTGGTGCCGGTACATGTCACATCAATGGCATTCAAGCCTCCGCTTTCTGTTGTAAGAATGGAGTGATTGCGAGAATGGCACGCGATTTCATGGCCAGCGGCAACATAGGTGGCCATTTCCGCGTAATTCTCCACAGAAACGGTGTCAGGAGCATGAATCCCTAAAACAGTTCCGACGCCTTTAATTGTCGCATAGTCTGCAATATCTTTCCAATGGCTGAAATTGTTATAGTCATCAATGATTACTGATGTGATCCCTTCTCTGCGGGAAGACAACCACCCGGGGGCTTTGGTGGTATACCCGCCTTTAAGGATATCAACATCCCAAGTGTAATCATCTGCACAGGATTTGGCTGACGGAAGGATGATCGGATGATTTAAGGTAATTCTGCCATTGAATCCTAGTTCTTTGGTAATAACCTTTGTATCTGATTTCCTCCCTGCATTAGCAGCAATGATTGGATTGTTAAATGTAATAACAGTATCACCGACAGCGACGTTTAAAATTTTTGAGGCGTTTCCGACAAAGCTGCAATTATTGAATGTAATTGATGATGCCGACCGGACTATAATGGTTGCCGCATCAAAAGTATTGTTTTCGAAAAGACAATAGTTAAAAACAAAAACAGCTGAACCGGGAATAGCACTACCCAGTATTACTGCCTGTTCAGCCAGAGCTGAAAATTCACACCGGTTAAAAATAAATACGCTTGCAGCTGAGGTGGTGCATGACAAACCTCTGGAAGCATTATAACACCGGACTTTATTAAAGCGATGTGATGCTGTCAGCCGCAGACAGTCTCTTCCAGTCTGTGTTCCGATGATATCAACATTTTCAAGAGTGCCTTTATGTTTACCATAATATCCGGTATCATCCGCGCTGGACGCATCAATCGTCACAAGCCCGTCATGTCCGGCTTCTTCACTGCCCCTGATAATTCTGAAAGCCGCTGTTGTATTGATGTTGGTTTGATATTTTTTTCCAGACCTTCCACCGCTGATTTCAACGATATCATTAGGCTTGGTCATGGCCAATGCAGCGGCAATTGTTTTTTTGGCAGTGTCCCAAGACTTCCCGTCCCCGCAATCATCAAATCTGTTAGAATCCACATAAAATTTGGTGCCATCTGGTAGCGTGGCTCCATACTCTTCTGCAAGTTTACGCGCACTGCAACCTAAAAAAGCCCAACTGGACAAATCCTTGCCATCCATATCCCGATCACCGTCAAAATCATACTCCAAAGCATGTAGTTGTGTTGAAAAAAAAATGATCAAAAATGAAAGAATATAGCGCAACTCAAAAGAACCTCATAGGTTATATCATGGATATCATGGTCTCACGGGCTTATTTTTTGAAAAAATAAGCCCGGTAAATATGATGAACGTTTCCTCAAAAGCACTGAAAAACATGTACCATAGAAGAGTATCTTCCGCTGTAAAATCAAACAAATAAGCTGCAGCAAAAACAAAAGATTTGAGTGTTAAAAAAATCAGATTAACAAAAAAAAGAACGTTCTGTTTCCTGACTATAGTCATGACCGAGGCAGCCGGAGCCTTTAGCAGTAATGTAAAAAACCAGGGGGACAATATTTGTACATAATGGCCGGCAGTTTCCCAATTAGTTCCCAGAAGAGTGGTAAAAATTACCTTCCCAAAAAAGACGACCAGTAAAAAAATCGGCATACCAAGTACGGCAAGGCCAAAAGTCGTCTTGATCAAAGAGGATTTTATTGCTTTCCCTGAATTGAAAATTTCAGACGCCTTCTGAAAATATGTCTGGCCAACTGATTTTTGTGCAATATCTGCAGGCACCCTGACCAGTCGGTTTGTAATTGCAAAATAACCGACAATTTCAGGTGAATACATGAATGCCAACAACATTATCGGGAGGTTATCGGACAACACTTTCACAAGCCTTAACGGTGTCATATATAGAGGGAATTCTTTGTATTCTTTGGCTATGTGAAAATAATTTTTTTTCTCTATATTCATGACACTGTGCAAGAGGGTCTTGTTGACATTCTTTATAATAATTATAATCTTTGCAGCAATTCCAATTAAATATCCAAAAACCAGACCGGTTACAGATGATCCGTGAACAATACCCGCACAAATGCGAAAAGAAACCATGGATAATGTCTGTCCGATATCGGCACCAGCAATGCTTTTAAATTGTTTAGTCCTGACATTCCAGCTGTGTAAAATTTTGGCTGTTCCGAATAACAGCACACCCCAAATAAGTACGTATTTCCAATTGCCCAAATCTTCTAAAACCCGAACTTTAAAAAATAAAATGTCATAGGTGATCATCATTAGTGTGAAAAAACATAGAAATCCAACCAGTATCGTACATGCAAGCAAGCCAATGCAAATTGCTTTTTGATCGTCACTTTCCAATATCATTGCATTTTCATACATCATTGTGCTTAGCGGGCCTGCCAAAAAAATTAACATTGCAAATGTCGCAGCTGTACCAAAATCCTCTGGAGAAAATAGGCGGGCGATTATCGGTGCCGCAAGAAAGCTGACAACCCTTGCAACAAAAACACCGCTCAGCATAGTGCCTACATTCCGGATAAATCCCGAATGCTGTTTTAAGTTATGAATCAATTGCTTTTTATTTTTCGATAATTGCTAACGACTTAATAAAACTTTTCACATAGGTGCCTGATAGCGTTTTAATGTTCTGAAATAGATCGCGAAAATTTCTTTTTCCAACAGTAAGTTCACTAATGATCAATTCAAAACTACAATAAAAATATATCAGGATTGGGGATAAAATGATTACGGTAAATGCCTGGGTTACCGAATCTATAGGTCTATTGATCAAACAAGCTTTAAACATCAAAGTAAACCCCATCCCATGAAATAAATAGATGGCGTAGGAATATCGTCCAATAAGCTGAAAGATTGGATTAAACGGCAAGTAAATGGAGTTTGAAAACAATGAATAACAGATTAAAAATACTGAAAATGGGAACAAAAATGGGACAATATATTTTCTTCCTGGGAATAACAACCAAGGCTGCGGCGTTGTCTCTTGAATGCATAAAAAATAAAAAATAATGCACATGATTGGAAAAAAAATCGAAATTTTATTGAATGATTTATGCTTTGCAAGGATACAACCAAGACAAAAAATAAAAATATGCTGAAAAAAAAGCCCACGATAGCCGACAGTTCTAAACGGCTCACCAGCAAATTTAAATAAAACGGTATTTAAGATTAAAAAAACAAGTGTGCAAATTATCAAGCTTTTTTTAAAACTCATTTTTTTTATTGATACAAACAAAAGCGGGGAGATCAAATAACATTGTAAAATAGCGGGAATAAACCAAGGAGACTTCGGATAAATAAAATCCAAAGCTAAAAACCCCAGATACCCATTGGAAAATCCATGAAGTCCACACCAAATCCAAAACAGAGGGTATATTCTTATTAAACGTTTTTTAAAAAACCGAATTAGAAAATAAAAATAATATTCTTTAATGAAATTTTTTTCTAAAGAAAGATAAATGCCGTAACCGCTCAAAATAAAAAAAAGGGAAATAAACCCATTCGCATAGCCTCCAAGAGGGAGTTCCGTATAATTAACAATAAAATGGTTAATATAGACCGCTATAATAGCAAACCCTTTGAGGTAGTTTGAGATATCGTAATTAGTTTTATCAACACTTGCATTCATATTCATAAGGTATTTACAAATTTCTTTTTATAGTAATCCAACTTAGGTGTTTTTGATACATATATTGCTGTCCGATATTTTGCCTGTATATTATTTTCTAACTTTTATTTTTCTCAGAATAATATTCTGAATATAAGATCAATGTCGACCAAATCAAAATGCATACCTGGAAGAACCAAAGTTGGAGGACTATACTTCTATAATTTGACAATCTCGTAAAAAGTCCGATTTGGCTATTTTTTTGGTATAACAAGTTGATATTATTGATACCTATTTTACCTTTTTAAGAGATAATCATAATTTAATGATCGATAAATTTTAAAGCTCCTAAATCAAGTTTCTTACTTATCTTAATTGGACGGTTATCATAATCCGCAGGCAGATCTAAAACAATAGCTTTTCCTCTTGCAGGAGAATCCTTTCTCAGATGATAGTCTCGTTTTTCCGGATTGACAAACAGCGGATCCATACCGCAATAACTGTCACCGTCCTGTTTTGATATTTTTTTCCAGGATCTACAATCAAGCCCTTTTTCGGATCTAAAAAAAAAAGAACCCTTAACTGATGGATAATAAAGATTGGCTTCAGCCCTATTGTTCCATCCAACATTGAGCCCGCCAAACCAGAACATCGGCCGCTTCGTGAAATAGAAAATATTATTTATTGCTTCATAAAAATCGGCCCCCTTTCTCAAATAAACGCCTGTATCGCAATTGGCAACTGTATTGTTATAAATCATATTTTTCCGGATTGAGGACGGTTGGGTAAAATAAAATGCGCTTGTACAATTATCTATTATATTGTTATGAAATAGATTTCCAAAGTAGCAGTTCCCTTGATTGGAAATCATGATAAATGCAGAACCATTACCTGATGCTCTTTTGATTTGGTAGTCAATTGTTCCCTTGCAGTCCTGGATTAGATTTCTTCGAAAAATATTGTCTGAGCAAGGTTCCTTTGGGTCATTGCTCCAGAACTCTATGGGCCTTCGGCAAAATTTTATTCTGTTATCTTCAACAAGAACTCCGCTAGTTTTCTGCACGCCAATTGCGTGTCCGTCACCATCCCATGAATTGTAATAGTTACAATAAGAAATGGTATTTCCTTTAATGATACAACCAGGACCCGCACCCGCACCCTGTGGGCCATCATGGAAATAAATACCGTCACGCATGTAATATAAATCGTTATTCAAGACACACAACGTCCCTTTTGCCCCCTTTCGAACTTTAACAGCGGCGCTGCCTAAAAAACGGAATTGATTCTCGGCGATATGAAGATGACCTACCCCTAATTCTGTTTTTATTCCAGAGTGATTATATATAAAACTAATTCCGTTGATTTTTATATAAGAAGAGTTTTGCAAAAGGATACCATGCTGTCCCGTCAATATGGTTTTGTGTTTGCGCGGAGTCCCGTGGCTTGGTTTGTAATAATGGATATCATTTTTATTATCCGGAAAATAGTTTCCGTCTTGACAGTTTCTATTGCTTGCTTTTCTAAGGTGCCGACCATCTTCATAAAGTCCCCAATGAAAAAATGAAGTTTTTACATAATATACTCCATGCCTGTCCGGTCCGGTCCAGTCAGAAACAATCTGCCCCCCATCCAATACACCAGGAGATTCAGGATAATCTCCCCGAATCGTAATCGGTTTGTCTTCTTTTCCGCTTATCCTAATCTTTAAAGGATATCCGCTTTTGTAGTTATGAGTCCCACATATATACAGGGTTGCGCCAGATCTGAGCCCCTTTTCGCCCCAGACGATATGCTCAAATCCGTCCCAGGCATTCTCGTAGGAACTTCCATCTTCCTTCCCATAATCCCCCCCCTTGGGCCGAACCCAAAAAACGATAGGACGCTCAGAGTTCTTAAAAGTATCTAATTCGCCGGCTGTAATAAACTGCGGACCAATAAATGAAATTAAAAAAATTTGGCATGATAAGGCCAGATTAACTTTAAAATATTTTTCAATATGCAATCTATAAACCATAATCACCACCTTCCTTCCTGTTTTCCAGTGCTGACGCATAAATAAAAAAGTTGATTGAAGATGGATTGCTTATTCTTTTTAGGGTGTATCCAACCGTTTTTAACTCCAGAACTACGCCCCCAGACATTAACCATGACCAAAACTTATGGATTTCCTTCAATATAGACTTGATCCTACCTCCCCCAAGCTTGGGAAACTGTTTTGATTACATGTCCGTGGTGGCCGTTATATTAATCGGAGTTGAAAAGGGGCCGCCAAAGGCTTTTACAGCCATAAATAATCCAACCAAGGACTGAACATGCTATCTCGGATGAAACGGAACAGGCCTCGCACGCCGGAATCTTGAACAATCCTGACAAGCTGCTGCGAGTATCGGGCCAAACGGTTTAAGCATTCACCAAAGCTCGGCATTTGTTGTAAAAGGCTTCAAAAGCGGTTTATTTAAACAACAACCTCATAGGCAATAAAATAAACAATCTTCACGGCCTCGGTGACGACAATCTTTAAATCGGATAGGCTAAAAGATAATAGAAAACGTTCCGACCGGAGAAACCGACTTCCAACACATCTGCCCTGAAACTGTTCAGGATTAAAGACGTGGGAAGAGATGATATTAATCCTTCTCATATGCCATGGGGCGCTGACCATGATTGCAGATCTTAAACCCAATTTTTCCATCATATTCCTGGCTTCAAGTACCTCAATGTGGGTGTTTTCGTAAAAAGCAGGATATTTCTTGATGTAAGACCGGCTTAGATTAGGTAAAGAGGTTTTAACAGCCTGTCCATCGGACATAACAAACACCTGTTGGTAAGCCGGTATAATCAGGGTGTCGGCATATCCTTCGTGCATAAGCTGATGCGCCTCTTTCAGTCTTTGCTCCTGTTCCGGGCCGACAAAAAGAACAACAGCATCTGATTTTTCAGGGGGTTCACTGAAATTTAAATACTGATATGTCCAGACGTATCCGGCCAGGCAACACAGAAAGATAGTGATCAATATGATTGTACGTTGGAAACCCTTCATTTTAACTTTTTGTTTCTGACAGTCGAGGGCTTTGCTCTCTCCTTTTTTAAAAACCACAGAGAATTTAAAGGGACACAGCGGAGCGAGGCTTAAAACACAAAGGGCTTTAAATTTGAGAGGCAATGCTTTGTTCCCTATACCAGGTATATGTAGCGTGAATCCCCTGTTTGATTGAAATTTCGGCTGTCCAGCCTAATCGGGACAGACGGTCAACATTTAAAAGTTTTCGAAGGGTTCCGTCGGGTTTGGTTGTATCAAAAACAAGGTCTCCGTCAAACCCCACGGCCTCTTTAACAATCATGGCCAATTCCTTGATAGTCAAATCGGTACCTGTTCCGACATTGACAAAGCAGGGGGATGGGTAATTGGTTAAATGCTTTTCCACAACCTCATCTTCCAGGCTCATCACATACACGCTTGCATCTGCCATATCATCAACATGGAGAAATTCCCGACGCGGAGACCCCGTGCCCCAGACCACCACCTCTTTTTGTCCAGATACTTTGGCTTCGTGAAATTTGCGAATCAATGCAGGAAGTACATGGGAATTTTCAAGATCAAAGTTGTCATTGGTGCCGTAAAGATTGGTAGGCATCACCGCAACATATCGGGTCCCGTATTGCCGGTTGTAGGATTCGCACATTTTAATGCCGGCGATTTTTGCAAGGGCATAGGGTTCGTTAGTGGCCTCCAGTGGTCCTGTGAGCAGGTACTCTTCTTTCATGGGCTGGGGGGCTTCTTTGGGATAGATGCAGGAAGAGCCCAGGAACAAGAGACGCTCCACGTTGTTTTCATAAGCGGAATGGATGATGTTGTTCTGGATGACAAGATTGTCGTGAATAAATTGGGCAGGATAGGTGTTATTGGCGTGAATACCCCCAACCCGGGCTGCGGCCAGAAACACATAGGCGGGTTTTTCGGTCTGGAAAAAGCGGCTGACAGCGTCCTGGTTTTTCAGATCAATCTGAACCATCTTGATGGGCAGTGCATCAAGTTCATCAAGGCGCCTGGAATGATATGAGCCGATCAGGTTGCTAAAGCCTTTGGCGGCAAGGTTTCGGACAATGGCGCTGCCCACCATGCCCGCAGCTCCGGCTATAAAGATTTTATCCGATGTATTCATCTGTTTTATTTGCAGTCCCTATTCATTATGGGCATATACTTGAAAGCCTGCCCTGTGGCAAAGCTCGTCCCGTTTGGTTTCCTCAAGGTCGGACTGGGTCATCTCTTTGACCAATTCTTCGAAACTGATTTTTGGCTCCCAGCCAAGGTTCTCTTTTGCCTTGGACGGATCGCCTAAAAGGGTTTCCACTTCTGTGGGGCGGAAATATCTGGGATCAACAGCCACGATGGTTTTGCCGTTGGCCGGGTTGATGCCTCTTTCTTCTACACCTTTTCCCTGCCATTCTATGGCCATGCCCAGTTCCTTTGCACTCATTTCCACAAATTCCCGGACAGAATGCTGCTCGCCTGTGGCAATGACGTAATCATCCGGTTCATCCTGCTGGAGCATCAGCCACTGCATTTCCACGTAGTCTTTGGCATGCCCCCAGTCCCGCAGGGCATTCATGTTGCCCAGATACAGGCAGTCCTGCATGCCAAGGTGGATGCGGCACAGGGCTCGGGTGATTTTACGGGTCACAAAGGTTTCCCCCCGGATGGGGGATTCATGGTTAAACAAGATGCCGTTGCAGCCGTATATACCGTATGCTTCCCTGTAGTTAACCGTGATCCAGTATGCATAAAGCTTGGCGCAGGCATATGGGGATCTGGGATAAAACGGGGTCTTTTCGGTCTGGGGAACCTCCTGGACCTTGCCGAACAGCTCAGAGGTTGAGGCCTGGTAAAACCGGGTTCTTTTTTCAAGCCCCAGAAGGCGGATGCCTTCCAGGATGCGCATGGTGCCCAGGGCGTCTGTGTCAGCCGTGTATTCAGGGGAGTCAAAGGAGACCTGAACATGACTCTGGGCCGCAAGATTGTATACCTCATCCGGTTGAACCTGTTGGAGGATGCGAATCAGGTTGGTGGCATCGGTGAGGTCCCCGTAATGGAGGAGCATTTTACGATTTTCCTGGTGGGGATCCTGGTAAAGATGGTCAATACGGTCCGTATTAAACAGTGAGGCGCGGCGTTTGATGCCGTGGACTTCATACCCTTTATCAAGAAGAAACTGGGCAAGGTATGCGCCGTCCTGGCCTGTAATGCCGGTAATCAGTGCTTTTTTCATATTTGATCCTTAAAATTCAATATTTTTTAGGCCTTGATTAATGTTTCGGCCAATGCGTGGAAGGTCGGTTGGATTGAGGAACGAAACCCAACAAATACAAACTGTTGGGTTTCACTTCGTTCAACCCAACCTACACGGTGGTCCAAATGATGATCAAGGCCATTTTTTAAATGGTCCGCAGGTGTCGGCAAAGAGAACAACAACGTCTGATTTTTCAGGAGTATCACTAAAAAGGGTTTAAGCGGACATCAAAAGAATAACATCCTCTGTCACATTACATAGGATAATAACCACCCTTTTTTTGGGGGGGGCCTTAAATATGATTTTTTGTTCTTTGCGAGGCTTTTGAATCCAGCGCTCCAGACTTTTTACAGAAACATCTAATATCTTTGAGTAATCCCGAATTTTTGTCCGGAATCATCTTTGATAAATAGCCTAACTGTTCTCATCCAGGAGATGCACCGGAATATTGACCTTTTCATTATTATTCATCTTCCCAGTCATCATCCCAATCCGGATATTGTTCCGGGGCCTCACCTTTTGCGTCAATCACCCGGGGATAGGAAACTCCCGGCTGAACAGGCTTGTCCTTATGGCGGGTCTTTGTAATGTGGAAGGTCCAGTTATCGCCGAAATCAAACAGGTAAAAGACTTTCATGCCTTTGGGTACCGGCCATACATCGGATATCCGGATTTTTTTATAGACGTTATCCGGGTTAAAGGTCTCCCACTCCGGTTCTTGGCCCACAGGATATGCTCTGTGTCCGGGGCGGCGGCCGATGTAGAATTCAAACAGGTGGTCGTTATCAAAATTCACGGCACGCTGAATGGCTTCGTGCAGATCAAGGAAGTTGGCGTTGGATGGTATTTCAAATATTCGTATACAGTCTGACTCATACAGGGGCAGTTTCACCCTGAGTGTCCAGATGACGTCTTTCCGGTTCTTGCCGTTATTCATATTTGTTTCCATTTTGAATCGATACTTGGTTAACAGGAGATAATAATAACCGCCTTTTTTAGGTCGGCCTTTGAATATGACTTTTTGGGGCTTTGATTATCATTTGATCCACCGTGTAGAAGGTTGGGTTAAACGAAGCGAAACCCAACCTACACTCTAACACCTCAACCATCCTGTGTATATTTTTCTATCATCTCTGTATGGGAAATTGTCTCATCAGAATCAAAGGTCTGGATCCTGGACAGGGCCAGTGCTGTGAGACGAAGATCCTCAATCTGTTCCTTTCTTCTTACTCATTCTTACCCATTGAGTATGAATGATGAGAAATTCCTGCTTCATAGAGTGTGCCCGAACAAACTGCTTAGGTCTCATTTCCTCTCCACAGGCTTAAAATCCCGTAGA
>NZ_JACADJ010000083.1 GCF_013389365.1 Desulfobacter latus
GTTGCTCAATTGGTAATGCTTCAATTGAAACAATTAAGAGGTATATTGAACAGCAAGGCTAAAAAGCGGCAATTCATCCCACCGACACCTTCGGTGATCAGTGGGTTTTCTTGCCGAATTCTATAAAAAAACAGCAATGATTCAAGACCCTATTTTCGGACAGTTGATTAACTTTGGCTTAGCTGCCCTGGTTGGTTTTGCCCTAGGATTAGAGCGTGATATGGATAGCTCTAAAAATCCTCATGCCGGCACACGCGATTTTATCCTAATTACTTTGATCGGCGCTGTTTCAGGCTATTTAAGCGAATACTTTCAAAGCCCTTGGATCATTATGGGTGGATTTACGGGCGTATTGTCTTTTTTATTGAGCGGCTACTGGATTGATCGGGAACACGATAAGGGGATCACAACAGAAGTTGCTATGATACTGAATTTTTTCTTGGGCGTATTGATCATTATAGGTTTTAAGGAGATGGCGATTTCCATCGCAATCGTCATACTGGTCATTCTGTCACATAAAAAAGCAATACAATCGTTCACAACTAAAATACAACGATTTGAATTACAGGCTGCAATAAAATTCCTAGTAATAACATTTATTATTCTTCCTGTTTTCCCTAACCAGCCATTATCTGATTACATGAAAACCACATTTGGTACGGTTGAAACCTATGATGAGAACAGCAAAATACTCTCTATCCAGATGGATTATATACCATCGCTCCAGCCCGGCGATGTTGTCATGCTGTATGACGGCTCTGGAAAACGGCTCGGACCGTATACGGTAAAAACCAATACTAAAAAAACGGTGCGTGGCATATTACCAAAAGACGTTGAAAATCAACCGATTAAAGGGGATGTAATCGAAAAATCCATAGATATCGTCTGGCTCTACAATGTTCTTAAAGCCCTAAATCCCCATAAAATATGGTTAATTGTTGTCCTGGTATCATTTATTAGTCTAGTGGGGTATGTCGCTGTCAAAATACTTGGACCAGGTGCGGGTATTGGTCTTACCGGATTCATTGGTGGATTGGCGTCCTCAACCGTCACAACGGTTTCTTTTGCAAAAAGAAGTTTAGAGTCGCCGGCGTTTAACAGAAGTTTTGCTGTCGCTATTTTACTTGCATCCGCAATAATGTTTCCAAGATTGCTGCTCGAAATTGCGATTGTGAATCAGGAGATGCTGAATAAAATAGCCCTGCCTATAGTTATTATGGCAATAACGGGCATAATTCTGGCACTTTATTTTTCGTTGAAAACAAATACGGAAAGTATGAAAAATACGACATCAATGCAGTTAGCCAATCCCTTCTGCCTGAAATCCGCCATTACATTCGGCGCAATCTTCAGCACAATATTAGTCCTGACCAGACTGGCGACAGTTTACCTTGGAGACCAGTGGTTACCGGTTGTTTCTATTGTTAGTGGGCTGGTTGACGTTGATGCCATTGCATTTTCATTAAGTGATGCCCAGAAAGCAGGCATCATTTCATTGGATTGGGCCGGCTTAAATCTCGTGATCGGTGCGATCTCAAATACACTGGTTAAACTGTTTTATGTATTCACGCTTGGAGACCGCAGGCTTTTTCGCCAGTTAGCCATATCATTTATAATCGTCTGTATTTCAGGCATCATCACAGTGGCTTTTTATTATGATTATTAATTTAAGAGTATAGGAATTTCCAGCACCCAGTACCCAGTACCCAGCACCCAACACCCAGCACCTAACAGCCCGCCCAAAGGGCACTAAGTTCTCTGCAAGCTACCATTTATCCGACCAGGCCGGATCAGCCGGTATATTGTAAAGCGCCAGGGTATTTTTAAACACCGCAGCGGCCAGCTGATCCGGATTTTCTCCGCGTACCCGGGCAAGGCATTCCATTACGGAACGGACAAAAGCGGGTTCGTTACGCCGGTGTTTGTTTTTCTGGGGTTTGGGCGTCAGATACGGGGCGTCAGTCTCTATCAACAAACGATCCCGGGGAATCAACGGGACAATGCTGCGCAGGTACTCACCCCGCTGGAGAATAGTAAGAATACCTGTAATGCCGATGTAATACCCAAGATCAAGGTATTTAAACATCTCCTCCTTTGTACCGGAAAAACAATGCACCACCCCTTTTCTTGATTTGGGTCCGTCTGATTTCAATATCTCATAAAACCGCCCTTTGGAATCCCGTTCATGGAAGATCAACGGCAGATTCAGCTTTCCGGCCAGAGCAAGCTGGGCCGAAAAACAGGCTTCCTGGTCTTCCTGCGGTGAAAACATGCGGTTAAAGTCCAAACCGATCTCCCCCCAGGCCTTGACACAATCATGGGGAAGCGCCAGTTGTCGAAGTTCATTAAGCACTTGGGCGGAACACTGGACCGCATCATGGGGATGAATTCCCACAGACGTATAAACATGATCGAACCGGGATGCAATATCGATAGCCTTTTGAGAGGTGCCCTTATCAATTCCGACCACCATCACGGCCAACACCCCTTCCTGGTGCGCTCTATCCATAACCTGTGCCAAATCATGATCGTAGCATTTATCATCAATATGGCAATGTGAGTCAAAAAGAATCATTCCTACATTCCTACATTCCTAATGGTAAAGTTTTAAGCCTTCACTGATTTGGAAGAAGCCGCTTTACGGGTTCAGTGAAGGCTTTTGTGTAAGAAAAACTGTTTGCAGCATTCCTTGACACAGGCGGTTTATATCAGTAAATTCAGTTTCAGTCAATTATCCCTAAAAGGCCACAAGGCAAATCATAGATGAGTACAAACCGCGGTAAAGCTAATATTATCAGGCTGTTTAATGTGACCAAGCGCTATGGCGGCAAGCTGGCTTTAAACAACATCACCCTTGATATTGAGCCCGGCGAGTTCATTTTTATTTCCGGGCCTTCCGGGGCCGGAAAATCCACCTTGCTTAAAATTTTATACCTGGCCGAACGGGTATCCGAAGGACAAATTGTGATTGACGGTATTAATCTGGCAAGAATTTCATCCCAAAGACTGCCTTTCCTACGCCGTCGTTTCGGCATGGTGTTCCAGGATTTCAAGCTGATTCCCAACCGCACCGTATTTGAAAATGTCGCCCTGGTACTCAAGGTTGCCGGAAAAAACCCGTCTTACATAAAAAAAAAGGTAATGCACGTACTCAGGGTCACGGGCATGGAAAAAAAAGCCAATCACCTGCCGCCGACCCTGTCGGGCGGAGAACAGCAACGGGTCGCCGTGGCAAGGGCCGTGGTGGGAGAGCCATCCATTATCCTGGCAGATGAACCCACCGGCAGTCTGGATAGTGAATCTGCCCGGCGTGTACTTAATCTGCTTTTAGGCTATCATCAAAACGGAGCCACCATTCTCATCGCCAGCCATAATATAGCGCAGATGGATTGTTTTAGTCGAGGACGAAATATCTCCCTGGAAGACGGGAAGCTTAAACGAATATCAACCATTCTATGCTGAAACCTGCAAAAAGATTTAATTGTGACCTGATGCAATTTCTAAGTAATGTCTTGACAGATATCCGATCCAACCGATTTTTAAACATCATTACCATTATGACCATTGCCCTTTCCATTCTACTGGTATCGGTTTTTATGCTTTTTTTTGAAAATACCGGCCGGGTCCTTTCTGCCTGGAAGCAAGGGGGACGGGCGATGGTTTACTTAAACGATTCTTTCACGCCGGCCATGCTGCCCAATGTAAAAGAACAGTTGATATCCACGGGCAGCATTGAAAAGATGGTATTCATACCCAAGACCCAGGCGCTGGAACGGCTGAAACGAGAGATCGGTTCCAAAACCCAGTTTCTGTCGACCCTTCAGGAAAATCCCCTCCCCGACGCCATTGAAATCACTATGACAACGCATTCAAGTTTTGACCGGCTCCAAAAGGCAGCCAACCAAATTGAGGCCTTAGACATTGTCGATACTATAGAGTATGGACAAGGTTGGCTGGGCCGCTTTTTCAAGCTGTTCAATCTTTTCAAAATGACCGGTTATGCCATGAGCGGCCTGTTTTTAATGATTGCCCTGTTCATTACGGCCAATACCGTGCGGCTAACCTTTTACGCAAGGCAAACTGAAGTAGAAATCATGCGTCTGGTGGGCGCCACTGACAGGTTCATCAAAACACCTTTTTATGTTGAAGGGCTCCTCCAGGGATTTTTAGGCGGGGTTTTGGGTATTGCCATCCTTCTAACAGGCTATCTGACATTGTCTTCCGGCATTTCCCAGAACCTGGGTGCCTATGTTTATCTGGATATTCATTTTCTTTCCTGGCCGGCTGTGGCAATAATTTTATCTTCCAGTACCTTTTTAGGTTGGTTTGGATGCTTTATTTCCCTGAAACAGATTTTAAGGCCATGCCCCGTAAAATAGGGCCTTTCTTTTTTGCCTGTATTATGGCTGCGGCCTTCATTTTGGGCCGGGCAGGTCTGTGTTACCCACAGGTTCTGTATAAGGGCAAAATAAATACGGCCAAGCTCAATGTCCGGTCCGCTCCGGATAACCGCGCGTCAGTGGTGGTGGTTCTCAATAGAGGCGAGCGGGTGAATGTGCTGGAAATGAAAGGCGGTGTCGGCGGCTGGCTGACGGTGGAATACCAAGGGATGCAAGGATATATCAGAAACCACAACCGCTATATTCTCTTAAAACCGGTATCTGCGCGCCCAAAACAAAAGCAGAAACCAGTGCCGCCCAATCCAACGCCTTTCCTGTCACCCACCCCGCCGGCCAAAGGCATACAGAAAACACCGGATGAATCTTCAAAAACGTCCGGGGAAAATCACGCCGGACAGAAGATCATTGCACGGCAGATCCGTGAAGAGGACCGCAAAGTCAAAGAATTCTCCCGGCAGGAGGTGCAGATTATTGACAGGCTTAACGAAATTGATATGGCCTTGAACCGGGCACGGACAACCGCCCGGAACCTCAGGCGCAATGCCGTTGCCATTGCCCAGGAAATTGAAAGAACACAGGCGCGCATTGCAAATCTGAACAATGCAATGAAAAAAACACAAGACTACGCCGGAAAACGCCTGAATGCCCTTTTCCGCATGCACATGCTGGGCCGCCTTGAAATGGCCGGCCCCCCGTCGTCTTTATTTAATTTTGTGACCACCCAGAACGCACTTAAAAAAGTGGTGACATCGGATTTTGCCCTGCTGGATAAACAGGCCCGGACCATGGCGGCACTTACGGGTCTTGAACAGGATCTGAACAGCCAGCACAAGCTGAAATCCGACCTGCAGAAACAATTGGCCGATGAGATTGAAATTCGTAAAAAAGAAACCCGTAAAAAGGAAAATATTCTTAAAGAGATCAGACGCCGCAAGCGTCTGTCCCTGGCAGCCATAAACGCCCTTAAAATATCGTCCCAGGCCTTGAACCGGACCATATCCGCCATGCCCTCCCCGGCCGGTTCCTCCCGTATAAAAACCTCATTTGCCGAACACAAAGGCCGCCTGCAGTTCCCGCTAAAGGGTAAAATCATTTCAACTTTCGGCACCAAACGCAAAGGCGACTACAACGCCTTCACATTTCAAAGCGGAATTGATATAAAGGCGGAACGGGGGACACCCGTAAAAACCGTTTTTAACGGAGAGGTCATGTTTGCCCGGTGGCTGAAGGGTTACGGCAACCTGATGATCATTAACCATGGAAACAATTATTATACCCTTTACGCCCATGTGGAAGAGCTGTACAAAAAAAAAGGCGAACGGGTGAATACTGGAGAAATTATCGCCACAGCAGGAGATACCGGCTCCATCAAGGGACCGTGTCTTCATTTTGAGGTCCGTCACCACGGCAAACCCGTCGATCCCCTCAGATGGCTGAAAAAAGGAGCAGGATAAGTCAACAACCCCTCGGCTGAAGACCGAGGGGCTTGAAAAAGCCCCAAAGTTGACCAGTCTAAGTGCTTCGAGCACTACGTTAGATCGGAAACAGGTACCCTGGGGTGCTCGCCAGCTCCAGGTTCTACGGTAAGTGGTTAAACAGGTTTAAGGGGTTAAGCCGGTGCTGCTTGCGCCAAACCCGGTCATAACATTGACGCGGCAAACATTACCTTGGAAACAAGAGGATTTTAAAGATGTGCAGGGTAAACAAGTTCGGATTCCCCCGGACAACAGCAAAGTCAACTGAGAAAAAAGTCAAAGGGTTTCAGACGGGCGACATCGTCAAGGCGGTTGTCACTTCCGGTAAAAAGGTCGGAACGTACATCGGGCGTGTCGCTGTCAGAAAAAACGGATCATTTAACATTAAAACAGTGGACAAAACAGTACAGGGCATTAGCTGGAAATATTGCAGGTTGCTTCATGCATCTGACGGTTATTCCTACAATACGACGTGCTAAGGTCCGGTGCATGGCTACTAAATTATTATAAGGAGGGCGGCAATTCCTTGCCGCATTTTATGAAAAAACCGAATTGGGCCGGATTGATGCGGTTTTGGGTGACTGCAGGTGTGATCCTTATGCTGACTGCGGGTTCAGTGCAGGCGGCTGAAGAAAAAACCTATCAATCCTTAAAACTGTTTGCCGACGTCCTCGAAGAG
The DNA here is from genome assembly GCF_013389365.1 of Desulfobacter latus. Taxonomy (GTDB): domain Bacteria; phylum Desulfobacterota; class Desulfobacteria; order Desulfobacterales; family Desulfobacteraceae; genus Desulfobacter; species Desulfobacter latus. Next base: position 6,555 of record NZ_JACADJ010000083.1, read on the forward strand.
CTTGAAACAAATTATGTGGACGAGGTTACGCCCGAAGCGCTGGTACATAATGCCATAAAAGGTATGGTGGGCAATCTTGATCCCCATTCCAGTTTTATGCCCCCGGATGCCTTTGAGGATCTTCAAGATGATACCAAAGGAGAGTTTTCCGGTATCGGCATTGTCATTACCATGAAGGACGGCATTCTGACCGTCGTTTCCCCCATTGAAGGCACCCCTGCCTACGAGGCCGGTATTACGGCCGGTGACATCATTATCAAAATTGATGATGTATCCACCAAGGACATGGCCATGTGGGAAGCGGTGAACAAAATGAGAGGACCACGGTACGAGGAAGTCAACATCACCGTTATCCGGGAAGGGGCCTCCGCCCCGCTGGTTTTCACGATCAAGCGGGACATGATCCCCATGACCAGTGTACGCTCAGCCATGCCGGAACCGGGGTTCGGGTATTTAAGAATCACCAATTTCAGAATGAACACGCTGGATGATGTAATTGAACATCTGTCGGAACTGGAAGAACAGGGAGACGGTCTTAAAGGCCTGATTATTGATCTTCGGGATAATCCGGGCGGGCTGCTGGACCAGGCCATTCGAATTTCCGACCTGTTTATCGACCAGGGGACGATCGTCTCCATCAAAGGACGCATTGAAAAAAACAATCAAATATTCAAGGCCCGTCCTAATTTTCCGGAACGTAGATACCCCATTGTCACGCTGATCAACGGCGGTTCCGCCTCGGCTTCCGAAATTGTAGCCGGCGCACTTAAAGACAATTCCCGGTCCCTGATTATAGGCACACCATCCTTTGGCAAGGGCTCGGTGCAAACCGTGCGCCCACTCAAGGACGGATTCGGACTTAAATATACCATTGCCCGGTACTACACACCCAGCGGCCATTCCATCCAGGCCAAAGGCATCCAGCCGGACATCCGGGTGGCACCCGGAACAGTGACGGATGCCCCCAAAGCGGATTCCGCCTTTGACCTGATGCTCAAAGAAAAAGATTTGAAAAACAGTCTTAAGCCCGAAGAGGAAGAGATTCGGAACAAGAAGAAATCTCAAAAAGATGCTGAAATCGAAAAACTCAATAAAGATGTGCAGGTAAAACACGCCCTTGATATTCTCATCAGCTATGGTGTGTTCAGTAAAATAAATGACACAAACTAAATCCTCGGGCGGTACAAAAAGAAATCAGGGCAAAAAAGCTAAAGCGCCCCAAAAAACACCCCAAACCGCCCCCCAAAAAAACACAAAAAAAAAATCGGGGAGACGCGCAAAGACCGGAACAAAAAAAACGGTTAAGAAAAAAAGTGCCAATTTTTTCAATGAATTGCAAAAAACAGTGCTGGGAATCACCATTCTTGTGGCGGTCTGCCTGACCGCGGCTATGCTGGGTGATATTTTTTTAAAAAACAGCCGGCCGGTGGCACAAAAAAACCAAATGGTCAAAAAAGCATCGCCTGTGGCACAGCCGCAGGTCCCGGTGCCACCCCGGCAAACACCCCTGTCCCCGGAGACAAAAAAACCGGCCGCCGCCGAACCCAAAATCATATCCAAAGCCCCAGGCCTTAAGGAGAAAGAGCATTCCCCCGGCAAACGCCGTATGACCGGAATATCAGTACCCAAACAAAACTCGGCAATTGTCTATGAAGTATATGATGATGTCGCGCCCCACCCCCCTAAAAAGGTTGTGCCGCCGAAAAAAGATGATGTTATACCTCGAATTGCCATTATCATTGATGATATCGGGTATGACAAAAATCTGGCCATGGGCCTGCTCAACATAGATAAAAATATTACCTTTGCCATCCTGCCCTTTTCTCCTGCCGGAACGCAGCTTGCCCACAGTCTGTCGGCAGAAGGGGCGGAACTGATGCTGCATCTTCCTATGGAACCGACCCAATACCCCAAGATCAACCCCGGGCCGGGGGCGTTGTTGTCTTCCATGTCCCCGGATGAACTTTTAACCCAGCTGCGCAAGGATATCCATGCGGTTCCCGGCACGGTAGGGGCAAACAACCACATGGGGTCCAGGCTGACGGCGGATTCAGACAAAATGAACCAGATTTTTACGGTACTGAAACAAGAGAATCTGTTTTTTGTTGATTCAAGGACATCTGCTGAATCCAAGGGTGAGCAGTCCGCCCGTATGTTTCAGCTGAAATTTTCTCATCGGGATGTGTTCCTGGACAATTTCCAGGATGTTGAGTACATTTCAGGCCAGATCGAAAAATTAATCAAGCAGGCCAAAGATCATGGCAGCGCCATCGGTATCGGCCACCCCCACCAGGCCACCCTGGATGCGCTGAGGCGCGAACTGCCAAAAATCAGGGAAAAAGTCCGGCTGGTACCGGCCAGCAAGCTTGTTGAGGTGCCGAAGACTTAAAGAAGCGGATATAATTCCAGGGCCTGGTCCACAGGTATCCGGTCCGGCAGCCCGTTTTCAACGCAGGCAATGAAATGGTTGTTTACTGCGGTTAAAAGGGTATTGATCCGGTCAAGGTCCAGCATATCAGACCGATCCAGTTTTTTTACGCCCTTGAAATTTTTAGGGCAGAAGTCCACCATGGCCCTGCCCTCTTTTTCCATGTACAGGGGATATCCGTGGGTCCTGCAGATAATGGGGCGGGCCTCATAGACCATACAGACATGGTCCACAAGCAGGGGGCATGCGCGATCGGTCTGCTGTGCCTGCTCAAGGATCTTTTCCCGGCATGGGTCATCCAGGCGACTGAAGGCCCGTGATAAGGCAAAGGCCTCAACCGGAAACAACGACAAATGCCTGCAACATTCATCACACCCTTTTTTGCAGGCAAGGTGGTCTTTATGAACCCGGGCAAGTCTCTGGATATGTTCATCCACCCGCGTGACCAGATCCGTGTAATTTTTCATTGTTTGTTGTGTCTGCCAGGGCATGGGGAGAGATTACCGGATTGATCCTGATCCGCCGGAGGATGTCAGTCCGGCATCCTCCATGGTAACCTCAAGGAGCGCCACGCATGTCTCCCGGAGCCCCAGGATATCTGCCTCCCTGGACCCCATAACAAAACTTAAATCCTCTTCCGGATCGTTGCGCGCAAGCTTATTGCAGACCATATCGGCCAGACGGACCATGACCAAGAGGCTGTCCGATTCATCATACGCCTTAACGTGGTGATCCCGTGCGATACGGCAGTACAATCCGGGCAGATTCCACTTGGTCAACAGGGCGTATCCCTGCTGTTCATGGAGGCTGTTCAGAATTTTATCCATGAGGGTCGGGGTAAGGGGAACCTGGTTGTCTTTGGACTTCTTGATTTTTTCCATGGCGCTGAGCAGGCAAAGCTTTCCCATGTCATGGAGCAGGCCGGCAATAAAGGCCTTGGACACCAGATCCGCCATCTTCAGGTGACGGGCGAGCCACCGGGAGGCAAACGCACAGGCCAGGGAATGATCCCACAGCTTTGCCTGGCGAGCATGGATGGCCGGGATATCCGAGGAAAAATTTTTTTTGTGAATCACCTGCATAACGATATCAACCAATTCATTCCGTCCCAAACGGAGGGCAGCCTCTTTGATGGTGAGCACCTCTCCCAACCCTTTGTAATAAGCGGAATTGGCGACTTTCAGGATCTCGCTTGTCAGTATGGGGTCGGTTTGAATCAATTTTTTCACCACCCCCATGTCGGGGTCGGGTTTAAGAACGGCATCCTGAAGCTTTGCCGCATCCGGGTTCAGTACCGGAAAATTTTCCTGCGCGGCAATATACTTTTGTAAGGTTTCCAGAATAGAAATTTTACGATTCATCACTATATTCCCAACAACCGGTTGATTTCATGTATGGATCGCGGGGGAATGAGCCGGGGAACACATCTGAAAATCTCATCCAGGGTGGTCGTTCCGACAGCAGCCTTGGCCAGCGCATCCTCCATCAAGGTAACAAGGTTGGTTGTTTCCATACTGATCTTTCTGATTTCAAATGTCGATTTATGACTTAAAATGGCCTCTCTGACATGCTCATTGAGCACCAGCATCTCAAAAACCGCCACCCTGCCCTTGTATCCGGTATAGTTGCAGGCCCGGCATCCTTCACCTTTCTGGAACGCATACTTGGCAATGTCCTGGGGAATAAAATTGAGCAGTTTAAGCTCGCCCGGGGATGGTTGGTGGGGACGACCGCAGCTGGTGCAGACCTTCCGGAGCAGACGCTGGGAAAGCACGCAGACCACGGTGGACGAAATCAAAAAAGCCTCTATATTCATGTTCATCAGGCGGATCAGGCCTGAAATGCTGTCTTCGGTGTGAAAGGAGGTCAGCACTTTATGGCCGGTCAGGGCGGCCTGCACTGCCACTTCCGCCGAATAATTGTCCCTTATTTCTCCAATGACGATGACGTCGGGGTCCTGGCGGACGACATGGCGCAGGGTTTCCTCATAAGTCAGGTTGATATCCGGGTCAATGGAGCATTGGGTGATTCCCTCCATGACATATTCCACGGGATCTTCCGCAGTAATAATGCTCAGTTCGGGTTTTTTAATGTGCTTGATACTGGAATAAAGGGTCGTGGTCTTTCCTGACCCCGTGGGCCCTGTGATGATGAGAACCCCACTGGGCACCCCTAAAACGTCCCTGATATAATGGGTAAGCATCTTGGGCTGCATGCCGATATCCTCAATGGAAAGAATCTGGTCAATGCGGTTCAGAATCCTGAGTACCACCTTTTCCCCGAACACGGCCGCATAAAAGGAGGCCCGCAGATCATAGGTATTGCCCTTGTAGTCGAAACTCATGCGGCCGTCCTGGTGCCGCCGTTTTTCTGCAATATTGGCCTTGCTCAGCACCTTGAACCTTGCCGTAACCATGGCTTTGGATGCCGGGGGCAGCTCCCTGTGAAATACAAGGATGCCGTCGACCCTGAACTTGACCTGGAGCCGGTCCTTTAAGGGTTCAACGTGGATGTCGCTGGCACCCTGCTCAATACCCGCGCTGATAATGGCATCCACAATGCCCATGGCCGTATTCTCATCAATGGCTTTGGCCTTTTTGCCGCTGGCCAGGGTATCCAGATAGCGTTCGATGGCGCCCGGAGAGCAGATGGCAACCTCCAGGTTGTCTCCGTATAATTTTTTAGCATTGGCCATACCGGACTTGTTATAGGGGTCTGCAAAGGCAACCAGAACTTTATCCCCCAGGGTTTTGACCGGGAGAAAATGATTGCTTCGACACCAATTGAGCGGGGCCTGGTTCAGCAGCGCCGTATCCGGATCATCCACCGAAAAATTAATAAAGGGAAACCCAAGCTGGACAGAAAGGGCCTCCAGAAAATCCTGTTCCCCCATGAACTGATGCTCAACAAGAACCTGCCCTAACTGTTTTCCAGACTCGGACCCCTGAAGGTCCAGGGCGGCTTTCAATTTTTCAGGGCTCAGATATCCCAGTTCCACAAGCAGGTCACCGATGCGCAGGGAGAGGCGGTTGGACCTGAGTACCTCCTTAAGCCGGCTGTCTGATACATAATTCAGTTCCTTGAGCACGCTGATGATGGTGTTCCCGGCAGAAAGCTTTGCTTTGACCCGCATGGCTGTCTTGGCCTGGTCACGGCTTACGGCGCCGGCCTCTACCAGGGCGGTAAGAATCTTATTTTCCGTTAAATCCGTTTGGGTCACCTTTATGTGTTTTCCTTAAATAATCAGGAACATATTCTATACCAGACCCCACAAAAAGTCCAAATTCAGCGGAATACTTAAAAAAGCACGGAAAGTCAATACAACCGAATCAAGAACAGCAATTTTAAATATAGATTTAATCCTACGCAAACATGCCGTAACATATATGATGGATGAAAAAATTTACGTTTGATGTCGTATCTGACCAAAACACGAAATATATTTGCCGATCAAAATTTACATGTTAAGGTAAAAAAACTCAAACGGATCAAAATATGGATTTTCTTGTATTTGCTGCAGGATTTTGCATCATTGCCCTGGCTGCCAGGCAGATCGGGGACACATTTAAACAGGCGGGCTTTCCCCTGATCAGCGGTTTCTTATTCACAGGCATCATTGCCGGCCCCCATGTTCTGCATCTGATACCCGGCCAGGCCGTTTCAACCCTGACTTTTGTGGATCAGGTGTCGCTGGGGCTGATCGCTTTTGCCGCAGGCGGGGAACTCTATCTGAAAGGACTCAAATCAAGGCTGACCGCCATTGGATGGATTACATCGGGACTTGTGATCTCAACGTTTACAATGGGCTCTCTGGCACTTTTTGCCCTTGCCGGCCATATCCCTTTCATGGCGGCCATGCCGGTTTCAGGAAGAGTTGCCGTGGCACTCATTGCCGGAGCCATCCTTGTGGCAAGAAGCCCGTCCTCGGCCATTGCCATTATCAATGAAATCAGGGCCAAGGGGCGGTTTACAAAAACGGTCATGGGGGTAACGGTCATCATGGACGTGGTGGTCATTGTGCTGTTTGCCACAGCCATTACCACGGCGGACGCCCTCCTTACCGGTTTGAGCTGGAATACCGGATTTGTCTTTTTTCTGATCCTGGAGATCGCATTGTCCATCGCCCTTGGCATTCCGGTTGCCGGAATTATATGTTTTATCCTCCGGGTTCCCGCCTCTTTTGTTTTAAAATCCACGCTGATCCTTTTAACCGGATACCTTGTTTTTGTCGGTTCTTTAGCCCTTCGGGCATACACCCACCATAAAATGAATATTGAAATCCTGGTCGAGCCCCTTCTGGTCTGTATGGTAACCGGGTTTTTGACCGCCAATTCAAGGAAATACAGGAAAGAATTTCTTGAATTGCTCCACCGTACCGGCCCGGGGGTGTACATTGCCTTTTTCACCCTGACCGGGGCCTCTATCCGTCTTGATATCCTGGTCGATACCTGGCCGATCACCCTTATCCTGTTCGGGGTTCGCGTTTTTGCCATATTTACAGGATCTTTTTTAGGGGGGCGTCTGGCCGGAATCAGTGCCCAAAACAGCCGGACCTACTGGATGGCCTTTATCACCCAGGCCGGTCTCGGGCTTGGGCTTGCCAAGGAAGTGGCAATAGAATTCCCCCAGTGGGGCGCCGCTTTTTCCACGATGATGATATCCGTCATTATCCTTAATGAGATCATCGGTCCCCCGTTGTTCAAACTGGCTATCAAGCGGATGAAAGAAGATCACTCTCCGGCCAGGCCCAATGCCGACACCGCCCCAAAAAATGTGGTGATTTTTGGAACCGATAGCCAGTCCACCGCGTTGGCCCATACCTTATTTTCCCACGGGTGGCAGGTGAAGCTGGCCCAGCCGAAAGGCGGTTCTACTTTAGCCGGTCTGGAAAACAGCCCCCGGATACCTGTTCAGGTTGTGGACGGCTTTGATCGCAATGCCCTTGAAAAAATCCAGTGCCAAACCGCAACGGCCATTGTTACGCTGCTTAGCGACAGGGAAAACCTGGATATCTGCGAAACCGCCTTTGAACATTTTGCAACCCAGACCCTGGTTGCCCGGCTCAATGATCGCAGCAATCTTGGTGCCTTTGCGGATCTCAACGTATTGGTTGTCGATCCGTCCACAGCCATTGTCGGATTGCTGGACCACTTTGTCCGGGCCCCGGGAGCGGCGTCCCTGCTGATGGGATTTCAACGGGGCCGGGATGTGGCAGATATAACGGTTCGTAACCCGGACCTTGCAGGCCTTTCCCTGAGAGACCTTCGCCTGCCCTTTGATTCGGTAATCATGGCAGTCCGGCGGCGGGGAACGCTCTATGTTCCCCACGGGTTTACCCGGCTGGAGTCCGGGGACCGGGTCACGGTCATGGGCACCACGGCGGCCTTAAAAGAAATTGCGTTGCGTTTTGACCGGCATGAGGGCCAGGCCGCTTTAAATCTAATGGAAAAGGCGGTGCCCGAACAATTGAAACAGGACGGGGAAACCCCTTATCTTATCGAAAACGGACAAAGAGACCGGTTTGATCTTTTAGTGGAAAAGGCGGTGGTGGCTGATCTTAAGCAGGAAATGGACAAAAACACCTTTTTTGAACAGGCTGCCAAACAGCTTAGCAAACAGGTGAACATCTCTGCATCCACCCTGTTTGAAATGCTCAGCCAAAGGGAAAACGAAATGACCACGGTGCTGGCCCCGGGACTTGCCATTCCCCACATTATCATTGAAGGAGAAAACCAATTCGGCATGCTGATCGTCAGGAGCAAAAAGGGAATTATTTTTTCGCCCCAGACCCCAAGCGTACATGCCGCCTTTGTGCTGGTGGGAACAAGGGATGAACGCAATTTTCATCTTGAGGCCCTGTCTGCCATCGCCAAGATTGTCATGGACCCGCGGTTTGACGATAAATGGCTCAGGGCCAGGTCTGTCAAAGCACTCAAAGCGCTGCTCCTGAATGCCGACCGGAATGGCCGGTTGCCTGAATCCTGACAGAAGGATTTCTCCACTCACTGGAGAACAGGTAGATTCCCGGTGCCCTGTTATTTACAATTACATTTTTTAACCTCCTGAGCTAATAGGGAAAGTCTGAGGGAGAATTTATACCTGGAGCTTATATCCTAAGGAATGGGCCTTAAATAACTTGCCCATTTTTATATCTCCGGGAGCGCGGGCGTCCCGCCCGCAGTAACGATGCACGCGGGACGCCTGCGCTCCCAGGTTAAGTTACTTCGGTCTCATTCCTAAATCATAGAAGCCCATGCTTATATTGTCGACCTTGACATGCTTTTATTTTGGTACTTTAATGTTTGCCGTTATATTGGAATAATTTATATTTTTTACAGAAAGTTTTGCCTGTAATTGTAAATTAAAATAATATCGGATCAATTTTTAATGTCGGGCTTGATCATAAGATGGGCCACCTATGTGATAATCAGATATAGAGCACTATCAACCATCTGTAATCCCAACGTTATTTTGCAGTCAATTAAAAGATTGGCACAAAGTGGCCGAAGTTATGATCAACCCCTTAATGTCTTTGTTCATAAAAATTTACTGGAGTTCAAAATAAAAAAGTGGAAAATTTGGCATCCTTCATATAAGTTCAAAAGTACTTTACAGTTTTTATCATCAGAATTTTGATCGCAACTATCTTGTCACAGCAAAATACCGTGTTTATTATACTCAAATATGAATTGTGATTAT
>NZ_JACADJ010000084.1 GCF_013389365.1 Desulfobacter latus
TGTCTCCATAGGGTTCTCCTTAGTTTGATATGAAAATTTTATTTCTCAATAAAACTTTTTCTCAATTTTGGAGAACTCTTGTCCAGCTTTTTTTACAACACTACGCTAAAAACTGTCCGAACCATTGATATTGAGGTAACGTAATATTTTTGTAAATTATGTCATGAACTTAGCGCCCTTCGGGCGGGTTGTTAGGTAGTGGGTGCTGGGTGCTGGGTGCTGGGTACTGGGTACTGGGTACTGGGTACTGGGTACTGGGGAATGGAAATTCCTATATGCTCGAGTATAGTTAAAGCTCAAACCAAACAGGGGATTGTAGGTGCAAAACAGACCTGGTCAAGCTACGCGAAAGGCACTAAATCTATTTTTTGTTTTGTTTCTTGTGATTGGTTCGTTAATATCAGGATCAAGTGCCTGGTTCTATCAGGCAGAACTCAACACTTTTTTTTCCGAGATAAAAGCGCAAGAAAGAAAGGCTTTGACTCATAAGCATGATGGTATCACGGAAACGTTCAATGATATCATCGGGGATTTAATATTTTTATCACGCCAAAACGAGCTTCTGGCATATTTAGATCTTAAAAATATTAAAATGAAAACACTGATTCAAAAAGAATATATTTCACTGTCTCTGGCCAAAAAAAAATACGACCAAATCCGATATATAGATAATAATGGTATGGAATGCGTGCGAGTCAATTACACAAATGGAAACCCAGTGGCTGTTCCTGCAGAAAAATTGCAAAATAAGGCCAAGCGTTATTATTTCACCGATACGATGATATTAGAAAGAAAAGAAATCTTTGTCTCTCCTCTGGATTTAAATATTGAGCATGGCAAAATAGAAGAACCGTTCAAGCCGATGATTCGCTTTGGCACCCCTGTTTTCAATAATCGTGGTGAAAAACAAGGCATAATGCTACTCAATTATCTTGCTAAAAATCTTTTGGATTACATTCGGGATGAAAAAATTGGACGAACGAACGACATCATGTTGCTTAACACGGAAGGTTATTGGTTGTTAAACCCAATCAGAAAAAAGGAGTGGGGATTCATGTTTGACGATGGGGATCAACTCTCTTTTGCCGTGGATTATCCTGAAGAGTGGCACATCATTCAGAATCAAAAATCCGGCCAGATAGATACGGAAAATGGGTTGTTTACATTTATCACTATTTATCCATTGCAAGAAGGGCATAGATCCGGTTTAGTTTCACACGCCCCATACACACCAATTGTGAACCAGTCAAATTCCTCAGAATATTTTTGGGTACTGGTCTCTCATATACCCTTTGAGGTTATGAAAAGCTATAAACGAAAATTGTTAAAAACAATATTTACTATTGGGGCAGGCTTTTTTTTATTCATCTCTTTTGGCTCGTGGCAATTGGCTTTTGCGATAACCAAACGTCGTATTTATCAAGCCCAGTTAATCGAATTGGCCTATTATGACACGTTAACCAGACTACCCAATAGAAAGTTTTTTTTCGATCAACTGGAAAAGGACATGTCACATGCACATAGACAAGGACGTCGTTTAGGCTTGTTGTATGTTGATCTGGACGGTTTCAAAAAAATAAATGATACAATGGGCCATGATGCCGGAGATGAACTTTTGATAAAGGTCGGTTCAACGTTGAAAAAAACGCTACGCAAAGAAGACACTGTGGGGCGTTTAGGTGGAGATGAATTCGCTGTAATTTTATCTGAAATTAAAGCACCTGAAGATGTTAAGCAGATAGGTGAAAAAATTGTGTCGGCAATGGGTCAGCCATTCAGACTTAAGGCCGGGATTGCTCAAATCGGCGCCAGCGTTGGTGCAGCCATTTTTCCTGATCATGAAGTGACCATGGCGGGCCTGACTAAACAGGCCGATAGTGCCATGTACCAAGCCAAAGAAGCGGGAAAGGGCATCTGCGTCATGGCTTGAACTAAGGGCCATGGAGCTTTTAAAACTGATGCAGCCGGGATAAAATTATGTATGTTTTGAACACGTCAATTTAGATCTAAATTACACCTTATAAATAAAAGTACCCTTAGTATTAAATTTTTATTAGAATATTTCTTTTTTTAAAATACCCTACTTATTTCCATCTGTTACAACTCAAATTATATTTCTATATTTGACAAATTACATCGAATACAATATATAGGTCACGAACAAAAGTGACATTTGAATCAATGTGAACCTATAGCACAGGAAATAAAAAGTATTTATGGATCAAATCGTTATTAAGAATTTATTCAAAATATTCGGCCCGGATCCCAAAAAGGCAATATCCCTTATTGATCAGGGTTTTACAAAAGAAGAAGTCCTTGAGAAAACAGGTATGACCATAGGAGTAAACAATGCCGATTTTTCTATTAAACGTGGAGAAATATTTGTGGTCATGGGCCTGTCCGGATCGGGCAAATCCACGCTGGTCAGAATGTTAAACCGGCTGATTGACCCATCGGCCGGCGAAATCCATATTAACGACCAGAATATTACAGCCATGGAAAACAAGGACCTTGTAAAATTCAGGCTTAAACATATGAGCATGGTGTTTCAATCCTTTGCCCTGATGCCCCATCTTACGGTCCTGGAAAATGCCGCATTCGGCCTTGAACTGGCCGGGGAATCCAAAGCGGCACGGAGCAAGCGGGCGACAGAAGCCTTAAGCCAGGTGGGCTTGGAAGGCTGGGAAGATCAGTACCCCAAGCAACTTTCCGGGGGCATGCAGCAGCGCGTTGGTCTGGCCAGGGCATTGGCTGCGGACCCGGATATCATGCTGATGGACGAAGCGTTTTCCGCCCTGGACCCATTGATCCGTACGGAAATGCAGGATGAACTGCTCAAACTCCAGGAAGACAGTGACAGGACCATTGTTTTTATCTCCCATGACCTGGATGAGGCCCTTCGTATTGGTGACCGCATCGCCATCATGGAAGGGGGACGTGTTGTCCAGGTGGGTACGCCCGAAGAAATTCTCCAGAACCCGGCCGACGATTATGTCAAAGCCTTTTTCAGAGGTGTGGATCCCACCAATGTTATTTCAGCCGGAGAAATTGTCAACACAAACCATCCCACAATTATCAAGACTAAAAAAGGCGACATCCGCAGCTCCTTGGAGCTGTTAAATGCCAGGGATTATAACCACGGATATGTACTTAATGCCAAACGCCAGTTTCTGGGAATTATATCCATAGATTCCCTGCAGGAGGCCTTTGAAAACGGCCGGTCCGGCGAATCAATTGAAGCCTGCTATCTGCCGGAAGTCAACCCGGCCAATATTAATGACAATATGCAGGATATTCTTCCTGAAGTGGCTTCCAAGAGTTTTCCCATCCCGGTCGTTGATGACAACAATGTATTTAAAGGTGTGGTATCAAAAAACAGGTTTTTGAAAACCCTTCATAAATCCGATATTAACGGCCATAACGAATCCGGCAGCGAACATAACGAATCAGCCGCCCAACCCCTTCAACATGCTCTTTAGCAAGGAAATAAATTATGTTTGATGAAAAAGTACTCCCCATAGATATGTGGATCACTGACTTTGTTGACTGGCTGGTCAATAATTATCGTCATATCTTCCAAATTATAAAATGGCCGGTTGAACAGATTTTAACCGGATTTGACATTGGCCTTAACGCCGTTCCACCCATCATTATAATAGGTATTCTGACTTTCTGCGCATGGCGCTTTTCAGGATGGGCGTTAGCTGTTTTCAGCATTATAGCAATGATTTTTATCGGATTGATCGGATTCTGGGCAGACACCATGACTACCCTTGCCATGGTTTTAGCGTCAGTTTTCTTTTCTACCATTGTCGGAGTTCCCGTCGGTATTGCCGCCGGGCGCAGTGACCGGGTGGAGACCATTATCAGACCCTTTTTAGATGCCATGCAGACCACCCCGTCCTTTGTATACCTGGTTCCCATTGTTATGCTTTTTTCCGTGGGTAATGTGGCCGGGGTTCTTGCCACCATTATTTTTGCCATGCCCCCCATCATCCGCCTGACAAGTCTTGGTATCCGGGGGGTGCATCGGGAACTGGTAGAAGCGGCAAAAGCCTTTGGCGCGACGCGTAAACAAGTACTGTTCAAGGTTCAGATTCCCCTGGCCATGCCCACCATATTGGCAGGGCTGAACCAAACGATTATGATGGCCCTTGCCATGGTGGTCATTGCCGCCTTGATCGGCGCCGGCGGTTTGGGATCTCCTGTCATTCAAGGACTGAATACACTGGATATCGGCCTTGCTGTAATGGCGGGCTTAAGCATTGTGCTGGTGGCCGTATTACTGGATAGAATTACCCAGTCCATGGCCGGTAAAAATTAGAGTTTAACCAAAAAAATAATATCAAAGGAGAAATTATGAGCGTCACAAAAAACATGGGTCTTTTTCTGGTCGCAGTGTCCATGATCATGGTCAGCCCTGCCTTCGCATCTTCGGACAAACCCGGCAAAGGTATCACCGTTAAACCGGCACGGGCCACCTGGAACACAGGTTATTTCCAGGAAGCACTTGTCAACCGGGCCTTGACCGAATTAGGGTATAACGTCAAGAAACCCAAAGATTTGAAAAACCCGATTTTTTATAAAGCATTGACCTTGGGCGATTTAGATTACTGGTGCAATGGCTGGTTTCCCATGCATAACAGCCAGCTGCCTAAAAACTTTGAAGACAAAGCCCGGAAAATCGGATACGTAGCCAAAGCGGGTGGTCTGCAGGGATATCTGGTATCTAAAGATGCGGTTGAAAAATACAACATCACGTCATTGAACGACTTTAAACGTGAAGAGGTTAAAAAGGCCTTTGATAAAAACCATGACGGCAAAGCCGATTTAACTGCCTGCCCGCCGGGATGGGGATGTGAAAAAGTAATTGCCCACCACTTAAAGGTTTATGATCTGGAAGATGATATCAATCCGGTAAAGGCGTCTTACGAAGCAGGCATGGCGTCAGCCCTCGGCGCATATAAAGCTGGAGAACCCATCTTCTTTTATACCTGGACCCCGAACTGGACCGTATATAAAGTCAAACCCGGAAAAGACGTAATGTGGATCAACGTGCCTAAAATTCTGCCCACCGAGGCCCAGGCCGTGGCCGAGGACAGAATGACCCAGGCCGGCGTTAAAGGTGCTGTGACGGACCCGGTGAAGCTGGGATTCGTTGTTTCAGATATCCGTATTGTGGCCAACAAGAAATTTTTGGCGGAAAACCCTTCTGCTAAAAAATTTTTTGAGCTATTCAATCTGTCCCTTGCAGATATCAATGCACAGAACACCCGCATGAACGAGGGTGAAAAATCCGCCAAACACATCCAGAAACATGTCACGGAGTGGATTGCTGAAAATCAAACCCAGTGGAACGACTGGCTGGCCCAGGCCCGGGCTGCTGCAAAATAGACCATTATTTTCTTAACAAATCAGCCCTCCTGCAGGAATGTTTCCCTGCAGGAGGGCTTTTTTTTGGGTGTTGGAACGCCATGTTTAAATGGTTGACGGCAAAGCTCTATCTATCGTATGATTCCTGAAATTTATTGATACCCATATTATAACTATTGGAGATAATAATGAAAATCAAAATGAGTACGCTGATTACCGGTTTTGTTTTTCTTTTTGCAGTGTTCCTTGCCGGCTGCGGAGAGCAGGAAAAACCCACACAAGCCTCTAAAGCCCCTGAAAAAGCAGCAGAACAGCAGGAAGCATCAACTGCGGAAAAGAGGCTGAAAGCCGGTTTTATCTATGTAGGCCCTGTGGGTGATTACGGATGGTCCCATGCCCATGATTTAGGCAAAAGGCATGTTGAATCCCTGTATCCCTGGTTGGAAACCGTTATTGTGGAGTCCGTTGCTGAAGCCGATGCCTTGCGAATCATGGATCGTCTTGTCCAGCAGCAGAAATGCGATGTGATCTTCACCACTAGTTTCGGTTACATGGATAACACTGTTAAAGCCGCTGAAAAATATCCGGATACAAAATTCATGCACTGCTCCGGTTTCAAACGCACCGCCAACCTGGGCACCTATTTTGGTGATCTCTATCAGATGTATTACCTTAACGGCATGATGGCAGGGGCATTAACCCAGTCCAATAAACTGGGCTATGTAGCGGCCTTCCCCATTCCGGAATTGATCCGACATATTAATGCCTATGCCCTGGGTGCCAAGGCCGTCAATCCCGATGCGACCGTAGACGTAAAATGGATCTATGCCTGGTACGGTCCGGACAAAGCCAAGGAGGCAGCCGAAGCACTGATTGCTGAAGGTTGCGACGCCCTGGCATTCACCGAGGACACCCCGGCGGTTGTTGAAGTGGGCCAGGCCCATTGTAAAAAAGGTAAACAAATTTACACATTTTCCCATTATTCCCCCATGCAGGCATATGGCGAAGATTCCGTGGTTTCCGGCCAGCGCATGGACTGGGGCGGCATGTATGCCGAAATCCTGAAAGACGTTCATGAAGGCACCTGGGACCCTAGCCGGGACATCTGGTGGCTGGCCAAAGAAAAGGCAGCGATTCTGGGCGGCAGTCCTGATCACGCCATCAACCCCAAATTTATTGCTCCCCTGAAACAGGCCATGATTAACACTGAACAATATGGTGATATCAGCGCCTATGATCTGGTCATGAAACGCTATGAACAGATGAAACAGGGCGTTGACGTATTTGATCCGTTCATGGGTCCGGTTTCAGACAACAAGGGGGAGAGCAAAATCAAGGAAGGAGAGCGGGCATCTAAGGAAGACCTGCTTTCCATGATGTATTATGTGGACAATGTCAAAGGCGAAATCCCCAACAGCAATTAGTGTTTGATGATTAAAATACAGCGCCTTGAAATGAAGGATATCTGCAAGTCGTTCCAGGGTATCCATGCCAATAAGGATATCAATGTTGAAGTCAATTCCGGTGAGATCCTGGGACTTCTCGGGGAGAACGGGGCCGGCAAGACCACGCTGATGAATATTCTTTACGGTATTTACCAGCCGGATTCGGGCAGTATTCTGATCAACGGCAAGCCTGTACGGATCGCCAATCCATTGGAATCCATCAATCTTGGCATTGGTATGGTTCACCAGCACTTTATGTTGATTCAGAATCATTCCGTGATAGAAAATATTGCGCTTGGGTATAAAGACACTCCGTTTTTATTCCCCCGGAAAATTTTGCGTCAAAAAATAAAATCATTTTCAAGCCAATTTGATTTCCAGATTGACCTTGATCAGAAGGTATGGCAGCTGTCCGCCGGGGAGCAGCAGCGGGTTGAAATTATAAAAACCCTTTTAAACGGGGCGGATCTGCTTATCCTGGACGAACCCACATCCGTCTTGACCGCCCGGGAGATCAAGGAACTCATTGACATTCTTCGCAGGATGAAAGCCGACGGCCACAGTGTGATTTTTATCTCCCACAAGCTCAATGAAATCATGGAGATCTGCGACCATGTTACCGTGTTGCGTAAAGGGCGGATTGTGGGTGGTGCCCAAACCAAGGACACGGATAAATTGGGATTAGCCCGGATGATGGTGGGCAAGGATGTGGCCCTGACCATGGACAGGGAGAAATTACCCAAAGGGGACCGGGTACTCAGTGTCCGGAACATCCATGTCACAGGCGATAAAGGAGTTGCTGCAGTTAAAAACGTATCCTTTGAATTGTACAAAAATGAAATATTCGGTGTGGCAGGTGTGGCCGGCAACGGACAGCGGGAACTGGCCGAGGCCATCACCGGCATCCGGCCCATTGACTCCGGCAAGGTGCGGATCAACGGCCGGGATATTACCAACCTGTCACCCAGACAGATTTATGATTACGGGATCTCTCACGTTCCCGAGGAACGTATCCGCTTCGGCATTGCCCCGGGCCTTTTCCTGTATGACAATGCCATTTTAAAACAGCATCATCTCAAAAAATTTTCCAAATGGTATTTTCTTAATTACGAACGTATCAAGTTGCATACAAAATCCATCATAACCGAATTCCGGGTCGCCACACACGCCATTAACAACCAGATCAGAAACCTTTCCGGCGGCAACATCCAGAAACTGATCCTGGGCCGGGAAATCAGTGAGCAGCCCCAGTTGCTGGTCGCCTCTCATCCCACCTACGGGCTTGATGTGGGCGCCACCCGGTTCCTGCGCCGGCACTTGCTGGAACTGTGCCGTCAGGGCAGCGCCGTGCTGCTGTTTTCAGAGGATCTGGATGAAATTTTCGAGCTGTGCGACCGTGTGGCCGTGATTTTTGCAGGTGAGTTTATGGGTATTCTGGATACGGATGATGAGCGCATCAACGATATCGGAATGATGATGGCCGGCTCAAAACGCATGAATAGTGATCCGGTGGAAGCCGGGCTGACAACCTAAGGCGGCTAAGCCGCAGAAACTATAGACGGGAAACAAGAAAGCAGACACTGAGGCGTAAGTCACTAAACGAATGACTGATATGTAACATGATACGGATTATTACCAGCGACCGCTACAATATCACGCCTTTAAGGTCTTTTATGACCAATATCGCCGCCCTTGGGGCAGGCATCCTGGCCATCAGCCTTATTTTCCTTGCCGCAGGCGTCAACCCGCTGTATGCGGTCTGCCAGATTTTTATTGAATCCTTTGGATCTATCTACGGCATCAAGGAAACCATTACCAAGGCCATTCCCTTAATCCTCATCGGGGCAGGCCTGACCCTTGCTTTCAGGGCCAAATTCTGGAATATCGGTGCTGAGGGCCAGCTGCTCATGGGTGCTGTTTTTGCCACATGGACGGCCCAGCATCTGGGCCCTGCCCTGCCCCCTGCATTGATCGTTCCTTTGATATTTACAGCCGGCTTCATCGGCGGCGCATTATGGGGCATTATCCCGGCCATACTAAAGATAAAATATGCCATCAACGAGGTCATCACGACCCTGATGCTCAATTATATCTGCGCAGAATTCTTAACCATGCTCATTGTGGGACCATGGAAGGGCAAAACCCGGTTCGGATTTCCGGGCACGGATCCCCTGCCTGATTCCGCCATTTTAGGGGTATTGCCGGGATCGCGTATTCATTATGTCACCCTGATCCTGGCCATTATCTGTTCGGTGGGTCTGTGCGTTTTAATTTATAAAACCCGGTTCGGATACGAAGCCCGGGTGGTGGGAGAAAATCCGGATGCCGGAAAATATGCAGGCATTGATTTTCTTAAAACCAGTCTCATTCTCATGGCCGTTTCAGGGGGACTTGCCGGGCTGGCCGGTGTGGGTGAGGTGGCAGGCATTCATCATTACCTGGGCTATCCGGCGTCGGTATCATCGGGATATGGATTCACCGCCATTATTGTGGCCTGGCTGGCCAAGCTGAACCCCTTGTTCGCCATTGCGTCGGGTCTGTTTTTTGCCGGCATTATCGTGGGCGGAGACGCCATCCAGATCTCCTTGGGACTGCCTGCGGCCACAGTTGAAATTGTCAACGGCATACTGCTTATCTTTCTGATCATGGGCGATTACTTTTTATACAACAAGATTCAGATCTGCCGGTCCCGGGCATAACAACTCATAGCTGACAGCGATCAGCCCGCCCGAAGGCACTAATTTAATAGTATAGGAATTTCCAGCACCCAGCACCCAGAACCCAGAACCCAGAACCCAACAGTCCGCCCAAAGGGCGCTAATTTATCAACTTACTTGGACTTACATAAAAAACATCATGGAAGAAATTATCATCTCAACAATTCAAAGAACCATGGTGGCAGGCACACCTCTGCTTTTGGCCACAACCGGCGAAATTATCTGTGAACGGGCCGGAATCCTTAACCTTGGTGTGGAAGGCGTCATGGCCATTGGTGCTGTAACCGCCTTTATTGTCACCATGACCACAGGACAGCCCTGGCTTGGTGTGCCGGCTGCCATGGCAGCCGGTTTTGCCGTCTCCTTGATCCATGCCGTTGCTTCGGTAACGTTGCAAGCCAATCAGGTGGTATCAGGCCTTGCCTTGACCATGCTAGGCTTAGGCTTGTCCGGGATGATGGGAAAGCCCTATGTGGGCCGGCCCCTGGCCGTTAAAATGGATGATGTGGCCATCCCCTTTTTATCGGACCTGCCCTGGATCGGCAAAGCCCTTTTTCATCAGAGTCCCTTTCTTTACCTGGCCATTGTCCTGGCCCTAACTGCCTGGTTTTTCCTGGAGCGTACCCGTATGGGCATTCAGATCCGATCCACCGGGGAAAATCCCAAAGCCACCGAGAATCAGGGGGTTAACGTCGCGTTGATTCGATATGCCTGCGTTCTGGTGGGCGGTATTTTTTCGGCCCTTGCCGGAGCGCATCTGTCCATTTCCTACTCATCTTCCTGGGTGGAGGGCATGACTGCCGGACGCGGCTGGATCGCCATTGCGCTGACCATATTTGCCCTGTGGAACCCGGCTCGGGCCATTTTTGCCTCATTTATTTTTGGCGGCATTTTTGTACTCCAATACCTGCTCCAGCCCCTGGGGATTTCACCCAATTTCCTGGCCATGCTCCCCTACCTGTCCACCCTAATCATCCTTCTGGCTATCTCCTTTAAAGACCCAAGGCGGCTCAATGCCCCGGCCCGGCTGGGAGCAGTCTATAAACGGGGGGAACGATAACCATTTGACATTTCAAATTGTTTTGTCCATAATCCTAAGATTATCAATAGATGACCCGACGCGACATCAGGAAGGAGTTACGATGGAAATTTCAAAAAATCAGTCCATTGACAGTATTGCCAAAATTTTCCTGAAAACCACCCAGAATACGCTTGAACAAAGCACCGGCAAAGAAATAAGCTACGCCAACACCATCCAGAAGATCACCAGGATATCCATGAGACCTGACCTGACCTGCTTTGTCCAATTCAGCGGAGATTATATGGGCCTTGTGATTTTCAATTTCAGTGATGAAGCTGCCTTTGAAATTTACAGGCAGTACATGATCAACATGGGCATGCCTGCAGATGAACTGGCTACCTCTATTTCCGACCCTGAAGTGGCTGATACCATTGGGGAAATCACCAACCAGCTCATGGGACAACTGATAAAATCCGTGGAAGAAGAATATGACCTGAATGCCGATTACGGCCAACCCAAGGCATTGACCATAGGTCCGGCCATCTCCCTGTCCATTAACGACACTTACACGGAAAATCGCAGGCTCTCCTTTAAAATCAGTAACTATATCTTCCGCATTGAAATAGCCATGGAGAATTCTGAATTCATTGATGTGGCCGACCTCTGACAAAACCGTCAACCATCAAAAAAAGCGCTTGGTATCATGAGACGATTTAAACAGGCTATAAGCCTCATTCTGATTTTTGTGGCCTTATTTCCTGCCGCCGCCTTTGCCATTTCCATTCCCGATGAACTCAAGCTTGGCAAAGAATATTTGCAGCTGATGAAAGACAAAGGCGTCATTCTTCATGACCCCGTTGCCCAAAAGATGATTGACACCGTAGGAAATGCCATTGTCAAACCATTGCCGCCCCAGCCCTTTCATTTTGATTTTTTCATAATCAATGACGCCTCTTTTAATGCGTTTGCCACACCGTCTGCCAATATTTTTGTACACCATGGCTTAATTGCGGCTCTGGATAATATGGACGAACTTGCAGGCATTCTGGCTCATGAAATCGGCCATGCCGTAGGCAGACATGTGTCCCAGTCCATTGACCGATCCAAAATCGTGGCAACCGGCAGTCTGGCCGGAATGCTGGCCGGTATCCTGGTAGGTGCTGCAGCCGGCGATTCAGAAGCGGGGGAGGCCCTAACCATTGGTTCCATGGCTGCAGGGCAATCGGCCATGCTGAGCTATACCCGGGAAAATGAAACCGAAGCAGACCAGAAGGCCGTTCTTTTTCTTGAGAAGACAGGATATTCGCCAAACGGGATACTGGACAGCCTGCTGAAAATAAGACAGGCTGACTATCAGGGAATTGAAAATATACCCGATTACTTTAAAACCCATCCAGGCACAGCAAACAGGGTCTCTCATTTATCCGGAATTCTTGCAGATTACATCCCCCCCGCAGACAAACCCGGACTTCCTGAAAATTTTGACTACAATATGTTTAAATACCGGGTCATCGGGCTTTACGGAGATACGGACACATACATCCCTAAAATTGAAATTGCCCGCCAAAACGATTCTGACGATAATGTAGCACTTCACTACGGCCTGGGCCTTTTGTACGGACGAACCTCACGAATACATGAAGGGATTGAACAACTCAATAAAGCCCTGGCAAAAAATCCGTTTGAACCCATGATTCTTCTGGAATTAGGCCGGCTTTACATCCGCAACACTGAATACAACCGGGCTATAACGATTTTGAACAGTATTGCAGATGATCCCCTGCTGGGAGACTGGGCCGTTTTTTACCGCTCTGTTGCCCAGATCCAAAACGGCAATTTGCCGGCAGCCCAACGGGGACTTGAACGTATACTTGGAAATGGTAAACCCGGATTTGAAAAAATCAATTACCACATGGCCGAAATCATGTCCAGGCAGTCAAAAAAAGCCTTGTCCCACTATTATCTCGGGGTATATTATGCCCGGATGCATGATGAAAAAAATGCGCTTCGACAACTTAAGCGGGCCCTTGATACCCTGGACGATGAAAAGATGCGGGAAAAAGCCCGGAAAGAACTGGAAAATCTGAAAGGCAAGGGCAAAAAAAGCAAACCAAGGCAACTGCATGTAACTTTGCCGGATAAAGAAATTCCATATTTTTAGGGCCCTTAAGTCGTCATATCACTTTCTTCAAGAGCATCAATAAGTTCAGCTTTTCTCATAGATGAATAACGTTTTATTTTTCGCTCTTTTGCTATTAATTTAAGTTCAGGGACCGTTTTATTATTATAATCTTTTGCGCCACCTTGAATATTAGTATCAACAGTTGTCTTTTGTGTTATTTCCGAAATTTTATTTTCTAATGTTGCCAGTCGTTCATTGAAAAAAGTTTGAAAATTATTTTCTGATTGTATCAGTCGCTCATTCACAAAGGTCTGTAAGCTCATCTCCATTTTTTGCATCATTTGTGTTACTTGAGAAGTCAGTGATGTTTGGGCGGGTATTGTTTCCGAATTTTTATGGACGGAAACATCTTCATCTGATTCAATTCTATGAATAGACGACGATGTTTGATCCTGACGTTCCAATGCGTCTAATTGCTTGAAAATCGCTTTCTCAGCCCTCGGAGAAATGACAAAGGCATTAACCATTTCTCCTTTACGCGGATCTTTTTCACGCGCTTTCAATGCAGCATAGTATTCCGAATTCCCTTTGATGACAACGTAGGTTTCAGGACCTGTGGGTTTTAAGATCAATGGCTTAAGTAACCCGTTACACTCCAAAATTGAATCTGCCAGCTTTTCAACTTTTGCTTTGTCTATTTGTTCAGAAGATGCAGATGCCGTAATACTTTTAACATCAACCAAAAAAAATTCCATTATTGCTCACTTTATTTTATTCATTATTTCTGTTGCCAATGTTTCAAAATCTTCAGCAGCCTGTTCTGCCGAAGGCGTGGATTTGATTTCGCAGAACTCAAAAATTGATTTGGGATCAGGGCGTTCCACATCATCTTCTTCTTTTATGTGATTCAGAGAATTTGAGAGAGGTGTTCTTTCATAAATAATGCTTTCCATCAATGGTAATTTATGACGTTGCGGCACGACATCTTTTTGTTTGGGGAAGGTGTGTTTAAGATATTGAGAATTCGTTGAAATTTTTGATGGCAAAACGCCCAATATCACCAAAGGCGCACGGGCAATGGCTTCACGATATTCATTTATCTGTCCGACAAATTTTTTAACATTGCTTAATCCTTGATTTGCAAACGGTTTTAAATCAGAAGGAATGATAAGATAATCTGCAGCGATAAGAGGAATTTCCGCGTATAAATCCCGTGATGGCGGTGTATCAATAATAACAATATCATAGTCATTCTCTACCTGTTTGAGCTTGACAATAAGTCTGGAACGGCTTGCGGCTATTTTATTGAGCTTATCCTGATGTTCGATCAGATTGATATGCGACGGAATAACATCCACTTCAGGGGTATTGAAATCATCAGAGCAGCGTACCATATCAGGAATAAAGTTAAAATCTCCCGATTCAAGCAGATGGTATACATAATTATTTCTTATATTATCATCTTCTTCAAATTGAAACTTAATAAGACCGGTAGCAAACGTTGTATTGGCCTGAGCATCCATATCAATTAACAACACGCGCTTACCTTTTCTGCTGAAAGAAGCTGCTAAATTGACCGATATCGTTGTTTTACCTACACCGCCTTTGTTGTGATATATTGCGAGAACTTGCATATTTGATGTTTCCCTGATCGTTTTTTTAATGATTTTATGATGTGGTTTGGATATGGATGAATTTTGGAATTCTGAATTTTCATATTTTTTTTCATCAGTCTCTTCTGCTATGTCTCCTGCAGGCGCATTGATCTCATTGGCCTTTATCAAACTTTTTTTTCCTAAAATAGCACGAATATCATCTATTTTAGTCGCTATTTTTTTTCCGGAACATTCAAATATTAATTTGATCTCTTCGTCATTATCTCTTGCGTATATCTTTAGTTTCTTTCCATTCGTCAACAATCCATAACGGACATTTAGATTATTTAGATATCGTTTGAGCTTTCTGGTATGCCTATATAATTTTTCATCTGGATTTTTAGCTTCTATCACAATGCTCAGCGGTTTTATTTTATCCAATACAAAAGGTATAACAGGCGTTACCAATGCCAAAAAATCCAGACGAATATTGGCAACCTTGACTTCTTGGTGCCAGTCATCAAGAGAATAACCCAATTCCGGCAGGAGGTAACTGACGATCAGTTTAGAGATGACTTCACTTTCATTACGACAAAATTCTGGTTCAAATTTCGGCATCCTTCATATCACCCCCAAAGTACTTTACAGTTTTTATTATCAGAATTTTGATCGCAACTATTTTGTCACAGCAAAATACCGTGTTTATTATACTCAAATATGAATTGTGATTATCTCAACAT
>NZ_JACADJ010000085.1 GCF_013389365.1 Desulfobacter latus
ATGAAAACCTACTGGACCGATTTATTTCACACTTAGATTTGGACCCTATCTTGATAAAAAATACGCCTCAATACGAGGAACTGATAAACTACGGTGCTATTAGCGCCTAAATTTGTCCGAACCATTGTTCATAGAGATATAATCATTTAATCTAAACATTGAATAGTGTTGCAGATTCTCCCCGGAACTAAAAACCGTACTTTTCTATGGCACCAGCCATGGATTCGTACGGTTTTAGTTTCATTCAATTATCCTACATCATTAAATTTTAAATCTTTATGAAGGAGGTTTTATGAACCCTTGTTTAACGGCAGCAGCTCGTCCAGAGTCCTGGGATGAAGATCTGTTAGTCTGTGACTTTTGTCATCGACCGGCAGAAATTGACACTGAAGCCATCGTTGATGGTCATGAACGATCATGTATTCAGTGACAAAAAGCCTGAAGCTATTGAGCCGCTTAGTTTTTCATTTGAGGGAGAGATCTTTCGCAAACGCACTGAGAATGATGTTGCGTTAAACATATTTAACCCTAACAATTATACCGTAACAATTTTTGAAATGGAAGTGACTGGAATAAAGACCAACTCAAGCCTGCCACTTACGATTGGCAAAAATAATACCTATAAACTTCACACCACATTCAATGCTTCTGCCATAGGCGAAAGTAATATCGATTTTTATATTAGTTATCGCATTAAGAGTATGGCTGGAGAAGATGAAAAGACCTTAACAATAAAAGTGCCGACCAAAGGTGCTATGTCTACGGATTTTGATGATGACTTCGATATCTAAAAATGAAATTAATCAGGAATATCTTGACCGAAAAATAGCCGGCTTATTTCCGGACGTATGTGTCCACAAAGGATTGGCAGCAAAAGCTGGGCTTACAGGGCGTACCATTCCAGCCTTTGTTTCTGACTGGTTGGTCAGCCGCTATAGCGATGGTTCAGGTAGTATTAACAGCGATGGTATGCAAAAATTTGTCGCAAAATACCTGCCGGACAAAAAGCAAAAAGAGACCTTGATGTATGATTTGCGTAACGGTACTCCACTGAAAATTCTGGATTCATTCAGCGTAAAAGTTCACCCAACCAAAGGAACACTGCAACTTAGAATCCCCTGTCTTGACCTCAACGGGCTTGTCCTTGATTCCATAGTCGATGCTAATCCTTTGTTGCTGATGGGCAATGTTTGGGGAAGTGGCACTTTAACCTGGATGCCGTCCCAGGAGAAGGTATGTATGATGTTGTTATGACGAATTTTAATCCCATGCAGGCGGCAAGCATTGACCTGGGATACTTCTTAGCGAAACGAAAAGAATTTGACCTGGCAGAATGGTTAGCATTGTTGTCCCGGACTATGGGGTATGACGAGCGTAAATACTCAACCAGACAGAAGCTATTAATTTTAAGTCGGCTGCTACCTCTTATTGAGCCCCGTGTTAACATCATGGAGCTTGCCCCAAAAGGAACTGGGAAATCATATATCTATAGCCAATTATCCCGCCATGCATGGCTTGTGAGTGGTGGAGTAGTTACCCGTGCCCAGCTTTTTTACGATATGAGCCGTCAGCAGGCTGGTATTATTTCAAATTTTAATGCCGTAATTCTAGATGAAATCCAAACAATTAAGTTGAGCAACGAAGGCGAGATCGTTGGTGCCTTAAAAGGATATCTGGAATCAGGAGAATACCGGGTCATGGGCTTCCATGCTTCCTCTGATGCCGGATTTGTTATCCTAGGCAATATCCCTATAGTTGATGGACGACCACGAGATGAAAATTGTTTTACCGAACTACCGAGGTGGCTGACCGGCCATGGGGCCACAGCACTTCTTGACCGTTTTCACGCTTTGGTGCCGGGCTGGGAGCTTCCCAGGATACAATCGACATCGCTATGTCAGTCTTTTGCCTTACGAGCAGATTACTTCGGCGAGGTGTTATACGCCCTTAGAGCAAGCCAGGAACACATGACTTTTATCAAAGATCACATGCAATCCCATGGGGATCTGCGAGACACCCGGGCCGTCCAACGTCTGGCTTGTGGCTATCTCAAGTTATTATTTCCCAATTTGGACACCGTGACATTGACAAATTTTGAGAAATTCTGCCTACAGCCTGCTATCGATTTACGATCAAATATTCGTCGACAAATGGCAATGTTAGATCCAGAATTTTCACCGAACATTGCTGATATTAATATTATTTGAGAAATATAAATTAGGTGACCCTAAAAATAAACGAAGAAAAGTCATTGGAAATCTGAAATTATTTGTTTGATAGTTTCTGCCAGTTTTGGAATATCATTTTTACAGGTATCAAATATTTCTTCAGCATTTACCTCATAATAATTGTGGGCCACAACATTCCTCAGCCCTTTAATTTCACGCCATGGAATTTGCGGATATTTTTCGAACAAAGCCTGTTTTGTAATATGATCAATTTTTGTGACCAATTCACCAATGACAATAAGCGGCATCAACAGCAAATCTAATTTTTCTACTCCGGCACAAGAATCCGTCAACTCAGAAACAGATACAACCTCTTTAAATCGCGCACGAATACGCTCTGTCAATTCTGCCATTTTTCCTAACAGATCAAGAACGATTTCTTCATCATACATAAATCACATCTTTGTTAATACGTTTTTTCAACAAAGGGCTTAAGTTTTCCGTATAATTAACAACATCAACCGGAACACCGAAAAAGTCCTCTAAACTCTGCCTGAGTCCGATGGTGTTGATTAAATTTTGCCGGTTTAATTTAACGACCACATCAATATCACTGCCGAGATTGGAGGTGCCCCTTGCAACAGAACCGAATATTCCCATTTTTACCACCCCAAATTTAGGCGCAGTATGGATTTTAAATTGTTTAAGACGTATTAATACCTGATTCTTGTCCATGTTTTCCTCTTGGCTTTACTTTAAAAAAAATAGAACAATTAATCAAAGAATCAACCGCTGTATTGCAAAAAGGTTTAATCTTTGCCCAGATCCTGGTGGTCTGCGGAAAAAACGCAGAGCCCTGACAGAAATAACCAGCAAAATTAATGCAATTATGATGAAAAAAATTACTGTTCTTCGTCATCCACAGCAAGCCCCTCATCCCTGGCCCGCTGGGAGATCTCCATCAGCTTGGCTTGTTCTTTAAGCACCTTTTTATCGGCTTCTTCGGATTTCTCCTGCAATGCAAGCGTTTCTTTGAGATGCGTTAACAGGTCCGGATCATTAAGCGGCATGTCATCGGCATTTTTGATAAAATCCGTGGCGGATTTCGCCGCCTGCAGGGCTTTTTTCTTTGCGGCCGCCACCCTTTTTTCCGCATGCTTGAGTTCATCAAACAAAAGGGCCATTTCACCTGCCCTGCCCTCTTCCGGGGTTGAATCCAGTTCAATTTTCTGGGCTGCCATGACCATGGCCACCGTTTTCAGGCGTGGCAAAAGCTGTTCGACCGGAAGATCCCCAAACATCAGGTTATTATCCTTTTTTAAGGCGACAGGGATAAAAACCAGGTCTGCCTGCCCGGATGTGTTTAAAAACACCGTTTCATTGATTCCAAGAACAACCTTGGGTTCGGCCTGAATACGAAACTCATCCAGGGTATCGGAAAGCATCTGTATGATCTGCGCGTTGTCCCGGTCCAGATAACAGGCTAAAAGCCTGATTTTGGCTCCTTCCCAGGGACCGTCCCTTGTGATCAGATAGGCAAGAAGAAGCATGAGCCGGCTGGTGTCGTCATCCTTCCACCAGACATCAATGGTTCTTTGTTTGCCACAGTCCTCGGCGGTTTCAGGCAGATCCTTCGGGTCCCAGAGAATGATATTGCACCCGGACTGAACAGCCGGCCGGATCAACTCCCGGTAATTGAGGAACGGCACAGGGTCATCATCATTGACAGACTGCTCATGCCGGCTCATGAGCAAGGTATTGGCCTTTATCGGCCCGATTCCAAAGCTTTGACACAGCACGGATAAGCCGTTGGCCGTATACTCCGAAACGAGTACAAGGGAAAATGCTGAACTTTCCTTCTCGGAAATAATCCGGGCCAGATCCTTTTCCGCCTCTGCCTTAAGTTTTACAGCACGGTATCCCCGTGCCTGGAGAATCCGTACAGCTGTTGTCATGCCGCTTTTTCCCTCGATCAGAGCGGAAAACGCCAGTAACTGCTTTGTATGTTCTTCGTCATTGGACAACACAAGCACATAGGGTCGCCAGTCCCTTGAATGTTCGGGAACCTTTTGTGCATCGATCAGATTGTCCCTGACCAGTTTAAGATAGTAAGAACGCCGGCTGTCCGCCCATCTTGCCGGGCCGGAGACCCGTTTGAGATACTGAAAAATAGCAAACAGGATGGCCACGGCAGCAATCCCTGTTCGAAAATCAATGGCCAGCATCACGCCCAGGCAGGTCAACGCACCCACAAGACTGATCTTTTTGTTGTACCACCGGAACCGGGGCCTGAAAGACGGGCTCTCGGCAGACGCCTCAAAATAAGTGGCATAATTGAGCAACCCGTAGGAAATTAAAAAAAACATGGAGACCACCCCTGCAATCAGGTTCAGCCGGCCCATGGAAATGGTGGCCACAGCGATGCCAAATGAGAGCAGCACCCCCCGGCGGGGATTGTCGGACGGACCATAGCCTTTGGCAAAGGGATTAAGAAACGGAAATATTTTATCCGCAGCCAGGGACTTTAAAATCCTGGGCGCCCCAAGAAACGAGGCCATGGCTGAAGACAGGGTGGCGGCAACAACACCGGCATTGATCAGCCAGCCATACATGGAAATCTGTTTCATGGCCCCGTAGTCACCGGCCAGGATTTTCAGCGGTGTGGCAGCGGCAAACACCACAGCCACGGAAATATAGACCAGAATGGATAGAAAAACGGCGGCAAAGGTCCCTGTGGGCAGGCTTTTGCCCGGATCTTCAAGATCGCCGGACATGCTCACCCCCTGGGTAAAGCCGGTCACCGCCGGAAAAAACAAGGCAAAAAGAATCCAGAAAGGCGCCGAGCCTTCTCCAGCACCCCAGTTCTCCATCAAAAGTCCGGTATTCCACTGCCGGATACCGCCAATGTAAAAGGATAGAAGCGCCAAGGTCAAAAACACCATGACCCCATACTGAAACTTAGTGGCCAGATCCGCGCCGATCCATGCCAACACAAAAAGAAAGAGCAATGCCGTACCTGCAATAAGCTGTATCGTCACATGACCGGTCAGGCCGAGGATGGCGGCCAGGGCTTCTCCGAACCCAATGCAGTAAAAGGCAATGGACACGGACTGGGCTAAAAACAGCACAATGCCGATGGCCCCGCCGAACTCTATGCCAAGGGTTCTGGAAATCAGGTAATAGTCACCGCCGCCGCCAATCTTCATATTGGTGGCAATGGCGGCCAGAGAAAAGCTGGTCAACACGGAAATCAGATTAGCCACGGCAATAATAATCAGCGCATTTCCAAGCCCGCCGGCGCCCACCACATAGTCCAAACGCAGGAAAAGAATGATCCCGAGAATGGTCAAAATACTTGGCGTAAAAACACCGGCAAACGTACCCAGCCGACCGGAAACGGTCTCATTGTTATCTGATGACATGGACTTTTCCTTTTCTTAAAGCTACTTATATCAATGGCGTTGCCCCTGTTTTTCAGCGATCATTTTTTGAATATCCGGCAGCCGTTGAAAGCATTCTTCCATACCTTGGCGCATCAGGGCAATGCCCTGGTGAAAATCATCCCAGGCATAAGCGCCCACATCCGGGTAAAGTACAAGGTTTGCGTTTTTTACAAAATCACTGGCGGCCTTACCATGGACAATGCTGATGGTCTGGGAAATAATCTGTTTAATGCCGGGGTCGTTCTCTCGTGTTTTAGCCTGAAAAGGCTTTGATTCAATGCATACGGCAATAACCATGTCTGCGCCCTTTCGAAGCAGGACATCCACAGGCACCGGATTCAGAAGCCCGCCGTCCACCATCCACCGGCCCTGGTATTTAAAGGGAGAAAAAACAGCAGGAATTGCAATACTGGAACGGACAGCATCCGTAACATCCCCGGTTTCAAAAATCACTTCCTCTTCGTTCAAAATATCTACGCCCACCAGGTAGGTCGGAATCATTAAATCCAGAAAGTCCGCATTATTGACTGCCGTTCGTACAAGCTGAGCCGCCTTTTCACCCTTGAGTAAGCCTTTTTTGGGCAGGGTATAGTCAAAAATTTTCCTGCGGGTGTCGGCCCGGGTTAAAAACAGGTCGATGGTAGACTGCTTTAATCTTTCAACTGAGGCGGTCGCCGCATAAATTGCGCCAACAAGCGCCCCCATGCTGCTGCCTGAAATCATATCAATATGGATACCAGCATCCTCCAACACTTTAAGCACGCCGATATGGGCCCACCCCCTTGCACCACCGGCACCCAGCGCAAGCCCCAAGCGGATACCGGCAATTTCGCGGGCAACAGCCCTTGGCCCCCGTACGGGAAAACATTTATCCGTATCGATCCGGTCGTTAATCGCCAACACCGAGCGGTCCACCCAGATGCCCGGTGTCTCAGAAAGCCCCAGACGCTGCTTCAGTTCCTGCCGGGGCATCCCTTTTTCCCCGTATAAATGACTGACCCCCACCCGGATTCTTCCTAAAAACGCGCTGGTTCCGCAAATGTCTTCAAGCGTTGAAAGCCGGGAGCGAACGTCTCGGAGTTTTTCTTTTGTATTGTGAATAAGTAAAAGCGTCCGGTCACACAACCGGACAAACAGCTGTTCCATATCATTAAGGCAATGGGTCAGATTGAAAAACACCACATCATAAGATTCTTTCAGACCGGTCATCAGAACCGGCAGAATCTCAGACACCCTGTCGGAAAAGCCGGTTCGCAGTTGCAAAACATGAAAACCCGACAAATGTCCATACCAGTTAATATCTGCGGCGTTATAACTATCCGGAGGCAGGAATCTGAAAAGTCCCGGGTCCGGGCATTCCATTCGAGTCAGGTTATATTTCTGCATGATTTTGTCAGGTTCAAGATGAGGCTCAATCACCACCACCCGTTTATGTGATTCATCAGAAATGTGAAAGGAAACGGAATATAAAAAATGGGACACCCCCAGCTCCGGACCTGTGGCCGAAACAGCGTAAAATGTCGGTGTCATGGCCTGAGACCCACCGTCTTCGACCTCAAAACTCATGCGTTTGGCATAAAAACGGCTCAGATACAATCCAATGCTTTTATTGGTTTTGATCAGAACCTCAAAATTCTCACGGGTCAGACAAAACACGGTCACATCCAGCGAAGCTTCTACCGTTGAGTTTCTATGCGCCCCGGAAAGCAGGGACATTTCACCAAAAAAATTTCCCCGTTTCAAATCGCTGACAAAAACCCTTTTTCCATCCGCTTGCTTGAACACCGAAACCATGCCCGAACGAATCACATACATGGCATCTCCAGGCTCACCCTGGCGGCAGATAACATCGCCCTTATAATAAAATTTCGTTGTAAACAACCCGGCAATTTCCCGGATCTGATCCGCGGGCACAGATGAAAACAACGGCACCCGAGAAAGAAAGTCATGAAGGTCCTGTAACTCATTAATCATAATTAACTACTATTAAATTAGCGCCCTTTGGGCGGGTTGTTGGGTGCTGGGTACTGGGTACTGGGTACTGGGTGCTGGGAATTCCTATACTCTCAAGTTATTGGTTGTCCTGTTTTTGTTCGTTCAGGATTTGACACGGTAAAAACGCAGTGCTACTGTACTTTTCAAAGAACGGCCATGACCTGACGGACACAACAAACAATGAAAGACATGAGTGTTGAGTGGTGAGTTATGAGAAAAACAGCTTGTTTTAAATCTCACTGCTCACCACTCAAAACTCACGACTTTCATATAAACTAATACATTTAATTTTGATAGAAAACAAGACAAAGGGAGGGCGGCATTTCCTCCCCTGAGCTAAAGCCTCAGGGGTTTCCTTGCCGCATTCTATGAAAACATACTATCGTGCATTAACCATCGCAGGGTCTGACAGCGGTGGCGGGGCCGGTATCCAGGCAGACTTGAAAACCTTCAGTGCGCTAGGGGTATTCGGCATGTCCGCCATCACCGCACTCACGGCCCAGAACACCCACAGTGTCACCGGTATTTTTCCTGTTTCCCCGGCATTCATCGGGGAACAGATTGATGCCGTGATGTCGGATATCGGCACCAATGCCGTAAAAATCGGCATGCTGCACGCCCCTGAAGTTATTGAGATGGTGGCCGGAAAACTCAAACAATGGCAATGCCCCAATGTGGTGCTGGATCCGGTGATGATCTCCAAATCCGGCGACAACCTGCTGCAGGATGATGCCGTGGACGCACTGAAAAAACACCTGCTGCCCCTGGCCTCGGTGATGACCCCGAATCTGCCCGAGGCCTCGGTGCTTTTAGGCAGGACCATAGATAGCCCGGATAAAATGGACGGCGCTGCCGCGGCCCTGGCAGATCTTGGATCCGCCAATGTGCTGATCAAAGGTGGGCACCTGGCTTCGGGACCGGGCATTGACCTGCTCTATGAAGCCGCCTCCGGACAGACAACCCGCTATACGGCGGATCGTGTGAACACAAAAAACAGCCACGGTACCGGGTGTACCCTGTCATCGGCCATTGCCGCAGGCCTTGCCCGGGGATTGGACCTGAAAACAGCCGTTGCCGAAGCCAAAACCTATATCACCGAAGCATTAAAGGCCGGGGCGGATATCCAAACCGGCTCGGGGCACGGACCGGTCCACCATTTTTATGCGTTGTGGAAGAAGGTGTGAATCTGCATTTTTTTATAAAAAGAGAGATCTCCATTTTATGGAACGTCATACCTCAACATCCTATGACCGGGAAATCAATAATCTTGGTGCACAGATTCATGCCATGGGCAAATTATGTGAATGGCAGCTGGCAAAGGCTATCAAGGCATTTAAAATTACAGACAAGCGGCTTGCCGATGAAGTGATCAAGGCCGATCGGCAGGTCAACGAACTTCACCGGAAAGTCGAAACGGACACCATATCGGTCCTGGCCAAGCGTCAGCCCGTGGCAGGGGATTTAAGATACATTATCTGCGTGATTAAAATCGCTTCGGAATTTGAACGGATCGCAGACTATGCCGCCAATATTTCCAAACGGGTTCTTCGTCTGGAAGGCACCCCCTTTACGCTATCCACGGATTATGTCATTGACATGGCCCGGGAGTGCCGGACCATGATTAACAGTGTGCTGGATGCCTTTGACCGCCTGGATGAACTTGCCGCAGTGGCCGTGTGGCAAAAAGACAATGATGTAGATAGACAATTTGTCAGGTTCATGAACACCCTGAAAAGGGAAGCAGAAAAGTGCGAAGATAGTGCAGACGCCTTTACCGGTTATATCTTCATCGGCCGCTGTCTGGAGCGCATCGGGGACCATGTCACCAATATTTCGGAAAATATCTATTACATCAAAACCGGAGACACCTATCTGTCGCACTTTGATGAACTTTAAAGCATAATATTTAAAATTCGCCGCAAAGGTTCGGCTGCGCCCCAGAGCAACTGATCCCCCACGGAAAATGCCGTGAGAAAATTTTCACCGATATTCATTTTCCGGATTCTACCCACAGGTACGTTCAGGGTGCCTGTGACTGCGGCGGGGGTCAGTTCTTTTATGGCATTTTCTTTGTTGTTGGGGATTACCCGCACCCAGTCATTATTGGCAGCCAGGGCGGCATTGATCTCGTCTAAAGGGATATTTTTTTTCAACTTGATAGTGAAGGCCTGGGAATGACAGCGCATGGACCCGATGCGAACGCACTGGCCGTCAATGGGGATGGGATTGTCCGAACGGCCCAGAATTTTATTGGTTTCCACAAACCCTTTCCACTCCTCCCGGGTCTGGCCATTGTCCATGGCCCGGTCAATCCAGGGAATCAGGCTGGCCCCCAGGGGAACGCCCCAGTTATCAACGGGATAGGCATCGGATCGCAAGGTATCGGTAACCGTTCGATCAAGATCAAGAATTGCTGCGGCAGGATCATCCAGAATCGGGGCGGCCTTGTCACCAATGGCTCTCATCTGGGCCACAAGCTCTCTCATGTTTTTGGCACCGGCCCCGGAAGCCGCCTGATAGGTCATGGAGGTCAGCCATTCCACCCAGTCATTTTCAAAAAGCCCGCCCAGGGCCATCAGCATTAACGATACCGTGCAGTTGCCGCCGACAAAATTTTTAATTCCTTTGGATATGGCCGTTTCAATGACCGGTAGATTGACCGGATCCAGCACAATAATACTTTGGTCATCCATCCTTAAGGTGGATGCCGCATCAATCCAGTACCCGCCCCAGCCGCGCTCGGCCAGTTTGGGACGCACGGCTTCAGTGTAAGCCCCCCCCTGACAGGTCACCACAATATCCATGTCCATGAGCGTGTCAATATCAAACGCGTCAATGAGTTTCGAAGTCCCCTGCCCCACATCCGGGCCGTTTTGTCCGGCCTGGGACGTAGTGAAAAAAAACGGCGTAAATTTTTGAAAATCATTCTGTGCAGACATTCTTTCCATAAGCACGGAACCCACCATGCCCCGCCAGCCAACTATCCCGACTTTTTTCATCTCTTTCATAAAATGCGGCAAGGAAACCCCTGAGTCTTTAGCTCAGGGGAGGAATTGCCGCCCTCCTTATAATAATTTAGTAGTCCATGCACCGGACCTTAGCACGTCGTATTGTAGGAATAACCGTCAGATGCATGAAGCAGTCTGCAATATTTCCAGCTAATGCCCTGTACTGTTTTGTCCACTGTTTTAATGTTAAATGATCCGCTTTTTCTGACAGCGACACGCCCGATGTACGTTCCGACCTTTTTACCGGAATTGACAACCGCCTTGACGATGTCGCCCGTCTGAAACCCTTTGACTTTTTTCTCAGTTGACTTTGCTGTTGTCCGGGGGAATCCGAACTTGTTTACCCTGCACATCTGTCTTGAGCCATGACCGTCTGCCTTTACAATCAACACGGTTTTGTCGATCTGAAATATCTTTTCAGGTGTGCTTTTCCCAACACAGGCGGCATCGAGCCAATGCGTTTTGTGAAGTCCCCTGGTCGTCCGGTTGAATTTTGTCAGACCGCCGGAGCCGGTTTCAACCGGCAGTCCGGTTTTTTTCAAGGTACGGAACAAGTCCCATCGGGTCGTGTTGACGGCACCCGCATCCTTGAGCGGCACTTTGGATTGCTTTTGAATTCGTTTCAACAGTCGCGGTTTCCTTGAAAGGAAGTGTTCGAGCGACTTATTACCCTTCTTTCTGTTGCACGCCGTACAGGCCAGTGTCAGATTGCTGACTCTGTTGGAACCGCCTTTCGATTTCGGCACGATATGTTCAATCTCCAATGGAATATCTGTTTTTCCGCAATAGGCACACGTTCTGTCCCATTTTTCTAGAAGGTATTCCCGTACCTCATACCCCATGAGTTCCCCCTGCTGATACGCGACACCGGATATTTCAGGATTCTGTATTTTCTGCATGTCAAACCGAACCAACTCCATTGAAATTGCCTGAATATTGCAAAACCGGCACAACCGGTTGACCCAGGTTTCGATATTGTAAACCCGGCTTTTTAATGAAGGCGGCAGCCATCCTTCCGCCCTGGTCCGGTTATCAAAGCGCGGCTTCCGGTATCGCGTTTTCCGGTTTCTCCGGGATCTTCTGATGGCTCGTCTTGATTCCAGATTATTTTTGATCTGTTGGCCTCGATGTCTCAGTTCCATGGCAAAAACAATTTCTCCGGTATCGTCGTTAATCACGGCAATTCCGGTGTCTTTACTGCCCGGATCAATCTTGATCCGCAATGGGTTTGATGCCACGTCCAAGACGGTCTCTTTCAAAATGATTGTGAAGGGGAACTGTCTGAAAACTGCGGCTTTCCCTTCTGTTAAAAGCAATCTTGCCTTTGCCGGATGTACCGGATTCTGCGATTTTTTGTTTGTATCCAGAACAAATACGTTCAATTTAAAAATCCTCTTGTTTCCAAGGTAATGTTTGCCTCGTCAATGTTATGACCGGGTTTGGCGCAAGCAGCACCGGCTTAACCCCTTAAACCTGTTTAACCACTTGCCGTAGAACCTGGAGCTGGCGAGTACCCCAGGGTGCCTGTTTCCGATCTAACGTAGTGCTCAAAGCACTTAGACTGGTCAACTTTGGGGCTTTTTCAAGCCCCTCGGTCTTTAGCCGAGGGGTAGTTGACCTCTTTCATCCTTTCAGCTACAAGAGTATAATTTAATAGTATAGGAATTTCCAGTACCCAGTACCCAGCACCCAGCACCTAACAGCCCGCCCAAAGGGCGCTAATTTAAAATTTCAAACCTACAGTATAGATGCCTTTATTAAAAAAAACCAGGGCAGATAAAAAATAAAAAATAAAACACTACCTATAGACAGAACCCGATAGCCATTTTGAGCCTGCCTGACAAGTGCTGATTGTTTCGCACCGGGATCACCCATCGTCTTCTATTCTTCAATCCATCGCCATTCCGAATCACATTTCAGTCAACCGTTGAGCAACCGCATCACCTGACCCGAAAGATAATGGGGAAAGGAATAAAGTGTAAACCTGGACCGGCCTTTCAAGGTTTGCCTGTCTTCGTGGAATATGGAAGGAGACATGGAATTGAACCGGACAGCACAGTCAAGTTTTTTTTCAACCATCATAATTTGAAGGGAGCGCAAGCTCCCGGTGCTTCCGGCCTTAACCTCCACAGGTATTATCCGCCGACGGTCATCGGCAATGACAAAATCCACTTCAGCGGATGAAGCCTTTTTTTCTCTTGCCCAGTAATACAGTTCCGGGGACATATAGTCCGGGTATTGTGCCATGAGCTGCTGGGCGATCAATTGTTCTGCCAGAGCCCCGTTGTTGATAAGATTAAATTCCTCTGCTTCACTGGTTTCAAAGGGGTTCAACTGCAACTGTGTATGAATCAAACCGATATCCAACATGAAGCATTTGAAAAACCGTTCCTTTTTCTCCGCCCCCAGGGGCACACCGTTACAACCTGAATTGAACACCTTAAACACCACCTTCGCAAGACAGAGCTGGTGGAGGGCTATGGCCATCTCATTGGATTTATACGACCGGTCAATCCCGGTATATTTCAATTTTTTGCCGACATGCAGCGGCAGTGCATCTAATATAATTGTCAAAAGTTTTGGATTGGTCTTTCTGGTGTATTTATGGAAATCCAGCTTCAAGGTATCCAGAATGGCATATTTGGTCCGTTCCAACTCCTTGATTCCGGCTCCCTTGATATGGGCCTGAACCACTTCCGGCATACCGCCCACAGCGGCATATCGTCTCAGCAACCGGGTCAACGTCAAATGAAACGGCTGGGCAATCTCCTCCCCAAGGGAAAATGTTTGTATCATATCAAGGGCTTTAATTTCCCCGGCCGCATTTAAGAACTCCTCAAAGGAAAGGGGATTAAGGTACATCAACTCCAGACGCCCCACAGGTATGGAAAACTCGGGTTCATCCAGAACAAATTCCAGAAGTGAACCAGTGGCAATAACCCTGTACTGCGGAAGTTCTTCGTAAAAATACCGCAGCAGCTTTAGAACGGACGGCGAATTCTGGACTTCATCAAAAAAAATAAGGCTGTCTGCATGATCGATGGAAACGTTGAACTCAAATTCCATGGCCTGGACCACAACTTTGGGGTCAAGCTTTTCAACCAGGGACATAAAGACGAACGGTTTTTCACAATTGATCTCTACCAGACGTATATTTTCCTGGTCGCAGAACATCCTCACCAGGGTGGTTTTCCCCACCTGACGGGCACCCCGGATCAACAACGGCTTTCTTTTTTCTCTGAAAAACCAGGACTTCAAGGTACTTAATCTATCTCTATTGATCATATTAACCTCATATTTGCTTAATAAATTAGCGCCCTTTGGGCGGGCTGTTAGGTGTTAGGTGCTGGGTGCTGGGTGCTGGGTGCTGGAAATTCCTATACTCTGAGATTAACAAAAATAAAGGTATACTTATACAAAAATAAGACGAAAATAAAGGTAATTATAACAAAACCCATACGCCTAATTCAGTTACAGCGTAATGTTAAAGTAATAAAATAATATTTGAATAGTTACTATATAAGTGCTAATATATTATTTAGCTCTTTGAAAAGGTGTTGGCGGTTGCACTCAAAAAGCTGAGTGTGTAAAACCTTAAGCTATAAGCAGAACTTATGTCCGACATACGGGACAAGAGAAGTTCAAGTAGTTAAAAGAAGTTCCTGAA
>NZ_JACADJ010000086.1 GCF_013389365.1 Desulfobacter latus
GTAGTTAAAAGAAGTTCCTGAATCTTTAAACTTACAAAGATAAGGAATAGAGGCTGCGGGTTTCAGCCACTTAAGGTGTTTACATTTTAATAAAAAACTCTAATTGAATCGTAAATTAAATACTTTTAATTACTATTTAATGAGATTTTATAACCTAATTCAATTTAAAAATCTTAAGCCAATTTGCAATACCTTCGCCAATTTTTGCCTCACTTGGGAATGCCATAAGGCTATTTTACAAATGTTTCTAAAAAAGCTTAATAATAAAAAATCGACCCTGCAAAACATGGGTAGGTTTTAATTATAATAATCTGAAATCATAGCCTTTTCAAAAAAGCCTAAATTACAGAGAACAAAAGGGTTTCTCTAACCAAATATACGCAACAGAAATGGCGAA
Organism: Desulfobacter latus; assembly: GCF_013389365.1. Lineage (GTDB taxonomy): Bacteria > Desulfobacterota > Desulfobacteria > Desulfobacterales > Desulfobacteraceae > Desulfobacter > Desulfobacter latus. The sequence goes on from NZ_JACADJ010000086.1 coordinate 398, forward strand.
GGTATTGAATTTGCCCATTCAATTTTTTTTAAAGCCCAACTTCATTAAGGCAAAATGATGGTCACAGAAAATAAGGAAATATCCCGTCTCACCCAGAGCCCGTCTCCAGGAACGGCCCAGGTTTTATTTTGCGGAGATGTTGTCATTTTTACACTTTCCGTTTCCCCTGACAGTCCAAGTCCAGGTCGTGCCTTTGTCAGAACCAACCTGGGGAATGCGGAGGCGATCCGCAGAGAAATCATCCGTCGGGTGGAAAAAAACGAAATCAAGCTAGGGGAGGCCTGGTGTGATTTGCCTATGAAAGAAGAGGGTGATGGACATTTTTCCATCCGCCTGCCCCTGACCCAGAACGGATCTTTCCAGGCCAAATGTTTTTTTATTCCCCAGGACAGTGATGTCCCGGTATGGCCCGAAGGAGAGAACACCATCCTCTGTGTTGAACCGGCCGGCACCTGCTGCGCCAATATCATTTATAACGCTTTTGTGCGGCAGTTCGGCCCCACCAAGGACGCAAAATTCCAGGCCCCTGATCTGGATACCGTAATCAAAAACCTGGATGACCAGGGATATACGGTGATTCCCAAATCCGGAAAATTCAGGGATCTAAAGGAACAGTTGAACTTTATCTTTTCCCGGATGGGCTGCCGGGGGCTTCACCTTCTCCCTATCCATCCCACACCCACCACCTATGCCCGGATGGGCCGGTTTGGAAGTCCCTATGCCGCCCTGGACTTTTCGGATGTGGACCCGGCCCTGGCCCAGTTTGATCCCGCAGCCACACCCCTTGAACAATTCATGGAGCTGGTGGATGCCGTACACGACCACGACGGTTACCTGATCCTTGACATTGCCATTAACCATACCGGCTGGGCAGCCAGTCTTCATGAATCCCATCCCGAGTGGCTGGACCGGGAGGATGACGGCAAAATCCGCATGCCCGGTGCCTGGGGGGTTGTATGGGCGGATCTGACCAAGCTCGATTACCGGCACACGGACCTGTGGCAATACATGGCGGATATTTTTCTGCTCTGGTGCCGCCGGGGTGTGGACGGATTCCGGTGCGATGCCGGGTACATGATCCCGGAACGGGCCTGGGAATATATTATCTACAAGGTTAGAAACCAGTACCCCAACACAGTTTTTTTCCTTGAAGGGCTGGGCGGACCACCGGATGCAACCCGCCGGCTGCTCCAGCACGCAAATTTTAACTGGGCCTATTCAGAACTGTTCCAGGAATACTCCCTTGAGCAGATATCCCGCTACTTAGCCCGTGCCATAGAACTCTCAAATACCTGTGGCCACTTAATCCATTTTGCGGAAACCCACGACAATGACCGACTGGCCAAGGTGTCCCATACCTATGCAAAAATGAGGACCGGTCTTTGTGCGCTGTTCAGTATCTGCGGCGGATTCGGATTTACCAACGGTGTGGAATGGTTTGCCAAGGAGAAAATAAATGTCCACAACTCGCCGGGACTGAACTGGGGAAGTTCTGATAACCAGGTGGATTATATCACCCGGCTTCATCTTATTTTGCGGGAACACCCTGTCTTTTTCAGTGGGGCACAATTAAGACTCATCCATGAACAAGAGAGCCGGGCTCTGGTGTTACTAAGATCAAACCCCCATCATAATGCCCGGATGCTGGTGCTGGTCAACCCGGACTGCGACAAGCGGGGCAAGGCGGTGTGGCTGGCCGGCACGGAAGGCGGTGCAGCCTTTCCCTGGACAGACCTGCTTTCAGGCAACACTGTTCAGGCGGAACGCAAAGGCGGGAAATACCGTATTCTCCTGAAACCGGGGGCCGTACTGGCGTTAAGTCCTGAAAAGAGTGATTTGGATCTGCTTGAGGCTCAACCGGCCGGAAAGCTGTCCATGCCCGGCAGGGTTCTGATGCAGAAACGAAGGGCACTGGCCCTTGATGTAATCACTGCGGTAAACGGCTACATGAATCTGGATGACCTGGATGTGGACAAGGCCGCCATGGACCTGGCACGGAACCCTGAAACCTTTATCCGGGAACTTTACCCGGACAAGCGAACCATCCGCACCATCGTGTTTGATGCCCACAAGGATATCAATCGCAGGGTCATGGTCCCCCCGGGCTTTTTCCTGCTGATCCGGTGCAACAAACATTTCAGGGTTCAGCTTGAGGAAACAGGGTTTGATAAATATTGCCTGGGATTCTGTGAAAGTCTGCCCGCAGAAGGAGGGTCCGGATATCAGGCCGTTTTCATGCCCATGGAAATAAAAACCAATTACAGGGACTGTCTGCTCAAACTGCGCATATCCGGCCCCGAAGGAACCAAAGTAATTACCGGCAATATCAGGTATCTTGCCCCGTTTGAGGCGCTTAACCTGCGCTTATCCTTTATCCGCAGGGAAATTGTCGCTGATCCGTCCATCAAGCAGTTGTCCACCACCAACCTGGGTGCAATGATGCGCGCCGGGGCTTGCTTCGGCCACCTGGAGAGCCGTTATGATGCCCTTTTGGCTGCCAACCTGAATTCCCGCCTGCCCGAAAACCGGTGGATGCTCCTGTCCAGATTCAGAATATGGGGCGTATTCCAGGGCTATTCCCGGGAACTTGGACTGGATTGTATGGATGCCTTCTGGGCCTCCCATGACCAGGGCGGAAAATGGCGATTCAGGATTCCCTCATCCGAAGGCAGATATTATGTCATTGATCTGTTTCTGGAGATGGACCCAAAGACCAACGCCGTAACCCTGACCCTGCACCGGGAAACCGCACCGATGGACAGTCCCCGGCGCCTCCAGCCCGAACGCGAAGTCACGCTGATCATCCGCCCCGATATTGAAGACAGAAGTTTCCATAATACGGTCAAGGCGTTTAGCGGTCCTGAGCAGCAATGGCCGTCCCGGGTTTCAACATTTGAAAACGGATTTTTCTTTCATTCCCAGACAGGAAAAATACTTCGACTGTCAAGCAGTCGGGATACATTCTTCTTGAAACCGGAATGGCACTACATGGTCCACAGAAGTGTTGAAGTCACCCGGGGAATGGATGCCGACTCAGATCTGTTCAGCCCGGGCTACTTCAACATCAATGTCAAGGGCGGAGACACGGTTAGCCTGAAAGCCTGTGTTATGAATGAAGAAACCCTGCCGGAACCGGCAGCCGACAAAAAAATCTCTCTGCCCGGTTCGTTTAAATCAACGGTACCGTTTTGTCAAGCAATCCAGACAAGCCTTGACGCATTCATCGTAGACCGGGGAGAAGAAAAAAGCGTGGTGGCCGGATATCCCTGGTTCCTGGACTGGGGAAGGGACAGCCTGATCTTCTGCCGGTCCCTGATTGAGCTTGGCCGAATCCGGGATGCCTTTGCCATACTCTCTCTTTTTGGAAAATTTGAAAAAGACGGCACCCTGCCCAATATGATAAGCGGTGAAGATGCGCGGAACATTGAGACCTCGGATGCGCCCCTGTGGTTTTTTGCCTGCTGCCGGCAACTGACCCAAACCTTAAGCAAAGAACCGCTGCTCACCCAAAACATCGGCCGGCGCACGATGCTTCAATTGCTTAAAGACATGGCATCCTCCATGATTAACGGCACCCCCACCGGTGTCAAGGCTGATCCGGAATCCATGATGCTCTACAGCCCGGCCCATTTTACCTGGATGGATACCAATTTCCCGGCAGGCACCCCCCGCAAGGGATATCCCATTGAGATCCAGGCGTTGTGGTGTTATGCCCTTGAATTTTTATCCCAGGTTGATAAGTCAGACACACAAGGGCAATGGCAAAAACATGCCGACACGCTGAAACGCGCGATCATGGACCTGTTCTGGCGCGAAGAGGATGGTTTTTTCAGCGACTGTCTGCACTGCAGGGAACCGGTTGACGCTTGCCATGCGATCCCTGATGATGCCCTGCGGCCCAATCAGCTGCTGCTGATCACTTTAGGGATCATTGACGATCCCCAAATCATGACCCGGGTGGTGGCAACCTGCCGGGAGCTTCTGGTTCCCGGAGCGATTAGAAGCCTTGCGGACCGCCCCCTGGACATGCCCCTGTCCATTGAACGGAATGGGCAGCACCTGGTAAATCCCCATGCCCCCTATGCCGGATATTACCAGGGTGATGAGGATACCCAAAGGAAACCGGCCTACCACAACGGCACCGCCTGGACATGGCAGTTTCCAATATTCTGCGAGGCCTGGGCAACCGCCTTTGGCCCCCCGGGTATTCCGGCGGCCCTGGCCTGGTTAGGCAGTTCACTGCCATTGATGCGCACAGGTGCGGCAGGTTTTGTGCCTGAAATTCTTGACGGCAATTTTCCACACACGCCCAGGGGATGCGATGCCCAGGCCTGGGGATGCAGCGAAATTGCCAGAGTGGCCCATAAACTGAATCGGATTAATACGATAAATAATAAGAGTTAATATTTTCGGTATAAAAAATGCTATATCATTTAAAATTAGTTGTTTGCGATCCGTCATCCCATTATGAACAGCACTGCCGGCACTCCGAAAACCAGGAAATAGGAGGTCGCTATGCCTAATAGACCAAGAATTCTTATTGTAACCCCGGAAGTCACCTACCTGCCCGAAGGTATCAGCTCTGATAGCGATGGCTACTCCGCCAAGGCCGGAGGCCTGGCGGATGTGTCGGCAGCACTGATCTCTGCGTTGTATGATTTAAGCTGCGATGTCCATGTCGCCATACCCGACTACAAATCCATCTATCATGGCAATAATGAACCAAGAAGTCACCGGGAGGTGGAAAAAATTCGCCGGCGGCTGCATGAGGAACGGATTCATTTTGCCGCAGACCGGGTGTTTCTTTATAAAGACGGGGTTTATTCCGGGTATTCGGATAAAGATCTTAAGGTATCCCTGGCATTTCAGCGGGAAGTGATCAACAACATCATCCCAAGGGTGAAACCGGATATCATCCATTGCAACGACTGGATGACCGGACTGATTCCGGCCATGGCCAGGCGATACGAAATTCCGTGTCTGTTCAGCATTCACAACATTCATACCATGACTTCCACCCTGGCCGAAATTGAGGACAGGGGAATTGATGCCGCCGCCTTCTGGCAGTGGCTTTACTTCAAACGTCCGCCCGTTAACTACGAAGAGAGCCGGGACACCAACCGGGTGGATTTTATGGCCTCCGGGGTGTTTTCCGCCCATTATGTGAACACGGTGAGTCCCACCTTCCTGCGCGAAATTGTTGAAAACCGCCACTCCTTTGTGGAACCGGAACTCAGGGAACAACTGACCTACAAGTGGGATGCCGGGTGCGCCACAGGCATTTTAAATGCGCCTGAACCCGAATTCAATCCAGCCGTGGATCATATGGTCCAATTCAATTACGGACCCAAAAACCACCGGGCTCAGAAAAAAAAGAATAAAATTTTCCTCCAGAAATCCGTGGGGCTTGAAATAAATCCCGATGCGCCTATGTTTTTCTGGCCCTCCCGCCTGGATCCTGTACAGAAGGGGTGTGCGCTGCTGGCAGAAGCCATGTATGATATTATTTCCCAATACTGGGATACAGGCATTCAGATTGTATCCGTGGCAGACGGGACATACCAGAAACACTTCCACGACATTGTCGACTTCCATGGCCTGCACCAGCGAATCAGTATCTGGGGATTTAACGAACATTTGTCCCACCAGGCATTTGCATCCAGTGATTTTATCTTCATGCCCTCTTCGTTTGAGCCGTGCGGCCTGCCTCAGATGATCGGCGGCATATACGGCAGTCTGCCCATTGTATTTGACACAGGCGGCCTGCATGACACGGTCAGACAGCTGGATGTGGCGCATTCAACGGGCAATGGCTTTATTTTCAATGTCCACGATGCCCAGGGACTGAAATGGGCCGTGGACCGTGCCATGGATTTTTTTCGCCTGGATCCGGATGAAAAAGAACATCAGCTCCGAAGAATCATGACTGAATCCGTACTTGAATTTAACCACAGCCGATGCGCTGAAAGCTATATTAAACTATATGAAAAAATGCTCAAAAGACCGTTTTTGGTCTAATCCTTCATGGACAAACGATCCGTATCTGTCACCGTTTAAGCCCATTATCCGGTCACGGTTTGAAAAGGCCCTGGCAACGGTGGAGAAACTGAAAAACAAAAAATCATGGGTTGACATGGCCAATTACCATGAGATTTTTGGCCTTCACAGGGATAAAAACGGCTGGGTGTTCAGGGAATGGGCACCCAATGCAACAGCCATGTTTATCCTCACACCAGCCAATAACTGGGAAAAATCTTCAGACTGGGAAGTGAACGGACCTGATCCCAACGGCATATTTGAAGCCCGTTTCCCTGAACGCTTTTTTTGCCATGAACAGCTTTACCGGCTCAAGATCGTGTGGGAGGGCGGCGAAGGCGACCGTATTCCCACAGCAGTCACCCGGGTCGTCCAGGACAGCGCCACCTATATTTTCAATGCCCAGGTATGGGCACCGGACCAGCCATACCAGTGGCAGGCGGAAAATCCCAATTTGTCCACAGATCCGCTTTTAGTCTATGAAGCCCATGCAGGCATGGCTTTAGAGGAAGGCAGGGTCGGTACCTGGCGGGAATTTGCCGACTACATCCTGCCCAAGGTCATTGACGCAGGGTACAATACCCTGCAGATGATGGCGGTTCAGGAGCACCCCTATTATGGCTCTTTTGGCTACCATGTGTCGTCATTTTTTGCCCCGTCTTCCCGGTTCGGCACCCCGGATGATTTCAAGTACCTGGTGGATAAGGCACATCAGGCCGGCATCCATATACTTATGGATATTGTACACGCCCACAGTGTAAAAAATGAGGTGGAGGGCCTGTCGCGCTTTGACGGTTCTTTGTACCAGTTTTTCCACGACAAGGATCGGGGAGATCATGCGCTTTGGGATTCCCGGTGTTTTGACTATGGCAAACAACAGGTCTTAATTTTTCTGCTCTCCAACCTGAGATATTTCCTTGAACAATTCCGGGTGGATGGATTCCGGTTTGACGGCATAACCTCCATGCTGTATGACAATCACGGATTAGGACGTGCCTTTACAGGGTACCAGGATTATTTTGGCGATGATGTGGATGAAGATGCCTTAAGTTATCTTTATGCCGCCAATGACCTGGTTCATGAAATCCGCCCCGGCGCAGTAACCATTGCAGAAGATGTAAGCGGGTATCCCGGGCTTGCTGCGTCGGCAACGTTATGCGGCACAGGGTTTGATTTCAGGTTTTCCATGGGCGTGCCGGATTACTGGATCAAGCTGCTCAAGGAGGTCAGGGACGAAGCGTGGCCCATGGGCGGTTTGTGGTATGAACTGACCCGGCACAGGGACGAGGAGCGCACAATCAGTTACGTGGAATGTCATGATCAGGCCCTGGTGGGGGATCAGACCGTGATGATGCGCCTGATGGGCGGAAAAATCTATAATTCCATGGAAAAATCCAACACGGATATCACCACGCAACGGGCCGTTGCCCTTCATAAAATGATCCGGCTTATTACCCTGGCCTGTGCCCACAAAGGGTATCTCAATTTCATGGGCAATGAGTTCGGCCATCCTGAATGGATTGATTTTCCATCCCCTGCCAATGGATATTCCTACCACTATGCCAGACGCCTGTGGTCCCTCAAATATGACAAAAATTTGTATTTTCCGGACCTGTTCGCCTTTGACAAACAGATGGTTGCCCTGGCAAAACAAACACAATTGTTTACATGGGACACGCCAAGGATTTTACATATCCACGAAGACAACAAAATTCTGGCATTTGAACGATCCGGCCTTATTTTTGTGTTTAATTTCCACCCGGAACACTCTTTTACCGACTACCGCATTAATGCACCGGCAGGCAAATATGAAATGCGCCTGGACACGGATGAAGCCCGGTTCGGGGGATTGGGACGCCTGAACCCGGACCAGGTGCATTTCACCATGCCACTGGGCGATGCGGTTGAAAACCGCCATGATGCCCTGAGCCTTTATCTGCCCAGCCGCTGCGCATTGGTCGTGGTCCGGATCTAAATCCTATCCTGCAAATATCCCAGGGGCCGATTCCATATCGGCCCGGGTTTCATTGATATTTATATTTATAGCTGCATGCGGTCCGGCAAATCAGGCGGAAATTGATTCCGCCCCTACTCTCTATATGAATCAATGCCCCATATACCGTCCGCATATGCCTGAATGGCCCGATCACTGGAAAAAATTCCGGTGCGGGCAATATTTTTCAACGACATGGAGAGCCATTTGACACGATCCATATAGTCATTGCCTATCTTTTCCTGGGTTGCAACATAAGCCCTGAAGTCCGCCAGGTGAAGATAATGTTCCCGAGAGCCCATGAGCTGGCTGAAAACAGATTTAAAAATACCCGGCTCATCAGGACAGAAACGATTGGAATGAATGGCCTTGAGAACCCGTTTCAGGTCCGGATCATCATCGCAAAACGTTTTGGGCTCATAACTTGGGCGAAGCGCCTCCACTTCCGCCACAGTAAGGCCGAAAATATAGATATTATTATCTCCCACCTGTTCTGCAATCTCTATATTGGCCCCGTCCAGGGTACCGATGGTTAATGCGCCGTTCATAGCAAACTTCATGTTGCCGGTTCCCGAAGCTTCCATGCCGGCGGTGGAGATCTGCTCGCTGACGTCTGCGGCCGGAATAATCTTTTCCGCCAGAGTTACCCGATAGTCCGGCAGAAAGACCACCTTGATCATATCACGGATATCCGGGTCCTTATTGACCACGTTGGCCACCGAATGGATCAGTTTGATGATCAGTTTGGCAAAATGGTAACCCGGAGCGGCTTTACCGGCGAAAATAAAGGTCCGGGGATGCCCGATATCCTGGTCCTCCTCCTTAATTAAAAGATACAGATGGATGATATGAAGCACATTGAGCAACTGGCGCTTATATTCATGAATCCGTTTGGCCTGGATATCAAAAATGGAGTGGGGATCCACGCTCAAAAATAATTTCTGACGAATTAATGCCGCCAAAGCCTCTTTGTTGGCCAACTTAATATCACCCAGCCGATCCAGGAATCCCGGATCGTTTTGATAGGTTTCCAGTTCCCATATTCGCGATAAGTCCCCGATCCAGCGCCGACCGATAAATTCAGTGATAAAACCGGCAAGCCCGGGATTGCAGGCTGCGATCCAGCGTCTGGGGGATACCCCGTTGGTTTTATTGCTGAATTTTCCCGGCCACAGTTTGTAAAATTCGGGAACAAGTTGCGTTTTAACCAGATTGGAGTGTACCTTTGCCACCCCGTTTACCGAATGGCTGCCGATGATGGCAAGATTGGCCATACGCACCTGCTTGACAGCCCCTTCCTGAATGATGGACATCTTTGCAATGCTTTCAGTGGTTACATCATATTCATGAACCGTCAAATATTCCAGGAATCGCTGGTTAATTTCATAAATCAACTGCATATGCCGGGGCACCACCCGCTCCAGGATACTCACCGGCCAGGTTTCCAGGGCTTCGGGCAGCAGGGTGTGATTGGTATAGCCAAGGGTTTTTTGAGTGATCTCCCAGGCTGTTTCCCATTGTATGCCTTTTTCATCCACCAGGATACGCATCAGCTCAACCACTGCCAGGGCCGGATGGGTATCATTGAGTTGAACAGCCACTTTTCTGTGAAAATGGTCAAAGGTGTCATGGTTCATTTCATACTTGCGGATAATGTCTTTTAAGGAACAGGCCACAAGGAAATACTCCTGGACCAGCCGAAGTTCTTTTCCCGACTCTTTGGAATCCGACGGATAGAGAATTTTGGAAATGCTCTCGGATTTGATTTTCCGACCCACGGCTTTGAAATAGTCCCCCTCATTAAAAATATCGATATCAAAATCCTCGGACGCCTCCGCCGTGAACAATCGCAAATAGTTTACGGTACGACCTTCAAAACCGGCAACCAGGATGTCATGGGGCCGGCCAATGAGCAGTGCCCAGTTCGTCCATACGGGATTATACTCTCCGTACCGGTCCACACTGCCCTCCACCCGGCCGTAAATGGGAACCATATACCGTTCTTCCGTTCTACGAATCAGCCAGGGCGACCTGCGATTGGGCCAGTAATCGGGCTTTTCTTTCTGGTATCCGTTAACAATCAATTGTTTAAACAGGCCGTAATCATAGTTAATCCCGTATCCGAATCCCGGCATATTCAGGCTGGCCAGAGAATCAAGAAAACATGCGGCCAAACGCCCAAGCCCTCCGTTGCCCAGCGCCGGATCACGTTCTTTCTCAACCAGAAAGTCAAGATCAATCCCTTTTTTTTCAAGAAACCTTTTACAGCGGTTGTAAATACCTAAATTCAACAAATTGTTGCTTAAAAGCCGTCCGATAAGGAACTCAAGAGATAGATAATACAGGCGCTTAGCGTCATTTTCCTGATAACGCGTCTGCGTATCATAGCCAATATCGATAAGGTACTTGTTAACGGCATAGGAAACGGCGTTTAACTGATCATTTTTCGAGGCGTCTTCAAGTTGCTTGCCCAGAAAATACTTAATGTAATTATTAAAGGAGATCTCAAAGTTTGAAAAATCAAAATAGGACATGCGTTGACTCCACACTCGACCCAGGGGCCTTTAATTGTCAAAGAACCTATATTGTAATAACCGAGTTGTCTTCCCCCTGAAAGGGAGACGGCAGGTAAATATCCGCGTTTTCATCGTTGATCCAGCGAGTGTCATCCACCAGATAACGAAACTGGTAGGACCGTTCCAACTCAAGGTCAAGGATTGCGGAAAAATCTCCATTCTTGAGTTTTTTCATGGCCCCGGAATTTTCATCCCAGTTGTTGAAATCACCAACCAGGTTGACTTTTTCTGCAGGACCAATCACCTTTTTTTGCAGTTTAAATCTGACCCTGCACACATTTTTGGTTTTAAGATATTTTTTTGTAAACATGACACCCTCCGAAATGGTTGTAAACGGTACCTTCCATTTAAAGATAAACTGATGGATTTATTCTAATTTTTTAAAATCGCGGTGTCAACAGTTGTATTCAAATCCTGATCCGGCACCGGATGGAAAACAAGCGCCTTGATCATGGCCCATGTTTTTTATATATAGATACGGATTTTCAACATGCTGCTAAGGAGCAACAACATAATGACATTGGTAGACGGAAGCCTGGATGAACTTGAAATTCAGATTATACTGGCACTTCAGAAAGATGCCCGTAAATCGTATAAAAGTATTGCCAAAAAGCTGGGTGTGGCCGAAGGCACGGTGAGCAACCGGGTCAACCGGCTGATCCAGCAGGGCATTCTCAAGCTTGAAGCCCGGGTTAACCCCTTTGCCATGTCCAATAAAGCGGCAGCCATTATCGGCATAAACATCAAGCGCAACCACCATGCCAAGGCCACTAAGGAGATCATGGCCCTGTCCAATGTCAATGCGGTATGGGCCACCACGGGAAAATACGATATTTTTGTTGAGATACTGGCCGATTCAATCAAAGCGCTCAATGTTTTTATATTTGAAGAGGGGTTAAGCACAATTGAAGGTATAGAGGCCACTGAAACGTACATCATGCTTGACTCGGCGTCCAAATTTTTTAAAATACACCAATAGGATCAAGGATTTTTGCCCGTCTTCAAGGCGCATCAATGGGCGCATATTTAAAGAGTATAGGTATTTCCATTTCCCAGCACCCAGCACCCAAGGGGCAAGCCACCGTGCCTGCCCCCATGGTAAATTGTCAGGACATATTATCCCAGAATGACCGACTCTGATCGTCCATGGTTGCGTCGGCGCAATGCGTGTTTTTGTTTTCTTGATGCAAATTGCCGGAAAAATCCCGGTCTTGGGGCCGCGATCCCGCAAGCCGGGCCACACGATCTTCAATAGGCGGATGGGTGGAAAACAAATTCATCATCTGCTTTCCGGTCAACGGATTAACAATGAACATATGGGCGGTGGCAGGGTTGGCATCCAGCTGATCCCGGCTGCGGCTGAAGCCTCCCAGCTTTGACAAAGCTGAGGCCAGACCATTGGGATTTCCGGTAATGCTTGCCGCAGTGGCATCTGCCAGGTATTCCCTGGATCTGGACACAGCCATCTGGACGATCATGGCGGCAATGGGCGCCACCATGGAGACCACAAGCACACCAATGATGCCAAGGCCCCCGTCATCATCATCCGCGCCGCCGAAAAAGGCTGAAAACCTGGCAATGGTCGCAATCCACATAATGGCCCCGGCCAAGGTGGCCACAATGGTAGAGATAAGAATATCCCGATTTTTTACATGACCCAGTTCATGGGCCAGCACCCCTTCAAGCTCCTCCTGATTCATCATGTTCATCAGGCCCTGGGTCACGGCGACCACCGCATGTTCCGGGTTCCGTCCCGTGGCAAAGGCATTGGGCGCGGATTCGGGAATAAGATACACCTTGGGCATGGGCAGACCGGCATTTCGGGCAAGGCGGGCCACGGTGTCAAACAGGCCCGGGGCCTGGGAGCGCGCCAGGGGCTGTGCCCGGTACATTTTTAAAACAACCTTGTCCGAATACCAATAACTTGCAATATTCATGACACCGGCAAAAATCAAGGCCATGAACATACCCCCCTGTCCTGCCAAAAGATATCCGAGGACCAGGAACAAACCGGTCATCATGATCAGCAACATCCCGGTCTTAAATTGATTTGCCATATGTTTCCTCCACACTGATAATTAATATTCACTATAAAAATTTTTCATTTTCAAAACTCAAACAAAATATAAATCCCACGGTAAAAAAATCAACCACCACTTAGAGCCTGTTTGATAATTAGGGGGCAGGCCACTGTGTCTGCCCTAAAAAAGGAAACAAAGAAAGGTATAACCTACGAAAAATGGAATACAATAAAATTGTATTCATAAAAAACAATAATTAACTAATCTAATTTAATTTCGCTGATTCAATTAAATTTAATTAAAATAATTTCTTTTCATTATCCGTTTAATTAAAATAATTTACTTATTGAGTCTTAAAAGTAATTTTTATTTTAATATCAGTATCTTATATAAATATCTGTTTTTGATGGCATATTTATTGCTTTCACATAACTTTAATAGTATCAAAATATTAAGTTTTTTAATTTACGGCATAACTGATTAATTTTGATAACTATTTTTCAAAAATTCAAATTGTTTCTTAAGCTGCTGCTAACAATTCAAAAAAATTGGAGTTCCTGTGATTATTTTTTCGAAGTTCAAACAATGCCCTGCGAATTTTTTCAAAATATTCCTTTTGACGTATATTGTGTTATTTACAATCTGGCGCCTGCCGGTTTCTGCAGTTGAAACGCCCAAAAAAATTTTGATGATTACATCTTATCATCAGGGGGATGACTGGAACGATTCAATCGTATCCGGAGTGCAAGAGATCTTTGACAAATATAATAAGCGGACGGTTCTGTTTATAGAATACCTGGATATCCGTCGAAACGCTGGGGATGACCATGTACAATTATTTTTCAATTATTTGAAAGGGAAATATGCGAAAAAAAATTTGGATCTGATTATCCTTTCTGATGATGCGGCCCTCAATTTTTTTATCGATATCCACGTACAATTATTTGAAGATGTACCGGCTGTTTTCTGTGGTATTAATAATTTCAACCCGGAAATTTTAGCCGCCCAATCAAACATTACCGGGGTAAATGAAGAAATCACGCTTGCAGAAACCATGGAGATGGCTTTCGGGCGCATTCCCATTTTCCCGGTTATGCAACAGCCAATGAATTGTGCGAGTTTGCCATTTGTTTCAAATAATTCCATCTCCCTGACTTATAATATGAACGTAGCATGATCACCTTCTCTGCATTT
>NZ_JACADJ010000087.1 GCF_013389365.1 Desulfobacter latus
TTATCCCTCCTCGGGCAGCTCCGGGAAGTTTCTTCAGGCACCCTTGCCTTAGCCTACATATTCCCTCCTTTCTGGGGCTATGACTGGACTTTCACCAGTTAGTTCATGACCATGCCGGTCACACCGCTGCTCCGCTTTGCTCCAAGATCATATTCATACGGAACGGATGACCGCTACTGCTCCGGCTGCTTCTGTTTCCTATTTCCGACAAACCGGCTTACCGGACTCGGGGAGCGCAGACACGGAACCCTACGCTGCTGAACGCACTGCCAGGAACACCCCAGTAACGGTTAGCAGCCCGCACGACCCTCGGGTCATTGCCCCAGCCGCCGCCCCGGAGCACCCGGGACGAAGCACCAGACGTAATCACAGGATTTTTTCCAGCATGTTTTGAATAAGCCTTCTTATCATACACATCTTCACACCATTCCCATAAATTACCAAGCATGTCATACAGGCCAAAGGGATTGGAACGAAAACTGCCGGTCGGCGCTGTGAATTTATAGCCGTCACTGCAGGGAAATGCGTTACTCCAATTGCTTCCTTTGTCGGCAATATTGGCATAGGTGCAGGCATTTTTATCCTCCCGGCCCCAGAACCGCATGTCTGTTATGCCGCCCCGGGCGGCATATTCCCACTGGGCTTCCGTAGGCAGGGCAAATGTCTGATCTGATTTTTTTGACAACCACTTGATAAACGCCTTGGCATCGTTCCAGGATACGGTCGCTGCCGGATGGGTGCCGCTCTGGCTGTATCCCGGATTTTTCCAGTTGTGTCCGGATTTTTCTTTCCACGTCCAGTCTGTCTCTTTGTTGTAAATCCATGCTTTGCCCTTTTTATCCGCATCGGTCCGGTATCCGGTTTCCCGGATGAACAACGCGAACTGATCCCGGGTCACCTCTTTTCGGGCCATCCAGAACCCGTCCAGGCAGACCTGGTGCCGGGGGTGTTCATCAGTATAATATTTATCATAGTTTTCCTGACCGTATTCTTTAATCAGGTAATCTTTTTCCGACTGAGTTTGTCCCATCTGGAAACACCCTTCCCGCACCCGGACAAACACCATGCCCGTGACCGGTTCGGTCCAGGTATCACCGGGAGAGGGCCGGAGAACCGTCTCAGGCACGGATTCTTCAACAAGGTCTATATTCAGCACAAGGTTCTGTTCCGCCTCAAGGGATATCCATTCTCTGTGCCGGGTATACCCGCTTGCCGACACTTCGATATGATACCTGCCCGGCTCAAGTTGAATGCCGTCCCGATATTTGGGCGGAATATTGAGTATTCTGACCCGGCTGTCCGGCGGAGTGGGTTTGACTGTGATACTGCCTTCTTTAAAGGGTGTCCGGTTTCCGTCCCCCGGTCCCCCGGCTAAAAAATATCGTGGAATGGGGGTGTTTGAAGTCCACGGGATCTGCTTGTCCCCGGTCTCTGCCATCACACCCATGCCGGCCTGGTTAAAAATATCCTGGATATTCAGCCCCGGCACAGGGAATGCCGAAAGCAAATGGCGGGTGTAGGTGCCGTTTCTACCGGTGCCGTCCAAGGCCACGGAGCCCGGACTGGTGGCATAGGCAATAATGGTGCCCTTGGGGGCATCCATGCGGGCCAGGCCCTGGGAGGCACTTCTAAAACTACGGTGAAAGGGGTTGTTGCGGCAGGCGTCCAGGATCACGATGTTCAGGCGGCTTCCAGCCGCCGCCATTTTTTTAATCACCCGCCCGGCGTCCAGGCTTTCAAACTCAACATCGGTCTCATCCGCCACCGTGCAGCCCACAGGAATCAAGTAGTTGCGGTTGTTGAACTGGATACCATGGCCGCCAAAAAAGAACAGCCCCACGTCGGCCCGGCGCAAGGCCTTAGAAAACCTGGAAAGGTAATTGAGCATTTCCCGCTTGTTCAGGTTGGTCCCTTTGATCACTGTAAATTTCAGCGTTTTGAGAACCTTCTCCATATCATCGGCATCATTGGCGGGGTTTCTCAACGGCGAGGTCGTATAATTGCCGTTCCCAATCACCAGGGCTACACGCCGGGTATTGATCCGCTTGATTCCCCGATCATCCTGTGCGGCACTGCCGGTACAGACTGTCAGACTGAAAATAATAATCCATGTCCAGCACACTGCCGGAATATATTTTCGATTCCCTTTTGTGACCATTGGCATATTGTCATTTTTCCTTTCAAGGTTTTTAATTTGGGCTTGGTCATAACATCGGCCACAGCGTAGGTTGGGTTGAACGAAGTGAAACCCAACAACTTATCGGCGTTGGGTTTCGTTCCTCAACCCAACCTACCGGAAATCCGTATGGCCTAAAATATGATCAAGGTATATGTTTGTTCCCCTCGGGGAAGCAGGAATATACGTTGTCCGGTAAGCCTTTATGGCAGCCTGCCGGGCTCAGGGAACGCAGAGACGGAACCCCATGAAGCTGTAAGTATCGCCAGGATCAAGCCCGATACGGATAGCAGACCGCACGAACCTCGGGTTATTGCTCCAGCTGCCGCCCCGGACCACCCGGGAGGTACTACCGGATAAAACAAGTGGATTTTTTGAGGCATGCTTTGCGTAGGCATTCTTATCGTAAACATCTTCACACCACTCCCAGACATTGCCGGACATATCATAAAGACCAAGGCCGTTTGGGGATTTGTCAGCGACCGGGTGTGTTTTCCCTCCGCTGTTGTCATCATACCATGCCAACTGATCCAAATGATCACCACCGGCATATGTTTCATCTTTCCCCCCGCTTCTGGCCGCGTACTCCCACTGGCTTTCCGAAGGCAGTTTAAATTCTTGACCTGATTCCGTGCTTAGTTTCGATGCAAATTTTTTGGCATCATGCCAGGATACTTGTTCTACAGGGTGGCTGTCCCCGGATTTAAAATATGACGGATTATTTCCCATAATTTTTTTCCACAGATTATTTCCCATGATTATTTTCCACTGCCCCTGGGTGACTTCGGTTTTTCCCATCCAGAAGCCGTCCAAACAAACCCGGTGGACCGGTTTTTCCTCGTTATTTCCTGAATCACTCCCCATCCTGAAACACCCTTCCGGCACCCAGACAAAGACCATGCCCGTGACCGGCTCGGTCCAGGTATCGCCGGGGGAGGGCGATACCGGCCTTACTGGCTTATTATTTGTATTATTTGTATTATTTGTATTATTTGTATTATTTGTATTGTTTGTATTGTTTGTATTGTTTGTATTGTTTGAACTGATTCCCAAGGTCCCTTGTAAAGGTCGGAGGATCGGCTCAGGTTCGGATTCTTCAACAAGGTCTACATTCAGCACAAGATCCTGTCCGGCCCGAAGGGTGACCCACTCTCTTTGCCGCGTATACCCGTTTGCCGACACTTCGATATGATATCTGCCCGGCTCAAGTTGAATGCCGTCCCGATATTTGGGCGGAATATTGAGTATTCTGATCCAGCTGTCCGGCGGGATGGGTTTGACCGTGATACTGCCTTTTTTAGAGGGTATCCGGTCACCGCCCCCCGGCCCGCCGGCTAAAAAATACCGGGGTATCGGAGTATTTGAGGTCCACGGGATCTGCTTGTCCCCGGTCTCTTCCATCACGCCCATGCCGGCCTGGTTGAAAACATCCTGAATATTCAGTCCCGGTACAGGGAATGCCGAAAGCAAGTGACGGGTATAAGTGCCGTTTCTGCCGGTGCCGTCCGAGGCCACGGAACCCGGACTGGTAGCATAGGCAATAATGGTGCCCTTGGGGGCATCCATGCGGGCCAGGCCCTGGGCCGAACTTCTGAAACTGCGATGAAAGGGATTGTTCCGGCAGGCGTCCAGGATCACGATGTTCAGGCGGCTTCCGGCTGACCCCATTCTTGAAATCACCCGCCCGGCGTCCAGGCCCTCATATTCAACATCCGTCTCAGCTTCCACTATGCAGCCCACAGGAATCAGATAGTTCCGGTTATTGAGCTGAATCCCGTGGCCGCCAAAAAAAAAGAGCCCCACATCGGCCTGACGCAACGCCTTAGAAAACCTGGAAAGATGATTGAGCATTTCCTTTTTGTTCAGATTGGTCCCTTTGATGACTTTAAATTTCAGCTTTTTGAGAACCTTCTCCATATCATCGGCATCATTGACCGGATTTCTCAACGGCGAGACATCATAATTGCCGTTTCCAATCACCAGGGCCACACGCCGGGTATTGATCCGCTTGATTCCCCGGTCATCCTGTGCGGCACTGCCGGTGCTGACTGTCAGACTGAAAATAATAATCCATATCCAGCACACTGCCGGAATATGTTCTCGATTTCTTTTTGTGGCCATCGGTATATTGTCGTTTTTCCTTTCAAGATCTTTAATTTTAAGCAAATGCCTTAATTTTTGATCAGTCGAATCATGTCTCCATGCCCGGAAAATCCTAAAGTCGGCGTCTGCTGACTTGTCGGGCACGTTGCGGGCGAACACATTCCTTTTGATTCCGGCATTTCCCATCAATACCTTTAGGGTCATATCCCGCCTTTTTCAGAAGCTCTTGCAGTTTTTTCATCTCGGCACTGTTTTTGATCGTTTAATGTGACAGTCATCGACCGGATATCCTTTTGAACCAGATCCCAGGCCGGCAAGTCGAATTAAATCTTTACAGATAGATAACGGACACAAAAAAAAAATGCATCATTTTTTTGGGCGAAGACAGCTAATTTTTCAAATTTGATAATCTGTCCGTATTAATATGTATGGGTAGGAACCTGAATGACAAAACGGATTGAATCATTTGATGGTCAAAGGAGTTTAACCGATGAAATTATTTTTAACACCACTTGCGTGTCTTGTCTGCTTAAGCCTGTTGTCCTGCACCCATTCACAGGTCGGACATAATGGGGAGCCGCCTGTTTCAACCGGGCCGAAACCCGGTTTAGACAGGCTGGGCGGTCATCTTGTTGCTCAACTTGAACTCGATTACAACAGCCCCTACCGAATTGAGGTGGAAATCAGAACCCCCAAACCCGAAGACGGGGAGCATTATCTGCTGCTGGGAGAAACGCTGGATCGGCAAATCAAAGAAGCGCTGGGAAGGTCTATGATTTTCCAGACCCAAAATGGCGGAAATGCCGAATTTTTCCTGAAACCGGAATACAAGTCCGGAAAAAACACAACCATTCTCCACCTCACATTGATGCACAAGCAAAACCGGAGCGTGGCTGCAGTGTCCCGGATGATTGTTTACAATCACTGTCTTCCACCGGACTTATTTAAACCGGCCATTCGATCTCCCGAGGACTTGACCCGTATTGCCGGAAAGATTCTGGTAGAGAGATTTAATTCCGGAGCAGCCAGGGACGATGCCCCCGTCACTTTGTTCATTGATCCCCGGGGGGTCAAGGCGCATTCTTGCCAATTAAGCCCTTCTTTGAGCAAACGATTGACCATGGGGTTCAACACGATCCTCTCCGACGGTGTCCCTGGCATCAGTCTGGTGGGCACTCGGCAAGAGGCATCTCTGATCCTGACCGGGGATATCATGCGAAACGACAAGGGGATTATTGTTCATACCCGGCTGAAGCAAATCAAGGCTTCCGGGCGGATTCTTTCTTCGTTCAGCGGCATTATTCAGGAGGCCTTTGTCAAATCGGAATGGTTTGAAACAGATCCTTCGGATGAAAACCGCCGGCTCCTCCCCGGGGGGTATCCGCCCGTGCCGGAGCCTTTCAAGCTGGATCTTTCCACCGGGAAAGGCAGAACCGGGTTGTTTTTCAAAAAAGGAGAAGCCGTCACCATCCATGCCGGAAGCAGCAGAAGGGCTTTTATCAAAATTTTCAACGTGGCGGCAGACGGCACAATGATCAGAATCTACCCCAACGCGTTTACCAGTCCCGCACCTGTAATGATGCCCGGACAGATCTATACCATACCGGCAGATCATTATGATGCGGATTTTGAAATTGAAGTGAAAGAGCCCCTGGGGGAAGAATTGATTGTTGCCCTGGCTTCGAACTCTCCTTTGCCGGATTTTCCGGCTTACACCAAAACCGGGTATTTCGGGGTCAGAATCTTAGATGCCGAGTTTTCTGAAATGAAAAAATGGGCAAACGCTGCGGCCGTGAAGTATGGTGCGCAGATTTCCTGGAATGTTCTGCCGTTCAGGACAGGGAGAGGTAATCATGAATAAAGCAATGTTGACCGGATTTCTGATTGGTACGATCCTGGTACTTACCGTCTGGCTCATGTTTTTCAAGGGGTCGGGCTACAGTGAACCGGAAAGTCCAATGAATCCCCAAGTCATATCCATGGATGTTGGAAAAAAAACTGAACTTGAAGGGGGTTCACCAGATATGGTAAGTGATTTACACGATGACGCCGGGGGTGAAAGTCAATCGGAAGTCACGGTCCGGATTCCGGATGAAAGACCTGGGCCCTGGAAAACTGCTGACGTAGAATGCGTGGCTGACGAACCCGGCGCTGACGTACAGGCCCAGGCGAAACCCCAAATGAACGGTGCGTTACCTGACGATTCGCCCCAGGGTTCCGATCATCGGGAAAAAGCCGTCTTCTGGCAGGGATTTTCAAGCCGCGCCAAGGCCCTGAAGTTCGCCCGGTATGTCGGTTCCGCCCTGAACCTGCCCTGTGAGGCGGAAAAAACAGAAAAAGGATACCAGGTCTTTTTCCGGTATTCCGATCCGGCCGACCAACAGAGAAAAATGACGATATTAGAGAACGCAGGGTTTCTCAAATAGTGTCCAAG
This sequence comes from Desulfobacter latus, assembly GCF_013389365.1. GTDB lineage: Bacteria > Desulfobacterota > Desulfobacteria > Desulfobacterales > Desulfobacteraceae > Desulfobacter > Desulfobacter latus. The sequence goes on from NZ_JACADJ010000087.1 coordinate 6,714, forward strand.
TCCGTAAAGTAGGATACGGAAACTGGCAATGGACCAGGATTATGGGCAGCAATCCTTCGCGTTCTGAAAAATTCGTCTGCCCTATTAATCTTTAACAAGTGCGGCCATAATAGAAAGTGGCAAAATCAGCCTATTTCGTGAACCTTTTAACCTTTTGAAACCAAATCCTTCATAGAAAGAAGCAGCATTTTCATTTTTGGCATCAACGACCATACCCAAAATTCCTATCTTTTCCGCTGCTTCCATCGTTGTTTTGAAGGCGTGGAAAATCAAGGCATCTCCGTAACCTTGTCCTTGAAACGCTTTATCAACTGCAAGTCTGCCAAGCAGTAAAAACGGAACATCACGATAACTTGCCAGTTTAATCTCGCTTGGTAAATTATCACGCGAGACAGAATGCGCACTGATAGAATAATATCCAATCAATTGTTGTTCTTCCGCCAAAACATATATTCTGGTCAAGCTGCGTCGTTGATCCTGGTTAGTACCACGTTGCAAGTAAAGGTTAAGTGCCTCAAGTCCGCAATCAAAACTTTTACGATCATGTTTTTTCGGGTTCAGGTGTTCAAATTGCATTTGGGGTAGTAATTTTTTTGTATTTTTTTGCTGCTTTAATCATACGCTCTGTTGGTTTCGGCAAGTTATCGAGCATATCAAAAAACATATACCAATCATCTTGTGTAAATTGTGTTTTTTCATGCGCTGCTATAATTGCTTCAGCTTTTTCACGAATGCTATGACGAATAAATTTACTCTTATCAAGTTTGACATACGAACGGGCACGTTCCATTAAATCTGCTGTCATAGCATCCATACGGAATTTTAATGTATTATCTTTTATTGCATTTACGCTCATAATGGCACCTCGGATTATTATTTTTTCTTATTGTACCCACAAATGTACCTCTTGTCAAAAATTTTTATATGAAATTAGAGACAAGAAACTATAAATCACGTCATCCTGCCTTTAACCATTTTTTTTTGAACCAAAATCATTGCATGTCCGTAATTTTCTTTAAAGGCACAAATTAAGAACACCCAGAACCTGTAAAAGGAGAAAACAACCATGCAGCAATTCAAACAAACAATCATTTACCCTGTTATCTTTTTCAGCCTGCTGGGCATGGCGGGAGCTGCGGCCGGGGCACCGGTCATCAACCTGTTTCCCAGTGATGTGCAGGAGCATATCAGCCATACCGGAACCATGGCCAAGGACATGGAAACGGCCCTGAAGGGCATCATTGAAAAGCTGGATACACAGACTAAGCTTTACCGAGAAATCGGGTGTGACAATTCCGATGATCCCGGGTGTCTGGAAATCAAAAAGCAGATCGGTGACCATTATAAGGAGATGCTTGAAATCATGGAATCCAGTCTTCCGGAGATGAAGCAGACCGTGGCGGCCACGGGCAGAGGCATAGAAAAACGGATTAAAAAGGAGCTGGGCCGGAAAATCAGTCCGGCCGGTATCCAGAAACTACTGTCGGGCAGCGCACGGCCAAAAGTCGTAAAAAGCCGGGTCTCCCTGTCCAGCCGGTTTGCAAGGTATTATGAGATGATAAAAGCCGGCGGCGGTAGCAGCATTGCCTCCCTGGCTTCGGAGATTTATCTCGACAGCCATGCCGTTATGGAGACCATTGATCTGATGACCCAGGAAATCCAGCGGCAGAAGATGGTGATCGTGGTTGAAGGACAGTGGGGAACAGTTACCCCGGAAATGGTCTCCATGGTCAACACCGTAAAAGAAATCGTGTTCGGTGAGTTTGACGATACACCTGTTCTGCCCGCCATGGCTGCCGGCCCGGAAGCGGAAGGCACATTCGGAAGTGAGCTGGACATGGACTAAGGCCCATGAAAGTAAACCGATTACGAAATGCAGATGTCACCCACCCCACACCTCAATACGACAAAGGAGAATAAAATGAAAACCGACTATTTGAAACCGGCCCTATCCGTACTGATTGCCTGCTGCTTTCTGGCAGGGTGCAATACCCTGTCCCCTCAACCCGTTGAACCTAAGGTTTCCCCGGTGGCAAGCTGTCCCCTGCCATCCGGCAACCTGGTTCCCAATGCGTTTAAAACAGCCAAAGAAACGCTGTCCCATCCCGATTGTTCCGGACGGTTTGATGAAATTTTTGAGGCATTGTTGAATGTCTGCAAGGGTGCCCCGTCCCTCAAAAATAAAAAACGATTTGAAGAATTTCTGGTCTGGGCCAAGAATCAGGGCATTATCACCACCCTTGAAGCAAAACATACCTACAACCGGTATTTTAAGGAGAGATTTATCTCTCTTCCTTCCGAATACCAGACATGCAGCTATTGTCTGAGTCTGTCTAAAATTCTGGAGGACGGAGAAATGGAACTAAAAGAAAAATATCTGGGACTGGTCAAAGTATGCGCAGATCAAAAGACCTATGCAAAAGCAAGTATGGAATGGGAGAAAATCGGCGTCATTCTGGAGGCTGCCTGCCTGGCCTGCGACAGTCAATAGACGTCAGCAGGCCGCGAGCTAAAATTTGATCATCGAATGTAAGGAGCGTGGACATGATAAAGGGAATGCTGTCAGGCGTTATAATTACGGTGCTGGGAATCTATCTTTTCAACCTTTCAGGCTTGATCATCATCAGTTCCGAAAAAGGAATTGCCCTGGTCTCTATTCTGGTATGGACCATGAAAAACCTGGGATTTTCCATCATCCCCTTTATCGTTGTCCTGGTGTTTTTCCTCTATTATCTCCATCGGCTTTTTGTTCAACTGGGCCATGAAGAGAGCGTAGAACCGGCACAGGTTGCGGCCATGCAGGAAAAACTGGATCTGTTGATCAACCTTTTTTTCGGTATTGGTGTGGTCTGGACGGCCATCGGCATGAGAAATGCCCTGGTTTTATCCATCGGTTCCATTGACGCGGAAACAGCTGCAAGCCAGGGCGCTTTTTCCATTCTGACACGGCTGGTGGACGGGGGGATTCTTCTTTCTCTTTCCACCACCATTGCCGGGGGAATCGGCGGCTATTTTATGAAGGTGTTAAAGGCCTGGTTCCTCGGCCCTAGACTGAACGCCTGTTTTGAACACCAGTATAAAAAAGAAGCCCGGGAAATACATGCCCGGCTGGACCATATTGCCCGGATCATGGAACAGAATACAGAAAAGAAGCAAGGAGATAAAATTACAAACGAAACCGCAAAGGAGTCCGCATGATTCGGTATCGACAACCGGGATTTTCTGCCCGGCCGTCCCTTGATGAAACGGAAAGCCTGCAGACGGACACCATGCGTTTTTTTGCTGTGATCTGCATGTGCCTGATGATTATTTTCTCCCTTGTCAAATCCATGCCCATAACCCGGAAGACAAATTCACCCCGGATCAATACTCAAAAGATTGTCAGGGATAAAATTACCTGCCTTGAACAAAGGGTTCAGACGGTTGGCAAAACCCTGGCCGCTATGGAGCAAGCACTTCAAAAAGCCGGAAATGAGCATCAACAGGTTAAAAGGCTACATTCGGCTTTTATAGAACAGATCACCATTCTTCAAAAAAAGAGAGACAAAATTATAACGCAACTTGAAACAACAAAACAGGCATATACTGAAAAACGTCAGGCCCTTGGATTTATCGAAGATGAGATCCAGCGAATAAAGCGGGGAATCCAGCGGCTTGAATCCAAAGCGGAAGATTTAAAACAGAATATAGCCGGGGATGTTTTGGTAAACCCCGTAGCGGCAAAAACAAAAGCAGAAGCGGAAATATCTCCGGAAAAAGAAAAAACAGGTTTCTCACTTGGTTTTTCATCCGACGATGCGCTTTTCAGCACGCTTAAAACGGGAAATCAAGTTGCGCTCTACATGCGCATCAAGGACAGATTCTGGCAATTTAAGACCGCCTCTGTTCCCTGGGCCTTTGTACCGGTTTCATTTTCAGGCCGAATTTATTACATGGACCGACAGACCGTACCGGATAAAGTAATCCAGGCATCTGCACAGGCAGTGTCCGTTCCGGGAACCAATGAGATTCTTTTTGGGGTGTCCCTGTCTCAAGGGATAACAAGGCAGATCAGCGCTCTGATGAAAGGCCGCAAGGGCGGAAATATCATCATTCAAAGCAATGGAAGGGTTGATTTTGAAAACTAAGGTACTTATGCACATTTTTCTGTGGCTATGTATCGTTACAAGTATGCCCCAAACCACAGAAGGGTTTAGAAAAGAGATCCCGGACATGGATTATAACCGGGCATGGAAAAATTATGCGTCATTAAAAACGGATCTCCTGCCGGCAAAAGAATATCCGTTTGAAGCCTGTTTTAAAAAAGCTGCCAAAACCTACGATGTTCCGCTTAGTCTGCTCATGGCCTTTGCCAGAGGGGCGAATCGGATTTTAATCCAAATGCAAAATCCACGGCAAACTGCCACGGCATCATGCAGATTCAATGGCCGGGAACGGCAAAGGATCTTGGTTTCACACAGTTAAATGACCTTTATAATCCTTGTAAAAATATCATGGCAGGGGCCCGGTATATCCGGATGATGATTGACCGTTATGACGGAAATATTCACCTGGCAGCGGCAGCGTATAATTACGGCCCCGGCAGGATCAAAAAGAGTTCGAAGTCGGATCCGGCCATTCCCGAGGGCGCCAACTGGTACAGCGGGTATATTTATCATCATCTTCAGGTTCTACTGGGTGGCTCTGATCTGCCGGGGCATTCAGGCCAAAAAAGAGAAAAATACAGACCCGGCAACAAGGTTCCCGTCAACATGTTCCACAACCCGGCCCGTGCCGAAAGATTCATGGCTTATTTCAGGAAAAAATTGCCGGAACTTGACATCGACTGGTTCAGAACCTCCTTTGGAGAAACCCATGTGGTACTGGTTTTCAGCTCCGAAAAACAACTTAAAAATGATGTCGGCCTGTTGAACCGCCTGGGCTTCTATCCGGATATAAAACGCCGGTTCAGATAACCGTAAGTGAGAATTTCGCCTTGAACCCGGCGGGAGATAATTTCCAACCCGTGTGTCTGAATTCAATTGAATAATTAAATCAATTACGTTAACAATACACCTATTTTCAGTATTCAGTTGTAGGGGGCTAAGGCAGTGTACCGATTCAAACTAAGGTTTGGGATTCATGGGCATATCAGTATCAGCGGAACTCTTAACAAAAGAAAATATCGATCAAATAGAAAAAAACTGTCAGAAATGGTTTTTTGATGAAAATGAGGGACTTGAATGCTTCAATTATATTCTTGATGCTTTGAAAGCGGATGATTGCAGGCGTTTAAAGGCGTTTACCGATAAAAGCGCCTCCGGCGCATTCATGAATACGGTAAGCTGCAATCTGATCATTGATTTCAAACGTAAAAAATACGGCAGACGGCGATTCCCTGAGGCCGTATCCCGAATGGGGCAATGGGCCCGGGCCGTGTACCGTTATGTGTGCTGGCAGAAATTTTCCTATGACGATGCCTTTCATCTGGTCAAAACGGAACCCGATCCCCTGTACACCGGTACCTATGACGACTACTTGAACGATATTGACCGTCTGGCAGAAATTAAGTGCCGTCAACATCCTGAATTTGAACACCTGGAAGATTACCACAGCCCGTCGGTGCAGGACAGCAGGGTTGATGATTTAAATCCCCTGGATCAGATCATTGATCAGTTCGATTTTGAGCAAAAAGCAAAGGCTGTGGCGGTGTTGAAAAAGACATTTTCATCCCTGAACGAAGAGGAACGGTTTATTGTTGACAAGCTTTACCACAGCGATATCAAGCCAGGACAGGTGGCACAAATGCTTGGGATGGACACTCGCCGGCTTAGTCGCATACGCCGGAAAATATTATTGAAATATAAAGAGGCATTACTGGAACAGGGCATCCGGAATTTATAATCTGTCCGTATAGGATAATCAGACACCTTGTTTCATCAGTGTGTTTTGGGTTTGGATTCTGGAGATCAGCATAGCAATACGAGGTCAAAATGGCAAAGTGGATTAAAGCAATCGTTGCAGCGTACAAAGAAGACCATGGGGAGTCCTGTGCCCATGGGATCTCTCCACAGGAAATGGCTGCCTTCATAGAGGGACGGTTGGCGTCGGCCCAAAGAGAAAAGGTTATCCACCATTTGAACCGCTGTCAGAAATGCAGTGACATTCTGGATATGGCCCTCATGGCCCAGGCGGGGAGCAGTCAAAGGGACAAAGTGGATCTCCACGGGGAACAACCTGCTTTTTGGAAGACGCTTAAACCCTTGTATGCCCTTGCCGCATCCATCCTTCTCATGGTGGTGATCGGGGCCGGGCTTTATCACTATGGCCCATGGAAAGGAACGCCGCCCGGTGACATGTCCGTTACCCTTCTCATGGACGGCAGGGTCAAAGCGCTGCTCATGGAAAACAGCAATACCCGTTGGGAGTCTCAAACCCGGATTAAAGGGCTTGAAACCCTGCTGTCTGAACATGGCATTAAGGCGGGCACGTTAAAAGGTGTGGTCATGGAGACTCCTTATGTTGCACAAAAATCTTTTTTTGCGGTGGATGAAGCGGTGGTTATTACCATTACGGACGGAATTGCCTATCTTGAGGTGAGATAATAAAAATGGGTGTGTCCCGCCTTTTACTCGATCTCGATGATCAAGTTTTTTCCCAAACCTTGTAAACACTGGGTTTGAAAGGAAACGGCATTGACTTAGAAGTCCACCATAAAGTCTCTACCGGACCAATCGGAAAATTAACTTTTTGATTAGCGAGTTATTTAGTATCTGCTGATTTTCTCTCATTATGATGAAGGTAGGCCTATACCCCTTTTAAGACCTTCATTGAAAATTCTGGTTAAAAAAAGGCTTCCATGGACTCAAAGGGCTTTTTAAGTCGATTTCATTGTTTTTTGGTCGCAATTCACCCATCCCGACAAACCGCAGGCAATCAACTATCTGAAATAAGGTTATAAGTCAGCCCAACAAGCCGAGTTTCATCAAGCTTTCTTCACTGATCTCTTCATCATTATAGAGCTGAATAAATTTTTTCAGATTGTACCCAATCTGACATAAAAGAGACCAGATTCGGTCTCCGTCAATTCCCCGATAAAGACTGAGACCAAATCCACGAAGGTTCTTTGCGACCGAGATAAACCCTTCCGTTGCGGACCGACCTTTTCGGCAATAGTCCTGTTCTTTTTCGTCAACATCCGAACTTTTGCCCAGAAAAATATGTGAGGTGTCTTTGGGGATTGTTTGATTTACCATGCTGCGATAGCCTTGATCTCCTATGCCATATTCAGGAGATCCTTTCATTT
>NZ_JACADJ010000088.1 GCF_013389365.1 Desulfobacter latus
CTTGTTTTTACTTTTTAAAACTATCGAACAGAGAGAGATATAATTGAAGATTGTTAGAAAATTAAGTAACAAATAAAATTTAAAATGAAATTTGAGGGTTTAGAACCTAAAATAATCGAACCCCTTGTTATATTCTCTGGCTATAGTAGACATCGGTTAAATCAGGGGCTTTACGGCCCCTTTCCCCTCTCAGAACCGTATATGACAGTTTCCCGTCATACGGATCAAACATTTGATAGTCGAGTTTAAATAACTTTGCCAATAGTTGAAAATATTTCTCTGGTCAACCGCTCCCTGACGAGCGAAGCTCAGTTTAAAGTCCCGTCCTTCAGGGCGGGGTGGTTGACGTTTACCCTGTAATCTTAAGACGCCCCCCTGCTTTGGTTTTTAAGATCAAAGTAAAATTTTACGGCAAGGGACAGCGACGCCAGTTTTGATCGTGTCGAATCCCCCCTTGACGTGAGAATCAGGGGCATATCCCCACACAGAATAACCCCGGCAAGGGCTGCACCGGACTGGGTCGTCAGGGTTTTCCATAAAATATTGCCCGAATCAATATCCGGCAGGATCAGCACATCGGCATTACCCCGGATCCGGCCCGTGTAGTGCTTTTCTTCGGCAATGGCAAGATCCATGGCCACATCCAAAGACAAGGGGCCTTCTACAATGCAGTCCTCCCGGTCTGCAAAACGGGCCGCAATACGTTCTGCCTCCATGGAGCTCTCCACGCTGCGGTTTACGTTTTCAACGGCAGAGACCACTGCCACCTTGGGTACCTTGATATTCAGGTTGTGTACCACTTTTAATGCATTTTCAAGGATGGCCATACGTTTTTGTTCATCAGGGTATGTGTTTAACGCACCGTCTGAAAATGCCAGCAATTTGTTCCGGGTGGGAATATCCACAATGGCGGTGTGGCTCATGACCTGGCCTTTTTGAAGCCGGCCGGCCGCTTTCAGGTATTTAAAAACCCCCCTGAGAATATCCTCCGTATGGATATGCCCTTTCATTAGGATATCAACCTTGCCCTGCGCCAAAAGGCTGACAGCTTCTTCTACGGGGGTTTCCGTATCAATGATGGTGTAGTTGTCATTGTCAATGACAAGGTCGTATTCATAGGCCATCTGGCTGATCTCCTGGAAATCACCAAGGAGTACAAATTTGGAGATGCGGAACCGGCCTTCTTCATTGGCCCTTTTGGCCGCCTGGATGGCCTCTTCGTTGGCGGCGCCCACAATGGCGATGGTCGGTGCATAATTTTCTTCGACTGTCAGGTATGCCGCATCAATAATATCGTCCAGGGTGGTCAACGGCGCGCCTTTTTTCTTGAACCTGATTTCGCGTTTAAATACGGGGGTGTCAATCAATAGATCTTCATCATGCCTTTTTTTTGCCAGGGCATCCCGTTCGGTTTCGTAGTCCTTGAGTGTTTCAGGGGCATAATATCCCCGGATCTGCCCGGCAGCCAATGCTTCATGTTCAAAGTAACCGGGCATGGTCACCACAGGGTAACGCCCTGCAATATTCTGCTTGACCCGGTGCATCATGTCCGGATTTGCGGCCAGTCCGCCGGTGATCGCCATGACCTTAACATTTGCCCCGTCTGCAGTCAGTCTGAGCATGCCGCCGGCAATTTTTCTTGCCAGAAAGTTTTGAACCAGTTCTATTTTTTTGCGTTGTACAGGGGTGGCCCCCTGGCGCAGGAACCCGATCATGGCATAGAAATCATTGGTGCCCACAAGGGAAAGCAGTCCGCCACGGCTTTCAAGAATCTGTTCAAGGTCCCGGATGGAGATCTCCTTGGATTTGATGGCTTTAATGACCCGGTCTATGTCTATGGCGCCGCTTCTGCTTGTTGACGGCAGGCCCGAATAGGCGTCTATGAGCATGGTGACCTGGCCCTGTCTGTGCGCGGCAAGGGAGGTGCCCCCGCCCAAATGGGCAGTGACGGCGTTCACATGTTCCGGTGCCTGATTCATCAAGGATGCCACAATTCGCCATACCGCCTTGTGATTTAAATAGTGTGCCCCGGTCCCGTTGCGTTTGATTTTTACAAATCCTGTAACCCGGTCTACCAGATCCAGTTCGTCACAGACAAAAGGATCTGTGGTGGTCAACAGCAGATCCTTTTGACTGCCGGCCATCCGGGCCAGTTCCATGCCCATGGGAATGCCCATATTGCTGGCATGGGAGCGTAACGGCGCTTCAACAAGGTCCCTGACCATTTCCGGGACTACCCGGTAGGTTCCGGATGGGATGGGTTTGAGAAATCCGCCCTGGCAGGCGATGCCGTCAAAGGAGTCAAGCGCAATTCCGGCGCGTTCCAGATGGCCGGCCACCGCCTTTATTCTGCGGTCTATGCTGTCTTCTTCATCAGGCAGAACATGTATTTCAAAACCATGTACCTGTTCCAGCCCCTGGAATACGGCAATCCGGGTGGAGACCGTGCCTGGATTCAGGAGAAGAAATCGCATCTCTTCCTGTTGCGCTTCCTGGGCCAGGGATGGACCGAGAAGTCGTCGTATCGCCGTGGATTTTTCCTGGCCCGCACGTTCCATTTCCAGCATCAGGGTCAGGGCATTGCCTATAATGGTATTGATATCGGAGGACGGGGGCGATTTAGTCAGGACCTCGATGATTGCTGAAAGATCGCTTTGCATTAGTCTGGCATCCGAAGTTCCCATGCCTTGTTTTATTTGTTCTGAAAGATCGGCCAGCCATATGTCACTGGCCACTGTCAGATCTCTTTCAAAAGCAGACATGGAAACATTGATTTTTCCGATTTCACCCACGGCTTCAATTATTTTATTACGAAGTTTCGCGCTCATTTTTTAGGGTTCCCTTTATTTTCGTTCGTCCAGGGTGGCTTCTCCGGCGGCAACGCGGCGCAAAACAGACCTGAACAGTTTTCCTGTGGGGGTCTTTGGCAGCTGATCCGTGATGATGATTTTTTCCGGTACGGCAAACCGCCCGATTTTTTCAGCAATATAGTCTTTTATCTGATTAATGCATGTTTGTTCATCCTGAATTGTTTTACGGGGCACCATGAATACCACAATGTCCTCCCCGGAATTGCCCTGGCCGCTGATAATAACAGCTTCGTCAACCAGGGGATGGGCGGTCAGGACGCCTTCGATCAAGGATGCGCCCAGGCTTTGCCCTTTGACTTTAATGCTGTCATCAAGCCGTCCCATGAACCAGAAAAAACCGTCTTTGTCGGATCTGACCCCGTCGTAGGTAAAAAAACAGCCCGGGAATTTTGAAAAATAGGTCTTTTTAAAATGTTCGGTTGTGCCCATGGTGGCCGTTGGCATGGCCGGCCATGACCGGGCAAAAACCAGGTTGCCGCTGATGTTTGTTTTACAGGGTTCGCCAAAATCGCTCATGATCAGGGGCGCCACCCCTAAAGCGCCAAATCCGAGGGCGCCGGGACGGTTCAGTTCCGGGGTCGGGTATGAATGAAGCAGTGCGGTACCACTTTTGTTCTGCACCCACAGATTTACCACCCGTTCCGGACCGTTTACCAGTCTGGCGTCTGCATATGTCACCAGCCGGGGGGGAAGGGCATTCCCACAGCAGGCAATAACGGGAAACCGTCTGGCCGTGTTTAGCTGCTCCTGCCCCAGTTCTTCCCTGAGGTCTGAAATTAAATTCGGCCGGCACAACAGTGCCGGATTGGGCTGCTCATTGAGAATTCTTTCAATGGTATTTACCCGGATATCTTCTTCATCAATGAGGATAATGCCTGTGCCATTGCTCAAAGGCCCCCACAGGCCGTATGCCTGGGTCGACGCGCTGCACATATCCAGGGTGTTGACGATCATTTGGGGGATATCCTGAACAAGGGCTTTGTTGAAAATATCGTCAAAGGAGGCGTGGGCCTGGACCAGAAATCCACCGGTTGGAAAAACAGACCCCACATGTTTATCGGCCAGGCGGTTTTCATAAACAGCAAACAGGGGGTGATCCGCCTGGGGGCAGGCCGGCTCAAGTCCGGAAGGATCTGCCTTGGCCATGTATTCTTCAAATGTTGGAAGCCCTTCACGCTTTTCATCTGAAATGAGAATGGTTCGGTCGTCAAGCAGGGCGCGGACGTTTAGGACATGGTCCTTTTTTTCTTCGTAAGCGCTGCTGTTTGCCATGATTACAAGTTTTGCCTTTGATGCAATGACATCCTCAGCCACAGTTGAGGGGGGCAGATGGCAGCCTATGGGCAGGTACGTAATGCCAAGGTAGGCGGCTGCCAGGGCGCTGACGATAAATTCAGGGCAGTTGGGAAGATTTAAGGCGATGCGGTCACCCGGGACAAGGCCGGTCTGGTGAAAAGCCGCTGCAAGCTTTAGCACGTTGTCTTTAAGTTCATTAAATGTCAGGGTGTCGGTTTCGCCGGATTTTTGATAAAAGACCAGGGCGGGTGCTTCTTCCTTCCCTGTTTTAATTATTCTGTGAAGGGCGTTTTGGGCGGCATTGATCTGTCCGCCACAGAACCAGGAGGCCATGGGCTTGGAAAAATCCTCCTTGACCACACAGGAAAACGCGGTCTGCCACTGCAGCCGTTTTGCCTGGGCAGCCCAGAATTGTTCACGATGGTCAAGCGTGTGCCTGTGAAGACGGCGGAACGCGTCAAGACGTGCGGGTAATTTTTGGTTGAGGTCAAGGTCAATACTTTCCATAGCTTTACTCCTAATTTGGAACATTCAAGGATGAGCCTTACATGATTACAACCATCATTATATCATAATTGTCAGTATTAAAATAAGATTAAAGACCATTAAAATGGGTGTCAACATAAAAACCGAAAAATGTTCAAAATCAAGTGGCTGAGCGAAAATAGCGGCCTTGATCATATTTTAGGCCATACGGATTTCCGGTAGGTTGGGTTGAGGAACGAAACCCAACGCCGATAAGTTGTTGGGTTTCACTTCGTTCAACCCAACCTACGCTGTGGCCGATGTTATGACCAAGCCCAAAATAGCGTTTTTGTTTTTTTGACACGATGTCCCATACCCCCTATAATTATTTTCAGATACTAAAAAAGGTGCAGACCAGATTTTACATATGGAATCCGTTAATTGTGACGTGTCGCTATCTGAAATTTACCTGAACGTCAAATTTGAAACACAATCAACTGGGGGATGATCTTATGGCGGCCATTTTTCGTAGGGGCAATCCCTCTGTGGTTACCCTCGTCAGGGCAGGCACGGTGGCCTGCCCCTACAGCGGCCGATGTTAGAACCAATCACCGCAGCACATTTACCGGAGCCGAAATTTGAAGCTGATTTTTTACTATTTCAAGAAAAATTTAAGAAAAATCGCTGCGGGTGTTTTCTTTATCATTGTGGTGGATCTGCTCCAGCTTCTGGTTCCCCAGATTGTCAGCAGGGCTGTTGACATTCTGGCAAATGTCCAGTTTGACCGTCATGTTCTTTTAATACAATGCGCCGTCATTGTGGGGGCCGGGCTTCTCATGGCCCTGCTTCGTTCCGGGTGGCGCATGCTTTTAATGGGTTCGGCCCGGGATCTTGAGCGGGGCATCCGGGATGAACTGTACGCCCATATGCTAAGTCTGGACACGGCCTATTATGACAAAACCCGGGCCGGGGATATCATGGCCCATGCTACGTCGGACATTATTCATGTGCGTATGGCCTTTGGGTTCGGCATCATCGCCCTGGTGGATACCCTGCTTCTCGGCAGTGCGTGTATCGGCATCATGGTCTGGACAAGCCCGACGCTTGCGGCCCTGTGTCTGATTCCCCTGCCGTTCCTGGTTTTGGCCACAAAAACCCTGGGCAACAGAATGCACCAGTATCACAACACCGCCCAGGAGGCGTTTTCCGCACTCACAGAACAGATCCGGGAAAGCTTTTTTGGTATCCGGGTGATCAAAGTGTTCAATTTTAAGCCCCAGGTCCGGCAAAAGACTGAAAACAGCGCCCGGGACTATTTCAGCAAGAATTTGAAACGGGCCTATATCAATGCCCTGCTGCGCCCCCTATTGGGCTTTTTTTTTAACACCTCCACCCTGATCATCATCCTTTACGGCGGGAAGTTGGTCATGGAAAACCGGTTAAGCCCCGGAGCGCTTGTGGCCTTTATTCAATACTTGGGGATTCTGGCCTGGCCGGTGATTGCCATCGGGTGGATGACCAATCTGTTACAGCGTGGCATGGCATCCCTGAAACGGATCGAGGTTCTGTTGAACACCCGGTCCGAAATCACGTTCCCTCAAGATTCGGTGATGCCGGACATTGTGACCGGCAATCTCCGGTTTGAAAAGGTCTGTTTTTCCTATGATAAACAGATGAATGTGCTCTCGGATATTTCAATGGATATCCCGGCAGGGGCCAGGATCGGCATTACCGGACCTCCGGGTTGCGGGAAAACCACCCTGCTGTCATTGATCCCGCGCCTGTATGATCCCATGTCCGGCCGGATTTGCCTGGACGGAAAAGATCTGAAAACATTTGACCCGCAATTCCTGAGGCGTCATATCAGCTTTATGGCCCAGGAACCGTTTTTATTTTCAGGCACACTTGAAGATAATATTCTTATGGGCGAACGGTTATCCGGGGATAACATGCGTGACATTCTGGATCAGGTCATTCACATCTGCGCTTTGGATGATACCATTGCGCAGATGCCCAAAGGGCTTGATACCCTGGTCGGGGAACGGGGGATGACCTTATCCGGCGGGCAGAAGCAGCGGGTGACCCTGGCCCGGACCCTGGTGCGCCCCAAACCGGTGGTGCTTTTGGATGATCCGGTCAGTCATCTGGATACCCGCACCGCAGAGCGGGTGATCCAAGGCATCAGCCGGATGAACCGGGATGCGCTCATGATCATGGTCTCCCACAGGCTTTCGGCCCTTGCCGACTGCGATTGGATTTATGTAATGGACAACGGCACAATTGCGGACCAGGGCACCCATGCGCAACTCAAGGTATCCAATGCCTTTTACCGGACATCCTATAAGGTCCAGCAGTCTGAAAGCAAGCCCTTGGGAGACCGCTCATGAATCAGCCCCACGCCTTTTCCGACGAGGAGAAAAAGGTCAGCCTGGCGGACTTGGCCCTGTTTAAAGCATTGATCCCCTATGTCCGGCCCTATGCCTGGATGCTTGCATTGACCACGTTTCTGGTTTTCATGGTCACCGGGTTTGAACTGTTTCAGCCCTGGCTCATCCAGCAGGCCATTGACGGGTTCATTCTTGTTTCCGGCGATCCGGGTTTTAAATTCATGGGTCTTGATATTGAGCGGTTTTCTGTTTTTGGTATCTGGTTTGGCGTGGTGATCCTGGCGGGTTTTGTTCTGGATTTCAGCCAGGCCATGTTTATGGAGTATACGGGCCAGAAAATCATGCTCAATCTGCGGTGCCGCCTGTTTGATCATATGACGGACCTGCCCGTGGCCTATTTTGATAAAAATGCCTCGGGAAGACTTGTGGCCCGGGTGGCGGGGGATATTGAAAATATGAACGAAATGTTTACAAGCGTTCTTGTTTTTATTTTCAGAGATCTTCTGCTCATGGCCGGGGTATTTGCCATCCTGTTTTTCACCAATCACCGGCTTACCTTTTATTTAAGCCTGATCGTTCCCGTGGTTTTTGTGGGCGTGATCTATTTTTCGGGTATTCTGCGCCGGGTATTCCGAACCCTGAGACAAAAAAATGCTGAGATTAACCACCGTTTTTCAGAAGCCATCACCGGTATCCGGGCCATCCAGACCTGTATGGCCGGCCTGCATTTTATTCGTGAGTTCAAGCGCCTGAATCTGGCCCACTTCAGGGCTGCCATGGCGCATATCCGGGTGTTTGCCGTGTTCATGCCCATGGTCGGCCTCATGGGTACCCTGGCAGTGGCCGTCATTATCTGGAACGGCTCTTTTATGGTGCAAGATCAGAGCCTGACTATTGGTGAGCTTGCGGCGTTTTTGACCTATATGAAATTATTTTTCAGGCCCTTGAGGGAGTTGTCGGAAAAGTTTAACCTGCTGCAGAACGCTTTGGCCTCCGCCGAACGGATCATTACGGTATTAAACACGCCCAAAGCCCGGCAGGATAGGGTGTTCAGGGGGGGAGATTTCGATGGTATCCGGCATTTGGCATTCGAAGACGTGTCATTTTCATACACGTCCGGTATTCCGGTATTGAAAAATATCAGTTTCAGCCTTGAAAAGGGCAGGGCCATGGGGATTGTGGGGCAGACCGGGGCAGGAAAGAGTACCATCATCAATCTTACGGCCGGGTTTTACAGGCCCACAGGTGGGCGCATCCTCGTTAACGGACATGATTATGTACACATGGATATCACCGCCATCCGGCATCACACCGCCCTGGTCATGCAGGATTCCATTCTGTTTGCCGGCACCGTGCGGGAAAATCTTGTACGACTCCCGGATGGTGAGCCCCGCCAGGATGATCAAGGCCTTGAAGCGGCCCTGAAAAATGCCAATTGCGCATTCCTGTTTGATAAATTTACCGGCCTTGACACCATGCTCCAGGATGGCGGCCGTCCCCTCTCTTCGGGGGAGAAACAGCTGGTCTGCATTGCCCGGGCTTTTGCCTTTAACCCGGATCTGATTATCTTTGATGAGGCGACCTCTTATATGGATTCCCAGTCCGAGGTGAAAATCCATGACGCCATGAAAAAACTGATGCAAGGGCGCTTGTCCATTATTATTGCCCACCGCCTTTCAACGGTAAAATCGTGTGATCACATCCTGGTGTTAAGGGACGGGCAGGTCACGGAGCAGGGCACCCATGAACAGCTTTCCCGGGCTGGCGGAGAATATGAAAGACTCCTTGAGAAGGAACGGATTGGATGGCGTCAAACTCTTTAAGGAATGAGACCGAAATAACTTAACATGGGAGCGCAGGCGTCCCGCCTGCATCGTTACTGCGGGCGGGACGCCCGCGCTCCCGGAGATAAAAAAACGGGCAAGTTATTTAAGGCTCATTCCTGAAAACTCTTTTTTAAGATTGTTTGCATTGGCATACAATGGGATATATAGTGCGAACTCCTAATTCGCATTGTATGTTCTGGTTTGATCTTAACTGCCTAACAACCTGCACTCCGCCAAAAATATCAGAGGCGCCGCTCATAAATTCGTCTGAATCGGGCCTTGATCATCGTTTGGTCCACCGTGTAGGTTGGGTTGAACGAAGTGAAACCCAACATTTTGTATTTGTTGGGTTTCGTTCCTCAACCCAACCTACCTTTCAAGCATTGGGTGAAACGATGATCAAGGCCCTGAATCGTATAGGGAATCGCCCAATATTCATTTGACTTTAATTTCAGTGTGATATGTTTGTAAATCTGTCTTAGCGCCATGTTATGAAAAGAATATTCCTATAAACTATCCATAAATTTAATCAAGCAATGGTTCAGCAATCTTTTTTATGAGGAGAGAGATGACAATGAATTTAAGTAGTTATGATAAAATGCTTCTATCTCAGGAAAAGCAGCATAAGCAACAATTGATTCTTATCGTTGGCAATAAAAAATTTATTTGCATTGTCAATAAAATATTTAAAAAAAAGAACATTATTATCAAAGATTTTCAATCAGGCAAGGATGCTATTTCCTTTGCTGATCAGAATAAGATTGATATGGCTTTTATTGAGATAGAGCTTTCTGATACCCCAGGGTTTGAAGTGTGTAGAAAGATAAAAAAGAAGAATACGCATATTCCGGTCATATTTATGGGCCGATCCCGGCAAGATATTCTGGATAACAAGATGAAGGCCTTCAGTCTTGGCGTAGATGATTTTGTATCACCCGAAACTATTAAAACAAAGGAACTCTTTATCCGTTGTAACGCATTGTTGAAACGCAAAATTTCTATAGATAACTTATTCTATCAAGCCATCATTGATCCTGTATCTGGTTTATATAATAGATCTTATTTTAATTTTTTTATCAACAATGAAATTAAAAGAGCTGAGAGGGAACAGTCAACGTTATCAATTCTAATGCTGGATGTAGATAACTTTAAAATATTCAATGATAAATGGGGGCATGCTAAAGGCGATGACATTTTAAGAAAGGTTGGTACTGTTATCAATTCAAAAATACGTGATTATGATATTCCTGCACGAACAGGTGGAGACGAGTTTGCTATTGTTCTGCCTGGATGCAATCTAAACCTAGCCTTTGATATAGCTCAAAGGATACGATCAAGTATTCTTAACTATAATATCAGCGTGAGTATCGGAGTCTCACATTGCGAAAATAATTATAATGCAGACACACTGCTGGAAAAAGTGGATAAAGGCCTATATATAGCAAAGGACAAAGGTAAAAACAGAGTATGTGTCAACTAACGGCCATGTCCTGACACACCCAGAATAAAGCATGAAATGCATCAAAAGATTGTACAGTGCTTTTATATAACTGCCATGGGCCGACCTGGTCTAATCAACACCCAGGCTTCGACCCACAACAAAGATCGAAAGAATCCAGCCGATTACTGGAGACTTTCATATAAAAATAAGGAGATTATTATGAATGTTGTTGTTAAATTGATGGTTTGCAATGGATGCAATAACAGATCTTTCAAAAAACCGGGTTTAAAACTTATTCCGCTTTATGAGCTTAGTGATAAAACCGGAGTCTTGGGCCGCTCAAGTCAACGGTATAAAAAATGGAATAAGCAGCAACTTGAAGAGTTGAGAAAAATTGTCTGCAGCAATTGTGGTTCCACTGGAACCTTTGTTGAACAAGATGAAACAACGATGAAACAGATACCCTCAGTGGGCATGGATGGTCTGAAAGAAATTTTAGAAAAACAATCTTCAACAACAGAAAAGACTTTTGACTTTTTTATAAAATGTGAGCGCCTTGAACCCGTTAATTTTAAAGATATCTCTTGGCTGGAGAAAATCAGGGATCATTATCTTTCCAAAAAAAATGAAGAATATGTGGTGGATTTTTCCTCTCAATTATATGTCTGGTATATTCGAACCTGGAGTTATCTGAACGAGAACAAGATATTAAACTTGAGCGAGGTTGCAAAAGGAGATTGGGAAAAATATGGAAGCAATTTACAACTTGAACCCGTTCCTATTTTTCCAGAGAATGAGGAACCAAGACTGTTTGTCCGGCCCCTTTTCCTTCAAGGGCGTCTGTTGATACAGCTATGGACCCAGAGTAATCATGAAAAATTACATGAGGCCATGAAAATTTTAAAATCCAAGAAGACGACGGCTAAAGAGATAAACGATAAGGTAGATTCTATTTTTTCCAGGCCCCATGAAAACCTTATCAAAAAGGATGATGAGGAAGTTCTTCGGGAAGCCAATCTAAACATCATTGTCAACGCTTCTTTTGAAGTCGCCCTTGAGGTATCGGAATCTTTTATGAACAAGAATTCCCGTAGTCATAACCTCGGCAAAACAAAAGGCGATCATTACATTCCAATAAAAAAATTTCATGGTAAACGAACCCAGGCTGAAATTCTTGCTACAGCAGATCAACATGATCTGATTGTCAAGAATTATAAGAAGACTTTAAAGGCATTACCACCTGAAGAAGAAAGGAAGTTAAGGAAAGCTTACACTATCAACGATAAAACAATTTATCTTTATCCTGTAAAATTTTCTCTTAGCAGAGAAAGTAAAACCATAGCACTGACAACTTCAATAACCGTACAGCAGATTCTCAATATTCTTCGTGGTAAGAATCAAGGAGTAATAAAAATGGATGATACTGGTCAATTTATAGAACAATGGTTTAAAAATGCATATGCTAACTATACTGCAGATACATATAAGCCTAAAAACAATCAGATAGCACTTTTGAAAAAAATAGCCGACGGAACCCAGGTATCCGAACTTCCCCCGGACGACCAGGCCGAAGTGGAATCCCTTGCGGAGAAATCCCCCCGGTTTGCGGCCATGCTGAGAAAAAGTCAGTTTGCCTGCCGTGAAAAAATCAGACAGGATGCCTGGAGCCACTTGATGGAAGTTATTGAACAGGAATCAGTGAAACCGTCTGTCACAGATACTTGCATTACTAATATAACAAAAATCTTTAAAAGAGGCTGCAGTACGTTTGAGACTTTTGGAACAGCCGTGGCGAATTTTACACAAGAGCTGATAGACAATACCGGCATGGAACTGGAACCGGCATTGAGAGATATTAAACAAACAGATGAGTTTTATTGGAAACCGGGCGTAATTTACAGAGAGACAGTCAAAATCCCGATACCTGACATGCGCTATTATCATGTGTTCCTGCGCCGAGAAGATCAAGACGGTCTTGTGTTGATCGATATTAACAGAAAGCTTGAGGTCAACAACGAGGAATTCGATCTTGAAATTCCGCTTGAGAAAGATGATGAAGGCTTGAATACCATTATGATGGCATACTCCAGGGATAAAATCGACCTGGATGAAGCCTGGTTCGATAATTATATGACTGATCCGGAAAACATGAAAAAAATAGTCAAAGAAATAGAGAAACGGCAGCCGGACGGAGAGAAAAGTGGACACATCATGGACCTTAAATCAGTACGCATAAAAATACATGAGTTTTGTTTGAAACCGGACCTAAAGTACTGGGTAACAGTCAAAGTCCCTACACCGGACATGCGGTATTATCATGTATTCCTGCGCAGAGAAGATAGAGACGGTCTCGTTTTGATGGATATCAATAGAGAGTTTGAGGTCAGCAACGAGGAATTTGATCTTGAGATTCCGTTTGAAAAGAGTGATGAAGGTTTGAATACCATTATGATGGCATTCTCCAGAAATGAGATCAGCCTGGATGAAACCTGGTTCGATAATTATGTTGTGACCGATCCGGAAAATCTGGAGAAAATCGTAAGAGCGATAGAGGACCGGCAACCGGACGGAGATCAAAATGGATACATCATGGACCTTAAATCAGTACAGGTGAAAATATAGGAAAAAAATAATGGATCAAAAATCACTCTATGCTGTAATGGAGTACCTGTCGAGTATAAGCGATCATGCTGAGGCCGTCGGGTTGGGAGAGGACATTACAAAGGCCCGGGACAATCTACAGCACTATATGGAATCCGGGATATCCGACCATGCTGCTCAAGGCCTGTATGAAACTGCTGTTTTTTTGGCTCAACTACCGCTTGGAGAGCCGAAAATCAACCAGGAAACAGCGATACTATTGCTCAATGATATCTTAACTGTCTGTACACGGGACCTATTCTCCATGGACTGGGCCATGACCCAGTATGCCTTGGGAAAACTGTATGGAAAGCGCATTGATGGCGAGCCCCGGGACAACCAGGAAAAAGCCCTGGCATGTTACACTGCCGCCCTGGAAATTTGGACAAGGGAGCGGGCGCCCATGGACTGGGCCACGACCCAGCATGCCTTGGGCAACCTGTATAAAAAGCGCATTGATGAAGAGCCCCGGGACAACCAGGAAAAAGCCCTGGCATGTTACACCGCTGCCCTGGAAATCCGGACAAGGGAGCGGGCGCCCATGGACTGGGCCATGACCCAGTACGCCCTGGGCAACCTGTATGGAAAGCGCATCCATGGCGAGTCCCGGGACAACCAGGAAAAAGCCCTGGCATGTTACACCGCCGCCCTGGAAATCCGGACAAGGGAGCGGGCGCCCATGGACTGGGCCATGACCCAGTACGCCCTGGGCAACCTGTATGGAAAGCGCATCCATGGCGAGCCCCGGGACAACCAGGAAAAAGCCCTGGCATGTTACACCACCGCCCTGGAAATCCGGACAAGGGAGCGGGCGCCCATGGACTGGGCCATGACCCAGTACGCCCTGGGCAACCTGTATGGAAAGCGCATCCATGGCGAGTCCCGGGACAACCAGGAAAAAGCCCTGGCAT
>NZ_JACADJ010000089.1 GCF_013389365.1 Desulfobacter latus
CTTACAAAGATAAGGAATAGAGGCTGCGGGTTTCAGCCACTTAAGGTGTTTACATTTTAATAAAAAACTCTAATTGAATCGTAAATTAAATACTTTTGATTACTATTTAATTAGATTTTATAACCTACCAGTTGAAATTGCCGTATGTGTTTAGTAGTTTGGATTAGTTATATATTATATTAGGATGAGGTAATATCCTTTTTCTATAATCAGCAACAATCTGAACTGGGGCAAACTAATGCTTTCTATACTCAACACCTGCACTCCTCGGCATGACATTCTTGACGGCACATTCAATCCTGAAATATTCACGGCATCCATCAGTGAAGTGCTGAGATTCTATCAAAACCAAGGCACGGACATGCATCCCATGTACACGGATGCAGAACAGTTTTTTTCGGAAGCCACCTATCCGACGGATGGGTTGAAAATGGTGCTGCAGGAGGTCTTTGCCCGCCTGGCCGGCAACAATACCGTGCCGGCCTTCCACCGGCTTGAAACCGCATTTGGCGGTGGTAAAACCCATACACTGATTGCCTGCACCCATATCGGATATCAAGGAATGGAACTGGCATCTGTTGTCTCGAACCTTTTACCCACAAGCGACCTGCCGGAAAAAGGAAGCGTGGCGGTCGTGGGGATTGCCGGGGATGAATTGCCGGTTCATAAAATAAAAGGGGACGCCATCACCCCCTACACCCTGTGGGGCGAAATCGCCTTTCAGATTGGCGGGGAATCTCTATATAAAGACGTTGAAGATGAGGCAAAATCATTTGCGGCACCCGGCCGAAACTATTTTGATACCGTGCTGGGCAAGAAAAAAGTACTCATCATGCTGGACGAGCTGGCCCAGTATGCGGCAAGACTGACGGCAGCCAACCCCGAAGGCGGTGAGCAGCTCGCAGCTTTCCTGATGAGCTTAAGCGGGTATGCCCGATCCAATGCCAACATATCCATCCTGCTCACCCTTGCCAGTGCAACAGATGCATTTGCAAGCCAGACAGAACAACTGGCCGGACTTTTAGCGAAAGTCACTGGACAGAAGGTTTCAAAAGATGATGCACTGGGGATTGGACAGCGGGCCATTGGCAGCATCAGCAGCGTGGTTTCCAGGAATGACGCTCCGGTGGTTCCTGTTCAGTCCGCTGAAATTTCACGGGTCCTAGCAAAACGCCTGTTCTCAAAAATTGATGATGCCGCAGCAACCCAGACCGCCTCAAACTATGCCGACCTGTATCAAAAAAACATGTCTCTTCTTCCGGACAATGCCACCCGGGCCGATTTCAAAGACCTCATGGCAGCCCACTACCCGTTTCACCCGACCTTAATTGATTTTTTAAATAACAAACTGGCCGTGTCTGAAAATTTCCAGGGCACCCGGGGCGTACTGCGGGTGCTGTCCCTGGCTGTAAGGGGGATCTGGAACAGAAAAATCGATATTCCCATGATTCATACCTGTCACATTGATTTAAGGGATGCCAGGACAGTAACTGAAATCATCGGCCGGACCGGAAGCGGTGATCTTCTGCCGGTGTTAAATGCCGACATCGGCGGTGCCGACACCGACCAGATTCAAGGCAGCAGCAGCAATGCCCAGCTGGCAGACCAGAAAAACCCCCATCCTGACGGCTGGCCGATGTATGAATTCACATGGAAAACCATATTCCTGAACAGCTTAACCGGAAGGGAACAGGGCCTGCAATCCAATATATTCGGCCTTACAGAACAGGAAGCCATGTTCAATGTTGCATTTCCGGGCCTGACTCCGTCCCAGATCAATGAAGCGCTAAAAGAAATCAGCCAGTCGGCGTTTTACCTGAGGTACAATCAGGGCAGATATTACGCCAGCCTTGATCCGTCAGTAAACATCGCCCTTGCCAAAATCCGCCGGACACTTGGGATCGATGAACTCAATGATGTGCTGGATGCCACAGCCAGAAAACTTGTCAAAAAAGATATCAAAACCTTTAAAATCGTTCATGATGTGGCCGTGTCCGAACATATTCCGGACAACACCGGCAAACCGGTACTCGCCCTTGTCTCTTTGGGGGCGTCAAACCTGGATATTGACGAATGTGTCACCTATGCCGGCCCCAATATTCCGAGGAAAGAACAGAACCTTGTATTTCTCCTGGTGCCCAAGACCGTTTCCATTAAAAGCAATCACCATAAACAGGGAGACCTGTTTATCGCCACGGAAACCCAGGCCCAGAAAGAGTTAACCCGGCTGCGGGAACTGGCCCGCACCGTCGTTGCCATGCGCAAATTGAACGCCAATCCACAGAATCAGGGCATCAATCCCAACAAGCTTGATAAAGACGATTTTCAGAAACGGTTCCATGAAAGGGAACAAGCCCTGCTCACATCAGTCTCCGAATGTTATCAATATCTCTGGTATCCGTCTGCCAGCGGGCAAATCGCCTGCAAGGAGATCAAAACCGGCGGCGGTGAAGGCGGAGAATCCATTCTGGAACAGATCGGAAAAACCCTGAGAAGCGAAGGTGAAATTGTCACTGCCGACCATACCACCCAAACCGATTTATCAAATCTGTCCACGCTTTTTTTCGGCCCCAAAGATGTGGTCTCCATCCAGGAAATCCGGAATAACTTTTGCCAGTTAAGAAAGTGGCCCATCCTGGAGTCTGCTGATTTACTGGATAGCATTATCCGGTCCGGGGCGGACAAAGGGATATGGTATGTGTATAAAATGGGGGATTCGGAACGCACAACGCCTTCGGAATTCTATGGCCGAGATGCCAAGGAAATGTCCCTGAATATCAACCTGGCGGACGGATATTCCCTGGTCACGATCAAGGGAGCCAATCAAAGGGGATGGACCGATAAAGGCGGACTTGAGCCCCAGAAAGTTAAAGAATACGTCAAACAGATTGCAGATGAAAAACAGATCGCCCAGTTTCGTGAAATTGTGGATGATTTCAAGGCAAAACATGGCGACATCCAGAATGGCACCATAGAAAAAGCCATAACAGAAGTGATCCAGGACGGCCGGTTTATGGCAAGTAAAGATGAGGTCAAAGACGATGAAATCCCGGAACTGATCAGCGGTACAACAGCCATGCTCTACCAGCCGGACCCCAAAGACACCATTGTCACAAAAGCCAAAGCATCGGAAAAAGGCTGGATTCAAAAGAAAGATCATGGCATAAACCTTTCCGGACAGGAATGCACAGAGACCGTGTTCCCATTAATGCGGCGCCTGGGCAGCATTTATGAAAGAGGCGGGCTTTCCGATATTGACGCCCTGGATATGACCGGACTGGTTCTGCCCAACGGCGGGAAATTAAGGGTGGAATTAATAGACGCCACCCCGGCCACCCTGAAAGATCTCAGTGAGTTCTTTGAAACCCTGGCAGGTCTGGTGGAAAAGGACGATGGCACGGAATTTTATCTGGATATCAATGACCCCAAAGACGGATGCAAATTCGTAAACAAACTGCAACAAGATAAAAACGAATAGAAAGATTCATAATGGCCGCAAAAAAGAAAACAACAGATCCTGAAACCCACTACGCCCAGCGGGTAAAACCGGAACTCAATCAGGCGAAATGGATTGTCCGGATCACAGAACATAAAGATAAACCCATGCCTGTACTGATACTGAAGGAAAGAATCCAGCCGGATCAGCGTACAGACACCCGGGACATGGTTGCCCCCAGGGCGGTGTTAAAGGAGCGGGGCCTGTTATACGGCCCGTCTCTGACAAGGTGTCTGCCGGTATTAAAAACCATTGTCACCCGGGTAACGGACCAGGCCGATATTCCCCTGGAACTCCAGCAGTACCTGAACCGGAAACGGATTACCTTCCGGGGCAATCTGCCCCTGGATGATGAGGCCGGATACAAGATGGGCCTGATTTTCAAACTCCAGGAACGAATCAAAGAAATGGACCGGGTGGAACTGATCGCCCGGCGGGTGGACCGGTTTACAAAGGAAGAAGCGGCCTACTGGTATTCACGGATTTCCAATTTCACGGACGCGGCCAACCGCTGGGCCATGGCCGGGATGAAAATCATGCTGGCCGGACATCCCAGCGACAAGCACATCGAAAAGATGCTGGATAAACTGAGACTCAACTATTAAGCAGAACAAGGCAGACAATATGGATCTTTCCTATCAGGATGACTTACGGTTAATTGAAGCTGGATTTCCCTGCCACCAGGTGGGGGCTGAGACCCAAAGAGAACGGGGGGCAAGTTCAGCCCTGCCTCCTCTTTATTTTTTACATGTCTGGTGGGCAAGAAGACCCTTAACCCCAAGCCGGGCTGCCATACTGGCGTCTTTGCTCCCGGCGGATACAAATCCGGATTGGTTCATAAAACAATTAGGCTTAAAGAAAAGAGTGATCAATATCAATGGGATATCATGCACTCTAACAGGTAAAGCCCTTGATAAAATACAGACAGATGAAACCAATCAAGAAGTGTTACCCGTTGATACGGCAGTCCTTAATTATTTGGAAAAAGAGAATACTCGGATACAAAAAAATATCAGATTAATCAATCGGTTAAAAGAATCCGATCCGTCCATTCAGCATGACCCGATTCTGATAAAATGGGAAGCTGAATTAAAAGAGATACCGCGTCCATTCCCAAAGCCCGGCGAAGAGCTGATTGTTAAGCAAATTCCGGCAGACCCATCCTGGGCAAAAACTCGGATTGAGTGGGAAAATAAGCACAAAATAAGAACCCAGGAAGACAAATACGGATATGCCAGGGCATTTAGTGCCTCACCCGTGGCATCTGAAACAACGGGTTTAACTGTTTTGGACCCAACATCGGGTGGTGGTTCCATACCATTTGAAGCTTTAAGATTAGGTCACAACGTCATCGCAAATGACTTAAACCCTGTGGCATGTGTCATCCTTAATGCAACGCTTAAGTATCCATCACTATTCGGGTTACCACTGCTTGAAAATATTGAAACCTGGGGCAATAAGTTAAGAAGCGCCATGGTAGATAGAATTGAGCGTTTTTTTCCCTGCGATAAAATTCCAAATTCCGAAAAAAAGCATCTGGATCAACTTTTAATAAACGCTCCTGATCTTGTGGATAATTATCTTGACGAAACCCTCGACGGATTCCTTTACTACCGACAAGTAACCTGCCCCCATTGCGGCGGAGACGCGCCTCTCCTGAATACCTGCTGGCTGAGTAAAGAAGCCGGCAAACAATGGGGAGTAAAAATCATCCCAGACGGAAAATCCGAAGGGGGCAGTGTCGGTTTTGAGACCTTCCGGGCCGAAAAAGGAAAGGGACCACATGGAGAAGATGCCGAATTTGCCACAGTCAAGCGGGGCGTCGGTCTTTGCATTCATTGCAAACAAGCCATCACTCCGGATGAAATCAAAGCCCAGGCCCGGGGCGAGTCGGAAAACGGAACATGGAAAGACCGGCTGTATTGTGTGGTTGGTGTCCGGTTTCAGCCCAAACTGGACAAGCAGGGGCAGATCCAACGCTATAAGTCCGGCGCCAGAAAGGGAGAGGTTAAAACGGAAAAAATCCGCTATTTCCGGCCGCCCAATTCAAATGACCTCAATGCCCTGGATCAAGCTGAAAAAGAGCTGGACAAAAACTGGGACCATTGGGATGATTTGGGATTAATTCCCACAGAAAAGTTTCCCCAAGGGAATGATATGCGTCCCAAAATATATGGTATGCCTCGTTGGTGTGACATGTTTACCCCTCGACAATTGCTGGGGCATCTGACGCTTATGGAAGAATTGAATCGTTTGCAACCCCGGATTCTTGAACAGGAAGGGGAAAAAAAGGGCAAGGCGATCATCACCTATCTTCAGTTTGCCATTGATAAAGGCGTCGATTACAACAGCCGCCAAACAAGATGGATCGCGCAACGAGGCCAGGTATCAGGAACGTTTGGACGACATGACTTTTCACTGAAGTGGACCTTCGGCGAAATGATATTCACAGGACCCCGCTCCGGGGCGGCTTGGGGTTTATCACAAGTATTAGATGCATACAAGGGTATCGCAGAGCTTACCGGCAAGAAAAAGCATCCTGTTACCATCACCAACGGGTCCGCTGCGAACTTAAGCAAAATTAAGCCATCTTCTGTGGATCTGGTCTGTATGGACCCGCCATATTACAACAACGTCCAATATGCTGAATTATCTGATTTTTATTATGTCTGGCAAAAAAGAAGTTTGAAAAACTTGTATCCCGAGTATTTTTCAAGACGATTAACCAATAAAACAGATGAAGCAGTGGCCAATCCGGATCGGGATGGCGGAACCAAACCTGCAAAAGACACCTATGAAAAAATGATGGGGGAAATTTTTGCAGAATGCCGGAGAGTCCTGAAAGACTCCGGCATAATGACGATGATGTTTACCCATAAAAGCCAGGATGCCTGGGAAACGCTGACGCGATCATTGATCGAGCATGGTTGGATTATCAGTGCGGCATTTCCTGTTGATTCTGAGTTTGCGAACTCACAAAACATTATGAATAACGCATCCGCTTCCAGCTCCATTTTCCTTGCCTGTAGAAAAAGACAAACAACATCTGATGAACCCGCCACCTGGACAGGTTTTGGCGGCACAGGCGTTCAACAAAAAATCCGTACATCCGTCAAACAGGGATTAAAGGATTTTGAAACCCTGAAACTCAACCCAGTGGACGAAATGGTTGCCTGCTACGGCAAAGCCTTAAGTGTGTTGTCCGAACAATGGCCGGTTCTTGACGGCGACGAGCCCGTCGGTCCCATCCGGGCCATGAACGAGGCCAGCCGGGTGGTGGCGGAAAACCAGATCTCCCGGATCACTGGCGGCAAGCTTTCCATCAACGACATGGCACCGGAGGCGGCCATGGCCTTGACCCTGTACGGCATCTACGGCCTTGGGGATCTGCCCTATGATGAGGCGTTGAACTTGTCCCGGTCACTGAATATCAAACTGGAAGCCAAGACCGGGGGATATACCGTTGACGACCGGTTCATCGGCATCAACACCCAGTCAACCACCCGGCGGAGCAACCAGGCCGCCAAAGCCGAAGACCTGGGGTTTCATGCGCCTTTGCTCCGGAAAGGTTCTAAGCTGAGGCTGGCACTTCCGGAAGAACGGAACCCCAAACGCCTTGAACATCCACAGACCGAATGGGACCTGCTTCACGGACTGATTGTCCAGTATCGCCAAGGGGATATTCCCCTTGTCAGGGCCTACATGACCCGGCATGCAGAAGGCAAAGAAGACATCCTGATGCACCTGTTGTCCGTGTGGACCGCAGAAACCGGGGATGAGAATCTGCGCAAAGAAGGCAATACCATTCTATTCGGATTAAAATAAGAGGATATAGATGCCTGCTGCGCCAAAACCCGCCAATTTCAAAGACAGGGAATGGCGGATCTCCTATAAAACATCCTCCGCCACGCCCGGCCGGAGAGCCGTCAATATTCTCCATGATTTTTATATACCGGTACTGACATCCAGCGTGGATTACAAACGGGTGGCCGGATATTTCAGTTCCTCCTCCCTGGCCGTGGCATCCCAGGGATTTTCCGCCCTGGTAAACTCGGGTGGAAAAATCCGCCTGGTGGTGGGATCGGATCTGAAAGAAGATGATGTGGAAGCCATCTTAAAGGGAGATAGCCAACGCATGGCTGAGGCCCTCAACAGCGAACTGGACCGGCAGGAGAGCTGGCCAAAAGCGGTCACCCGGGGCGTGGCGCTTCTATCATGGATGGTTGCCAAGGGGTATCTTGACATCCGGGTGGCATTCCGGGTTCACAAAAATACGGGCAAGGCCCTGCCCTTTTCATCTTCCGAAGATGGGTATGTCCATGAAAAATGGGCGGTATTCACCGATCAAAAGGGAGATCGCATCTATATTTCCGGCTCATTGAACGAATCCAGAACCGCATTGTTGTCCAATGCGGAAAATATTGACGTTCACGCAGATTGGTGGGGCAAAACAGACAGGCGCAGGGTGGATGAGGCCCAGGCGGATTTTGAAAATATCTGGAATGACATGTCCGCGTATCTGCGTGTGATGACCCTGCCCCAGGCCGTTAAAGATAAAATGATCACCATTGCGGCATCGGCCGGCACGCTAACTGAAATAGACGGCACCCGGGTGGATATGCCCGAGTCCATGGACCTGACCGCGGCGGTGCCCCGTCCAACGGCGCTGGAACTGCTTCGGTTCAGGCTCATCAAAGACGGGCCAAAGCTTCCCCGGGGGCGGTATGTGGGGATGGAAACCGCGCCGGTAAAGGCCTGGCCCCACCAGGATGTGGTTGCCCGGCGTATCATAGAGACCTGGCCGTACAGCTACCTGCTCTGCGATGAGGTCGGGCTGGGCAAAACCATTGAGGCGGGCCTGGTCTTCAGATCCCTGTACCTGTCAGGTATTGCCAAACGGATTCTGATCACCCCGCCGGCCGGTTTGACCCAGCAGTGGCAGCGGGAAATGGCGTCCAAATTTCTTTTGCCGTTTTCCAGATCTTTGTCAGGGCCTTATGCCCGGCAGGAAGTCATTTATCCCACGGAAAAAAGCACCCCATTAAACAGCCTGTTTGATCCGGATCTCTCCATTGTCTCCACCGGATTGATTTCACGGGCAGAACGCCGGCATGAAATCAAGGCGGCCAAGCCTTTTGATATCACCTTTGTGGATGAAGCCCATTACGCCAGACGGAAAAATGCCGGAAACGGGCACCGGGTTCAGGGCAGATTCGGCAATCTGTATGAAACCATCAGGACCCATTTAAGGCAGAAGTCAAAATCATTGCTGCTGGCCACAGCAACCCCCATGCAGATTGACTGGATAGAGGTCTTTGATCTCATTCATCTTACCCTCAGGGTGGGACAATTTCAGGAAGATCCCTCACTGACCTGGACCTATTATGACATGCTCGGGGCCATTGTCAGGGGAGAAGAAACGCCCAACGATCTGTGGGATTTCTTAAAGCATGCCATTACGGCGCTGGATCACCATGATCCCTTTTATAAAGGATACTTGGATAACGCCGTTATTGACGGCCGGATAAAAAGTACGACCCGCCAATGGCTGGAGCGCAACCGTATTCCCAGGGGACTGGACAGAAAACGGATACAGCGGCTCATTTTTTCTGCGGCCCCCCTGTCCAGGGTCATGCTCCGCCACACCCGTCCCCTGCTGGAAATTTACCGGGAAAAGGGGCAGCTGGGGGCCAACCTGGCCAAACGGCACATCCTGCCCGTACCTAAAATTGTACTCAATGATCTTGAAAAAACAGCCTATGATGAGCTTGACGTGTATTGCCGGGAACTGGTCAGCAGGCTGGCCTCCAATAAACAGGGGAATAAAGCGCGGCCCAGCCTGGGTTTTTTATTAAGCTTTCTGAGACTGCGGCTGGCCTCCAGCCTGTTTGCAATCAAAGAAACACTCAAGCGCAGGAGAGAAAAGGTAACAGCCACCTTGAGCCATATGGCGCCACAGGCGGAGGATCAGAATATTCCGAGTGATATTGAGTCCTGTATTGACAGCAATGATGAATCCGACAAAAATATTCAAGAATTGTTTTTAAAAGACAGAACCCCGGCGGACTTGACATGGGAATTGTCGAAACTGACGGACATGCTCGGCACCCTGCGCGACCTGTCCGCCCCGCCGTCAAAATTTCAGGCATTGCTCAATGTTCTTGATAGGCGCAAATTTTCAGGCAACCGGATTCAGCAATTGGTCATTTTCACCCGGTTTTACGATACCCTGTCCGATATTGTCACACGGCTCAGGGCCATTGATCCCGGTATGCGCATCGGAACATACTCCGGTAAAGGGGGGCAATATGTGGACCCGGATACCAGACAGATGAATACGGTTGACCGGGAAGAGATCAAACACCGGTTCATGGGTGAATCAATTGATGTGCTGGTCTGTACGGATGCCGCCGCCGAAGGTTTGAACCTTCAAACCGCAGATCTCATTATTAACTATGACCTGCCCTGGAATCCCATGAAAGTGGAGCAGCGTATCGGCCGTATTGACCGGATCGGCCAGAAACATGATGACATATACGTCCTGAACCTTTGCTATGTTGATTCCGCGGAGCAGATCGTTTATGACCGCTTGCTTAAACGTTTGGTCCAGGCCGGTGATATTGTCGGCACCCAGCAGGTTTCCATGCTGCCGGTCAGTGTGGAAGAATTCAATGATCTTGCCGCTGGGGATATAACGCCCCAGGAATTGGAAGCCTCGGCAAAAGAGAGAATCAAAGAACAAAACAACCGTCGGCAGAGCATGGAGATTCCGGCCCGGGAATTATATGAGATCTATCTGCGCCTCACCCAGACCCGGGAGAAAAACAGCGTACCCATCACCCTTGATAATATTTGGCAGGCATTTACAGAAGCCGATTTCCTGAAACGCATCGGCTGCCGGATGATTAAAGAAACCGCCAACACCATCCTTGAATTTTCGGGTCTTGATGAGTTCCCGGAAGGGGCCTGCCTGACCACAGACCGAAAATCATTTGAACAGGGTGGGCGGGAATTAAACGGCCCACTTCATTTCGGATCATATGGCGATCCTGTGTTTGATGCCGTAATAAATACCTATCAGGCATTTGAACTGCCCCCGGCCATTCAAAGGATATCCGAAACGATCCAGGATATGGATACCGAGGTGGTGGGATATGCTGTGGCAGTTAAAAGACAAGGCAAGGCCACCTCTGTAAAATTAGTAGCCAGGTGGTCAGATCTAAAGAATATTGAGATAGATGAAAAGGCAGACCTATCGCAGATGGATCTGGCGCCTGTAAAAAAACAGCTCCATAGCCTGGTCAGAAAAGAATATGACCCCACAAGAGCGGTGGGCCTGCTTGAGCAATTGAATTTCAAAGCTGCAACAGCCCAAAGGATAATGAATTTAATCTGCATCAAGGGGCTTCTTCTTCCCATCGGAAGTACAGAAGATGAAAACTTCTGGACAATAACTAAGGGGATTGAAGAGCTGCTGGCGCAAAGAGACAGGCTCATGGTCTCCAAGTTACCCGTTAAAATCCTGGAAAAAATACACCCCTATCTTCTGACAGAAATCCAGGTGCCCAAAACAGGGGAATATACCACACTGACACTGGCCATTCATTTCATCGCAGCCGCCCTGGATGAAGGATATCGTGTTGCAGATGCCATGCGGGTCAAAAAGAGTGAGTTGACAGTTGGTGCAGTCAGATCCAGGATTGACAGGGAGGTCAAAAAAATTGTTGAACAATTCCTGCACAATGCTTGATAATAATCATGAGGCAATCATCATTTTGAAAAAAATGGCGTCAGCGCACAGTGATAATGGAGTCGTCAATTTAATAAACTTTTATTTTTTTCTACAAGATGGGTGAAAAGCCAAATGTCAGAATTTGGTATGAGGGTCTGCTTGGCCCGGGTGGCGGCAACATAGATCAAATTCAATTCATTGATTTTATCCGCTGGCCACGGTTGATTTAATTCAAAATATTTTTCGGCCTGCTCCGGCAATTCCTTGTTTACGCGCAAACTGAACGCTTCAGGCGTTTCATTGTCGGACAAAGCATTCCGCTTTACCCGGCATAGTTTCATAAAATCGTCTGAAAGCCTTACGCAGTCCCATTCAAGGCCTTTGGATTTATGGGCGGTTGAAAACACAACATCAGCTTGATTTTCATGGACTTCCGCCCGATATATTGCTTCAAGATAGCCTGGAATGTCATGGGTAAATTCTGTCACGACAGCCAGAACTGTGGTGCTTTCTATTTCTTTGCTCTCTAATACATATCTTTTAAAAGCTTCAAAGGAATTAAAGTTTTTATAAAACGGATCCTGAATTTTATCCAGCTTTCCGGCATAAAGCCAATACACATTTAAAATATCCGAAAACCGGTATTTTCTAGAGCCCCCGACAAATCCCAGGGATGCTTTGTCGATGAAGGCCACAGCTTCCTTAAATGCCATGGCATTGGTTCTTGTTAGAATTGTTTTTTTATCAGTATGGTTCACGCTTTCTTTCAAGCCGATAATCTGCTTTTCTTCGTGTTTGAAGATCTTCAAAATCCAGGTAGCTATGTCGCCAATCAATGAATTGAATCGAAAGCTATGGGTGAGATAGAACACATGGTTCGGTTCAATAATATCCATGGCGTCAATGGCCCCCCGGAAATCATAAATCTGCTGATGGCTGTCACCGATATATATTTTTGCACATGTCTGTGTATCGACGATTTCAAATATAACCGGGTTCAGATCCTGGGCCTCATCCACAAGAATGCAGTCAAAATCCAGTCGTGGAGTTGACAGCTGATACAGCTTTAAATAAGCGTCGTGGAGCATTTTGGCGTTGGAATCATCCTTGTCTGTCATCATCTCCCAGTATTCTTGGGCCAGCTCGGTCAACTCCCCGCGCTTTTGTTTACTGACAAGCCCCGCGAACCTTTTAGGAAAATGTTCCATCCCGATTTCAGGGGCTGTGGAATTCATGTAATTGTTCAATATATTGATAATGATGGTGCCATCGAAATATGAATCCAGGTCAAACAACCGGGCCATGTCAAAGGCTTTGATGCTTCCTGTAAGCTTGTTTTTGAATTTCCACCCGAATTTTCCATACGCCAGGGAATGGGCCGTGCGGCAGGTCACATTGGACGGAAATTTGTCGGCCGCCTCCACTTGGACCGATTTATTATAGGCAAGATATAAAAACCGGGTTTGGGGATATTTTTTGGCATATTCGCATGTGGTGGTTGTTTTGCCTGTGCCGGCAAAAGCAATCACTTTTATGGTTTTTCCATACTCCACCGGTGTATTGACGATCCGTTCCTGTTCATCCGTCAAATCAATGGCTTGTGCTGAATCCGTTTGATCCAGGTCAGACAAAGAATCCTTTTTAAGATCTGCCACATAACGGGATACCGCGTCTGCATTTATTTCAAACGATGAAGCACTGCTTTCTTGCGGCGCGCCTAAAATGTGGTTCATCCCGTTCGGTTTCAAAAAACTGACCGGCCATACAATATACTTGCTATCTCCATCAGTGGTTTGCCTATAGGCACCGCCCATTTCTTCACCATCCGGTGTCAATCGCCATTGCCTTTTTTCATCTCTATGAATCAACCCCTTTTCTTGAAAAATTTTAAAGAGTTCGGTGTTGGGAAGCCCTATTTTTCTAGCTAAAACAGATGTCGATACTCCGGCCGTTTTTTCTTGTTGCATTCTATAGTTCCTCTATCTTCCACATAAGGCCCTGACCGCATGAGGTAGAAGTTCAGCGGCAAAAGTCCGTCACAAATATAGAAACAGGCTGTTAACGGGAAATTAATGTATTAAACTCAATGGTGTCTACTTTATTATCTGTGATATTGAACAATTTAATCCTTACTTTCCCAATGGTTCGGACAAATTTAGGCGCTAATAGCACCGTAGTTTATCAGTTCCTCGTATTGAGGCGTATTTTTTATCAAGATAGGGTCCAAATCTAAGTGTGAAATAAATCGGTCCAGTAGGTTTTCAT
>NZ_JACADJ010000090.1 GCF_013389365.1 Desulfobacter latus
TGAGATAATCACAATTCATATTTGAGTATAATAAACACGGTATTTTGCTGTGACAAGATAGTTGCGATCAAAATTCTGATGATAAAAACTGTAAAGTACTTTTGAACTTATATGAAGGATGCCAAAATTTGTTAACTTTTCTTTGAAAGTTAACTAAATCAATCCCTTGATAAGGCGGAATGGTGTTTGTATCAATTTACCAGTGTATTTAAAATTGTCCCCTGGGGGACAGTTTTCTGTTAAAGTATTACATATGGTGACAAGCCTAAAACGGAATATCATCATCCCCCAAAGATGGTGTTTCGTCGAAATCAGGAGGCTCATTCATCGGTGGTTGTTCTGTCTGTTCACCGTCTGCTGCCAGAATTCTCCAGGCTTGTAGTGTATTAAAGTATTTAATTTCACCTTGAGGACTGGTCCATTTTCGGCCTTTTAGATTGAAATAAACTTCAACCTCTTGACCGCTGGAGAATTTATCAAGAAGTTCGCATTTGTCTTGAATAAGCTCAAATTTTATAAATTCAGGGTAGTTGGGGTTTTCTGCATATTCGACTACAAACTCTCTTTTTTTGAACGTATCAGTAATCTGCTGGATTTCAAAAATTTCAAGTAGTTTGGCTTTTATCTCCATGTTCTTTTTCACCTTATAAAATACTTTAATTATCTAAGAGCCTTCTATCAATTGTCTTAGCGCTCTCCTTGAAAAAAAGCTTTAAAGTTTATCACTCAGCTGTTATTATGCGTCTGGCATGTAAAATTCGGTTGATCAGATCGAAATGTTTGAGGCGAGGAAATACATGACAATCTATATTTTTCAGGTAAAAGGGATAAAAGCCATGGCGCACGCTTTTATCCCTTTTTTTGTCCGTTTTTTTGTCCGTTGAAAAAAACCGCTCAAACACCTAAGTATTAGGGGTTACCATCCCCGGGTCTCCATGATATCCTTGATTCTTTCCTCTGCTTTTTTCTCCACCAGGATCATCTTTTTAGCCTGGGCTTTTTTGATTTTTTCCGTCAGGGTCGTCAGGTCAGCCGGTTTTTCAAGCAGGTCCATGGCACCTAATTTCATGGCCTCGATACCTTTTTCAACCGTGGCATGCCCGGTCAAAAGAATGACCTGAAGTTCAGGTTTTTTCTTTTTCAAGACTTTTAACGTTTCGATACCATCCATTTCCGGCATCTGCAAATCCAGCACCACTACGTCAAAGGAATGTTCTTCAACGTTTTTAAGACCTTCAATGGCGGAACTCGAAGTGCTCACCGTCATTCCCCGGGTCGTCATTCTCTCTGCCAGGGCTTGTGTAAACTCCTGTTCGTCATCTATGATTAAAACTTTTTCATCACTCATTGCCGGGGTCTCCTTTTAATTAGTTGATATTAAAGAAGGTGTTATTTATGGGAATTTTTTTAATTGCCAAATATCAGGTCAGCCCGGTTGTGCTGATCATCCAATACCAGTTTTGCCTGGAATAGATCCAATGTCCGGCCGCTTGCCTCTAGCCCAAAATCCGATGCAAAAGGCTGTTCGCATTGAAAACTTAAACAGACCTGTTTATTTTCATCTTTTATAGAAGATATATTGAGAAGGGCACCTGATGCAAGATTTTCCGTTATTTTTTCTAAAATTGACCAGATCAGAAACAATAAAAAGAAAAGTGATCCGTTCACATAAAGTTTGTCGGCAGCCTGGGTATGATTTATATTAATGTTTCTATTGGCAATGATCCTGGCGCCAAGACCAAACGCAAGCCCCACCGCTTCATCCAGATCTATCTGTTGTTCCGGGTTGTCCATACTGTGGGAAAAATTGTTAAGGGATTTCACGATACCATCAGCCCGGGCGATCTGTTTTTCAATGCGTTGGACAATCTCTGAAAAACGTTCGATATCCAGCGGAGTACCTTTTTGTGCCATCATAAGATGATCCGACATCAGTCCTGCATTTTCGTTCATGATGGCCAGACAGTTTTTAATATCATGGGATATGGATGCCCCCATCCGGCCGAAATAAGCCGGGCCGTATTGCGTTATCATTTCCTGAGCCGTGTGTTTCAACGTTTTCCTCCATCAAGCATGACCTTGTTGAGCTTTTCAATCAGGCTGTCAATTTCCACAGGTTTAACAAGATAAAAAGCCTCTCCGGTATGGGAACATCCTTCATAGTAGCATTCTTCAGACCCGTGGCCGGTCATAAAAATAAATTTGAGTTCAGGACATATGCCCTCCATCTGTTCCTTGAGTTCAAAGCCGTTCATATCCGGCATCTGAACATCTAAAACCGCAATGTCATAATTTTGATCAGACAGCATGGAGATGGCGTCATTGGGCGTGGCTGCCCAGTGTGCGTCAATTCCTCTGTACCCAAGGCGTTCTGCCAGGGTAGAGACCAGTTCTTTCTCATCATCGACCAGAAGTATCTGCATAGTTCACTCTTCTTTCTGTGTTGTTGTGGGCAGATATATAATAAATGTAGTGCCCTCATTAACCTTGCTTTCTACGTTAATCCGCCCACCCAGTTCCTGGACAAGACCATAGGTGATGGAAAGTCCTAACCCGGTACCGCCTTGATTGGTCTTTGTGGAAAAAAACGGTTCAAAAATATGTTTCAGATTTTCAGGAGAAATACCACATCCACTGTCTCTTATATCAAGGCGAACAAATGGGTCATCCGTTTTTTGTGCACTGACGGAAAGCCTGCCGTCTTTAGGCATGGCGGCAAATGCGTTATTTACGATGTTTAAAAGAACCTGCTGCAGCTTGCCCCGGTTGCCAACGACCTGAGGCAGATCATCAGGCACATCTATATCAATAAAAATATTTTTTAACTGAGCCTCTTTTATCAGAAACACCAGCACTTCATCAAGAACGGATTTAAGGATTAAGGGTACGGGAGCGGTCTGGGTCTGGCGACCGAAACTGAGTAACTGGCGTGTAATCCTGCTGCACCGCTTCACAGATGCAAGGATAACATCCACGGTTTCAAGAAGTCTGGTATCCTTTTTCAGTTCTTCCTTGAAATGCGCCATATCTTTTATGAGACCGGCTTTTTCATTGATAATGGCCAACGGATTATTGATTTCATGGGCGACACCTGCGGCAAGCCGGCCGATGGAAGCCATCTTGTTTTCATATTCAGCCATGTGAAAATATTTGGAACGTTTGCGGTCTAAAAGTTGCAGACGTCGGACAAAATATGTGGTTACGGCCCAGATCCATAAAAGAACGACGGATATGCTGATACCCAGATACTGGATTAATGTCACCTGGCTGTGATGCCAGGGGGACATGATCTCCTTTTGGGATTTAAGCACCACCAGAATAAACGGGGTATCGGGTATGTGTCTGAATGCTGCGATCAGATCCTGTCGATTTTCTAATGTAATCCTCATGGTACGGGTTTGTTCTGTGGCAAGGGGTAATGCAATGTTTGCTTTTTCAAGCACATTGCCAAAGTAGTGGGACGGTGTTTGAAGCACGCCCCGTGCATTGATCAAAAAGGCATCCCCGTTACCCGATGTCTTGACTTCGGATAAAATTTTGGGCAGCTGATGCTCAATCGTGGCCCGGATAATGAAATAGGTATTATCCGGGGTGGTATGACGCAGGGCAATGGAAATATGGGGAACATTTCTGAACCCCAGAAATACATCACTTACGGAAATTCCATGGGTCATGGTGTCTTTGAACCATTGCTGATCCTTATAATTCCTGCCTGCAAGGCCATGGGGGCCGGCATAGGCTTTTTGAACCCCCGTGGCGTCAATAATGCCGATATCCGTAAATCCCCCAAAGCTTTCATGCAGAAAATCTAAAATTTCCGTCAGTTGCGGTGTGTTCTCAAGCTGCTCAAAGGAATTGGACTGTACCACGTAATTTAATGCATTTTTGCGTTCATCTAAAAAAAAGGCAAGTGAGCGCCATGTATTAGAGGCCAGGCGGGAAGCCCTGGCCTCAGCATCATTTTCCAGAGACCGCTGGGTCAAATTGTAGTCCAGGACGGCAAAAAAAATAACAGGAATAATGGCAAATGCGGCTGTCAGCACAAAGGAGAGTAGCCATATCCGTCTATAATTAAGGAATTCCCCTATAAGTAGTTTGGTGCCTGGGCCCGTGCCTTGTGACTTTTTTTCTGTATTATTAGTTTCC
Organism: Desulfobacter latus; assembly: GCF_013389365.1. GTDB lineage: Bacteria > Desulfobacterota > Desulfobacteria > Desulfobacterales > Desulfobacteraceae > Desulfobacter > Desulfobacter latus. The sequence continues at coordinate 4,147 of NZ_JACADJ010000090.1, forward strand.
TGGGCCATAATAATGATCCTGTTTCTATAATATCGCGTTTACTTTTGTTTCTGCTTTATTTTCTCATTGGCAGCCTTTAAATTCAGGCTTAACTCTTCTATATCCACAGGCTTTTGCAGATAAGCAAAGGCCCCAAGCTTCATGCAGATCTCCCTGTCTGCATCTGACCCATGGCCGGTTAGAATGATGACTTCAATTTCAGGCCTGGATGCCTTGACCTTTTTAAGCACTTCAATACCGTCAATCCCCGGCATTTTCAAATCCAGGATCATCACATCGGGTTCATCCGCTTCCACCAGATTTAACGCGGATTCACCGTCATAGGCAATGGCGGATCCCATTTCCCGCATCTGCAGTCTTTCGGAAAGGGTCTGTACAAATTCACGTTCGTCATCCACTAAAAGAACTTTTGACGGGACCTCAAAATCGAACCTGCGATAGATATCTGCCTGGTAAAACCCCTTGCCGATACGGGTTTCAACCGAAGAGACCCCTTCAACCTGTTGGGCAATATTTTTAAGCTCCTCTTCAAGTTTTCCTAGAAGAAGCACTTTGGTATTGATTGTCAACGTGACCAACCCGTCCCGGGCGCTGACCTCTACGTTATGGCCTTCTTTAGACAATGCCACCCCCACCCGTGCTGCCAGGGCAAAATCATCGGCAGCCTTCCTGGACGCCTTGGTGGACTGAATCACTTCATTTTTTAAATTTTCAAGAATCAGGGATACCGCTTCATCTTTGGTCATTTTGTCCGTGGGCAGAAGGATGTCGTAAAGGGAAGCATCCCAGGGATCGGCAATCTTGTGAAGCGTATTAGACCATGCACTGCACGATTCGTCATTCTTTGATATCAGATTGACGGCATCTTTTTCACTTAAGTTTTGCGCTTGCATGGCCTGTTCAATTCGAAATGCCTTGTCTGCAATCAGGCAGATTCTTAATACATGGCTTATGGAGGCAGGGATCAAAAGACTTGTAAATCCATCAATCACGCAATTATCCTGGGACATCAGCTCTGCCATGGCCAGACGCAGATACGCAATGGCGCGCTCTTTTTCATGGGTGAACTTATTGAACACCGATGTTTTTTCAAGAAACGAGCGGGCAATTTTATTTTCGGACATTCCGGACAACCGGGCGGCCGAGGCGAGCAGGTCATTGTCTGACAGCAATTTAAATCCGCTTTGATCAATAACATCTGAAATGATTGACGCTTTGCCGCAATATGAACCGCTGAAAAATGTCAGTATAGACATGGGATTTCTCCTTTTTATATGAAAACTCCAATAGGTTGTTAATGTTCTTTCACTCAATGATCGAGTTTCATGTTTCGTTGTGGCTTACTTAAGCCTCGGGTGTTGCGCCATGGCTGTTATTTAGTCGTTTGGGGTTCCAGGCAGCTTACGAGTAATGGACACTCATTTTCTTTGGTATTGTCATGGGTTTGTTTATGAACAATTGCCAGTGCTTTTTCCATGGTGGGGTAAATGTTTTGCTCCCCGATCTCTTCAAGCAAATGCGTACGTGCAAGTACCCGGTAAACCGCATCATTGATCCCGCTGAACGATACGCCGTATCCGGCACTTCTCAGCCGCTGAATAATCAGGGCCAGCGCTTCCTGGCCCGAGGCATCTATATCGTTGATACCGTTGCAGGCGATAATAAAGTGTTTTAGATCCGATGCCTCCTGGATACGGTCGTTTATTTCATCTTCAAGGTAGCTGGCATTGGCAAAAAACAGCGGACCTTCAAAACGGATCATTTGTATGTGAGCACAAGTGGCAAGTTCATGTACACACGAATCTTTGAGTGCCTGATCTTCGCCCCTTGAAAGGATGCTGATTTTGGGGCGCATGCTTTTATACAGGAATACAGCCAAAGACAGGCCGACACCAATGTAGATACCACTTTCCAGATGAGGTGCCACAGCCAGGGTGACAACAAAGGTAATTACGGAAATCAGGCCGTCATACCACTGTGCTTCCCAGGCATGAATAAAACCGGAAACGTTCACAAGCCCGATAACCGCCATCATGATAACCGAAGCCAGGACTGCCTGGGGCAGGTGATAAAGCAACGGTGTAAAAAACAACAGGGTGATGATGACCATAAGGCTGGTTATAACACTGGAGAGACCGGAAACAGCACCGGCCTGGAGATTGACGGCACTTCTGGAAAAAGAACCGGATACCGGATAACTTTTGCCGATAGAGCCCAGGATATTGGAAAGACCCTGGCCGATAAGCTCCTGGTTGGGATCAAGCCGCTGTCCGGTTTTGGCCGCCATGGCCTTGGCAATGGCAATGGCTTCCATGAAACCGAGCAAAGAGATGATAATGGCATAGGGTAAAAGCTTCAGGAATACGGAAACGTTAATAGCGGGCACACCTAATTTGGGAAGCCCTTTGGGGATGTCACCGACCACGGCACCGCCGCCGGACAGCTTTATGGCCTGTGTATCAACGGCTTTATTACCTATCCGGATACGATATACTCTGTTATCCGCTCCGGCATCCGGCATCTCCGGGCTGTCTTTTGCATAGAATATAATGCCTTTACCCCTGTCCTCAACAGCACTGAAGTGCATCTCCCGAAGCCGGGTACGAATGTCGGACGCCTTGGCTTTGGCTGCATCTATTCTCGCTGTGATAACTGTGGACTGGTATTGTAAATCCAGTTTTTCAATTGTGGAGGCATCATGACTGCTTTCTATCTTGGATGTAAGTTGTGTACGCTCAACACTTAAATCTTTGATGGATTGAACCGTGAGATTGAATGACTGGATATCCTGTTGGACATTTTTATCCATGATTTGGGTAATTGTCACCATTTCATTATGCTGGAAGCCGGTGGCCCAGGAAATGATCGTGGTGACGGCAACCGCAGCAAGTACAAAAGGAAGTCTTGGATTCAGCCGCTTTAACCCCACCATGATGGCGATGGATAAAATCCCCATGCCAAGGGTGGGCAGATGGGTGTAGTGAAAGGCACTTTCAATCACCCGTATAATGGTTTCATAATGGTGAGGCGCCTTGTCCACATATACGCCGAACAGTTTAGACAGCTGGGAGGTACCGATGATAATTGCCGCAGCATTGGTAAAACCGTTCACAACAGGATGGGACAGAAAGTTAACAATAAGGCCCAGGCGAAGAATGCCAAGCAGCAGCTGGAAAATACCAACAGTAAGCGCCAGGACAATTGCATAGGCAATAAAGGCTTCACTTCCGGCGGATGCCAACGGTTCAAGACTTGCTGCGGTCATTAAAGAGACCACGGCGACAGGACCGGTTGCCAGCTGGCGGCTGGACCCGAACAATGAAGCGATCATGGGGGGCAAAAAAGCGGCATAAAGGCCGTAGTAGGCCGGCAGACCTGCCAACTGGGCATAGGCCATGGACTGGGGAATAAGCACCAGGGCCACAGTGAGTCCGGCCACAAAATCAATTTTGAATTTGGCCAGGGAGTAATCTTTGAACCACTCTATGAACGGCAGTATTTTGGTTAACATGTCGAACACCTTTCTAAATTAATTGTCTTAAGTCTTTAGCATACGTCTGCAGGCAGTTACAAGCTCATTGAACAGTGCATTGGCATTATACAGATTGTACGTTTTAAACCGGACCACCCCGTCCACCATGGAAAAGATAATCAAGGCGGTTTTGCGGCTAGGCAACGGATCAATGGAACCGTCCTTTATCCCCATTTCGATACCGTCTTCATAGATGGAAACAAGACAGTCGTAAATGGCTTCCAGATAATTACGGCATTCAGGTACTGCCTCTGCCATGTGGTAGGGATAGTACCTGTGCAAAAGAAGAAATTGATTCTCCAGCGTGCCGGCCAGGTATAAATGGAAGGATACCGCACGTTCAATCATGCCCATGCCGCTGTCAAAATGCTGATTTCCCATATACGTATCAAATTCCTCCAGAATCATTTCTTTGGTCTTTTCAAGAACCGCTAAAAACAACTTTTCTTTGGTCTTGAAGTGATAAAAAATAGTTCCTTCAGCCACATTGATCAATTTTGCCAGATCAGCGGTGGAGGTCTCTTTGAATCCGTTTTTGGAAAACAGCACCGTAGCAGCCTGTAGTATGGCATCTTTTTTGGACATAACACCTCTAAATATTGAGTGACTACTCATTTTGTTTGAGTGTATACTCAGTTATTTTTTTCTTGTCAAATGATTTTTAACCGTTTTCTAATTTTTTTATTACTTATGTTTACAAAGGGGCTGAAACCTCACTATACTTTACGATCAATTTTTTGAGATGGACTTAAGAAAGAAAGGGAAAATAAAATGAAAGGCTTTAAATTTGCCGGAATCTGTGCCGGAATTAAAAAAAACAGATCCTTGGATCTTGGCCTGATCTATTCGGAAGAACCTGCTTGTGCGGCAGCATTGTTTACACAAAATCAGGTGGTTGCAGCCCCTGTTATGCTTGGCAGAAAAACCATGGAAAAGGGCATGCTTCAGGCAATACTGGTCAACTCAGGCAATGCCAACTGTTTTACCGGTGCACAGGGAATCGCCCATGCAGAACAATGCGTTGAACTTGTGGCCAACGCCCTTAACATTAACCCTGAACATGTATTGGTCTCTTCCACCGGGGTGATCGGTGCGCCTTTGCCTGTGGATAAAATTGAAGCAAAAATTCCAGAAGCTGTGAAAAGTCTTGACGTTTGTACAATTGTGGATTTTGCCGGCGCGATTCTCACCACGGATACCTGCACGAAAATGGTGTCCCGCAAGGGAACAATCAATACCGCCGAGGATGAAAAAAGCTTCACCATTATGGGCGTTGCCAAAGGATCCGGTATGATTCGGCCGGATATGGCCACCATGCTTGCCTACATATTTACGGATGCTGATATTTCAAGCGATCTGCTTAAACAGGCACTGACCCATGCCGCGTCCCGTTCCTTTAACCGGATTAGCGTAGACGGGGATACCAGTACCAATGATACCCTTGTATGTATGGCCAACGGGGCAGGGCAGGCCGTGATCGACAATGATGACGCCCTTGGGGTATTCCAGGCGGCTTTAGATGAGGTCTGCTATGAGCTTGCTAAAAAGATTGTCAAAGACGGGGAGGGTGCCACAAAGGTTGCCACCATCACGGTCAAAGGCGCTCTGACCGCTGAGGATGCATTTAAAACAGCCGAGGCCATTGCCCACTCCCCGCTTGTTAAAACCGCCATTTACGGCCAGGACCCCAATTGGGGCCGGATCACGGCGGCCGCAGGACGATCCGGAGCTAGCGTGGACCAGGATAAGATGGACTTGTATTTTGACGATGTCCTGCTGGTTCAAAGCGGGCAGTGGCAGGGTAAGGCGGCGGAAGAAAAAGCGGCGGACATTATGAAGCACAATGAAATCACCATTGTTCTGGATCTCAATCTTGGAGAGGGCCGGGATCAGTTCCTGTTCTGTGACTTTAGTGAAAACTATGTCAAAATTAATACCGACTACAGATCCTGAAGCCGTGCCCGGTATCCGGCTGCAGAAAATTTTAGCCCATAGCGGGCTTTGTTCGCGCAGAAAGGCCGAGACCCTTATCCTTGAGGGCCGGGTGTCAGTGAATGGCATGGTTGTAGACGCGCTTGGCACCCGGGCTGATCCGGCAACGGATAAGGTCTGTCTTGACGGCAAGCCGGTTCCCTATACATCGGATAAAACCCGCGAATATACCTATCTTGCCGTCAACAAACCCAAAGGGGTGGTCACAACCTGCGCCCAGAAAAATGCAAAAATTATCCTGGACCTTGTGCCGGTAAAAAAAAGAGTCTATCCCGTGGGGCGGTTGGATAAGGATTCCGTGGGGCTTGTTTTGCTCACCGATGACGGTGACCTGCATAACCGGTTATCCCATCCCTCCCATGATCATGAAAAAGAGTATCTGGTGTTTACGACCCGGCCTGTCAGCGACCGGGATCTGACGACCATGGCCCAGGGCATGGTGATAGACGGAAAAAAAACCCGGCGGGCCAGGGTCCACAGGGTTTCTGAAAATGGATTTAAAATTGTTTTAAAGCAGGGGTTAAACCGCCAGATCCGGAAAATGGTGGGCAAAACCGGCAATCAGGTGACCATGCTCAAACGGATCCGCATGGCCAATATCCGCCTTGGCAGTCTGCCCCCCGGCAAATGGCGGTATCTCACCGAAAAAGAAGTGAAGGGATTAAGACAGTGACTGAATCCCAACGCTCTTTCTGACTTTATCCAGGAAAGGTACCGAATATTCCCTGGCCCGAAGCGCCCCTTTTTTCAGAATATCTTCAATATCTTTGGGGTTGGCCATCAGTGCTTCATATCGCTGTCTGGGTTCTTTTAAAATATCATTAATGTATTCAAATAATTCCTGTTTCATGGCGCCCCAGGCAATGCCTTCCCGGTAGCGTCGTGCCAGGTCTTTTGTCTGTTCCGGTGTGGCAAAGGCCCGGTAAATTGAAAACAACGTGCAGGTATCCGGATCTTTGGGTTCATCGGGGCCCAGGGAATTGGTCTGGATCTTCATGATCATTTTGCGCAGCCGTTTTTCCGTATCAAACAGTGGAATAAAGTTGTTGTAGCTTTTGCTCATTTTGCGCCCGTCAAGGCCACAGAGTACGGCAGCCGTGTCATCCACAACCACCTCGGGCAACACAAATAACGTGTTGTAGGTATGATTGAATTTTGCGGCAATATCCCTTGTCATTTCAAGGTGCTGAATCTGATCCTTGCCCACGGGCACCTTGGCGGCATTGAACATGAGAATGTCGGCTGCCATGAGAATGGGATAGGAAAAAAGGCCCATGGTAATGCCCTGATCCGGATCTTTTCTCTGTTGTTCTTCGTTTTCCTGGACTGCCGCCTTGTATGCATGGGCGCGGTTCATCAGCCCCTTGGCGGTCAAGCAGGTTAAAATCCAGGTAAGTTCCGGAATTTCGGGAATATCAGACTGCCGGTAAAATACACAATTATTGTAATCCAACCCCAGGGCAATCCAGGCGGCAGCAATTTCAAGGGTGGATGTTTTTCGTTTTTCCGGGTCATGATTTTTTATCAGGGAGTGGTAATCTGCCAGAAAATAATAAGAGGTCAGGTCCGGATTTTTGCTGGATTCAACAGCCGGTCGAATAGCGCCGACATAGTTGCCAAGGTGAGGCGTACCCGAGGTGGTAATGCCTGTTAAAAAGTCTGCGTTTTTCATAAAATGCGGCAAGGAAACCCCTGAGTCTTTAGCTCAGGGGAGGAATTGCCGCCCTCCTTATAATAATTTAGTAGTCCAGGTACCGGACCTTAGCACGTCGTATTGTAGGAATAACCGTCAGATGCGTGAAGCAGCCTGCAGTATTTCCAGCTAATGCCCTGTACTGTTTTGTCCACTGTTTTAATGTTAAATGATCCGCTTTTTCTGACAGCGACACGCCCGATGTACGTTCCAACCTTTTTGCCGGAAGTGACAACCGCCTTGACGATGTCGCCCGTCTGAAAGCCTTTGACTTTTTTCTCAGTTGACTTTGCTGTTGTCCGGGGGAATCCGAACTTGTTTACCCTGCACATCTGCCTTGAACCATGACCGTCTGCCTTTACAATCAACACGGTTTTGTCGATCTGAAACATCTTTTCAGGTGTGCTTTTGCCTACACAGGCGGCATCGAGCCAATGCGTTTTGTGAAGTCCCCTGGTCGTCCGGTTGAATTTTGTCAGACCGCCGGAGCCGGTTTTAACCGGCAGTCCGGTTTTTTTCAAGGTACGGAACAAGTCCCATCGGGTCGCATTGACGGCGCCCGCATCCTTGAGCGGCACTTTGGATTGCTTTTGAATTCGTTTCAACAGTCGCGGTTTCCTTGAAAGGAACTGTTCGAGTGCTTTGTTCCCCTTCTTCCTGTTGCACACCGTACAGGCCAGTGTCAGATTGCTGACTCTGTTTGAACCGCCTTTCGATTTCGGCACGATATGTTCAATCTCCAACGGGATATCTGTTTTTCCGCAGTAGGCACACGTTCTGTCCCATTTTTCCAGAAGGTATTCCCGTAGCTCATAACCCATGAGTTCCCCCTGTTGATACGCGACACCGGATATTTCGGGATTCTGTATTTTCTGCATGTCAAACCGAACCAACTCCATTGAAATTGCCTGAATATTGCAAAACCGGCACAACCGCTTGACCCAGGTTTCGATATTGTGAACCCGGCTTTTTAATGAAGGGGGCAGCCATCCTTCCGCCCTGGTCCGGTTATCAAAGCGCGGCTTCCGGTATCGCGTTTTCCGGTTTCTCCGGGATCTTCTGACGGCTCGTCTTGATTCCAGATTATTTTTGATCTGTTGGCCTCGATGTCTCAGTTCCATGGCAAAAATAATCTCTCCGGAATCGTCGTTAATCACGGCAATTCCGGTCTCTCTACTGCCCGGATCAATCTTGATCCGCAATGGGTTTGATGCCACGTCCAAGACGTTCTCTTTCAAAATGATCGTGAAGGGGAACTGTCTGAAAACTGCGGCTTTCCCTTCTGTTAAAAGCAATCTTGCCTTTGCCGGATGTACCGGATTCTGTGGCTTTTTGTTTGTGTCCAGAACAAATACGCTCAATTTTAAAATCCTCTTGTTTCCAAGGTAATGTTTGCCTCGTCAATGTTATGATCGGGTTTGGCGCAAGCAGCACCGACTTAACCCCTTAAACCTGTTTAACCACTTACCGTAGAACCTGGAGCCGGCGAGCACCCCAGGGTACCTATTTCCGATCTAACGTAGTGCTCGAAGCACTTAGACTGGTCAACTTTGGGGCTTTTTCAAGCCCCTCGGTCTTCAGCCGAGGGGTAGTTGACTTAATATTCCTAATAAATTTGGTGTAATGCAAAAAAAGGGAAGTACCAGAATCTTATCTTTTTTTCAAGCCGCGTCTTTTCGGTGCCGGCAATTCTAAATCGGGGTTTTGCTGAGGCCGCTAATTACCATGTTGCCACACTGCCGAGGCTATGCTATAAACCCACCTCCAATTGTTCTGGCCATTATTCTGATCCTGCAGCAAAAAACGGCATTGCTTGTTCAGGCAAGCGCCGGGGACTGGGCGCGCGGGGTGCTTTTCGGGGCAATTAATCCGTTTGCTTATTATCTTGTACTGCTGCAGGCGTATGATCTTCTGCCTGCTCAGCAGGCGCAGCCCCTGAACTATAGTTACCAACTCCATAGAGAAATATAGAGATTGATCTTAAACAGGTTGATTGACTGTCAGCGGCGAACCACTTATCTCTCGAAGCGTATAGCTCAGTTCTAACCTGTCGGATGCACTACGAGCAT
>NZ_JACADJ010000004.1:0-125312 GCF_013389365.1 Desulfobacter latus
AAATGGGATTGCAGGGTCTCTTTCCGGATACAACTAATTGTTTTTATATGCATTATTAAACAAACACTATATTTTCAGTATTTCCGGATAATCTGCCTACGCTAACCGGGAAAATGGGAATGCGCCCGTTATTAAATAGACATTATACCGATTTTTCATAACCCATTGATTTCATCTGGAAACTCATTTTTAAGAATCTAATAAGATCAGGTACTTAGCCAAAATCGGTATAATGTCTAATGTTTAAACATGACAGACGTATTAATCATATTATTTGATTATTTAGGAACATTTGCTTTTGCAGTTTCGGGAGGACTCGCTGCTGCTGAAAAAAAACTTGATTTATTTGGTGCTTTGTTTCTGGGGTTTGTCACGGCTATCGGTGGGGGGACTACGCGTGATATGATGATTGGTAACACGCCTGTTTCATGGCTTCAAAACCCTGCTTATTTTTACATTATTATCGTTTCTGTTTCGCTTACGTTTTTATTTACCAAAACAATATTACAGTTTCCCAAGGCTCTTTTTTTTTCGATACGATCGGAATCAGTGTGTTTACTATTATTGGTATTCAAAAAGGCGTACATGCCGGTATTCATCCGCCCCTTGCGGTTATGATGGGTATTTTGACAGCTGTTATGGGTGGAATTATCCGTGATGTGCTTTGTAATGAAATTCCTCTGATTTTTCATAAAGAAATATATGCGACAGCGTGTTTGGCTGGAGGTATTCTCTTTATGCTTTTTCTATTCCTGAATGTACCTGAGCCTTTTAATGCGCTAATAACCGCAGGTGTTATCTTTACAATCCGTTCACTAAGTGTCCGGAAAGGATGGGAATTACCACGCTTTAAGTGATTTATGTTCTGATGTTGCGTTTTGCAGGAAAGATTATGGAAAAAGTAAACCATTCTCCCCAGTGAAATGGGGCAGCGATCTGCTGGTTTTTCAGTTCAACCAGATTTAAAAAAGTCTTTGATATCCTCCAGTATCAGGTAAAGACAAGGCACAAGCCCCAGGGTAATTAACGTGGCAAACAAAATGCCGAATCCAAGGGAAATGGCCATGGGAATCAGAAACTTTGCCTGGCGGGACGTTTCCGTGATAATCGGCGCCAGACCGCCACATGTGGTTAAGGTTGTCAACAGAATGGGCCGGAACCGCTGTATGCCGGCGGCCCTGACCGCGTCCACCACAGGCATCCCCCCGCGCACCAGCCGGTTGGCAAAATCAATAAGCACCAAAGAGTCATTGACCACCACACCTGACATGGCCACAATGCCGAACAAACTCATAACGGAAAGGGAATACCCCATGATAATATGGCCGGCCACAGCCCCGATAATGCCAAAGGGAATGCAGAGCATGATGATCAACGGCTGAAAATAACTTTTAAACGGAACGGCCAGCAGCGCAAATACACAGAATAATGCCAGGCCCAGGCCTTTGACCAAGGCGCCGACACTCTCCTTGATATCTGCCTGTTTGCCCTTGAATTCGTATGACAGGCCCGGATACCCTTTCACGAGTGACGGCAAAATTTCCTGCTTCATATCCCGGATAATATTCTCGGACATTGACTGGGGGGTCACATTGGCTGAAACCTGAATTTCCCGCCGCCCGTTGCTCCGGCTGATTTCGGTATAGGCCCGCCCCTTGATGGTTTTAACGGCATCCCTGAGCATAATCTCCCCGTTTGGGGCATTGATTACATAATTTTCAAATGCGGTTTCGGAAATGCGTTCGTCTCCGGCCAGCCGCACCCTTACCGTGACCTCATTTCTTCCCCGCTGGTTTTTCACCGCTTCAATGCCCTGGTACGCATTTCGAATTTTGCCGGCAATGCTTTTCGGGGTCAGCCCCATGCGGTGGCCGGCCGGGGTCAGGATGATATCAAACTGCCGTTTTCCCTGGGCAGATCCGTCATCAATGTCCGAAACCATGGGGTACTCGCCCAGACGCAGGGCAAGGTCCTCACCGGCCCGGTTCAGCGTATCCGCATCCCGGTGGCTCAGGGCAATGGTCAGGGCCTTGCCGGAACCGGGCCCCCCCCGGTTGGCTTCAAAGGCGATGGTCTCCACCCCGGAAAGAGCGCCGGTTTTTTCCCGCCAGATCCGGGTCACCTCGGCGGTCGGGATCGGACGCACTTCAGGATCCGTCAGATAAATCCTCATCTGGATACGGTTCTCACTGACCTGGGAAAAAATCCCTGTGGACAAATCCTGCTTTCCATTTTCATCCACAGTCTCTTGGGCCGATGCCACCAGGTGGTTTTCCACTTGCCGCACCTTGCTTTCAGGCGTGCCATAGGGCAGGTAAATCTCGCAAAAGGCGTAATCGGATTCCACCTTGGGAAACAGGACCATGCCCATATTCCCGGACCTCACATATCCGAAGGTGATCAGCAGCAGGGCAAGCCCCAGGGCAAAGATCGTATACCGCCAGGAAAGCACGACAGACAGCACCCTGCCATACCCGGATTTGACAATGGTTTCAAATTTTTCAGAAAATCTTGCCTGCCACGTTTCAAGATGATTCAATGGAAAAAACAAGGGACGGCTGCCATGGCTTAAATGGGCCGGCAGGATAAACAGACTTTCGATTAAGGAGACACCAAATACGGCCACCACCACCAGGGGCATGGTTTTAAATATTTTCCCCATAATGCCCGGGATGAACATAATGGGCATAAACGTGACCATATTGGTGATCACCGAAAAAACCACAGGAACGGCAATGCTTTTTGCGCCCTGGATGGAGGCCTCCAGAGCGCCCATGCCCTGGCGGCGGCAATAATAAATATTTTCTCCTACCACCACGGCATCGTCCACCACAATGCCCAACGTAACGATAAAGGCAAACATGCTTACCATATTGATGGTAAAACTGGCGGGGGACAAAAAAATAAAAGACCCTAAAAATGAAATGGGAATACCCAGGCTGACCCAGAAGGCCAGACGGATTTCAAGGAACAGGGCCAGACACAAGAACACCAGACCAAGCCCCATATATGCGTTGCGCAATAAAAGATTCGCCCGTTGGTCAAAAATTTTGGACATATTTCTGACAATGCTTAATTGAACCCCCTGGGGCAGGTCCGCATTAATTATTTTAAGCATCTTTTTGGCGGCCTCAGCCACCTGCGTGGGGGTCTGTTTTCCCACCCGGTAAACAGCAATGGTCACAGCCCGTTTACCATTAAATGAGGCCCAGGTATCCGAATCCTCAAACCCTTCGCTTACCGTGGCAATATCCGATAACAACAGCTGGGACCCGTTCTCCCGGGTGAGGATGGGCAATTTTTCATATTGCCGGGCATAGTCTTTGCGGGATTTAATGCGCAGCAGGATATCACCGCCCCCGGATTTGATGGCCCCGCCGCCCAGCTCCACCGAAGCCGTGGAGACGGCATCGGCCACATCAGACAGGGTCATGCCGTAACGCCGCAGGGTATTGGTGGAAATTTCCACCAGGATCTCCCGTTCCCTGACGCCTTCCAACGACACCTGGGTGATTCCAGGATCAGACAAAAACCTGTCCCTGATAACGTCGGCAAGGTCGCGCATGGTGGTTTCCGGCGCATTCCCGTGAAGGGCCAGGCGCAACACTTCCCGCTGCCGGGAGGTGATGGTAACCACCGGGTCTTCGGCTTCATCCGGAAAGGTGTTAATCCGGTCCACCTCACTTTTAATCTCCTGCCACAACTGGGTGACATCCGCCCCGTCCAGCGCTTCTATGGTGACCGATGCACGCCCTTCCAACGCCTTGGATGTAATCTCATCAATGCCTTCAAGATCCCGCACCGCCTCTTCCAGGGCCAGGATAATGCCGGATTCCACCTCTTCGGGACTGGCCCCGGGATAGGCCACTGAAATACTCACCGTATCCAGGGCGAATTCGGGGAACACCTCCTGTTTGATATTAAAGGCCATGAAAAGACCGCCCACAAGAAAAACCGCCATGAGCAGATTGGCGGCCACCGTATTACCGGCCATCCAGGCGATGGGACCCTTTGGACCGTGTTCTGCAGAACCGGGAGACCCGGGATTGTGTTCAGACATTATCGGCGCTCCTGCGACGCAAGGGTCAAGGCCATGCCCGGCACGGGTGCGGAAAGATCAGATTGGATCACAAGGTCACCCGGGGAGAGACCGGACTGGATAAACACCCGGTCATTTTCAATCCACACGGGAGCCACCTTGCGGATCTCCAGGCGCCCGTCATTATAAATCCATAAACTCGAATTCTCCTGGACCAGGTTCCGGGGCAGGGAAAACACATTGTCAAAGGCCTGGCCTTCAATAACCGCCTCCACATGGTCATCCAGCAGCATGGCCGGACGCCCCTCGGCAGGCCCGAGCCCCAGGGGATCATCCACCCGGATAATGACGCCCGCCATGCGGCTTTGTTCGGTAACCGCCCCGGTGGTCCGCACGACCCGTCCCTGCCACGCCCGGCCCGCATAAAGGGAACGGATACGGGCCGGACTGCCTTGGGTGTCATGGACGCGAATCCGGTCCAGGCGGTCCAGGGGAACCTGAACTTCCACCTGGTAACAGGTCACATCCACCAGGGTGGCAAGGGTTCCCTGGGCTGCGGTCATGGCACCGGCATCCACCGCTTTGGAGCGCACCAGGGCATGGAAGGGCGCTAAAATCCTGGTTCGTTCCAGGTCCAGGCGTGCGGCTTCAAGATCGCTTTCAGCACTGGCCACGACAGCCCTGGCCTTTTCAAGCTGGGGTTTTCTGAGCACCAGACCGGTCTCCCGGATCTCGTTGGGGGACATTTCGGCCATGAGCTTGAGTTCTTCCCTTGCAATCTGCTGTTGGCCCTTTTCTATTTCAAAATCAGCCTGGGCCCGGGCCAGAGCATTTTGGGCCTTGTTCACGGCCAGCTCATAGTCCGCCGGATCAATTCGGACCATGGTTTGTCCTTCAGGAATCAATCCCCCCTGGACGAATTCCGGGGCTACCTGGATGACCGTACCGGCCACCTGGGATTTAATGACCACTTCCCTGTCCGGCCGGACCGTGCCCATGGCCCGGATCTGTGCGATAAACCGATCGGAATTCACTTTTATGACATCCACCACCGGCACGGTTTTCACAGCAGGTTTACGTTTGAATTTCACTGCTTTTGATTTGTAGTACCAAAATCCAGCACCCCCCAGGGCAATCAGGCATACCGGCAAAATAATTTTCAAAAGGGTTACCCCCAAAGATCTCTGTGATGCAGTCTGACGCATAAATTAATTGCCTCCGGTCTTTTTATCTTGTGCCGGGGTCTCTTTAAAAAAAGCACCCCGCCGGCCTGTTACGTTGTAAAGTGCAATCCGTTCTTTGACATAGGTTGCCTTCTCGCTGACCAGCTGACGTTCCAGATTTTCCATGGTCGCCCAGGCCGAAAGATAATTCAGGTAACTGCTCTGTCCGTTCAGGTACTGAATCCGGGCGTTTTGCATGGTCACCCTAACGGCTGCCAGCTGCTGCTCTAAAAGGTCGATATAGGCTTTCTGACGGTCAATGGCCACCAGGGCATCCTCCACCTCGCGGATGGCATTGGCAACGGTTTGGGCATAGGTATTAATTTCTTCACGGACCACGGCCCGGGTGCGTTCAATTTCGGCTTTGCGCGCCCCGCTGTCCAGCAGGGGGCCTGCCAGGGCAGCGCCCAGGCTGACCACCCAGTTCTGGAAGAGCAGATCCAAACTACCGCTGGAAAATGCAGCTGAGCCGGACAGGGTCAGCTCCGGCAACAGATCGGCCTTGGCCGCTTCCACATCCAGGGCGGCTGCTTCAAGGCGCATCCGGGCGGCCCGGATATCGGCCCTGTTTTCGAGCAGGTCGGCGGGTATGCCGGGCTGGGGTACCAGAAAGGTTTGGGGAAGATCCGTGGTGGACACCGCCGCAGGGGTCCCGGGTGTCCGGCCTAAATACAGGCCCAGGGCATTGATCAGTTGCTTTTCCTCTTTTTCAAGCAAGGGCATGGCAGAACGCACCTGGGCCAGGGCTTGCCGCTGCTGGGAGACATCCAGGGCCGTGGCCATGCCGTTGATAAAGCGCAATTCCTGCAGTGTCAGCGTCATCCGGTTGGCTTCGATCTGTCGGGCAAGCACTTGCATACGGGTCCGCACGGACACAATATCCACCCAGGTATCGGCAATATCCGTGGACAGGGTCAGTGCCCCGTTTGCCAAATCCTGGCATGCCGCCAGGTATTCCAGCTCACGTGCATTGACATCGGCACGATTTTTACCCCACAGGTCCAGGGTATATCCCGCAGCCAGGGAAGCCGAATAGCTGTGATCATGGTTCGAAGAGCGAGACTGATCGCTGGTTTTAGATTGGGCGTAATTTTGTTGGCCGCCAAGGGAATAATGAAGGGTCGGGCCAAGATTTGATGTTTCGCGCTTCACATTTGCCAGGGCCTGATCAGCCCGGGCTTTAAGCACGTTTAAATCATAATTGGCACCAAGGCCTGTTTGAATCAGCCGGCTCAGTTCATCGACCCCAAACTGATGCCACCACCCGCCATCCATATTTTCTTTGCCGTTCTGGGGCGTGTCAATACCGGACGTATGAACATAAGCGTCAGGGATATCAACGGGCATCACAGCCGCAGGATCAGGGGAAATCAGATTGCAGCCGGCAATAAAAAAAACCGACATCAATACAATGGAAATCAGAGTATAACGCATTATTTTACAATCCGCTGTTTATCACTTGATGATCCAATATCACTTAAAAATTATTGGCAGACAGAAATATACCATGGCCTTTGAGCTATAGCCAGATCATTTCACCGGGTTGGTCCGGTCCTGCAACAGACAGCGTCGTGGACAAGGGATCAAGATTTTTAGATATCTCTATGGCAGCCTTTTCAGGACAATTATTCTCCTCGCTTAAGTGGGCAAGCACCACATGGTCAAGATCCTTGTGACAAATTTGCGCCACCAGATCCCTTGCATTCTGGTTGGAAATATGACCGGTTCGCGACTGGATTCGCTGCTTCAAATGCCAGGGATAGGGACCTGTCATCAGCATGTCCGGGTCATGGTTGGCTTCAATATAAAGGGCATTGGCCCGGCTTAAATGGGTTCGCACAAGATTTGTGATTATCCCAAGGTCCGTGGCAATACCGATTTTTTTCCCCTGGTGTTTCAAGGTAAGGCCTGCAGGATCACAGGCATCATGGCTGATGGAAAAAGGATTAACTGCCAGGGATCCGATGTCAAAGGCAGACCCGCATTCAAAAAAATTAATCCGGTCGATTTTGCCTAACCCCTTGCAGGCATTAAAGGTGTCGGAGGTCACATAGACAGGAATATTAAACCTGCGGCTCAACACCCCTGCCCCTTTAACGTGATCGGTGTGTTCGTGGGTGATGATAATGGCTTTCAGGTCATCGGGCGTCCGGCCTACGGCAGCCATTCGACGCTGGATTTCTATGCCTGAAAGCCCTGCATCAACAAGTACGGCCGTATCCGGTGTGGATACGAATATGGCATTCCCCTTGCTGCCGCTGGCAAGGGGACATAGACAAAAAGAGCTATTTTCCGGCTTCTTCTGCATCTTTTTTAGCAGCTTTATAGGAAAGCTTGATTTTTCCGTCCCGGGTGATATCCAGCACCTTGACCTTGATCACTTCGCCTTCCTTGAGCACATCGGTGACTTTCTTAACCCGGTAATCTGCCAATTCCGAAATGTGGACCAAACCGTCCGTGCCGGACTTGATATTTACAAAGGCGCCAAAGTCGGTAATTTTTACCACGGCGCCTTCATAAATGGCACCGATCTCCGGATCCATGGCAATATCCTTGACCATGGCCACGGCCTTGGCGGAATCGTCTTCATTTTCAGCGGCAATCTTTACAATGCCGTCATCGTCCACCTCAATGGTGGTGTTGGTATCGGCCTGCAGTGCCCGGATCACCTTACCGCCCGGGCCGATGATATCCCGAATCTTGTCCTTATTGATCTGGACGGATACAATCTTGGGCGCCCGGGGAGATATCTCCGCCCTTGCTTGATCCAGGGTATCCAGCATTTTCTGCAGAATATGCAGGCGACCGCCATTGGCCTGATTCAAAGCGGTTTCCATAATCTGTCTGGACAATTCTTTAATTTTAATGTCCATCTGCAGTGCGGTAATACCGTCCTTAGTACCGGCAACCTTGAAGTCCATGTCTCCAAAATGGTCCTCGTCTCCAAGGATATCGGAAAGGACAACCGTGTTATTTTCGTCGGAAACCAGACCCATGGCAATGCCCGATACCGGGGCTTTAATGGGCACACCGCCATCCATCAGCGCCAGGCACCCGGAACATACGGTTCCCATGGAAGAGGACCCGTTGGATTCCATGACTTCGCCCACCAGGCGAATGGTATATTCGAATTCATCATGGGGGGGGATGACCGGGCTCAATGCCCTGTGGGCCAAATTCCCGTGACCGATATCCCTGCGGGACGGACCGCCCGGGCGTCTCACCTCACCAACGGAAAATGGCGGAAAGTTATAATGAAGCATAAATGCCCGGGTCTCCTGATTGGAGTCCAGGGTCTCCAAGCGCTGTTCATCCAGCCCGGAGCCCAGCGTGAGTACGCCCAGAACCTGTGTTTCACCCCGGGTGAACAGGGCCGAGCCATGGGGGCGGGGCAGGCAGCCCACGTCGCAGGTGATCCGGCGAATCTCATCAAAGGCGCGGCCGTCAATGCGTTTATTTTCCTTGAGAACAATATCCCGGGACACTTTTTTAACGGTTTTGCCGAAAACTTCCTTAACCTCTTTAACTTTGTCCGGATATTCAGGTTCAAACCGGGCAACCGCCTCATCCTTGAGCGCACGCAAGGCGTTCTGGCGCTCAATTTTGGTTTTAATCTGAACCGTTTCATGAATCTTGTCCCAAGCCCAGTCCTGAACCTTGGCGGCAAGTGCTTCATCCTTTTCCGCTGGAATGAATTCGCGCTTGGCCTTTCCCACGGTGCTTTTTAACTCTTCCTGCAGGGCAATGGCAGGCTGCATGGCTTCATGGCCAAAAAAAACGGCATCCAGCATATCCGTCTCAGATATGATGTCAGCACCGCCTTCCACCATAACCACGCCGGTTTTGGAACCGGCCACGGTCAGATCAATGTCACTTTTTTCCATTTGTGCAGGTGTGGGGTTGGCAATCAACTGTCCGTTGACCCGCCCCACCTTAACGCCGGCAATGGGCCCGCTAAAAGGGATATCTGAAATTTCAAGGGCAGCAGAAGCCCCGATCATGGCAAGAATGCCCGGTTCGCACAATTTATCCGTAGACATCACGGTTGCGATCACCTGGGTTTCAAAATTATAGCCATCTTCAAACAAAGGCCGGATGGGCCGGTCAATGAGACGGGCATTTAAGGTTTCATGTTCCGAAGGCCTGCCGATTTCCCGTCTGAAATAGTTCCCCGGAATTCTGCCGGCCGCATAAATTTTTTCCTGGTATTCAACGGACAAGGGCAGAAAGCTGATGTCCTCTTTGGGGTCTTTGGCAGCCACCGCCGTTACAAGCACCAGGGTTTCGCCATACTTCACCATCACAGACCCGGAGGCCTGCTTGGCAATTTTTCCTGTACTAATCGTTAATTCTTTGCCGCCGATATCGGCTGAAACAACTTTTTCCATAATTTCTCCTGATAAACTAAAAATTGGGGATAGTGATTATCCGAAAATAAAAACCTTATCCAAACGCAAGGTGGCAATAAAAGCAAACGCCTACAATCTGGACAAAAACTCGATGTCCGGATGGACACTAAAAAAATGGGCGGCATAAGGAAAAGGAAAGTTTATATATAATAAACTCGCATATTTACCATCAAACACCTCAATGAATCCCACGGTTGGTTTGATAGCAAAGATGCGAACTTATATAAAAGCCATTCCTGTCTTTTACCGCCCTGCTGAAAACAAAACCAGCTGCCAGCTTAAAGGACCCGGCGCAAAAGCTGTAGCATTTAGTACCCCGAGTCCCTAAGGCCTATTATCTTCTAAGTCCGAGCTTCTCAATCAATGACCGATATCTGTTAATATCTTTTTCCTTGAGATAGTCCAGAAGACTTCTGCGTCGACCGACCAGAATTAAAAGCCCCCGTCTTGAATGGTGGTCTTTTTTATGGCTCTTCAAATGATCGGTCAGATAGCTGATCCGATGCGTTAAAATAGCCACCTGAACTTCAGGTGAACCGGTGTCGGACTCATGGAGCTTGAATTTTTCAATCATCTCCTCTTTATTTTCTGCAAGCAGTACCACGGTAACACTCCTTTATTTGGAATAAATTAAAATCCGATGCCATAAAATATATAAGCAGTTCACGTAAATTGCCTTTTATCCAATATTCCATTCAGAACAACGGCAGATGAACTACCCAAACATCGAAGGGATCGTTTCGTATTTTTTACCAGTTAAGCGTTAAAAACGCAACAATATTTGTATGTTTGCCCGGATCTATCCGGAGTCACGATGGCCAGCAGGTTATCATCGGAATCCAGTACCCGGATATCCGAAACATTGTTTTGGGAGTCATTTTTATCACCGGCCATGGGCAAGGCATCGGGTATGGGAATTTCTGCCACAGGCAGGGGCCGGCCATATTTGACCTTTCCGGCTGTTTCACTGTCTGCAACGATGGCCGGAAGGAACGCCAGGCACTGGGACATGGAAATAAACCGGGCCTCTATATCCCGGGGGGACATCTTTTCAACGTGGTCAAGGTCCACAGCATGTTCAATGTTAAACTGACCGGCCCGGGTACGCTGTAATGCCGATAAATGGGCACCGCATCCCAATGCCTTCCCGATATCATGGGCCAGGCTGCGAATATAGGTGCCCCCTGAGCATGTCACCGGCATGTCAAAAACCGGATGGCCATTTGCATCTATGCGAAAATTTTCCATATTGATAGCCATAATTTCAATAGGCCGGGGTGGTTTCTTAATCATTTGTCCCTGGCGGGCCAGTTTATACAGAGGCCGGCCTTTATGCTTCAGGGCCGAATAAGCCGGCGGGATTTGTTCCTGGGGACCCATAAAACCTGCCACAACATCTTTGACCCGATTTAAATCCATGGCAGCAAGGCGACCGGAAGGCGCCGTGTGGGTAACCGTACCGGTGCAATCACACGTGTCGGTTTCGATGCCAAGGGTCACTTGGGCATAGTACCCTTTAACGCCTTTTAAAAAATATTTTGAAATCCGGGTGGCCTGGCCCACGACAATGGGCAGTACTCCTGTGGCAAAGGGATCCAGGGTTCCTGTATGCCCGATTTTTTTTACCTTGAGCAGCCGCTTGAGCCGGCTGACTACCCCGGCCGAAGAGATGCCTTTGGGTTTATTAACAACAAGAATGCCGTTTTTCATTCAGCAGGATCGCCGGAAGTCCCGTCAGGAGTATCGGACATATCATCCGCGTCTCGGTTTTCCCCCTTGGGGGCTTGATCAATCAGGGCATCCAGACGGGCCGCCTCATCAAAGGAGTCATCATGGATAAAACGCAGTTCCGGCATGATCCGCAGGCCCAGTTTCGGGGCAATTCGTTTCTTAATAAACCCCTTTGATTTCCGAAACCCTTCAAGGGCGTCACGGATTCTTTTTTTATCCCCGAATACCGTGACATAAACATAGGCCAGGCTCAGATCCGGGGACATTCTCACACCGGAAATCGTTGCCATCTCTATTCTGGGGTCCTGCATTTTTTTGGACAAAAGTTCTGTTATGGCCTGCTGAATCTTTATGGAGACCCGCTCGGCACGTGCATAGGGTTTCATAGACCAATCCTGCTATCCCTGGTATTTAATTTCTTCCACTTCATAACATTCAATGGCATCACCCACCTTGATATCATTATACTTTTCAAGACCGATACCACATTCATATCCCTGTTCAACTTCCTTAACATCATCCTTGAACCTGCGCAGGGAAGACAGCTCCGTATCACATTTTATAATACCGTCACGCAGCAGGCGGACCTTTTTACCGCGCACCACCTTGCCTTCTGTAATACCGCACCCGGCAATGGTTCCGATTTTGGGAACCACAAAGGTGTCGCGAACCTCGGCCCGGCCAATGATATTTTCCTGAAAGGTGGAAGGCATCATGCCGTCAAGGGCCGCTTTGATATCATTGATCACATCATAAATGATGTCATAAAACCGCATATCCACATTTTCATCTTTGGCCAGCTTACGGATCTGGGGTGTGGGCCGGACATTAAACCCGATGATAATGGCATCGGAGACCGCAGCCAGGGACACATCCGACTCATTGATGGTGCCTACGCCGGAATGAACAATTTTAACATCCACCTCTTCCTTAGCCAGATCTTTAAGGGAATCATTAAGCGCCTCAATGGAACCCTGGACATCAGCCTTAACAATAAGCTTAAGCTCTTTGATTTCCGCTGTACCAAGATTTTCAAACATTTTCTGCAGGTTGGCCCGGCTCTTCTTAGCCAGTTCCTTGGCCCGCTGTTTCTGCATACGGTGGGCCGCAATTTGTTTGGCATCCTTGTCTGACGCCACCGCTACAAATTCATCACCGGCATCAGGCACGCCGGCCAGACCCACAATCTCCACAGGGGTGGAGGGTCCTGCCGATTCAACCCTGTTTCCGGAGTCATCAATCATGGCCCGGATATGGCCGGAATGAAGACCGCATACAATGGGATCACCATCCTTTAACGTACCCTGTTTTACCAGTACCGTGGCCACAGCACCACGGCCGATATCCAGACGGGATTCCACCACATAGCCCATGGCTTTTCGATCCGCGTTGGCGCGCAGTTCCAGGACTTCTGCCTGGAGCAGCACCATTTCCAGCAGCTCATCAATACCCTCACCGCTTTTTGCGGAGACCTTCACAAAAATAACATTACCGCCCCAATCCTCGGCCAGCAGATCGTGTTCGGCCAGCTCACGCATAATACGATCCGGGTCAGCACCCGCCTTGTCCATTTTGTTCACAGCCACCACCACAGGTACGCCTGCCGCCTTGGCATGATTGATGGCCTCAACGGTCTGGGGCATGACACCATCATCGGCTGCCACCACCAGAATAACAATATCCGTAACCTGGGCGCCCCGGGAACGCATGGCGGTAAATGCCGCATGACCCGGCGTATCAAGAAAGGTGATCCGTCCACCGTTGGCGGTTTCCACATTGTATGCACCAATGTGCTGGGTAATGCCGCCGGCCTCGCCGCTTGTGATCTTGGATTTGCGGATCACGTCCAGCAATGAAGTTTTACCATGATCAACATGCCCCATGATTGTAACCACAGGGGGGCACGTTTCCAAAGCGCTTTTGTCTTCTTCTTCCGGCACGACATTAAGCAGCGCTTCCTCTTCGAAGCTTGCCTTTTCAACTTCAAAATCAAATTCCGCGGCTACAAGGGAAGCAGTATCATAATCAATGGTTTGATTCACCGTGGCCATTACGCCCATACCCATGAGTTTGGCAATCATTTCGTTGGCTTTGATGCCCATACGCTTGGCAAGCTCTGCCAGTTCAATTGCCTCATCTATTTTTACGCGCCGTTTAATTGCCTTGGGCGTTGTAATCTGGGTTTTTTGAAATGTACCTTTTTTACTTTTTGAATCTTTTTTGCCTTTTTTCTTCCGACCGCTTCGGCCCCGGTAGAGGTCATTACCCTCCACCACAGATTTTTTCTTACGGCGCTTTCTTTTGGACACGGCAGCATCAGGGGGTTGAGGCTCATCCCGATGTTTTCCCCGCTTACGGTCATTGGGCGCTGCAGACGGCATAACAAGGCTCTGGTCCGGGACATCCAAAGATGCAGTTTCCGGTTCCGGTTCCGACGGCTTGCGGACCGGGCGCCCATGATCCTTTGCAGTGCCGGAATGATGCTCTTCAGCTTTCATGCGTTTTATATTTTCCAAAATCATGGGATCCGCCACCCTGACGATCTTGGCTGGGGCTGTTTTCTTCTTTTTCTTTTTACGTTTGCCCTGACTATTGCCCTCTTCCGAGGCGTCCTCCCCAACGGGTTGCGCCGGTTTCTGTTTTTGTTCCTGAACCGCTTTCCGCTCACCGCTCACTGTCTCCTGCAGTGATTTATCCTCCCGGGAATCTGCAGATTCAGATGTATCTTCTTTGTTTTTATCTGCCAATTCAGCGGACACCTCAGGGGTCTCAGGCGTTTCCGCCTTCTCTTCTTTCTGCTGTGCTACAACCGTTTCTTGTTCAACGGGGGCCTTTTGAATCGTTTTTTCAACATCGGCAGATACCTCTTCGGGCTCAGGTTTCGGCGGTTTTTCAACCTTGGCGGGCTTGATAATTTTGGCGGGTTCGCTGCTTTTGGATACAACTTTTCTGGCCGGCCGCTTTACATCTTTCTCTTTTTTAGATTTCGGCGCATCTTTACGGTCTCGGGTACCCGGTTCTTCCGGCTGTGCGTCTGCAACGGCAACACGTTCAGGTTCCCGTGCATCTTCCTGATCAGCAGGGTCTTGTACAGTCGGTTCTTCGGATACAATTGAATCGTCCATATCTTCATCCCTTTCCAATTCATCAGTCTGGGATGCCGTCTTCGCCCTGCGCCTGCGGATCACCGAAGGGCGATCTTTGTCTTCATGGGCGTGTTTCTTTTTACCCGATAAATTCTGTCTGACAGCCGCGACGTCACTGTTACCCAGAGCACTCATATGGCTTTTAGCATCTATTTTCAGCTCTTTAAGCTTTTCAAGAAGCTGCTTGTTTGTCATGTTCAGATCTTTAGCTAACTCGTATACCCTGACCTTGGCCATTCGTTGCCCCCAGTAATCCTCTATAGTTGATTCTTTTGAAATTCGTTCTCCGCGTTACCGATGCAACAATCCTTATTCATCTGATTTCTCAACCCATTCATCTTCGACATCAGCAAACGTCTCTCCTTCACCGGCATTGTTATCCATATAAGTGTCGGTATCCTTGAAAGGGTCAGGTTGCAGCAGTTCCTCCCGGGCTTTTCCCCGCTCATCTTCCATTAAACGTCCGGCTTCTTCTATCATTGCCTGGGCGTCTTCCACGGAAATATCTAAAAAGGCCGCAATATCTTCAGGTATGGCATCCATGATATCCAGAAACGAAGCATAACCCGCCTTAAACAGCAACTCTGCGGCCGGCAGGCCCACTGTGGACAGTTTCATCAAACTGTCGTATCCCTCCTTAACCTCCTGGCTGTAAGCCTCTTCGCTGGTGACTTCAAGATGCCAGCCGGTGATCTCACAGGCAAGGGATACATTCTGTCCCCCTTTACCGATCGCAATGGAGAGATATTCATCATTGACAATCACCTCCATGGACTGATTGTCTTCATCGATAATAACCCTTGCAATTTCAGCCGGGGACAAAGCATTGCAGACAAACCGTGCAACATCCGGACTCCACTGTACAATGTCAATTTTTTCGCCCCGCAGCTCCTGAACAATACTCTGAACCCGGTTACCTTTAATACCCACACAGGCCCCTACGGGGTCTACATCGGAATCAATGGAGGAGACGGCAATTTTTGCCCTTACGCCGGGCACGCGTGCGGCACCTCGAATGGAAACAATGCCCTCAGACACCTCCGGCACTTCAGTTTTAAACAATTCAACCAAAAACTCCGGATGGGTCCGAGATAAAATCACCTGGGCACCTTTGGATTCCTCCAATACATCAAGGACATAAGCACGGATCCGGTCCCCCCGTTTATAGTTTTCCTTGGGCATTTGCTCTCTTGGGCGCAATACAGCTTCGGCCTGACCCAGGTTGACAATGATGGCACCCCTGTCAAATCGCTGGACAATGCCGTTGATTATTTTGCCTTTTTTATGGATAAATTTCTCATATACGGCATTGCGTTCTGCTTCCCGCATTTTCTGTATGATCACCTGCTTGGCAGATTGGGCCGCAATACGACCAAACTCCTCGGTATCGATTCGAATGCCTAAAGAGTCACCAATTTCACATTCAGGGTCAAATTCAAGCCCTTCCTCCAGGGTCAGTTCACTGTCAGAATACTCAACCTCCTCAACAACCTCTTTAAAATGGAAAACTTCAACATCTCCGCTTTTTTCATCATAATGGACTTCGATATCCGCCCTTGGGCCAATCTTTTTTCTGGCGGCAGAAACAATGGCCTCTTTCAAGGTATTAATAAGTATTTCAGCATCAATACCCTTTTCTCGGCTTACTTGATCGATCACCCTTTTTATGTCTGCAATAAACATGTTAAATGCTCTCCATTTTACTGACCCGCAAGAATTGCTCTCATGATATTGGTTCCGGAAATATCAAAGGACTTGCCGTCAACTGCAATCGTTACAGAATCATCATTTGTCTTCTCAAGAATCCCGGTGAATTTTCTTCTTCCCTCCATGACATCATGGGTTTCAATTTTAATTCGTTCACCCTGAAACCTGATAAAATCCGCCTTTGTCTTCAAAGGGCGATTGAGGCCGGGGGATGATACTTCCAGTCGATAAGGGCCGATATCCTCTATATGGATATCAATCAGATCCCCAAGTTCCCGACTGACGGCCACGCAATCATTCAGGCCAACCCCTTTGGGTTTATCAATATAAATTCTGACAAATTTCTGCCGATTATGAACAACACATTCAATATGTACCAATTCCAACCCCAAAGAATCAACCAGGGGATCGGCTACGGCCTGAATCTGTTGTTCAACGACACCGGGTTTTTTGATGTTTATAAATGCCATTCCTGCAGCAATTGTCCTTTTTCCACAAATACAAAAACGGGCAGATGCCCGTTCCCGATACTAAAATACTCAAAACCGTCACCAAAATATCAGGTTCAGATCATATCTTTCCCCTAAACAAGTGGAACAAACCTGCCAGCCCATACCAATTTGACTTGGAGCGGGCAACGAGGCTCGAACTCGCGACATCAAGCTTGGGAAGCTTGCACTCTACCAACTGAGTTATGCCCGCATCTTAGCATCTAAATATAACAGGGTGCATTAAATTTGTCAACACCATTAATAATTAACCCGAAATTATCAATTGAGCTGCGGCCTTAAAATTATCCAGGCAGCCCCGCATTAAAATCATCAATAAGTTTCCGGGATAGCTGATCATGGATCTTTTTAATGTTTTTTTCCGTCAATGTTTTTGATGCAGAGCGGTAGACGATCCTGAATGACAAGGACTTTTTATTGTCATCAATATTCCGGCCTTCAAATACATCAAAAAGAAAATAATCTTCAATCAAGCCCTGCTTTTGGGCAAAAGTTGAAATAGTACCCATCATGGCACCAGCCTCAACACGCTTTGACACAATAAAGGTCATATCCCTGGAAATTGAAGGAAATTTGGGCAGCCCAACCGCCTGGATGGATTTGGGAACCGCTTTTTCAAAACGATCCATCTCCAGCTCAAAAAGATATACATCCTGTTTTAACCCAAAAGCCGCCCCCACTGCTGATGCGATTTTACCAAGCGTACCAAGAGTCAGACCGTCTTTGACCACCTTGGCACCATATCCCGGCTCAAAATAGGGACAGACCCCGGCATCGGGTCTTTCATAAAGAACACCTGAAATATGAAATGATTCCAGCAATCCCTGCACAACACCTTTAAGATCAAAGAAATCAACAGCTTCTTTTTTGGAATACCAGGTCTGGTCGCAACGGCTTCCGGTAATCAACCCGCCAAGCATCTCTACTTCATCGGGCTGCGCCCCCGGCGCCTTGTCATAGAAAACTTTGCCGATTTCAAACAATTGAAGCGTATCCACTTGTTGGGCCGTGTTTCTGGCCATGGATTCCAGCAACCCAGGTACCAATGATGTTCTGAGGACTGCCATCTGGTCGGAAATGGGATTTAAAATCTCAACCATCCGGGTTCTTTTGTCCGTATCTTTAATACCCATACGTGTACAGGCATCTTTACGGATAAAATTATAATTGATGGCTTCGCAAAATCCAAATCCGGTCATGGCCTGGCGGATTTTGCTGCGCAGCACCAGACGACCGGCAAGAGACCGGCCCTGTGCCTTGACCAAAGGATAGCTGGTTTCAATTTTATTATACCCCCACAACCGGGCCACTTCCTCGGAAAGGTCCTCGGGGCGCGTCACATCAACCCTGAAAGCGGGAACACGAACCTGCAGATCACCATCATCCTTTTTATTTACACCAAATTCCACGGACGCTAAAATCCGTGCCATCTCATCTGCGGAAAACGAAGTCCCCAGCCGCACATTCAAGGCTTTGGGGCTTAAGTCAATGGCAACAGACTGGGCCTTGACAGGATTTTCGTCAATAATTCCCGAGGCAATTGTCGCTGAACATAACGGAGCCATTAATGAGACAGCCCTTTTCAAGGCAAATACGGTGCCTTCCGGATCCACACCGCGTTCAAACCGATGGGAGGCATCCGAGGCAATCCCCGTCCTTTTGGCGGTACGCCGGATGGACACGGGATTAAAATAGGCACTCTCCACCAGCACCCGGGTCGTTGCATCCGTAATTTCAGAATTCTCACCGCCCATGACACCGGCAATGCCGACAGGTTTTTCCCCGTCACAGATCATAAGCATTTCAGGGTCAAGCTTGTGGGTTTTCGAATCAAGTGTTGTAAATTCAAGCGATGTATCGCCCGGTTTTCCGGCTGTTCTTACAATAATTTTGCTTTTGGCGATATTATCATAATCAAAGGCATGTAAGGGCTGCCCGGTTTCCATCATCACATAATTGGTGATATCCACTACGTTATTGACAGAAGCAAGCCCGACAGCTTCAAGGCGTTGCTTTAACCAAAGTGGAGAAGGACCGACCGTAACATCAAAAAGCATGCCTGCAGTATATCTTGGGCATAATTGAGGGGCTTCAATTTCTACAGCAACAAAATCGTGGATATCCCGGGGATCCATCCGGTCCTCCGGGAACGTCACATCCGGCAGGGTAACCTTGTTTCGGGGCTCTGTAAACGCCCCGATTTCCCTGGCTACCCCGATAAGACTCAAACAGTCCGGCCGGTTAGGGGTCAGATCAATCTCAAAAACAGCATCAGCCAGTTTCAAGGCCGATTCAAGGGGCGTCCCGGCAACAAACTCGCCGTCAAGATCCATAATACCGGATGCGTCATCGGCAAGCATCAGTTCCGCAGCCGAACACAGCATACCGTGAGACGGCTCACCCCGCAGCTTGCTTTTCTTGATTTTGAAATCACCGGGCAGCACGGCCCCCGGCAGGGCACAAGCAACATACATACCTTCCCTGACATTGGGTGCGCCACAGACAATGGGATAAAGCGCTTCTTTTCCAATATCCACGGTACAGCAGGTAAGTTTGTCAGCATCGGGATGCTGCCTTGTCTCTACAACCCGGCCCACAACCACATTGTCCAGGTAATCATAAAGATTTTCCACCCCATCCACTTCAAGACCGGCCATGGTCAATCTGTCGGATATTTCCTGGGGATCAAGATCAATGGGAATATATTCACGCAACCAGCTTAAACTGACTTTCATAATTAAAACTGCCCTAGAAAACGCATATCGTTTTCGAAATATTTTCTGATATCATCAATTCCGTATTTGAGCATGGCAACCCGTTCCATACCAAGGCCAAAGGCAAATCCTGTATATTTTTGGGTATCATAACCGACATTTTCAAACACAGCCGGGTGGACCATACCGGCCCCTAGAATTTCAATCCATCCGGTATTCGAACACACCCGACACCCTTCGCCCTTGCACATGACACAGCGAATATCCACTTCGGCACTGGGTTCGGTAAAAGGAAAGAAACTAGGCCTGAACCGTAACGATGTATCCTTATCAAAAAACTGATGAACAAAAGTAGTCAGAATCCCTTTAAGATCCCCAAAAGAGACGTTTTTATCCACCATCAGACCTTCCACCTGATGAAACATCGGGGTATGGGTTAAATCCGAGTCACAGCGAAATACCTTGCCCGGGGATATAATGCGCACAGGCGGCTCGTGTTTTTCCATCACCCGGGGCTGAGAACCTGACGTATGGGTTCTCAAAACGATATTTTCAGACACATAAAAAGTATCCTGCATATCCCTTGCCGGATGATATGGGGGAATATTCAGGGCCTCGAAGTTATAATAATCGGTCTCAACTTCCGGACCTTCGGCAATATCAAATCCCAGGCGCAAAAAAATGCCGCAAATCTCGTCTATCACCTGGGTGACGGGGTGCAAGGCACCTTTTTTCAACATACGCCCGGGCAGGGTAATATCAATACCTTCAGCATCACCTGCAGCATCAGCTTCCAAGCCGGATCGGGCCTGTTTTATCGCTTTTTCAAGCTTTATCTTCAGCAGGTTGCCGTTTTTTCCTGCAGCAGGGCGTTCATCCACCGGGAGGGATGGGATATTGCGCAAAAAAGCCGTGAGCAAGCCTTTACGGCCCAAAAAATAAACAGAAATCGACTCAAGGACCTCCTTTGAATCTGCTGCGCTGATTTGGTCCAGGGCCTGTTTTTCAATGTCTTGGAGATTGTTTTGCAAGGTTCCCCCGAAAATAGGCTTTAATTCAATTTGGCAGACGCCTGGGAAGCCAGCTGGGAAAACCCGGCAGGATCAGATACGGCCATATCAGCCAGGACTTTTCTGTCCAATTCACTGCCGGCAAGCTTGAGTCCATTCATGAACCGGGAATAAGACAGTTCATTCATCCGTGCGCCGGCATTGATACGTACGATCCACAATTTTCTAAAATCCCGTTTTCTTGTCCGACGGTCCCTATAGGCATACATTAATGATTTGTCTACCGCATCTGCGGCAGTTCTGTAAAGCTTACTTCTGCCGCCCCTGAAACCTTTAGCCAGCTTAAGCACCTTATTGCGGCGCCTTCTTGCTTTAAATCCTCTTTTAACTCTCATCTCTTCTACACTCCTTATGTACCATCAGCCAACCGCGACATTGGCCGGCTTCCATGTCAATATAAAAAACGCTACCTGGTCCGGTTAACCATGAGGCAGCATCCGGCGGACCGCTTTCATATCAGAGCCTGCAACAATCTGGGGCTGACGAAGACTTCTTTTCCGCTTGGTGGTCTTTTTGGTTAAAATATGGCTGGCATGGGATTTGCGGAACTTGTATTTACCTGATCCGGTTTTTTCAAACCGCTTGGCAGCCGCACGGCATGTCTTAATTTTTGGCATTACTGAATCTCCTAAAGGTTCACACTAGATTATAAAAAGCTAAAGATGGTATATATTTATAATACACCACCCATACATAAAATCCCTATCGCACCGGAAGAATATGCTAAACAACAAATTACCAGTGTAAGGAAATCGACAAAAATAAATCTTTTTTTTGCTTGTTTTTATCCGTAGTTGCCGCTGGAATTTAAGGAGACATGTCTCAATATTTTCCCTAAATCCCACCTTGAATACAAATAAAAATTCGGCACAAAGATCGTATTGCCTGATTCTTGCCCGGGGTCCTTATTTAGGACCAAGCAACATGGTAATGACCCGCCCTTCAAATTTAGGAAACTGTTCCACCTGGGAAAAGTCTTTGGTCATTTCCACTATTTTTTCCAGAATGACGCTGGCCTGCTCCTTGAGCAGAAACTCACGCCCCCTGAAAACCAGGGTTATTTTTACTTTATCACCGTTGGCAATAAATTTTTCTATGTGCCGGACCTTGGTTTCAAGATCATGATCGCCTGTTTTAGGACGGACCTTGATCTCCTTGATCTGAACACTCTTCTGTTTCCTTTTAGCTTCCTGTTTTTTCTTAGTCAGCTCGTACTTATACTTTCCATGATCCATTATTTTGCAGACAGGCGGCCTGGCATCCGGAGACACTTCAACCAAATCCAAATCATCGTTCTGGGCAATACGCAACGCCTCAGCAATAGGCAGCACCCCTATCTGTTCACCATCAGAGCCGATAACCCGCACCTCAGTAGCTCTGATCCCCTTATTCACTCTTGTCTGATCCTGCTTAACTCGCTTAGATATTTTTACCTCCCGCCGAAGCACAAAATTATAATCATGTCAATACAACAAGCATAACCTTAGAAGTATAGCCAGAATAATCATACAAATCAATAATTATTTATTTTATTCTTAACACTCGATGATCGAGAACAACATTATGGGACGTTTATAGCCCCGACTGACGCCATTGATCAAGTGTATATGACGCCAGAAGGCTGTCTTTCCAGTATAAGTTAGTCTCTTTATTAAAAAAATTATGAAAAAGATCAAGGCTTTTTTTACGCAGCACATGGGGAACGATCGTAATCTGCGCATCTCTATATAACGGCGTCAGATGCTGTCTGTCCAGGCCGGTCCCTCCTCCCATTACATCTTCATAGGCAAATACCAGGGTCCGGATACCGGCCAGAATAGTTGCGGCAAAGCACATCAGGCAGGGCTCCATGGTACAGAACAGCACAGCCCGTTCCGGGATAAACCGGACATCCGAAGATTCAAGGGCCTTAAGCGCACGTATTTCGGCGTGATCAATTTCACTGAAAAAAGATAGATCCCCCGATGTGCCGGTCCTGGCACCCGAGGCAATCACCTGATCATCTTGAACAATCACACACCCAACAGGAAATTGCCCCTGATTAAAGGCTTTACGGGCTTGTTCAAGGGCCTGTTCCATAAAAAAAGAATAATCCAAAACACTCCTTTTCTTGATTTTTTTATTAAAAGCTGTATTTAATTTTATTTTTATTTTATTTCAATACTATTTTGATGAATACAATAAACGCCAAAATAAAACAGAATCCCAGTATCCGGGAAACCTTCCAGCAACGGGAGCACAAGTTCCTGTCAAGATACGGCACCCCCAGCACCAGCGGTGAACGCCGACACCCTGAACTTACCCCCGGCAACATCAGAACCCCTTTTCAGCTGGACCGGGACCGAATTGTATACTCCAATGCCTTCAGGCGTTTGAAATACAAAACCCAGGTGTTTCTATCGCCGTTAGGAGACCATTACCGGACCCGGCTTACTCACACCCTTGAGGTTTCTGAAACGGCAAGGAATATTGCCCGGGCCATGCGCCTGAACGAGGATCTTGCCGAAGCGGTTGCCCTTGGCCATGATTTAGGACATACGCCTTTTGGTCATGCCGGAGAAACGGCCCTGATACAGGTACACGCCTCGGGCTTTACCCATGCCGATCAGAGTTTAAGGGTGGTCGATGTGCTGGAAAACAGAGGAAAAGGTCTGAACCTTACCACCCAGGTCAGAGATGGTATCCTTAAACATTCGAAAGGATTCGGCAATATTATTCCAGCTACGCCCGGTCAAACCGCGTCTACCATTGAAGGGCGAATCGTACGGGTTGCCGACATCATTGCCTACCTGAACCATGACCTTGATGATGCCTTGCGGGGTAAGGTCATCTCCAGGGATGAGGTGCCTGACATCTGCACCCGAAAGCTTGGTACAACTCACTCCGCCCGCGCATCTACAATGATGGAGCAGTTGGTTTACAACAGCGGACCCCAAAATGGAGAAATCATTTTAAGCATGGGTGAGGAAACCATGGAAGCCATGACAATCCTAAGAAAATTTCTCTTTGAAAAAGTCTATCGCTCCCCGGCGGTTCATGGAGAATTTGTGAAGGCCAAAAAAGTAATTATCGGTCTTTACAACTACTTCATGGAAAATCCCGACGAAATGCAAAAAGAACTGGAAAAAATGGAAATGGCCCCATGGGATTCGACAAAAAATAAACTGAAACGCTCGGTGTGTGATGTCATTGCCTCCATGACAGACCGGTACGCACTTAAATTATACGCGCATCTGTTTTTTCCTAACCCACTGGTATAAGACCCATGACAAATACCCCGGAATATTTTTCACCCCTGATCCAGCTTTACCAAGACATGGATAACGCATGGAATCAGGTTGCACAACAATATGGATTTCAATGCAACGGCTGTACAGACAACTGCTGTCTGTCCCTTTTTTTTCACCACACCCATGCAGAAGCATCTTTTCTAGAATTTGGATTGCAGACATTACCCCGTAAAGACCAAATGCAGGTGTTAGCGCTCAGCCGTGACTACTGCCGTCAAACCTTTTCCGGCCCTGCAAATAATCACAGCCGGCCGGCATCCCAAAAAATCCCCTGCCCCCTGCTGAAAAAGAATATGTGCAGCCTTTACAACTTCCGGCCAATGATCTGCCGATTGCACGGACTGCCCCATGAGCTTCACAAACCCGGATTTAATGTTATAAAAGGACCGGGTTGTGATGCCGGAAAATTTGACGGCCATGAATATATCCCTTTTGACCGGACCCCCTTTTATAAACAGATGGCGATCATTGAAATGAACTTCAGGCAGCTGACAGGTAAAACCGGAAAAATTAAAAAAACCATTGCCCAAATCTTTGTGGATTCAGAATCTTTTGATTATGGGCCTTAGTTAATGGGCATGAACCTGATTTTCATACACCGCCTTATAACGCTCCTTTGTATAATATAGAAACGCCTGAAGAACCGATGAAAAATATTTATTTTTATGCCAGATGGTATAAAAGGACCGGGAAAATTTAAAATCTTTTATTTTCAGACGAAACAACTGACCGGACAACAACTCGTTCATTACGGAAATCCTGGACAGGCAACTTACCGTCCCCTTATTTCCAAGCACCGATTTCACAGCTTCCGTATGACCTACCTCAAGAAAAGGCTTAAATCGTTTCTTGTACTTTTCTATATGATAAAGGAAAACCTCCCGGGTACCGGACCCCTCCTCCCGGAGAATCCAGCGTTTTGATAAAAGCGCGTCCATGCAGTAATCTTCGTCGCGAACAAGGTCCGGATCACCCGTCACCACATAGAGTTCATCAAGGCCCAACACCTCCCGCTCGATTTCGGTGCTGTTGTAGTCGGCTTCAACAAACCCGATATCCACATCACCGTCTTCAATAAGCTTGCCGATCTCTATGGTATTGCCGGTTATTTTTTCTACACGAACCCCTTCATACAGCTCGGCAAACTCATAAATAATCTGAGGCAGGATATAGTTGGCAATGGATGAACTGGCACCCACCTTGATATCTCCCACCAGGTCCTGATCCCTGAACATGGACTCGCTTTCCCGCAGGCCAAAAACAAGGGGTTCCACCATCCTGAAAAAATAGCGCCCGTTTTCATTGACCACCAGACGTTTGTGGATACGGTCGAACAATAGTTTTCCGAGTGTCTCTTCAAGTGACTTTATGGACATGGATACCGCCGACTGGGTCAAACCGAAATCGTTGGCCACCTGACTTAAATGGGGTGTTTTCACAAGCGCAAGAAATAGTTCAAGTTGCCTTAATGTCAATCGCATACCTCCATAGACCTGTTTGACAAGGATATTACTCAATGATCAGGTATTGCACACAGATCCTTAAAAATTGAAACAAGCGTTTAAGAATCTGTCGCATACGGTGGCGACTATACCACGTCGATGGACTGACCCAAAGCACATATTAAAAAAAATTGAACATAATAATCAATTTTTTAAATACACATTCCAGCCTCAAAAACAAAAGACACTGGAAAGGATTAGACAAGCAAGATCAAACGATACCCTGGGGCATAGGGGGTACTGATGCACCGCCCAGAACAAATCCACCATCTATACGCAGGGTGGCGCCGGTCATATAAGGGGCATCTTTGATAATAAAATTTACAGCGTTGACAACATCGGAAATCCGGCCGGTCCGACCTGTCAGGGTATGGTCTACCAGGGAACGTTTTTCCGCATCCGTCAGTACCTCCCGCCACCCCCGGGTACCCTGGGCATGGCGGGTTTCAAAAATACCCAGCATTAATTCATTCACCCGCACCGAAGGTGCCCCCATCCGGGCCCATGTTTCGGTAAGTATGCGAATCCCACGGTTGGCGGCTGAATATCCCTCATTGAAAACCAGGGCAGCAGGGCCGGATCTTCCGGTTATGGCCGCAACAGAAGAAATATTAATGACAATGGCATCATCACCGGCCTTCATCAAAGGGAACACCGCTTCAAAAATCCAACGTTTGGCTTTAAGCGTTGTTTCAATCTCCAGATCCCACTGCGTTTCAACATATGCCCCGTGAACCGTAGGCCATCCACCACGTTCAATATTGTTCACCAGAATATCCAGACGTCCATACCGCTCTTTTATAAACGTTGCCAAGCGGTCTATGTCATCGATTTTACGCAGATCAGCATTTATTATATGGTGTTGAGCGCCTGTATTTTTAAACTCCGCCGCCATATCACAGAAGGCATCCGGCCAGTCATGGCGGGTGAGGATAAGATTTGCCCCCTGCCGGGCAAGGTCAAGACCAATACCTTTGCCAATCCCCTTGACCGCCCCAAGCACCAGCGCCGTTTTTCCGTTGATTTCCATAATTTTCAGTCCTGAATCTCCAAATCTTTGCCGAATAACTGGTATTTTATCCAGGCAATACCGAAATCAAGCAAACTTAAATCATCAGCCACAATCTTTTCCACATATTCTCCGGGCAGGTCCATTGAAGCAAGAAGTCCTTTCTCCTGAATCTCAATTTTAAAATTATCCAGATCATATAAAGCCATGTAAAAAATATCTTCTTCAGCGCTTTCAAGTTTTCCGGGCCGGATCTGGTTTTTAAGGCTGATCAGTTCAAGAATTTTATCATTTTGCGCGTTATGCTCGTCCACATCCTGGCTGTTGAGCCACTGGGCCACCGTTTTGTTACTTTGATCACCAAATCCTTTGCAGTGCGCTTCTTCAATCAAGGCAAAATACTCGACATTCTTCCCGGTGGCTCTGTCCTTTACAATGGCCCGGGCCAAGGGATACATGCGGCATGATGCAGGGCGGTCATTATATACGGCACAGCCTGAATCCGTAACAAAAGGGCAGGCATGACCGGTAGCTGGATTGGTCTTAAAGGTAAGCACCGGCAAACCGGAGCCGGGCCCGGTATGCCGGGATGTATATTCCCGCAGAAACTGTCGGGACGGCAGATTTACGGCATTTTTCATTCTCAGAATATCATAGGGCGTCAATACCTGATTCAAATCCCTGCAGCATTGATTAAAGCAAGGGTTATCCGAACTGCAGTTGAATTGCATAAGATCATCCAAGGCCACAGGCAACATTTCATCATTCATTATTTTTTCCTTTATGATTTTAAAATTACGGTAGATACCGGATCAATATAAACCGACATGGACTGCAAGCCCACAACAAACAATGAAACTAAAGACACCAACAATACAGGGCTGAAATAGGCGCCACAGGTGCTTCGTTCTCTTGTTTCTTGTATCTTGTCTCCGGTTTCTAATAAACCGGCAGGTAACCTAACAGGATACAACCAATTTTTCCAG
Organism: Desulfobacter latus; assembly: GCF_013389365.1. GTDB lineage: Bacteria > Desulfobacterota > Desulfobacteria > Desulfobacterales > Desulfobacteraceae > Desulfobacter > Desulfobacter latus. Next base: position 27,336 of record NZ_JACADJ010000004.1, read on the forward strand.
ATGATTTTAATGCATGCATTCACAAGATATAGTGTTTTAGCGCCTCACCAAGCATATATATTGTCGAAACAATAATCATTCAAAAAAATTGAAGAAATCATTAAATCATTTTTTTTTAATTTTCTTGACACAGACCTTGTCAGGGTGTTATTCCCATATCATTTGTTCTGAGGAAAAGGCTTATTGAATGAAATTTGAAATGGACTCAGCCTATCCTCTCGGGAGCCAAGTGTTTTAAATTACAGGCCTTTTGAATTTTTTGACAGGCCTTAATCTGGATAGATACAAATTATCGCACAACGATATTTGTGCAATTATGATTAACCTACATTTATGGAGGTATTTTAAATGCCATCTTTTGTAATCGCAGAAAAATGTGACGGCTGTAAAGGCGGGGACAAAACCGCATGCATGTACATCTGCCCCAATGACCTGATGGTTCTGGATGCGAATGAAATGAAAGCTTACAACCAAGAACCGGATCAGTGCTGGGAATGCTACTCTTGCGTAAAAATATGCCCCTCCCAGGCCATTGAAGTAAGAGGTTACTCTGACTTCGTACCCATGGGCGCTTCCGTACAGCCCATGATGGGTACTGAGGACATTATGTGGACCTGTAAGTTCAGAAACGGCGTTGTAAAACGCTTTAAATTCCCCATCAGAACCACTCCCGAAGGCGAAGCCAATGCTTATGAAGATCTGAAGGGTAAAGACCTGAGTTCCGGCCTGCTTTCCACTCAGGAAGCAGACGGTTATGAACTGGTTGCTCCCACCGAGCTGGCATAGGTTGCTTAAACTTAATTTCTGATACTTATAAATTTTTTTTGGAGGTATATAATGGCATTACCTAACAAACCTGCTGGTGAACTTAAAATTGTCAGAGAGCCAGAGGTAGAAAAAAGAGACGTTGATGTGCTGATCATCGGCGGTGGTATGGCTGCCTGCGGTACTGCATTTGAAATCAAAAAATGGGCTGATGACGACACCAAAATCCTGCTCGTTGACAAAGCCGCTCTTGAACGGTCCGGCGCTGTTGCCCAGGGTCTGTCCGCCATCAACACCTACATCGGTGAAAACAAACCTGAGGATTATGTCCGCATGGTTCGTAATGACCTGATGGGTATTGTTCGTGAAGACTTGATCTTTGACCTTGGCCGTCACGTTGATGATTCCGTACATCTGTTTGAAGAATGGGGACTTCCCATCTGGAAAAAAACCGATGACGGTAAAAACATGGACGGTAAAAAAGGCCAGAAAATGGGTACCCTGAAAGAGGGTGCTACGCCCGTTCGTACCGGTAAATGGCAGATCATGATCAACGGTGAATCCTACAAGAGAATCGTTGCTGAAGCCGGTAAAAAAGCCCTTGGTGACGAAAATATCCTGGAAAGGGTTTTCATCGTTGAAATTCTCAACGACAAAGATGATCCCAAAAGAGCTGCCGGTGCGGTTGGTTTCTCCGTACGTGAAAACAAAGTTTACATCATCAACGCAAAAGTTATCATGGTTGCCTGCGGTGGCGCGGTCAACATCTACCAGCCCCGTTCCGTTGCTGAAGGTAAAGGCCGTGCATGGTATCCCGTATGGAATGCCGGTTCCACCTACACCATGGCGCTTAGAGCCGGTGCTGAACTGTCCATGATGGAAAACCGTTTCACCCCGGCCCGTTTTAAAGATGGTTACGGCCCTGTTGGTGCATGGTTCCTGCTGTTTAAAGCAAAAGTCGTTAACGGCCTTGGTGAATTCTATGCCGGTAACGAAGAAACCAAAAAAGAGCTTGAAAAATATGCGCCTTACGGAACGGCTGCCGTAACACCGACCTGTCTGCGTAACCATCTGATGATGAAAGAATACAAAGAAGGCCGTGGTCCCATCATCATGGAAACCACCAAAGCCCTTGCTGCGCTTGGTGAAACCATGGACAAAAAAGAGCTGAAACATCTTGAGTCAGAAGCTTGGGAAGATTTCCTTGACATGTCCGTTGGTCAGGCTGGTCTGTGGTGTGCTACCAACACTGAGCCCGAGAAAAAAGACTCAGAAATTATGCCCACCGAACCGTACCTGCTGGGGTCTCACTCCGGTTGCTGCGGCATCTGGTGTTCCGGTCCGGAAGAAGACTGGGTACCTGATTCCTACAAATGGGGTTACAACAGAATGACCACATGTCGCGGTCTGTTCACTGCCGGTGACGGCGTTGGTTGCTCCGGTCATAAGTTCTCCTCCGGTTCCCATGCAGAAGGCCGTATCATTGCAAAATCCATGCTTCAGTACCTGAAAGCCGAAGGCGACAAGGTTACCGGTTTTGCTGAAACTGATCAGGAACTGGTCGACATGGTTTACTATCCGGTATACAACTACCTGGATAACTGCGAATACACCACAGCTACAGACGTTAACCCCAAATACTGCAAACCTGCAGGCATGGCTATGCGTCTGATGAAAATGACCAATGAGTATGGTGCTGGTACAGGTTCTATGTACATGACCAACGGCAAATCCCTTGAAGTTCTCATGGACCTGTTCGAAATGTTCCGTGAAGACCTTGAGAAAATTGCTGCCGGCGACCTGCATGAACTGCTTAGAGCATGGGAAATTATCCATCGTCTCTACACTGTTCAGGCGCATACCCGTCACATCCAGTTCCGTGAAGAATCCCGCTTCCCCGGCTTCTACTACAGAGGCGACTTCATGGGCCAGAATGACGAAGAATGGTTCTGCTTTGTTAACTCTTCTTATGATAAGAAGACCAACGAGTGGACCCTGAAAAAAGAACCCTACCATAAAATTATCTCCGACTAGTAGGGTAAGACGTTTTAACCTAAGGATGTCTTGATATGAACCTCCAGGTGCCGGCTTACCGGTGCCTGGAGGTTTTTCAGATTATGCCTGTCCGGCCCTGTCTCCTTTTTTGCAAGGTTGCAAGCAAACGATTTATAGGGTAATTTGCAGTATTGTTAATTTGCACTCTTGCAAATAAGGAGAACAGGATGCCGGCCCCGGGCTTAAACCGGATATAATTGGTTTTGTCAGGATCCGGCATACAAAGATTTTGAACCTATACACAACACAACTACACAACTTAAATGCACGGAGGGACAGCATGACTACAGAAAATTCAGCCCCGGTAAGTGGAAGCATTATGGTGGTTGGTGGTGGAATCAGCGGTCTGACAACCGCTTTGGAAGCTGCCGAAGTGGGCTACGAAGTCTTCCTGATTGAGAAGGAAGCATCCCTTGGCGGAAGAGTTTCCCAGCTTAAACACTACTTCCCTAAACTCTGCCCGCCTACATGCGGCCTTGAAATCAATTACAGACGCCTCAAAGACAACAACAGCATCAAGGTTTACACACTTTCCGAGGTACAGAACGTTGACGGCACGCCCGGGGATTACACCGTCACCGTAAAAACTTCACCCCGTTATGTGAACAGCAACTGCACCTGCTGTGGTGAATGTGAAAAGGTGTGCGAAACTGAAATCAGCAATGAATTCAACTTTGGCATGGATCGGCGCAAAGCCGCATACCTGCCCCACAACATGGCCTATCCCCAACGGTATGTCATGGATCCTGCCATGGGCACGGAAGACCGGGAAAAGGTCAAGGAAGCCTGCAAATACAACGCCGTTGATTTTTCAATGCAGGAAAGCACATTTGACCTGAAGGTCGGTGCCGTTGTATTTGCCACCGGATGGCAGCCCTATGATGCCACCCGCATAGACAATCTTGGTTTTGGCCGCTACCAGAACATCATCACCAACATGATGCTGGAACGTTTAGCCTCTTCCAACGGCCCCACTGAAGGTAAAATCATCCGCCCGTCCGACGACAAGGCACCGGAAACCATTGCCTTTGCCCAATGTGCAGGTTCCAGGGATGAAAATCATCTGCCCTACTGCTCATATATCTGCTGCATGGCATCCTTAAAACATGCCACATATATCAGAGAGCAATATCCCGATGCAAAAATTTACATCTATTACATTGACCTGCGGACCCCAGGCAGAAAATACGAAAACTTCTATGCCAAACTCAAAGAAGATGAAAACGTATTTTTCGTAAAAGGAAAGGTTGCCGAAGTCAGTGAAGAGAGCGGTACCGGCAACATAAATCTCGTGGCCGAAGATACCATCTCCGGGGACAAAATCAGGCAAACCGTTGATATGTTGGTGCTGGCCACCGGAATGCAGCCTACCTGTGCCATTGATAAGCCCACAGCTGATCTGACCTTTGATGAAGAAGGCTTTATTATCAATGATTTTTCCAAAGGCGGCCTGTTTGCAGCAGGGTGTGCCAATAAACCGGCCGATGTTGTGACATCCAACCAGAATGCAACCGGCATGGCCCTTAAAGCCATTCAGACTCTGAGGAGGTAACAAACCATGGATAAAAAATACGGCGTATATATATGCACAGGCTGTGGTATCGGTGATACACTTGACATGGAAGCGTTAACAGGTGTCCCTGAGGAAGAGGGTCTCAACTGCACCACCCATCCATTCCTGTGCTCCAAAGCAGGTGTTGAACTTATTCAAAAGGATATTGACGAAGGCAAGGTCAACGCCATGGTTATCGGCGCTTGTTCCCGCCGAGTGAACTTTGATGTATTTAACTTCCCCGGATGCATTATTGAACGGGCCAACTTAAGAGAAGGCGTGGTATGGCCCCATTCCCGGGAAACTTATCCTGCCCTGGCCGAAGACCAGAAAGATGATGGCGAACACTTTGACCGGGTTCAAATGAAGGCTGAAGATTATATTAAAATGGGTATGATCCGCCTGGAAAAGGTTGATCTACCAGAGCCTTACCAGACAGAGTCCTTTTCCAAAAAGGTGCTGGTTATCGGTGGTGGCGTAACCGGTATGTCTGCAGCACTTGATGCAGCCAAAGCCGGTTATGAGGTTACCATCGTAGAAAAAGAGGCAGCCATTGGCGGGTATGCAGCCAAGCTTCGCAACCAGACCCCTGTTCAGCTACCCTTTGAAACGCTTCAGGCGCCGGTGGTTGACGCACTTGTCCAGGAAGTTGAGGGTAACACCAACATAGATGTAAGAACCAACAGCCTTGTGGCACGTATTGCCGGTCAGCCCGGTGAGTTCACGGTAACCATCAAAAAACCCGATGAAAAAATTCCCTTTGACGTCCCCTTTCCGCTGCCCCCTGAAGAGCTGGTGGATGAAAGCGGCAAAGAACTGGATGCCGACGCTGCCCATGAAAAATATCTGAAATACAATGAAGGCAAAGAAGACATCCTTTCCCTTGACCCGGACGGAGAACTTTACGGCGCAGTTGTTCTGGCTGCGGGCTGGCGGCCTGATGTCCTTGAAGGCGAGGCATACGCGCATCTGTCTGTGGGAAATCCTGATGTGATCACCAATCACGAATTTGAAATGATTGCCGCCAAGGGCAAAATTCTGCGTCCCTCCGACGGCAAGGAAGCCAAAAGAGTTGTATTTATCCAGTCTGCCGGAAAAGATGAAGACGACAGCGATTTTGAATACACCGGTTCCGTAACCTCCATGGTGGCTTTAAAACAAGCCCGTTATGTCAGGGAAGACTATGCTGACGGCAAGGCCTATGTCATTTACCAGCACATGAGAACCCCAGGTCTGCAGGAATATTTCTACAAAGCCATGCAGCAGGATGACGGTATTTTCATGACCAAGGGTGCCGTCACCGATGTTACAGCCATGAGTTCAGAACTGATGGTAACAGCCCAAAACACCCTGCTGGGTGACAATCTGGTGCTTAAAGCCGACCTGGTTGTTGTGGCAAGCGGTATGGTTCCGGTCACCAAGGACGACCCGGTTATCAACCTGGCCTACCGCCAGGGTCCCGGCTTCAGGGATAACGATATTTTCGGCCAGTATGCGGATTCAAATTATATCTGCTTTCCCTATGAAACCCAGAGAACCGGTATTTACGCTGCGGGTACCGTCCGTCGGGCCATGACTATTGAAGAGTCCATGGAAGACGCAACCGGTGCAGCACTGAAAGCGATTCAATGTATTGAAAGCGCTAACCGCGGCATGGCGGTTCACCCCCGTTCCGGTGACTTGACTTATCCTGACTTTTTCTTCCAGAGATGCACACAGTGCAAACGCTGCACCGTTGAATGCCCCTTCGGCGCCCTGGATGATGATGAGAGAGGAACCCCAAAAGCCAATCCCACCCGCTGCCGCCGTTGCGGTACCTGCATGGGTGCCTGTCCCGAACGGATTATCTCGTTTGCCGATTATACCATTGACAGTATCGGTTCCCAGGTCAAGGCCATCAGTGTTCCGTCTGAGGACGATTACAGTGAACCGCCCCTGCGTTTTCTGGCCCTGGTATGTGAAAATGATGCATACCCTGCATTTGACATGGTAGGCATGAACCGCGTGGACTACTCTCCTGACGTCCGGGTGATTCCGGTTCGCTGCCTGGGTTCCGTGAACACCATCTGGATTAAGGACGCCTTGGCCCAGGGTCTTGACGGCGTTATCCTCATCGGCTGTAAGCACGGCGATGATTACCAGTGCCATTTTGTCAAAGGTTCAGAACTTGCTGAAGTCCGTGTGAAAAAAATCGGTGATGCACTCGCGTCACTGGCCCTTGAAGAAGAACGTGTGGCATTTGTGGAAGTCGCCATTGATGAATATGACAAACTGCCTCAGATCATCAACGACTTTGTTGAAGAAGTGGACGCACTTGGCCCGAACCCGTTCAAAGGTTTCTAATCGCGGCATACAAACTTAATGGAGGTATCTACTATGAGTGCCAATTATATTCCCCAACCAGATCTGGAATTCATTGCTGAAATCAGAGGTCTTGGTGGAGAAACCCTGAAAAAATGTTACCAATGCGCCACATGTTCCGTGGCCTGCCCCATCGCACCTGAAAACAGCCCCTTCCCCAGAAAGGAAATGATTGCTGCTTCATGGGGTCTTAAAGACAAACTGATCAGCAACGGAGACATCTGGCTGTGCCACAATTGCGGTGACTGCACGGATATGTGTCCCCGGGGTGCAGCCCCAGGTGATGTACTGGCCGCGGTCCGCTCTGCCGCCATTACTGAATACGCAACCCCAAAATCTCTTGCCAAGGCCGTGAACGATCCGTCCAAACTGCCGCTTATGCTTGGGATCCCGGCGGCCTGGTTTGCGCTGCTTGCCATTATCACAATGGGCTTCGGCGGCACCATGGAAAAAATTTTCCATTTCCTGTTCGGCGATGCCCTTGGTGGACGTCTTCACTGGTCCCATGCCCATGAAGGCGCAGAACATGTTATCGCCCATGCCAACTTTGTATCCACCTGGTTTGTGGATATGACCTTTGTTCCCTTGTCTATTTTTGTGACAGTTGTCTTCTTTCTTGGCTTGAAACGTTTCATTGTCGATGTTCATGACAATGCGGTACTTGAAGGCAAAACAGACAAGACCAGCCTTGATTACAAAGCGCTTTTAATGTCTATTAAAAATGTCATACCCATGATATTAAAACATGACAAATTCACCCAGTGCGGAACCAATAAAGAGCGTGCCACCCCGCATATGATGGTACTTTTTGCCTTTATCGGCCTTTTTATTGTAACTGCAGTATGCGGCATCATGCTTTACGTAGGCGGTTATGCCGGACCTTATCCCCAGCTTAACCCCATTAAATGGCTTGCCAATATCGCAGGTGTTGCCCTGGTCATCGGGTCAGGCTTGATGATCAAGAGCAGACTTACCAATAAGGAACAGGTCACAACGTATAAAGACTGGTTCATTCTTGGTATTGTCTTTGCCTTAGGCGTTTCCGGTATGCTCGCGGAGATGACACGCCTGGCTGAAGTTGCATGGCTTTCTTACTTCTTTTACTGGATTCATCTGATTGCCATTTTCAATTTGTTTGCATTTCTGCCGTATTCAAAATTGGCCCACATTGTCTACCGTACGGTTGCCATGGGCTATGCAGATTACGCCAACAGAAAATAGCATTTAAGCTGTATAATTGATTAAAGGGGCTGGTTTTTAACCAGCCCTTTTTTTATTTCTAAAACTGAACCTCCCGGATTGTTTGGTCCAAACTATAGGGGCGGATTCCATATCCGCCCCGAACAGGGCAGATATGGAATCTGCCCCTTCCTAATACGTGGCCGAAAGAATGATCAAGGTCCTCCTTAAAAGGGCTGTGAAAGAATAACACCAAAATTTTTGTGTCCACAAACCAAAAAAGCTTCCGGCAAAATGCCGAAAGCTTTTATTTTTAAGTGGCGTCCCCAAGGGGATTCGAACCCCTGTCGCAGGCGTGAAAGGCCTGTGTCCTGGACCGGGCTAGACGATGGGGACGTGTATGCCAATATATGTAATGTAAATGGTGCCCAGGAACAGAATTGAACTGCTGACACGGGGATTTTCAGTCCCCTGCTCTACCGACTGAGCTACCTGGGCCCATGAGCCATGAACTCTAATCGAATTTTAAATTTATGTCAATACTTTTTTAAAGCGTCTTGACAGCAAAAGGCCGGAAAAGAACATTCCGGGGCTTTTGCATCTTGCTACGTTTTACTTGGGACGATGTAAGGGCCATGAATGGCGCCCTTACACTTTACCCGTAATCTTATTGTCTTTATTCAATCTCAAAACCGCGTTCGCCGTGAATGGCATTATCAAGACCGGATAGTTCATCTTCCGGATCCACCCTGATCCCGCCGGTGAGAGCCTTGGTAATATAAATAACGATCAGTGTGGCAATGGCTGCAAAGGCTGCGGTGCCGATAACGGAGAGAAGCTGGATGCCCAACTGTTTTGTATTGCCGTAAAAAAGACCCACCGCCCCTTCCGTCACTGCCGGTGTGGCAAAAAGGCCGGTAGCCAGGGCACCCCAGATGCCGCAAATGCCATGGATTCCGAAGGCATCAAGGGAGTCGTCATATCCAAGTCTCTGCTTAATGACGGCAACACCTATATATCCTAAAACGCCGGCAACTGCGCCAATGACAAATGCACCGCCAAGGGAAACAAATCCTGCTGCCGGTGTGATACCCACTAAGCCGGCCACAGCGCCGGAAGCAAGTCCGAGAACCGTGGGCTTTCCTGAGATCTTCCACTCAGCGAACAACCAGGCAAGCCCTGCAATGGATGCGGCCGTGTTGGTGACCATGAATGCGGATGCGGCTACGCCGTCGGCTGCCAGTTCACTGCCTGCATTGAAGCCAAACCACCCAAACCACAGAAGCCCTGCACCCAGGGCAGTAAATGCCACCGACGAGGGAATCATGACGTCTTTTCCGTAGCCATTGCGTTTACCTAGGACCAAAGCCAGAACCAGGCCTGATACACCGGCATTGATGTGAACAACATTGCCGCCGGCAAAATCCAGGGCACCAATGTGATGCATCCATCCCCCACCCCATGCCCAGTTGCATACAGGTGCATAAACAAATGTCACCCACAGGATGGTAAATATTATCCATGAAGAAAATTTCATCCTGTCCACGACAGCACCTAATACGATGGCAATGGAAATGCAGGCAAAGGTCAACTGGAACAGAACAAAAATCAGGGTGGGAATGGAGCCTGATACCGAATTAATGTCAATGCCGGATAAAAACAGATGACTCAAATTGCCGATGAAAAGAGAGTTGCTTTCTCCAAAGGCCAGCGAATATCCCCAGGCCACCCAGACCACCGATGCCAGGCAATACGCCACAAGGGTCATGGCAATGGTGTTCAGCAAATTTTTGTATCGTGACATACCGCCATAAAACAGGGCCAGACCAGCCGGTGTCATCATCATGACAAGGGCTGTAGACATGGTTACCCATGCGGTATCTCCGGAATCAATGGTGCCTTCTCCGGCCAGGGCTGGACATACCTTTAACAGGATAAAACCAACAATAAGTACACAGTGTCTAAACATCATATTTTCCTTTTTTCGGGTTAATAAAGATAATGGTTAACTTCGGTACTCGGCAAAAAATAAAATTTTTGCAAATACATACTAATCAATTTATTATTTCTTAAATAAAGCAAATATTAGACCAATCCAGTAAATATACGTAACCATATAAATCTAAAAATTTGAAATTAAAGGACAATAAAATGCAACCCAGCAAGTTACCATAAAAAATAAAAATTTTTAAATTGCAAAAATGTAAATAAAAAACCAAGATATACGACAAAAATGTTTTTTCATAGATATATCCTAAGTATAATTCAGATATCCGAAGTCTAAACTATATCAGGGATGAATTCAGATCTTGAGAGAAAGAGCGGTCTTTAAATTAGCGCTCTTTGGGCGGGCTGGTAGGTAGTGGGTAGTGGGTGCTGGGTGCTGGGTGCTGGGGAATTCCTATACTCTTAAAACACATAATTGTATTTTTATATTAAATGCAACGCATCTGTCTGACCGTTAATCTGATTGCTACTATTCATTTTCCACTTGGCCGGAAAGTAAATACAGACGAGGTCAAAAAGATCAGGCCCTGTCCAAGGGGCGGCAAAATCCGCAATGTTCAAATGAATGATGAACCGGGGTCTCATGGGTGGGCACCGAGTATCTTGAGCAGTCGCCGGCAGTTATTGGGCGCCTGCCCCCTGACGTGGTTGTTGAAAAAGACGGCGCCTGTGTCTGCGGCAGAATCAAGGGTGTTGGAAATGGTTTCGGCAAGGGCCTTTAGTTCGGTTTCGCTGTAATTGTAGTCAAATTGTTTTTGCATCTTGCCGGAGCGCCAGCCCTGGCTGTTTCTGCCGTGCAGCCGCAGGTAGAAAAGCCGGCGGTTGGTTACAATATCCAGCCTTGGGAACAGGTTGGGCAGATCCGGACCATCTACGGTCACCAGGGTGATTGCCCGCCGTTCAAATTCATAAAATACCTTGTCATGGACCCAGGAAGGATGCCGGAATTCAACGGCTACGGGCAGGCCTGCAAGCTCATCCAGCAAGGCTGCCAGGTAGCTTCGGCGTTCCGGAGTGCGCGTGAAATAAGGCGGCAGCTGGACCAATACACACAAAAGGCGATCCGTGGTTTCCAGGGGGGCAATGCCCTGGCGGAACGTCAGCACCTCCCGGATCCATCCGGTTTTATCCACCTCATGAGTCATGGTACGGGTGAGCTTGACGCTGAATTTGAACCCTTCAGGCACCTGGGCTGCCATTCGCGCCAGGGATCGGGCCTTGGGCATCTGGTACCAGGTGTAGTTAAGTTCTGTGGCCTTAAACATCCCGGCATACGCCGGCAACATGCCGGCCGCATGGGTACCCGCCGGATAAACCCCAGCTTCCACCCATTCCGCATAAGAGTAACCGCTGGTACCTGCACACAATCGATCCACCGGCTTATTCCCCTCCCATAACCTGGACGGAGCGGATAATGCCGATCACCTTTCCCTGGATCATGATATCGTCAAAACCATAGGTCTGAGGCCTGAAAGCGGGGTTTTCCGGACGCAGCTCAATTTTCATTGTGGGTTGAGTATAAATTTTGATAAATCAGGCCGTCCCATGCCTGTTACTTGAAAAGTCTTACGTCAAATCTCTGCCCGCCAATAGCGGCTTCATACATCAGGCCGCCTTTGGCGTGGATAAATACAGCCATCCCTTTATAATATCCGATTTCTGCCTGAACGCCTGTGGCCGGACCGGCACTGGCCCCGGCGCTGCCGCCTTGACTGCCGGCCTTGGCCTGGATCCCTGCTGTAACCACTACGGCTGAAATCGAGGCATCAAATTCATATGCCCCGTCGGTAAATTCATCATAGGCGCGTTTGTCCTGGAAAAAAATGATTTCGGAAAAGGCCTGTCCGCCCAGCTGAAACCCAACGGTAATTTTGGAAATGGTGGCAGTGCCGGTGATCAGACCACCCTGATAAACCCGGCCTTGGCCATATGCGCCTCCGACAACAATGCCGCCCTTGCCTACTGTGGGGAATACCGCATATCCATAGCAGTTATTAAAAAAGGGCTGGACCGCCTTGGCCTTCTTAAACACACGAATCGCACTGGTGTATGAATCCGCAAATACCGGGATTGTAAAACAAAGGGATAGAAGACCTGTCAGTATAATAATAGAAGCTTTTGTGGCTTTCATTAGACACGCTCCTTTAAAGGTTGAGGTGGTATCTCCGGCACGCCTGTCAAGCGTGGCAGGCACTGCAACTGATGGGACCGAATTTTTCCCCGGCTCTCTTTTTTGCTCGATGACAGGCCATACAGGTTTTATACATCACCTGTTTTGCTTTAAGCGCACCTGTTTTCTTTGCCTCATCCAAAGCCCCCGTTTTTTTCCCAAAATCCTTGTGACAAACGGCGCACTCCTCAACAATGGCCTGGTGAAGTTGATGATTAAAGGGGACCGGGCCTTGGCGCCCGCCATTCAGGGTCAGTTGAGCGCGGCCGTTATCCTGGGCCACTATGCCGGATACCGGGATTAACAAGAGTCCTGCAACAATACTGCAGGCGACAAGACATATTGTGATCACTTTTTTGTTCATTTTTTTGTCCTTTTAGACGTTATCGGATTGAAAAATCTGATCAAATTATTACCACAGATGTTTGGAAAAAACCAAGAAAAGCGAACTTCGTGAACTATCTTTCACCCCCTAATTTCCCATACGAAGGTGGGAGACAAAAAAGTCCCTGAATTCATCTTCCCTGTGACTGACGTATAAAATGGTGCTTAATTCTTCCGTGGCCACCTGACCTAAAAAATCCAGAACAGCATTGCGATTCGCCCGATCCAGCCCATGGGTGGGTTCGTCCAGAACCAGAAGATCGGGCAGTTTTATCAGTGCCCGGGCAATAAGCGCCAGGCGCTGATCTGCATAGGAAAGGGTACGGAAAGGGATTTTTGCTCTATCTGCCAGCCAGATACGTTCCAGCCAGGCCATGGCTTTTTTTTCGTCTTCAGGCCCGGGACGCCGGTACAGGCCAATGGTGTCATAAAGACCGGAGATCACACAGTCCAGGACGCTGCCGGCCACCCGATAGTTGCGGTGAAGATCGGTGCTGACAATGCCCATCCTTTTTTTCAGTTCCCAGATGGACTCCCCGGTACCCCGGCGGATGCCGAATATCCACAACCGATTCCTGTAACAAGCAGGATGATCGCCTGTGATCACCTGCAGCAGGGTTGATTTGCCGCAACCGTTAGGACCTGACACCAGGGTATGGTCGCCCGGGGTGATGCACAAGTCAAGATGAGAAAAAACAGACTTGCCCGAATACCCTGCATGCCCATCCTCAAGTTTGACCAATTCCTTTGAATGCGGCGTTTCTCCGGAGACAACATCTTGGGAAAAAGCGCTTTTTGCAGATTTTAGATCATTGATGTCTGCTGAAAAATTGATCTGCCCCCGCAATTCAGAAAGCCTGGTTAATATGTCCTGTCGAGCGCCTTTAAGGGGTATGTGCCCATTTTCAATAACCGCAATGTGGGTGGCGCCGGCGGGGATATCTCCGGAATCATAAACAAACGCCAAAATACCCATTCCGCAAACCCTGCAATGATCCAGTGCCAGATCAAGCTGTCCGCACCCCGCCTTGTCCAGGCCGTCAAAAGGGGACTGTATCAACAGCCATTGACTACCCGATGAGATCCTGGACAATAGCAGCAATTTTCTTGTCTGGCCCGTAGATAACTGCCGATACCCCTGGTCCAGGACATGATCCATGTCAAAGGCGCGGATCATATCTGTGTATTTATCCGGATCATGAATAAAGTCCCGGGCCAACGTGCCCGGGTCCAGACAGTCCATAAAATCGGTATCGTCATTTTTGAGTTCCTGTTCAAATACCTCCTGCTGACCTGCAAAGGAAAAAATTCCCATCTCTTTGGGCAGGCAGATTTCAGCATCCGGAATTTTTGCGTGGCCTGGAGACAATAGATTAAAAAAATTGTCAATCCCGGACCGATTTTGGCCCAGAATGCACCAGAACTGGCCGGGTAACGCTTCAAAAAAAGGGATATTTAAATCAGGTGTTTTTATATTTGCAATTTTCATGGGCCTATTGAATCAGGTTCCCGGCATTTCATCAAGCTGGAATTTTAAATTAGCGCCCTTTGGGCGGGCTGTTAGGTGCTGGGTGCTGGGTGCTGGGTGCTGGGTACTGGGTACTGGGTACTGGGAAATGGAAATTCCTATACTCTTAAATTAGCGCCCTTTGGGCGGGCTGTTCGGTACTGGGTACTGGAAATTCTTATACTCTATATTTAATTGTTTTTATAGTAAAAGTTGTAACACTCTTTTGAGCAATTAATTTTGCAAAACATCTGATATTCTGCTAAAAACCTTGAAAGAAAGATAATGACAAGTTGAATATGTAACAGAAAAGGGTATACAGGTGAACGGTTTTCAATCCAAGAAGATCTATGTGGATGTGGATGATGTCGTATCCCGAACCACGGAAACGTATCCGGATGTTGTGGCCCACGAGTTCGGTAAGACCGTGACGCTTGAAGACTTGACCGGTTTTGACTTAAAACATTGTTTTCAGCTGACGGATAATGAGTTTCAATATTTTTTCGACCTGGTTCATCAGACTGATTTTCTCATGGAATTTAAGCCGGTGGAAGGGGCGGTTCAAACCCTGAAGACCTGGGTGGATATGGGGCACATCATTGATATTGTAACAGGACGTCCCACCTCGGCCCAAGAAGCGACCCTGGCCTGGCTTAAAAGGCATGATGTGCCTTTCAGGGGATTCATCATGGTGGATAAATACAACCGCCCCGGAAATGACATGTCCCTGGCCATTTCAAAACAGGAGCTATCTATGATGAATTACGATCTGGCCGTGGAAGATTCCCCGGAGATGGCCATGTTCCTGGCCCGTGACATGGGGGTACACACAGCATTGGTCCATAAGCCCTGGAACCGGAAGTGTACTAGACATGACAACTTGTTTCGGTGTATGTCCTGGAACGAAATTCACCCCATGGTCAAAAAACCGATGCTTGAAGAATGTAATGCCGGAAAGAAAACAAACATCTGAAATGCGCATATTTGTTGGGATGAATCGGCTGCAATCCTTAATTTTTAGACAGCATTTTAAAACAAATTGACAAACACCGAACTAATACTTTATATAGTCTCCGGAAGCACGCGGCTCACTGGTGGGGCCCTCGGACTTCAAATCCGATGTGGGGCGCTAATACCGTCCCGGGTGGGTTCGATTCCCATGTGCTTCCGCCATTTTTATTTATAAGTTCAACTAGTTAGCTCTTGAAAACCCTATCCCAAATAGTGCCAAAAAAGTTTTCCGCTCTTATTTCTACAGCCCAGATTTCCAGCCAGTTTTTTGGCTGTTTTTTCTAAAGTCCGGCCAAATTAAAAATTGTGGAAAACCTCAATTTTGGCAAAATCCCACATAACCACTTGAAATCATATGACTTGGACGACAAAAGGCGATTGGACGATGTTTTTTGTAAAACTTTTTCCGACAGTCGTAAGTTCTCATAGGTTGTATATAGCTGTTTTTATGGTATTTGTTATTTATGCGCATAAAACTTCAACCTGTTTTCTTCCGGATTTGGCATAAAAGTTGGCATGACGTTGGCACAGAATGCCAAAAAATTTTGTTAAAAAAGCCATAAATTTTATAACCTATTGATATATTTTGGTATTTAAATCCAGAGAACTTACGACTGTCGAGAATGTAGCTTAAAAAAAGAGAAAATCGGTCTTGACATGGGGTCCACTTTAGACTTTAGACTGGTAAGTTTCAATTGATAATTGATAATGGAGAGTTGAGAATGAGGGGCGCATTAGATAAATTAACAGTAAAAGGCTTCAAATCCATTAAGGAACTCAATGAATTCAAACTGGGTGACCTGAATGTGATCATTGGTGCCAATGGTGCAGGGAAGAGTAACTTTGTCCAGATTTTCCGCATGTTGATGGCCATGACACAAAAAAATTTCAGCAAATTTATTCTTGAACGCGGGGGCGCTGATAATTTTCTTTTTAACGGTCCTAAAGTCACTCAATCAATCAATATGGAGTTTGAGTTTGCGTCTCTCAGCAGTTTTTCCGACGGTTCTAATTCATACAAGTTTGAGCTTACCCCAACGGCAGATGAGGAATTCCTGATCAGTGAAGAACGCAAATATATAAATACAAACTGGCGCCCTTATGGCGGCCCGTCCAAAGAAAGCCGCTTGTATGATATGCGTAATGAAAAATCTATGAATGGTGAATGGAACGGCGTAGGGCATTTCGTTTATGAATCCATCTCCAATTGGATGGTTTATCATTTTCATGACACCGGAGATCGTTCCCCCATGCGCCGTTCGGAGATTGTGGAAGATTATCATAAACTAAGGGGAGATGAGGCAAATATTGCACCGTTCCTGTTGCACCTTAAAAATGATGATTACTTTGCCGGCTATTATAAAAAAATTGTTGATGCGGTCCGTTTGGTCATTCCTTTTTTTGATGACTTCCGGCTGGATGTGCAGAGACTTGGTGAAGCGGAAAAGGTTCGCCTGAGCTGGTCCCAGAAAGGGTCGGACTTTCCCATGCAGCCCTATCATCTTTCGGACGGTTCTATCCGCTTTATCTGCCTTGCCACGGCACTGTTGCAACCAAGCCCGCCTTCAACCATTATCATTGATGAACCCGAATTGGGCCTGCATCCGGCCGCAATCGTGGTGCTTGCTGAACTGATACAGGCGGCCTCAAAACAAACCCAAGTTATTGTGGCAACCCAGTCTCCTGCGCTTATCGATCAATTTGGTATTGAAGATATCATCGTGATAAACCGTCAGGATGGTGCATCAACTTTTGAACGGCTTAAGGAAAAAGACTTTTCAGCATGGCTGGACGATTACTCCGTGGGCGAACTCTGGTCAAAGAACGTTATTGCCGGGGGGCCGGTGTATGAGTAATTACATTGAGGTGATTGCCATTGTGGAGGGCAGGACAGAGCAAATTTTTATTGAGCGGATTTTAGCACCCTATATCGGGCATAAAAATATAGGGATGCGTGCCACACAGGTATCAAAGCCCGGACAAAAGGGCGGGGATGTCCGTTTCTCCCGTGTCCGGCGGGATCTGGAAAACCATCTAAAACAACGTGATGACACCTATGTTACGACTTTTATTGATTACTATGGCACCAAAGAATGGCCTGGACTTGATCTGGTGCCCCCGAATGCGCTCCCTGCGCAAATTGCCGGGACGATCAATGAGGCGACCAGGGCACAGGTTATCTCGCTTTTTTCTGACCAGCAGGCAGAACGCAGATTTATACCTTTTGTCGCAGTGCATGAATTTGAGGCACTGCTTTTCAGCGATGCCGGGATTCTTGCCGGACAACTGGGGGTCGATGAATCTAACGTGGCCACGGTTATTTCAGCGTGCGGCTCTCCTGAAGAAATCAACAATAATCCCCGGACGGCTCCTTCCAAGCGCCTGGATGCCTGGTCAGACAATGGGAAGTTTCTAAAAACCACCATGGGCATAACCATTGCCAAAGAGATCGGCATAGAAAAAATTCGAAGCGCATGTCCTCTTTTTGATGCGTGGCTGACAACGTTTGAAGAGATCCAGAGAGGTTGCCAATGATCGACCAATGGTTAAAAAAAGACCTGCAGGACATATATGAGCAGCACACCGTTGCTGTGTTGATTGATGAGTCCGGCGATGCTGAATTCTTCTTGAGGATCTTTGAGGGTGAATATAGCATCCATCGGGTAAAATCAGAAATTGAAGAACTGCATGTAAAGTATCTCATTGAGAAAGCCCGGCCCAGCTCCGAACGTTTTCTCATTTATAGTCACTAGTATTTCATGGTATTATTGCCTAAGTTTGGAAACAGGCACCATATCGTCCTGTGAGAAGATGACAAAGAGAATATATCCACAGGAGAAGCCATTGCCGGTATGATTATCAATGGATTAGGGTTTACCCAGCGGCCTATGACATTGACACCACACTTTTAAATATTTTAAAAAGGCTGCATTGAAAATGTCAAGGCGGAATTATCAGAAACTCTGAAGTTGAAACACGATGTCGGGAGGCCGAAAAAAGATTCCAAGAAGCTGAAGATATGATTAAAGAAAATCAAGCAAATCTTAAATTTTGGAAAATAAGGTGCTACGTCGTTTTGTTTTTTCTTTCTCTGAGTGCCCTTGCAAACCTTTTCACAATTATAAAGACAGTAAACATTCCCGAAATACCGATTTGAGAACTTCAAGGCTGATATTAAAGAAATTACTGAGCAAATTCTTTGCAATTATACCGTTTCCATTCACTCACAAGTGAGTCTATCCTTGTTTAAAACTCAACACCCCAATAAATCTCAGACAATGGCACTTTACTTCCTGCAGCTTTTATAATTAAATTCTGATCAACGTCATTCATTTTGAAAGAGAACGTCTTGGACGTGGCATCAAACCCATTGCGGATCAAGATTGATCCGGGCAGTAGAGAGACCGGAATTGCCGTGATTAACGACGATTCCGGAGAGATTGTTTTTGCCATGGAACTGAAACATCGAGGCCAGCAGATCAAAAATAATCTGGAATCAAGACGAGCCATCAGAAGATCCCGGAGAAACCGGAAAACACGATACCGAAAACCGCGCTTTGATAACCGGACCAGGGCGGAAGGATGGCTGCCGCCTTCATTAAAAAGCCGGGTTCACAATATCGAAACTTGGGTCAACCGGTTGTGCCGGTTTTGCAATATTCAGGCAATTTCAATGGAGTTGGTTCGGTTTGACATGCAGAAAATACAGAATCCCGAAATATCAGGTGTCGCGTATCAGCAGGGGGAACTCATGGGGTATGAGGTACGGGAATACCTTCTGGAAAAATGGGACAGAACGTGTGCCTACTACTGCGGAAAAACAGATATCCCGTTGGAGATTGAACATATCGTGCCGAAATCGAAAGGCGGTTCCAACAGAGTCAGCAATCTGACACTGGCCTGTACGGCGTGCAACAGGAAGAAGGGGAACAAGTCACTCGAACAGTTCCTTTCAAGGAAACCGCGACTGTTGAAGCGAATTCAAAAGCAGTCCAAAGTGCCGCTCAAGGATGCGGGCGCCGTCAATGCGACCCGATGGGACTTGTTCCGTACCTTGAAAAAAACCGGACTGCCGGTTGAAACCGGCTCCGGCGGTCTGACAAAATTCAACCGGACGACCAGGGGACTTCACAAAACGCATTGGCTCGATGCGGCCTGTGTCGGGGAAAGCACACCTGAAAAGATTTTTCAGATCGATAAGGCCGTGTTGATTGTAAAAGCAAACGGTCATGGCTCAAGACAGATGTGCAGGGTAAACAAGTTTGGATTCCCCCGGACAACAGCAAAGTCAACTGAGAAAAAAGTCAAAGGGTTTCAGACGGGCGACATCGTCAAGGCGGTTGTCACTTCCGGTAAAAAGGTCGGAACGTACATCGGGCGTGTCGCTGTCAGAAAAAGCGGATCATTTAACATTAAAACAGTGGACAAAACAGTACAGGGCATTAGCTGGAAATATTGCAGCCTGCTTCATGCATCTGACGGTTATTCCTACAATACGACGTGCTAAGGTCCGGTACCTGGACTACTAAATTATTATAAGGAGGGCGGCAATTCCTCCCCTGAGCTGAAGACTCAGGGGTTTCCTTGCCGCATTTTATGAAAAAATCCGCTATTCTTTTTATCCTGTCTGCTGCCGTGGGGGTGGCGATGATGGGGCTCGGCATCATCTGGCCCTTGATTCCGGTTTACGCAGTGGAACTTGGGGCCGGGGGATTTTTGGTCGGACTCATCGTTGCCAGCTTCAACATTTCCAGAACCCTTTTAAGCCCGCTCAGCGGATCGATATCGGATAAATGGGGCAGAAAACGGTTCATTGCATCCGGCCTGCTGATCTATGCGGTTCTCTCTATTTTTTATGTGCTGCCGGAAAATGCGGAAACCCTGATCCTGATCAGGCTGCTTCACGGCACTGCCTCTCTTCTGGTGGTGCCGGTGGCCATGGCCCTGACTGCGGACATTGCACCGCCCCAAAAACTGGGGCTATACATGGGAACATTGAACATGGCCATTATGCTCGGTCTCGGTTTCGGCCCGGCCATGGGCGGCATTATCCGGGATACCCTCGGGTTTAACGCCGCTTTTTACATCATGGGCGGCCTGGCCTTGATGACCTCCCTGATGGTGGCGGTTTTCATCCCTTCGGACAAATCGCATCTCAGTCATATAAAACGATTCAAACCATATCCTGTCAGAAAAATAATCGCCCACAGGACAGCCGCCGGAATCCTTATCATGCGTTTTTTTGCCGCTTCCGGCCAGGGATCCGTTTATACATTTCTGCCCATTTTGGCCATGAAGATCGATTTATCCAGTTCACAGGTCGGCATCATTTTGACCATGAACATCTTTTTGATTGCCTTTCTCCAACGGATAAGCGGCAGACTTGCCAACCGAATCAACCCCAAACACCTGATCATCGCAGGCACCTTTGCCTCCGGCATAACGGTTCTGGGCATCCCCTTTGTTAACGGATTCACCCCGATTCTGATACTCAATATCCTGATGGGAATAGCCAACGGTCTCTCTCTGCCCGGCGGACTGGTCATCACCGGCCGGCTGGGACAGACCATGGGGATGGCATCCATCATGAGTCTCAACGATGCAGCCTGGGGGCTGGGGTTCATCGTCTCACCCATCCTTTCCGGACTCATCCTCGACTGGATCGGCGTATCTTACGTCTTTATCGCCGGTAGCCTTTTAATCCTTTTGGGCGGCGTTGCCGTGACCGTCTTTTTATGGAATTATAAATAAATTAAACCAATTGAGTCACACATATTCATGAACAACGCAAAATTTTTTGCACGACCGTTCCGAGGAAAAGGTTAATTCCGGCCAAGAAAAACAGCCTGATCCCAAACCCTTTGTGCAATGCGGATAGTGGCAAGGTCTACCATGCGCCCATCCACCGCCACAGCGCCCCGGGACTGATCATCTGCTGCTTCCAGAATCTGCCTGGCCCGTTGAATCTCTTCGTCTGAAGGGGTAAATACCTGGTTGACCGTATCGATCTGGTCGGGATGGATCACCCATTTGCCGTCACACCCGAGTGCCTTGGCCAGGTCGGCTGATTTTTTCAGGCCGTCGGGATCTCTAAAATTTCCATAGGGGGCATCCAGGGCCACAAGTCCATTGGCCTTGGCAGCCATGACAATGCGACTAATCTGAAAATGCCACCGGTGGCCGGGGTAAACCTGTTCCTCATTTTCTCCGTGGCCAGACAAAGAGACCAGACCGGCACCAATGCTGGCCTGGTAATCGGCAATACCAAAGGATAGGGACGAAAGCCTGGAATCAGCCTGGGCAATTTCTTTAATCCGGAAAAGTCCCTGGGCCGTCTCGATACAGGCCTGAATCCGGAGCGGCCTTTTTTGGCCCAATGCCGTTTCAACCCCGTCCAGCAACCGGCTCACAAAATGGATGTCCCCCTCATGGTTCACCTTGGGCACCACAATGGTATCAATATGATCGCAGGCCGCCTCACTCACAAGAATCAAATCTTTGTAGGCAAAAGGGGTATCCAGCCTGTTTATGCGAAGATTGACGCGTTTTTTGTTAAAATCCAAAGACAGAAGCGAATTAATAACCGTTTTACGGGCCGCCTCTTTTTGATCTGCCGGCACGCTGTCTTCTAAGTCCAGCATGATGACGTCAACGTTGGAAGCCACAGCCTTTTCATGCATTTTCCCTTTGTGTCCGGGTACGGAAATCATACTCCGGCAGGGTTTATCTATTTTTATTTTATTTTTCATACCGGCAATTTAACAGGCAACCAAAGAAATTGTCAAATCCATATTTTATGGTGTAAACAATCGCAATAAGATATTTTTCTTGACATAACCGGGTATTTTAAATTAGCTGTGGCTCATGAAAAAACCGTTACGGAACCGTTACATGTCTTACGCCTTAAAAACCACTCGGCTTATGGTTGTGTTTTTTGTTGTTCTTGCCCTGGATGCAGTTGCTCTGCATCTAACTTCTGCAAGGGCTTGCACATCAACTACATTCCTTGTCCCGCCCCGGGAAAATGCCGTGGCAGGCCAACCCACCCGGTTTACGCTGTTTGTCCAGAACGCCGGTACCACGGACGTCATTACAACGGATTATGATTCCGTCATGGTAACGTTGCGTGTAAACGAACAAACGCATGTCGTGAGGGCAATTTGTATGGAAACCGCCCCTGGCGGCACGGTGACCCTCCCGGCCGGCGGATTTGCCAAGCTGACCTATGCGTTTGAACTGCCGCAAGACATGACCGGGACGATCAGCCTGACCCTTGATGATTTCAAATCCAGCCCGGTATTATTTGCCGCAGTTCCGCCGGTTGAACCACAAAACCGGGAAGTGGAAAGTGCAAGCCAGGGGCAGCTGGTCATTGGGGTAAAGCAAAACGAATTCCAGCCCTTTTTGAAAAATCTGTCGGCCTATGAGCCGGTCTATTTTCTGTTCGGTGTGGACCCGGGACTGAAAAAAAGCAAATTCCAGGTCAGTTTTAAATATAAGCTGTTCAATGCGCCCTTTGACAGCCGGGGATTGAATTCCCTGGTAGATGGATTGCATCTGGCCTATACCCAGACCGCCTACTGGGATCTTAAATCAACGTCCAAACCGTTTACCGATTCCAGTTACAAGCCGGAATTGTTTTACCTGGTACCCAAAATTGATTTAGCGTTGCCATGGGTTAAAATGTTCGGTGTTCAGGGCGGGTTCCAGCATGAGTCCAACGGCAAGAGCGGGGATGATTCCAGGTCCACCAACTATATATATATCAAGCCGATTATGGAAATTTCACTTTTTGACCAGGCCTACCTGACCGTTGCACCCAAATTGTGGACATATGTGATAAATGAGGATGAATCCAACCCGGACCTGGCAGATTATCGAGGGTATTTTGATTTGCAGATCCAGGCCGGCAAGCCCATGGGGCTGTGTCTGAATACCCACACACGGTGGGCAGAAGCAGGGCCCAGCATCCAGGCAGACTTAAGTTATCCATTGACTTCATTTTTCAACAACGGCCTGAATCTCTACCTGCATTTTCAGTATTTTAACGGATATGCAGAACGCCTGAAGGCATACAGCCTAAAAGAAGAAATCTTTCGGGTCGGTTTTTCCCTGAGCCGGTAATTAAAAAAAACCAATTTGACAATACCAACTGATTAAAATAATCTATTGGATTATTTTGTGCGCCTTTTGCGTCGTATTTATGTAACATCTTTGGTACCCGAATTCGGGGCTCCTGGATATCATCCTAAATTTTACTGGGAGATAATTAATGGCGTTTTATGATTTATTAACCGGTCCAATGCTTTATACCTGGAGTTTTTTTATTGCGTTGGCTATATTCCTCATCGGAATCATTTACAGACTCATTGGATTTTTCCGGTTAACCATCGGGCCGACCCGAACCGAAGTCCCTGCTGCAGACCGAATAAAAGCTTTTTTGGCGGGTCTTTTCGGCATCATAGTCTCACCGGCCCGGATTTTTCATTTTTTCAAGACCCTTATTCTGGATGTTGTGCTTCAATTGCCGCTGATGCGCCAGAATCGCCTGAAATGGGTTATGCACATCTGTATTTACTGGGGATTTGCGTGGTTATTTTTTTTCCATGCCCTTGAAGGCTATATCAGTGAAGTGATTTTCTCAAATTACATGTCCACCCTGAATCCCTTCATGGCCCTTCGGAATATGGCCGGGGTAATGGTGATGGGCGGCATAGCCATTGCCATATATCGCAGAAGAACCCATTTTCGTTTGAAACAGATCAGCACGCACCACGATTACCTGGCAATCGCCCTGCTTGCACTCATCATGATATCCGGTTTTGGCCTGGAAGCCGCCAAAATCATCTCTTCCGGTGTGTTTAACGACATGGTGGAGGAATACGGCTTCATGGATTATGATGAGGAACTCCCGGCGCTCAAAGCAGTATGGCAGGAAGAATATAATGTATATTTTCCCGGGGAGTCCATCCCGGTCACCCCGGAAATCATAGAACTTGGGAGAATGATCAATGAAGACAATTGTGCGGCCTGCCATGCCAACCCAAGGTGGGCCTTTGTATCCTATCCTGCCTCCCTTGCCATCAAGCCTGCTGCCGGTTTTTTCAACAGAAACCGCCTGGATGTACTATTACTGAATATCCACTTTTTAAGCTGTTTTATCGCCTTGGCCTACCTGCCTTTCAGCAAGTTTCTGCATATCCTGACAACCCCGGTTAGCCTTATGATTTCAGGACTTGCGGGACAGCAAATAAAACGCGATGAAAACAAGGCCACCCGCCGAATCTTTGATCTTTCGGCCTGCACCCAATGCGGCACCTGCACCAGCCATTGTGCAGTGGGACCTTTATTTGAAATCTTTGACAACCCATGGGTGTTTCCCTCGGAACGTGTAACCCGCATCCGGGAGTCGGCATGGGGTCGGCCAATGGATCCGGAATTAAAGGAGGCCTTTTCCCAGGGCAGTTTTATTTGCACCATGTGCAACAAATGCTCCCAGCTCTGCCCTGCCGGACTGAACCTGCAGGATATCTGGCAGGCGACCCGGGGGCGGCTGGCGGAGGAGTCCCTTCCGGACCCCGTTATCCGGATGAGGGAACGTCGCCAAAAACGCAAGCCGGAAAAAGCCGGACTTGAAGCCCCCGTGGCAATCAAACCCGGGGAAAACCCGGTGGTTGCATCCTTGAAAAGCTCCCTCCAGGGGGCGACGTTTTCACAATGTTACACCTGTCTGACCTGTACCAGCACATGCCCGGTGGTAGGGGTTACAGGCGAAACCCAGGCGTTTGGATCAGCACCCCACCAGGTCATCCATGCCCTTATTCTGGGACAAACCGATCTGGCAAAGGATGCCTCCATTGTCTGGGATTGCCTGACCTGCTATAAATGTCAGGAAAATTGCCCCCAGGGGGTCAGGATTACGGATATTTTTTATCAACTTAGAAACATGGAATACCACCAGGAATTTGGAATATGAAATACGCGTTATTTTCAGGATGTAGAACCGGATTTGACATTCCCCAGCATCCAAGGTCGGCCAAAGCGGTCTTATCCAGACTCAATGTTGCGGTGGAAGAACTTGATTTTGGCTGTTGCGGATACCCTGTTAAAGAAAAAAATCTGGACGCCTTTCTTTTACTGGCCATACGTAACCTGGCCATCGCCCAGGCCCATCACCTGCCTGTACTGACCCTGTGCAAGTGCTGTTTCGGATCTCTTAAACAGGCGGATCATTATTTTCAGAATGATTCCGAAAAACGCGTCATGATCAACCGGATACTGGAAAAGGAAGGGCTTCATTATATTGGGGGCGTTAAAATCCATCACATACTGACCCTCCTGGACCGGGAAGTGGATACAGGCATTATCCAGCGAAGCGTGGCCCATCCCCTTAACGGGATAAAAGTGGCGGCAAGTTACGGCTGTCATGCGCTGCGCCCCTCAACCATCACCGGGTTCGATGACCATCCCAATGCACCGACAATATTTGAACGGATTATTGCACTGACCGGAGCAGAAACCGTAAACTGGTCCAAACGCCTGGAATGCTGCGGCAATCCCCTGCTGGAAAAAAACAGCACCCTGGCCCGGGACTTTATTCTGAAAAAATATGAAACAGCAGAACAGGAAGGGGCGGATATCATCTGCACGGCATGCAATTATTGCCATATGCAATATGAATACGGCCGGGACCTTATCCTGAAATCGGGATCAAAAAGCCCCATACCCGCCATACTCCTGACCCAATTGCTGGGCCGGGCCATGGGGCTTGAAAAGGATTGGACCGCAAAAAAATAACATCCTGGGCTTGATTCTATTATATGCCGTTTTTCGTAGGGGCAATCCCCCTGTGGTTGCCCTCGTTAGGGCAGGCACAGGGGCCGGCCCCTACATCCTGAAACCGGTCATAAACCCCCTGCCCTTTCAGAGCCAGGGGATTACCGCTCTATTTTTTAATCTCATAAAACAGATCGTTGGAACCAAATTCCATGGCATGTCCCACATAGTTATCAGAGGCGTTTTTCAGCATCTGATCAATCTCTTCCCGGTTCTCGTAAACTTTTTTGACCTTGCCCGGTGACCCTGTAACAAGTGAATATGGCTCAATGATTGTGTCTTCCAGGACAAGAGTACCGGCGCCAATAACGCAGCCGTCCCCGATCACGCTTCTGTTCAACAGAACCGCACCCATGCCGATCAGGCAGCCGTCCCCAATGGTGCATCCGTGGACACAGCAGTTATGGCCGATGGTAACGCCGTTGCCGATGATCAACGGGGTGTTCCTGGCCACATGACCCATGCAAAGATCCTGAATATTTGTGCGTTCACCAATGCGGATGTCAGCGACATCTCCCCTGAGAACCGTTTGAAACCAAACCGAAGAATCCCGGCCGATCTGCACATCGCCTATAATCTTGGCACCTGGTGCGATAAAAACGGAGTCGTGGATGTCCGGCACAATGTTCTTGTATGAATACAGTGTCATAAAAATTCTCGTTAATAGGTAAATTTTTCCCGGAAAAAGGGAACAAGCTCATCAATTTTTATTCGCTGCTGGTCCATGGAATCCCGCTCCCGGACGGTGACGGCATTGTCGTCAAGGGAGTCATAATCAAAGGTGACGCAATAGGGGGTGCCGGCCTCATCCTGGCGGCGATAGCGCTTGCCGATGCTGCCCTGGACGTCAAAATCCATATTCAGCCCCAGTTGCTGTACCAGGGTATCAAAGACAGGCTTTGCATTATCGGCAATTTTTTTGGCCAGGGGCATCACGGCAATTTTTACAGGGGCCAACTGATTGTGAAGATGCAACACCACCCGGGTATCGCCCTCTTTAATCTCCTCTTCTTCATAGGCGTCGCACAAAAAGACCAGCGCGGAGCGCTGAACCCCAAGGGAAGGCTCAATAACAAAGGGGATGTACTTTTCTTTGGCAGCCTCGTCAAAATACTTCAAATCTTTGGCAGAGTACTCCATATGCTGTCTTAAGTCATAGTTGGTCCGGGACGCGATACCGCACAATTCCCCCCAGCCAAACGGATACCGGTATTCAATATCGGATGTGGCATTGGAGTAATGAGACAATTCCGCATCGTCATGGTCACGAAATCTAAGATTGTCCGGCGTAACGCCCAGGCCCAGGTACCAGTCCATGCAGAATGTTTTCCAGAAGTCATGGTACTCAAGCTCGGTGCCTGGTTTACAGAAATATTCAATTTCCATCTGCTCAAATTCACGGGTCCTGAAGACAAAGTTACCCGGGGTAATTTCGTTCCTGAAGGCCTTGCCGATCTGGGCAATACCAAAGGGGATTTTTTTGCGTGAAGTGGTGTGGACATTTTTAAAATTGACAAAGATCCCCTGGGCGGTTTCAGGACGCAGATAGATATCCTTTCCTTCGCCCTCAACCACACCCTGCTGGGTTTTAAACATCAGGTTAAACGCCTTGGGCAGGGTCCAGTCAAGGCTGCCGCACTGGGGACAGGCAATCTTTTTGGCATTAATAAAATCCAACATATCCTGGGGTGGGGTCTTTTCCCCTGCCCAGTTGGCGGGCTGTTCATCAGACCCATTGGCCTGCTGCCAGTTTTCCACAAGCTTGTCGGCCCGCTCCCGGGATTTACATTTTTTGCAGTCCATCAACGGATCTGCAAAACTGCCCACATGGCCCGAAGCCTCCCAGGTGGTCGGGTTCATGAGGATGGCGGCATCCAGGCCCACCATATCAATACGCTCGGTGACAAATTTTTTCCACCAGGCCTCTTTCAGATTTTTAAGCAGTTCCACCCCCAAAGGACCGAAATCCCAGGCATTGGCAAGACCGCCGTAAATTTCAGATCCCGGATATACAAACCCCCTGCGTTTGCAGAGTCCAACTACTTTGTCCATCAATGTTGCTTCTTTTTTTGGTTTTGCCATTTTTTACTCCATGTTCCCAAACCGCCCGGATGGTGTCCTGGGTCAGCCCGTTATAATTTAATAATAATCCACTGGAATTTCTTACGTTTAAAAAAAGATTGAATATACATGATTTTTATATTTTGCTGAACTGTTTTTTTACGAAATATTTATTTCTTCTCTAAAAGGTTCTATGATATTAATCGACAATTAATATTAAAGGAAAGAAAAGTAATGAATGAAAAAATGTCGGATAAAAAGCATCCGCCCTCCCCGCCTCAAATGAGCCCTTACGTATTTACGATCCTGCTGCTCGGATTCGGGTTGTGGTGCTTTTGGGACGGATGGCTGAATACAGACCCTGAAATGGCCGAGTATGCGCTTTTCAACCAGGTACTCAGTGCTGTATTGATTCCCTGGGCCATATGGGATTTTTTCAAAGTCAAAAAAAAATATAAAAAGAGATAAGGTCTGCCTCGTACGCACGATTACTGAAACTTGATCATCGAGTAAAACGTTAATCAAATCGAAAGGATGTTATATTAATGGTAGATAAACAGCAGCCACAAGGTGACCTGCTTCTTCGAACCCAGACAATGCCGGCGGATACAAACCCCAACGGAGATATTTTTGGGGGATGGGTCCTGTCCCAGATGGATATTGCAGGCAGCATCCTGGCTAAAGAATTTACGTGTGGACGTGTCGTGACCATTGCTGTGGAAGGCATGAAATTTATCGAGCCCATTCAGGTGGGAGATATCTTTTGTTGTTATGGTTACGTGGAAAAAATAGGAAACACTTCGATTACAATCAAGCTTGAAGTGTGGGTCAAACCGATACTGCTGGACGCCTGCGGTATGGAGCGTTTTAAAGTTACGGAAGCCAGATTCGTGTATGTTGCTATTGATAATAACCACAAGAAAAGGCAAATTCCTAAAAAATAAAACAGCCGATATATGAGATAGATGACGTTGCTGCACCATAGGGAAACCAACCGGAAAAGGGAAATTCTGTCCCCGGGCCGGATTTCCATGCTCAGTTATGCCCTGTTGATACTGCTTGGCGCGATTTTACTTCTTTTGCCCGCATCAACTGAAAAAGGACATTTGGACTTTATTGATGCACTTTTCACATCAGCTTCCGCCGTGTGCGTCACAGGTCTGATCGTGGTGGACACCGCTTCAACATTTACCTTTTTCGGAAAAGTAGTCATCATATCGCTGATCCAGGCCGGCGGCATCGGCATCATGGTTTTGTCCACCATGTTCCTGCTCACCCTTGGCAAACGAGTGGGC
Source organism: Desulfobacter latus (assembly GCF_013389365.1). Lineage (GTDB taxonomy): Bacteria > Desulfobacterota > Desulfobacteria > Desulfobacterales > Desulfobacteraceae > Desulfobacter > Desulfobacter latus. The sequence goes on from NZ_JACADJ010000004.1 coordinate 56,519, forward strand.
ATGACCGGCCGGCAGATGCTCTCGGAGACCTACAGTTACGGCCAGGGAAAAAATGTATATTCACTGGTCAAAGAAATAGTGATCTTTACATTTATCATTGAGCTGATCGGAGCGGCATTGATGCTGCCGGATTTTCTTTACAGGTTCCCTGTGGGCAAGGCCATCGGATATGCGGCATTCCATTCGGTCAGTGCGTTCTGCAACGCGGGATTTTCTCTGTTTCCGGACAGTTTTACCCGGTATGGCGGCAACTGGCTGATCAACCTTGATATCTGCTTTCTTATTATCACCGGCGGGATCGGGTTTATTGTCATGGGGGAAATCCGGCAAAAATTTTCATTTTCAAAACGCTGCCGGTCAAAATTCAGTCTGCATACACGGCTTACGCTGACGGCGACATTGATCCTGCTGGCGGGCAGCACGCTGCTGTTTTTTGTCCTGGAATGGTCCAACACACTTAATGACCTGCCCCTGCACACCAAATTTCTGGCCTCTTTTTTCCAGGCCGTGAATACCCGTACAGCCGGATTCAATACCCTTGACATCGGCGGTCTGGCCAATGAAACGCTTTTTATCAGCATGCTTCTGATGTTTGTAGGCACAGCCCCCGGCTCCTGTGGCGGCGGGGTCAAGGTAACGACGATATCCGCCATCGCCATCCTGGGATATTCCAGATTCCGGGGACAGGAACATCCCCATATTTTTTACCGCAGGATATCTGATGCCGGTATATCAAAGGCGGTGAGCCTGATTCTCATCAGTATGCTGGTAATTATCATCAGCGCGGTGCTGCTCCAGCAAACGGAAATCGGCGGAGTCTCCCACCATCTGACCCGGGGTTCCTTTCTTGAAATTCTTTATGAAGTGGTCAGTGCCTTTGGCACAGTGGGGCTGTCTACTGGTATTACGCCCGGATTTTCAGGGCTTGGCAAACTGATTATTATATGTACCATGTTCATCGGGCGCTTAGGCCCTATGGGTATTGCCATTGCAGTAAGCAGAAAAAGTAAACCAAGTAAATTTTCCTATGCCCGAGAAAATATAATGATCGGTTGAAAAAAGATTTATATATGAAACAGTTTCTGATTATCGGTCTGGGAAATTTCGGATTTTACCTGGCCACCGATTTATACCGCAAGGGTCATGATGTCATGGCCATCGACAAAAACCCTGATCTTGTACAATCCATTAAAGACCATGTCACCCAGGCAGTGGTTGCGGATGCCACGGATGCGGACACCTTTAAAGCCCTTGGCGTCACAAATGTAGACACCGCCGTAGTGGGTATTGGCTCCGTACTCGGGGATTCCATCCTTACGGTGCTTAACCTTCAGGAAATTGGTATCGCGCACATTGTGGCCAAAGCCATCAGTGATCCCCACAAAAAAGTTTTGGAAAAAATAGGTGTTAAAAACATCCTTTTCCCGGAAAAAGATACGGCCCTGTCCATGGCAAGGAAACTGGACAATCCCAGTCTCATAGATTATCTGCCGCTTATGGAAGGGTACGGCATTATCGAGCTTGCAGTGCCTGAAAAATTTGTGGGCAAAACGCTAAAACAAATTGACTTGACCAACAAATATGGTGTTCAGGTCGTTGCGATAAAAGGCATGGGGGTTGGGCATACACCGTTCTCCCCCAAAGCTGATGACATTTTGAACCGGGAAGATCTCCTGATTCTGCTTGGACCGGAAAAAGGTCTTGATACCCTGAAAACCGCCACGCAAAAATAGTAGCCCCCCCATGTCCTATACATGAACGTTGACAATAAAAAACATGAGTGTTAATTTTCTATAAGTATCTTTTAAGTTAGCTTCATCTGATTTTATCCCTGAAACCGTACAATTTATAAGGAGAGCAAAATGGATTTATCCACGACTTATTTGGGCTTACCTTTAAAAAATCCCGTAATCGTCGGCAGTTCAGGACTGACGGATGCCCCTGAAAAAATAAAGGAATGGGAGAAAAACGATGCCGGTGCAGTGATTCTCAAATCCCTGTTTGAAGAAGAGATTATCTTTGAATACGAGGAAGTGTTAAAGGAGGTAAAAAATACCGGATACAACATGGAGCAGTTTGATTACTATGATTTTGTACTCAAAAAAAAGAAGCTGGATGCCTACCTCGCACTGATTGAGGAAGCAAAAAAGGCTGTATCCATCCCTGTCATTGCCAGTGTCAATTGTGTCTATTCCCATGAATGGACGGCCTTTGCCGATAAGATCCAGGATGCCGGGGCAGATGCCATCGAGCTTAACATGTTTTTTCTACCTTCGGATATGACCCGGACAAGCCGGGAAATGGAGGAACGGTATCTTAAGGTTATCAATGCCCTGACGGCCAGGGTCAGCATCCCGGTATCCGTGAAAATCAGTTATCATTTTTCGAGCCTGGGGCAGATGATCAAAACAATATCCGATACAGGGGTATCAGGCATGGTCCTGTTTAACCGGTTCTTCAACCCGGATATTGATATTGAAAGGCAGGAAATCAAACCCTCTTTCGTATTCAGCGCGCCTTCGGACATTGCCATGCCCCTGCGCTGGATTGCATTGATGTACCAGCGGGTGAACTGCGATCTGGCAGCCTCCACAGGTGTACACGACGGGGAGGCAGTCATTAAACAGATTCTTGCCGGGGCCCAAGCCGTACAAGTGGTCTCTGCCCTGTATAAAAACCGCACGGGAACCATACCGGCCATGCTTGACAGGTTAAGCGGCTGGATGGGGGACAAAGGGTATGGAGCCCTTTCCGATTTCAGAGGGAAACTCAGCCATGTCGAGGCAGAGAACCCTGCGATACTGGAACGGGTTCAGTTCATGAAATATTACGCCTGATTGGTTATGCGCCGATAATAGTCACGTTGATTTTTCGGGTTCTGGGTCCGTCAAACTCGCAGAAAAAAAGACTTTGCCAGGTTCCCAGAACCAGTTTCCCATTTTCAAGGGCAACGGTTTCAGACGGCCCGAACAGGCTGACCTTTATGTGGGCCGCTGAATTGCCTTCCATGTGTTGAAAATTGTCATCAAAGGGGATCACCTTGTTGATGCAGGATAAGATATCCACCGGTACTGCCGGATCCGCATTTTCATTAATAGTCACAGCCCCTGTGGTGTGCATGGAAAAGACATGCACAAGTCCGTTGCGCGTGCCGGACTGCCGGACAATGTCCCGAACCTGATCAGTAATGTCTACCATCTGGGTCCTGGCCTCGGTTTTAACTGAAAACTGCATCTGTTGACCTCTCCCTTTTGACCTTTCTTAAATTAGCGCCCTTTGGGCGGGCTGTTAGGTGCTGGGTGCTGGGTACTGGGTACTGGAAATTCCTATACTCTTAAATTAAAATTTTGGGCTTGGTTCTAACGTCGGCCGCTGCAGGGGCAGGCCACCGTGCCTGCCCTAACGCGGGCAACCACAGGGGGATTGCCCCTAGGAAAAATGGCCGAAAATAGAATTCAGCCCTACATGTCCAGGGCGGTTTTTACGATGTTCTCCACGGAAAAACCAAACTCTTTGAGTACCGTACCGCCGGGGGCTGATGCGCCGAACCGGTCTATGCTGATACTCCTGCCCTGGCTGCCGGCATACTTTTCCCACCCCATGGAAATACCGGCTTCAACGGTCAGCCGTTTGGTGACAGCGGCAGGGAGCATTCTTTCTTTATATGCGTCCGGTGCTTGCTCAAACAGTTCCCAGGAGAGCAGGGAGACCACAGACGCCTTGATGTTGTGCTCTTTTTCCAAAATTTCTGCGGCGGCCACGCTGATATGAACCTCGGAGCCCGTGGCAATGATCAGCATATCCGGGGTCTTGCCCGCACTTCTTACCGTGTACCCGCCCCATACCATATCTCCGTCTGAATTGGACAGATCCAGGGTGGGCAGTTTCTGCCGGGAAAGAATCAATGCCGTGGGACTGTTCAATGTGCCCAGGGCCTTTTTCCAGGCAAGGGCCGTTTCATTGGCATCTGCCGGACGGATTACGTTAAGGCCGGGAATCGCCCGCAGCGACGCCACATGCTCCACCGGCTGATGGGTAGGACCGTCTTCGCCCACCGCCACGGAGTCATGGGTAAACACATAGATGATGGGCAGACGCATCAGGGATGCCAGCCGGATGGCCGGCCGCATGTAGTCGGCAAATACCAGGAAGGTACCACCAAAAGGCCGGACCCCGCTATGCAGGTACATGCCGTTTATGATGGCGCCCATGGCATGTTCCCGGACGCCGAAACGAAAGTTTCTGCCGCCCCACGCTTCTTTCTGGAATTCCTCGGCACAGGTCATGTAAGTTTTATTGGAAGGCGCAAGGTCGGCAGATCCGCCCACCAGAGCCGGCAGGTTGGGCGCAATGGCGTTGAGTACCTTGCCGGAGGCCGCCCGTGTGGCCACAGGCCCGTCCTCGGGGTTAAACACAGGAATATCCTTGTCCCATCCTTTGGTTAAAAATCCTGTGATGGCATCCACAAACAAATTGGCTTCTTCGGGGTACAGGCGCTTAAATTCTGCAAACGCCTCCTGCCAGGTTTTCTCATACTGTTCCCCATATGCAAGTGCCTTGCGCGTATTTTCCAGAACGTCATCAGGCACATAAAAATCCTTATCTTCGGGCAATCCGTAGAATTTTTTCACCACCTTGATCTCTTCTTCGCCCAGGGGAGAACCGTGGGCATCCGGTGAATCCTGTTTATTGGGGCTGCCATAGGCAATATGCGTACTGATTTTTATCAACGAAGGCCTGGAAACGGCATCCTTGGCTGAGTGAATCGCTTTTTCAATGGCACCAAGGTCGTTGCCGTCCGCCACCTCAACCACATGCCAGTTCATGGCGTCGAATTTGGCCCGGATGTTTTCGGTGAATGTAATGCCGGTTTTGCCTTCGATGGTGATTTCATTGTCATCATAAATGAGAATCAAACGCCCAAGTCCCAGATGCCCTGCCATGGAAACGGCCTCCATAGCCACCCCTTCCATGAGATCCCCGTCGCCGCAGACGGCATAGGTGTAATGATCAATCAGAGACTGGTCTTCCTTGTTGAACCGATCCGCCATATGGCGTTCGGCAATGGCCATGCCCACGGCATTGGCCACGCCCTGTCCAAGGGGGCCGGTGGTGGTTTCCACGCCCGGAGTATCACCATACTCGGGATGTCCCGGGGTTTTGGAACCCCATTGTCTGAAGTTTTTTAAGTCGTCCAGGGTCAACCCGTAGCCAAACAGATATAAAAGAGCGTACAACAAAGAGGAGGCATGCCCGCCGGACAGAACAAAACGGTCCCGGTCCACCCAGGAGGGATTGGCTGGATTCTGTTTTAAAAAGTGTTTGAAAACCACATAGGCGGCAGGTGCCAGGCCCATGGGGGCACCGGGATGTCCTGAGTTGGCTTTCTGGACCATGTCCATACACAGCGCGCGGATGGTATTGATGGTCAGCTGGTCTTGGTTGTTGTTTTCGGCATCAGCCATGAATATTTCTCCTGTAAAAGGTTTAAAAATTATAACGCTCTCATATATTCGGGTTTCAACGGAACTTTGCCGTCCAGGGCCTGGGATATAAGTTCAAGGGTTTTTTCTTTATCCCGGGGCAGATGCGCCCGTATGGGTAAATAATTGGATGCATGATTGGCGTGAAAAAGGCCGTCCGTCAGGGTGGTGGAAGCAATCATGGCCCCAAGTTCGGAGAGCATCTCCTCTGGGCCGATTAGTTGAAAGTCTCCTTTGACATACTGGTCATGCAGTTCTGTGCCGGGGATAAGCATCAGACTTAAAGCACCGACAAAATCAGGGTCCATGGCCGTAAGCACCCTGCCGGTTTCCCGGGCATGGTCCAAAGACCCCCTGCGGCCGCCAAGCCCAAGCAGCACCGTCACCGAGACCTTGATGCCGGCCTTTTTTAACTTTTTTCCCATGGTGATCATTTTATCTGCGTCGGCCCCCTTGCGGATGGCCTCAAGCACCTTGTTGTCACCGGATTCAAGGCCCATATAGGCAATCTTGAGGCCCAGTTTGCGAAGCTGGGCCAGCTCTTCATCGGTCTTCATCTGGATACTTTTGGTGTTGGCATACACACCCACCCGCTCCACCCAGGGCAACCGGTCCCGGATTCTTTCAAGGATGGGCACCAGGCGGCGCATGGGAATCACCAGGGCATCCCCGTCACACAGAAACAAGCGGTTCTGGCGACGGCAGTGCTTTTTTGCAAATTCAATGTCTTCAAAGATCACATCATCTTTTTTGATGTTGAACCGTTTTCCCCGATAGGTCCCGCAAAAGGTACATTTATTATGGGAACAGCCCAGCGTAACCTGGAGCAGTATGCTGTTCGCCTCACTGGGCGGCCTGATAACCATACCTTCGTAGTGCATTGAGTATCCCCTTAAAAATTTAAGCCATTATATTTATCAGGTATGATGCAAAAATTCAATGTATCAACCGCACGAGCAGATAGGAAGCAGGCCACTTAATTTCTTGACCTCCGATGGGAATAATTTAAAAGTATAGGAATTTCGGGCTTGGTCATAACATCGGCCACAGCGTAGGTTGGGTTGAACGAAGTGAAACCCAACAACTTATCGGCGTTGGGTTTCGTTCCTCAAGCCAACCTACCGGAAATCCGTATGGCCTAAAATATGATCAAGGCCGGAATTCATTGAGCAACTCTCTTAACTTAGCCGACAATTCCAGCTTGGAAAATGGTTTATTTATGAAATTCAGCCCCTCATCTAATATACCATTATCAGCAATTATATTAGCCGTATAGCCTGACATATAAAGACATTTCATTTTCGGAAAAGTCTTTAATATTTTTTCAGCAAGCTCACGACCGTTCATGAAGGGCATGACAACATCCGTAATTAATATATGGATTTCTGTTTTTGCCGCATGGCTGAGCCGTATCGCTTCATCTGGATTATTTGTTGCCAACACAGTATAACCCAATCGTTCAAGCATCATTTGTGTCATCTTTAAAATGGCTTCTTCATCTTCAACCAGAAGAATGGTTTCATTCCCTTTTTGGGGTTTTGCTTGAACAATTTCTTGAACGCCGATTTCTTCTTTTTCAGCAAATCTCGGCAGATATATTTTGAAAGTTGTTCCCAGGTTCAGTTCGCTGTCGACATTGATAAACCCGTTGTTCTGTTTGACAATACCATATACGGTTGCCAAGCCAAGACCGGTTCCCTCACCAATTCCCTTGGTTGTAAAAAAAGGCTCAAATAAATTGTCAAGCACGTCCTTTTCCATGCCATGCCCCGTGTCACTGACAAGTATCTGCGCATAATCTCCCGGAATAAAGCCGGGATGGTTTCGGCAATACGCATCGTTGAACTGAACATTATCGGTTTCTATAACAATCTTCCCAATACCTTCTATCGAATCCCTCGCATTTACACAAAGGTTGGCAAGAATCTGATCAATTTGAGATGGATCTACTTTGACAGGCCATAAACCGATTTTAGGCTGCCACAAAAGTTCAATATCTTCTCCGATCAATCGTTCAAGCATTTTCAGTACGCCATGAATGATATCGTTGAGGTCAACGATTTCAGGAGAAATGGTCTGCTTTCGTGCAAAGGCCAGCAATTGCCGTGTAAGATTCGTTGATCTTTCTGCCGCCTTCTGGATCTCTTGAAGATTCAATATAGAAGTCTCTGACAGTTTAAGATCCTCGGCCAGGATTTCTGCATTACCCAGTATGACACTTAGCATATTGTTAAAATCATGCGCCACACCACCTGCAAGTCGCCCAACTGATTCCATTTTCTGGGCATGCCTGAGTTGCTCTTGAATCTTAATTTGTTCAGTAATATCAGTGAGATTAACAACTAAACCTGTTTTTTCCCCTTGGATGTCTTTATAGATGGCGGCATTGATATTAATATCCAGAACTTCATTAGATTTTGTAAGTCTTTTTGTAAAAAATTGTACCGGCTTACCAGTGTTGTAAATCTCTTTTATTTTGGAAAGAGTAATGTTTTTTTCATCGTCAGGGACAAACGGTATATTCCTGCCTTTAATTTCGGATAGTGTCCATCCAAACACCTCTGTAAAACTTGGGTTTATAAATAGAGGGAAACCTTTCGTATCATACACAACGACCGGGTTTGGGTTGGTTTGAAGGATACTGTTCAGTCGTTCCTCACTTAACCGAATCGTCTCTTCAGCTTTCTTTCTTTGTGTAATATCCCGTGCAATCCCAAGTATCCCCACAATATTTTCTTTGGGATCATACATAGGCGTTTTTATGGTTTCAAGCAACTCGCGATGACCGTCGTCGGCATAAACAATATCTTCTTCATTAACACTTGGTTTTCCAGCTTCCATGGCGATTTTATCTTTTTCCCGGAAAAAGTCCGCCAATTTTTTTTCTACGAAGTCATAGTCTGTTTTCCCGACAATCTCCTCTTCCTTTGCACCAAAAAAACGTTCAAATCTTTTATTACATGAAAGATATACACCGTCAGGGTCTTTCAGCCATACAAGGTCTGGAATGGTTTCTATGACTGTTCGCAGGTAAGCTTCACGTTTTTTTAATTTTTCTTCTGTTTGTTTGCGTTCGTTAATTTCAATATGCAAGTCATTGAGACCTTTTTGCAGTTGATCAGCCATTTGATTAAAAGAATGGGTAAGTATATTGATCTCAAATATCCGACTGTTTTTAGTGATCTTTGATTTCCATTTCCCCTTAGCTAAGCGTTGCGCATCATTGATTAAGGAAAAAATCGGACTTGCTATTTTTTTTGCCAATAGAATACAGGCGAATAAAACAACTATTAAAGCCACTAATATAAAAGTTGCGGTCAGGCGATTACCCGCTTTAATTTTGCCCATGAAATCATTCTCTGGAATAATTACAGAAATCAGCCATTTAAGCCCGTTTCTTTCAATTGGCGTTACTTGTAAAAAATAGCGTTGATGATCCAATGTAAAAATAATTTGTTGTTCAGTCGTGATGCTGTTGAAATCCTTAAATTTACTTTTCAAGGATGCGGATGCGTGACGAATGAGTGGGCTTTCGCTTTCAATTGATTTCAGGCGTTTTCTCGTTTTATCCTCTTTTGATTCAGTAAAAAGCTTCGTTCCGGTTGACGAAGCAATCAGTAAACCGGAATCTTCCATAATAAATGCATGACCTGTTTTGCCAATGGAAAGACTTTCCAAAAAGGAATTAATATGTGAAAGAAAAAGATCAATGGATACAACCCCAAGTAAACGACCGTTATCATCATATACAGGACGGCTGGCTGCGATTGCTAAATCCTGGCCGGTAAAAAGGATATACACAGGACTCCAAAATTGATTTCCGCTTTCAATTGCACCTTTATACCACTGTCGCTTTCTTGCATCAAAATTTGGAACCGTTAACAGCAAATCGGTTCGTTTCCCCAGTGAATCCGTATTAAATTTTTTAAAAGGCCCGCTTTTAAAATGATCAGTAACAATGATATATTGTGAGTCAGAATTTTTATCCCTGCCGCTGTTCACAAGGCCACCCTGATTATTACCAAAATAAATACTTGAAACAGACTTAAAAACTTTAACCTGATTCCAGAAATGGTGTTCCAGTGACGTAATGTTTTCGGCATCTAACTCATTTTTTTGTATGCTGATGGCATTGATATGATTAATCTGTTGAGGCAAACTTAAAAATGCAGATAGATGGTCCTCAATTCGTTTTGAGATTTCGTTTTGGAATTGCCCCGCAACGTTATTGACTGCTTTTTGGCCATTTAGAAAAGATAAATATCCAATAATTCCCGTTATTATGACAATCAGTGCAATGAACGGTACAATTAAAATCGTTTTTAGGCTAATTGTTCCATTTTTTTTCATTAAATCAACAACTCGCTATTATAATATAAAAATATTTTCACTCGCCAATTAAAGAACAGATTTTTTTAATACAACAAGTCATTATGTAATGCAAAAAATATCATTAACTTGCAAAATGTTGACTTCTGGTATCAATGCCCAAGCTTTCTGAGATTACCCCGGATACAATAGATTGTGTTTTTGAAAACACAACAAAAAAATAACAAACCGTGCTGACGCATGAATAAAAAAAAAGGGGGGGGGTGAATAGTGTATGACTCGACTATCAAGTCTTTACTCGATGATTTATGCGAAAAAAGTAAGGTTGTGGGCCAACAATCAGACAGAGCTCTCGCTCATGAATTACTGGATAATTGCTTGCCATTATCCAAAACCGCTCTTATTTTTTTAGCCAGTTCAGCTTTTTTCAAAGGTTTCATCACAAATGCGCGTATACCCATTTTAGATGCTTTTGTTTCAGACATCCGGGAACTGTAACCACTGCATATCATTGTCGGCATTTCAGGATTTATTGACCGTATCTGTGCAATCAATTGATCGCCCGGAATATTTGGCATTGCCATGTCAGAAATAATGAGATCAAATTGATCCGGTTCGGCTTTTATCATTTCCAAAGCATCTTTAGGGTCTGTTGTTGAAAAAGCATCATATCCTAACGCCTCCAGATGACATTTACCCAGTTTTGCGATCGCGGGTTCATCATCTACGTAAAGGATTCTCTCGCCATTTCCAAAAAGCATATCCGTTTTATGCGATTCTTCTTCAACAGTCCCCTCATGGGCTGGTATCAGAATGGTAAAAAGAGTTCCTTTATCCTTTGTACTTTCACAGACAATAGACCCACCGTGATTTTCAACAATACCATGGACAACAGCCAGTCCGATACCACTTCCTTTCCCAACATCTTTGGTTGTGAAATAGGGTTCGAATATTCTATCAAGAATTTCTTGGGATATACCACTTCCGTTGTCTCTTACCATTAATTTGATGTACTTGCCCGGGGCCGATTTATGAGCTGAAACACCATTGCAATGATCAATTTCAAAGTTGCGAAGTTCAATATCAATTATTCCACCTGATATTGGAAGTGCATCCATAGCATTACTGCACAAATTAATCAGTATCTGATTGATTTGGGTCGCATCACCCAAAATGGGAAGACAATCCGGGGAGAGTGTGGCCCGAATTTCTATATTTGTCGGCGTAGTGGATCGAATCAGTTCCAAGGATTCTTTAACAACAGATCTGATTTCAATGGGCTTTTTTACCGAATCATCCTGTTTGCTGAATGTCAAGAGCTGTTTTACCGTATTTATTGCACGAAGACCCGCCAAATGGATTTCTTCGCAACTTTCTCTTGAAGGGCTCCATTCCGGTAAATCTTCCATGACAAGCTCGTTATTTCCAATAATAATGCTTAATATATTGTTAAATTCATGAACAATGCCGCCTGCCATGTTGCCGAGTGACTCAAGTCTCTGGGATTGGTTCAATTGCGCTTGAAGTTTATCCTTCTCAAGTTCAGCTTTTTTTCGTTCGTCAATATCACGGCCGACGCCGATTATTTCAGTTACGTTCCCGTTTTGGTCGAGGATAGACGTATCCATCCAACCGATCCACCTCCAGCCATCTTTGGTCATGGCTCTTTGTTCTATATAGGCTTTGTAGGGCGGTCGATACAAATTTTTCATAGCCTTGGCTGTAATCTCTTGATCATCCTCATGTACCAGAGGCATAAATGTATTGCCTATCAAATCATCTTCTGTTTTTCCAAAAAGCTTGCAGTAAGACGGGCTGGCGAAAAGAAACTTGCCTTCCAGATCCACTTTAACAACTAAATCCGTCTGGTTTTTGACGATCAAACGGTATTTCTCTTCACTTGCACGCAGCGCCGTGGTGCGCTGTTCAACAAGTTCCTCCAATTGCTCAAGGTGTTTTTTAAGTTTTTTTTCAGAATTGATAAGTCTCCGCATCATTGCAACACGAGCAAGCAATTCACGGTTTCCAACAGGCCGAACAATATAGTCATCCGCGCCAGTCTCTATGCCTTCAGCTTGGTCCTCTGATAATATCTTTATCCCAGAGATCATGCATACAAATATGTCACATGTTTTTTTTTCGGCTTTCAGTCTGCGACAAACCTCAAGACCGTCTATATCCGGAAGCACATTGTCAAGCAATATCAAGTCTGGAATATGCTGTTTTGCAGTTTTAATTGCCTGATGACCAGTTGGGGCTTCAATGACGTCATAGCCGTCTTGTTTTAGCAGCCGTACTGTGCCGTATAGGATTTGTGGGTCATCATCCACCACCAGAATTTTAAAATTTGATTGCATTGTTTACCACCCTGAAATCCAAGATTTATGATTGAGTCTGATCGTTTACATAATTTTATCAGCGGTTATTGCGGTTCTATTTTTTTTTGAACAGACACCACCTTGCGCTTTATTCGTCCCGGAGCGCCTTTTCTGTAGTCGGCACTGATATTTAAATAGATACGGTCGCAGTCTTTTTTCAAGTCTTCAAAGCAGCGGTTGACAACCGCCATGACGTCATCCCATTCCCCTTCCATACTTGTACTCATGGGGCCGAAATCATACTCAAGTCCGCTTTCTTTGATAATCTTGATTGCCCTGGCTACGTATGAACATACGCTTTCACCCTTGTCTATGGGAAAAATAGACAAACTGATGATGACACTCATGATATTTTCCTCCTATCCTTTGATGACGGCCAGCGGAATCAAGCGGGCCACTTTTTTGGCAATGCCTGAACCGTGAACCACCTGGATCACCCGGTCCACGTCTTTATAGGCCATGGGGGCTTCTTCGGCCAGGCCCGACATGCTGCCGGCCCGTACGCGGATGCCTTTTTTCTCTAATTCTTCCCGCAGCCTGGTGCCCCGTATGTTTTTTTTTGCTTTGCTGCGGCTCATTACCCTGCCGGCACCGTGGCAGATGGACCCGAAGGTTTGGGTCATTGATTCTTTTGTGCCTACCAGCACCCAACTGGCGGTTCCCATGGTGCCGGGCACCAGCACGGGCTGGCCGATGTTACGGTAAATTCCGGGCAGCACCGGGGAGCCGGGGCCAAAGGCGCGTGTTGCGCCCTTGCGGTGAACGCATACCTTGATCCGGCGGCCGTCCACCTCATGTTCTTCAACTTTGGCCATGTTGTGGGCAATGTCGTAAATTTGGTAAACATGGTGATTTTTTATCTTACCGGCCAGCACCTGTTCAAAGCTGCGACGGATATGCCAGGTCAGGACCTGGCGGTTGACAAACGCATAGTTGGCGGCCCCTTTCATGGCGGCCAGGTAATCTTGTCCTTCGGGACTGCTGAGCGGTGCGCAAACCAGTTCCCGGTCCGGCAAAATAAGGCCGTATTGATGTACCGCTTTTTGAAGGCGTTTGACATAATCACTGCAAATCTGATGTCCAAGCCCCCGTGAGCCGCAATGGATCTGGACGGTTATCCGGCTGGGGAAAAGGCCCATCTGCCGGGCGGCCGGTTCGTCGTAGATCCGGTCTACCGCATCGACCTCAATAAAATGATTGCCTGACCCCAGGGTGCCGACTTGATCTTTACCTCGTGTTTTGGCCCTGTCACTGATCTTGCCGGCGTCAGCACCCGCCAGGCAGCCATTCTCTTCAGTGCGTTCCAGGTCGGACGCGGTGGCATACCCACGCGTCAATGCCCAGTTTGCTCCTTTTTCCACCAGAACATCCAGTTCTCCCGGCCGAAGTTTTATATGGCCTGCTTTGCCGACACCACCGGGACAGTTGGTGTATAGCGCCGAGGCCAGATCATCCAGGTAAGGGGTTATTTCCTCTTTTTCTATTTGAGTTGCCAGCAACCGCACGCCGCAGTTGATATCGTAACCGACACCGCCGGGGGAGATAATCCCGTCCGGCAATTGGGTGGCCACCACCCCTCCGATGGGAAACCCATAGCCCTGGTGAATATCGGGCATGGCCAGTGCGTATTTGACAATTCCCGGAAGGGTCGCTGTATTGACCAATTGTTCCAGACTTCTATCGCCCTGTATGGCCTTCAGGAGCTCCGGGTCGGCGTAAAAGCGGGCCGGAACGCGCATGTCGGCACGAAATGTCTTGGGAATTTCGTACAGGTATTTGTCGATTTGCTTAAAATCATGGTCGCTGATCATCTTATTTTAAACCTTCCTTGTACTCAATGATCATACATCAAATACCACCGTGGCCTCCAGGCCTTTTTCCGTTTGGATAACTTCCAGGTTATGATAGGTGACGGCTTTTATATGATTTTTAAACCGGGATACATGACCACCGTGTATAACGGCCTGCAAATGGTTCGGTGTCACGTTGTAAAGTTCAAACCGGTGAAATAAGAGCATCTCCGTTTCAGCCCAATAGGCCAGTTCACTCAACCAGTCTACCAGTAAGCTCTCGGCATCCATGGCCGCCAATTCAACATGCCGCGTGGTATCATCAGGGATGGCGGACGGCTCAAAGGCCATCAGGCCGGTCATGCCGATCGCAGCGTTTGTAAGCAGTGTTAAAAAATTTTTCCCGAAAATGCGAAGTGCGCAATCAGCTGTGTGTTCGATCTCTTCAAAGCCGATATCATGAAAGGTCTCCTGGGATTCCGGTAAAGATTCGGTCGGCATGATATCCCCTTTTTGATGAAAATTATCTGAGTATCACAGGCGTTTTTCAGTTTCCCGCTGCTGTCCCCCCATGACCAGTCTTGCAAGGTCCGTCAATTGTTCGGAGAGGGAATCTATCAGGTCATCCACCGCGAGTATGCCTTCCAGAACGCCGCGATCGTTCACAACCGGTATACGACGGACGCCTTTGTGCCGCATTCGCTTGATGGTCTCCATAACGTTGTCTTCTTCCCTGGCGGTTATTAATTCAAAACTCATGGCATCGCCAACCGTGACGGCGTTTATGTCGACATCAAGGGCGATCAATTCAAGCACGATGTCTCTGTCGGTCAGAATGCCCACCGGAAAACGGTCTCCGTTTTTCTCTTCGACAACGACGACATTACCAACGTGGTATTTTCGCATGAGTCCGGCTGCGTCACGGATGGACCCGTCCCTGTCGATAATAATCACTTCGCGATTACACACTTCCCCAACATTCATGGCTTTCTCCTTGTATGTGGTTACCGGTATTACGTCACGACCGGACCGGCAGCAATTTAATAGTATAGGAATTTCCATTTCCCAGTACCCAGTACCCAGCACCCAGCACCTAAAAACCCGCCCGAAGGGCGCTAAGTAAATTATAACAGCAAAAACATTGTGAAGAGGGGCATTTCAAATTTTTGCTATAGATTAGATCAATATCGAATTTTCGGCAATGTGGAATTTAGCCCCCCGGACTATTATTAAATATCAGAATTATGCCCGGGTGCCAACCGTTTGATTATTTTTCAACGATTTTAGCCTGGCCCTGATCCCGTTTTCCCGCACGGTACTCTCAGTCATAGGCAAATTCCCGGGCCTGTGATATATATTCGTCATGGAACGTATAATTGATATCTTTGGCCTGACTCTGGATCAGTTGACCCGGACCTTGCGAAATGACTACGGCAAAGGACTGTTTCATGCCGAAGCGCTCTACCGGGAAATGTTTAAAAACGGCGGAAAAAATATTGGCAATGCCCCGGAATTCAAGAGCTCTTTAAAATTCTGGACTGAACTTGAAAAAGCGCTTGTGCCGGTATCCGGAAAGGTGGAAGAGACATTCAAGGCAGGTGAACTGGTCAAGTTCATCACCCGGCTTCGCGATGGTCTGAAAATTGAATCCGTGATCATTCCCATGACCCGGCACAACACCCTTTGCGTCTCAAGCCAGGTGGGGTGCAAAATGGGGTGCAGGTTCTGCCAGACCGCCCGCATGGGATTCAAGCGCAGTCTGTCAACCTCTGAAATTGTGGGTCAAGTATTTAATGCCCGGCATACCCTTGGCCATGATATAAAAAACATTGTATTTATGGGCATGGGGGAACCGTTTGACAATTTTGATGCGGTAATGACCGCGGTCAACGTACTCAACAGCCAGAAAGGGTGCGATATTGCCCTGCGCCACATGACCATCTCCACCTGCGGTGTGGTGCCGGGGATTGAGCGCCTGGCACAGATGAATCTGCCCAATATCCGCCTGGCGATTTCCATAAACGGACCGGACGATGATACCCGCTCAGCCCTGATGCCGGTAAACCGGCACTGGCCGCTGGCGGCGCTGAAAAAAAGTCTTGACGCATATCCCCTGCCCCCAAGGGGCGTATTTCTTTTTGAATATATTTTGATCAAAGGGGTAAACGACGCAATGGACCATGCCCGGGCACTGGCCCGGTTCATCCATCCGTTGCCGGTGCGTCTGAATCTGATTCCCTACAATCCCGTAACCGGCTTTGACCATCAAAGTCCCAGTGATGAACAGATGCATGACTTTGCCCAGACGCTCACCGACAAAGGAATCTTTGTGATCAAGCGATGGAGCAAGGGCAGGTCCGTCAGTGCCGGATGCGGCCAGCTGGGAAAAATTTGATATAGGTTAAATTTGGGGATTATTATGAAACCGTTCAGTATTCATTACAGCATAGGCCCTGTTTATACGGCGGCCATCATCTGCTGTTTCTTTCTTTTCACCGGCCAGGCCGCGGCCCGGGAGGCGTTTTTTCAGATTCAAATCCCGCCCGATTGGCACAACAGAACCGACCATCCGGACAATGATCTGAAACAGCAGGTCATGGCGCCCGGCAACGAAGCCTTTATTGAAGTCTATGTCGTCCGAAGCGGCACAATCGGGGTCCAGGCCATTGCCGACAGCATGGAGCAGACCATGCGCAGCCGGGGAAAGGCGTTTGTTCAGAACCGAATATCATCAACGTCTCTCCATGTGGACGGGAATCCTGGCATCATTCGGGAGTATTCCGGGCATTATAACGGTATGTTGCTGAACGCCGCTGCCTTGTATACCTATGACAGGGGCCGGGCCTTTGCGGTTTTCGGGGTGTACGCCGAAAACAAGGCCGCCCGGTACCGGGAGACCATATATACCAGCATCACCAGCCTTCGTTTTTCAGGGGCATATGCACCAAAACCGCCGCCCCACCACGCCGGAAACGACATCTCCGGTGCTGCTGCCGGCGGCGGGCATGAATCCGGCTCAGGGGTGTGTTGCAGCTACTACGGTTTGTGGAAATTTTCCCCCCGGGACACCCGGATACACCTGATGCCCAACCATTTCTACGGAAAAAAGCAACGCCGGTTTCATTGGGCGTGCCGGGGGGACCAGGTCACCATTCACTGGCCCGACGGGGCTGTCGAAACCTGGCAGCGGCAAGATGCAAACCGGCTGACCCGGACCAATGAGTGGGGCGGAATTGACAAGGCCATCCGGCTCAAGGACTTTTTTGTCATGGATGGCCAAACTTACACAGCCTGCTCGGGTTATGGTATGGATCTTCCGGGCCAGGCACCGGATATTCCCAAGATCAACCGGGCCAAAAAAATCTCCGGCAGCATGGGTTGTCAGTGGGGGCTTGCCCATGGATCACTGAAGCCCGGGCAACCCTGTAAATGGGAACTTGCGGCAACCCAAGGGGTGGTCTTAAAATTCGAGGACCCATACAAAAAAGGAAAGCAGCGCTATTTTGTCCGGGTCTTTTTTGCCGACGGGGAGCCGGCGGCACAAACCCGGGTAGGTCTGTCAGCCACACTGGCACTGGGTCCGGGCACTTACACCATTGAAGTGACAACGGATATGCACTATGCCCGGTGGCGATGCGAGTGGAAATAAGTTGCAACCCGCATGCAGGATACGCTATCTTTACTGCGAACAATAGCAACAAAGGCAGATGTTTGTGCAAACGATGGATAGACTTTTTATAAAACCGTCATTGCATCACGCTTATCAGTAAACACAATCAAGGAGGCAGGAAAATGGACACAGCCGGACTGCTTGAGCCGTTTAAAGACAACAGCAAACGGATCACCGTGTTAACCGGGGCCGGGATCTCAGCCGAGAGCGGAATCCCGACATTCCGGGGGCCTGAAGGATATTGGACTGTGGGGTCAAGAGAGTACCGGCCCGAACAGATGGCCACCCACAGCATGTTTACCCAAAACCCCTGGGAATCCTGGGCCTGGTACCTTTACCGGCATACCGTGTGTAAGAATGCTGAACCCAATTCAGGGCACCGGGCCATTGTCCAAATGGAAGAAATTTTCAAAGACAGATTCCGTCTGGTCACCCAGAATGTGGACGGTCTTCATTTGCGGGCCGGCAACAGCCTTGAACAGACCTTTCAAATCCACGGGAATATCAATTATATCCGGTGTTCCGGAGAATGCACGCCCAAGCTGTTTGATTTCCCAAAGGAGATCGCAGACAAGGAAAAAGACCAGCCGGTCACCGAGGAAGAAAAAAAGCTGCTGACCTGTCCCAGGTGCGGCAGCATTGCCCGGCCCCATGTCCTCTGGTTTGACGAATGCTACAACGAAACCTGGTACAAGGCCGAGTCCGCCATGGCCTGGGCTATGTCCACCGACCTTCTCCTGGTGGTGGGCACCGCCGGGGCCACGAACTTGCCCATGCAGATCGGCGGGATGGTGGCCCGAAATCCTGAAGCCGTCATTGTGGACATCAACCCCAGCGACAATCCCTTCAGGCAGTTTGCCGCCCGGCACGACCGGGGGATTGCCCTTGACGGGCCCGGCGGTGAATTTTTACCTGAATTGCTGTCCCTCTGGGAAACATAAAACTGTTTGGGAAACCGGAAAGCCGCACACCGCTCCTCCGGTTTCCCGTTTTCATCTTTTTAGGGGCTCGGAAAAAATAAATGCTACAAATTTTGCGCCGAATTTTTATTCGTATTCAAGGCGCGGCTTAGGGAGCATATTGGAATATGTGCCCTTAAGTCGCAACGAAGAATACGGATAAAAAGGCAAGCAAAATGTGGGATTTATTTTTTTCCGAGTCTCTTTTTATCCGAAGGTTAAGGTTTGGTCGAGAAGCTTACGGGTGGAAGGGCTGACGTTAAGACGACCAAGCGCTTCTCTGGAAAACCATCCCACATCCAGGGCATCATCGCCGGGCGTGGGGGCGCCACGGATATAGCTTGCCGCAAGATCCACAATATAATAATGAAACCTGACCCGCCCCTTGTCATCCCTGTGAATGGATTCAAATGAACATATGGGTTCCCCGGCCTTGATAA
The DNA here is from genome assembly GCF_013389365.1 of Desulfobacter latus. Classification (GTDB taxonomy): domain Bacteria; phylum Desulfobacterota; class Desulfobacteria; order Desulfobacterales; family Desulfobacteraceae; genus Desulfobacter; species Desulfobacter latus. Next base: position 75,568 of record NZ_JACADJ010000004.1, read on the forward strand.
CAATTCCCGTTTCCTCGAAAATCTCCCTTTCAGCCGCCTCTTGAAGGGTTTCGCCCAACTCCACACTGCCGCCCGGGATTGCCCAGACGCCCCTGGCCGGGGGATTGCCCCGTTTGACCAGCAACACCCTGTTGTCTTTAAATACAACCGCGCCCACGGCAAGGGCGGGGCGGACAGGATATTCTTTGGGGCCGCTGTCAGGTGTGAGTTTCATATTTTTTCATCCTTGGCAAGTATAGGTTGCGAGCCATAATACATTAAAATTGGGCGTCACAGATAAAGTTCAGCATGTGCCCGGCTAATTTCTGTGGCCCTTCCAGATGGGGAACGTGACCATATTCCTCAAAAATATGAACCCGAGCACGGGGAAATAACTCTTCTACAAACGGTGCGGTCTTCCAGGGTAAAAGCGTATCATGGCGCCCCCAAAACAACATAACGGGCATGGTAATCTCTTTGCAAACATGATTTAAAGAGGCTTGTTCCAAAGATACTTTGCCGGATTTTATTGACTCCATGTCCAGCAGTTCATCAAATATTTTGGCAAGCCCTTCCCGGTCCCCTATGGCCTTTAAAATCATATATTCCTTGACACAAGTTGGAAGCGTCGGGCTTTTCCTGAAAATCCTGGATTGTAACGTTTCAAAATCACCGGGAGAACTTATATAAAAAATATTGGACCCGGCCAGGGCCTCATCATAAATGGACTGCTTACCGGGCAGATAGAAACCGGCCGGTCCCACCAAAGACAAGGAATTAACTTTTGAAGGGAATCGGGCCGCAAACTTTGCGGCAATGGCGCCCCCCATGGAACAGCCGGCAAGGTGAAAAGAATCCAGGCCGATTTGTTCAATAAACCGGCCCAGCCAATTAACATAATTGTCCAAATTATAAACAAGGTCCGGGTCCATACCGGACTTTCCAAATCCCGGCAAATCCGGTATGACAAGATTTAGCTCCTTTTTTAAAAATCTTGAAATCAAATAAAAGCTTTCTTTTCTTTCACCGAAGCCATGAATCAGGACCAGGGTCTCTTTTCGCTCCGCTCCGATTTTGGCCCATTCCATAAACGGCGGTCCCTGGTGGGTATGGAGGTTCGCTCCCAACTGCATGCCGTTTTTTTTAAAAAAGGTCTCCACCATCGTTTCCCCGGCCTTGGCCTTGGCTCTAAACGCTATGGATGGTTTAAATGTCATGGATTTTTCCTTAATCTAAATTTCACCAGCAAAAATAATTATATATAGATAAATCTTGATTTTGAAATAATCTTGGTCTATGTTTTGCCCCAAGGCTTATTCAGATTTTCTATAATGGTACCACGATCTATAATGGTACCACGAATTGATCGCACCATAAATTTAAATTGGCGCTCTATAAAAAAAGAAAACAGGGAGAATGTATCTTATGCACAAAAAGCTTTTCATTCTAATTGTCTCCTTACATTTGGTTGTCGGGCTTGCAGGGCTTGGCTTCGCAGCCAAAGTGCCGGCACCGGCAAAAGGAGGAGACGGTTTTACTGCTGTTACATTGGATCAGGCCAAACAACTTTTTGACGAAGGCGTTACTGTTGTTGCGTGTCATAGCCACACCACCGATTTTATGAAAGGACACCCGGAAGGTACGATTCACATAACCTGCTTGGTCCCCAAAGATCATAAAAGAATCGATATGCCTTTAAACCAAGTAGACTTTGACATTGCGCAATTGCCGGCGGATAAACGCACGCCGATTATGACATATTGCGCATCAAGCTCTTGATGGAAATCCTATCACGCCGCCAGGTTGGCGGTTAAAAACGGTTATGAAAATGTCTATTGGATGAGAGATGGAATCAACGGCTGGAAATCAGCAGGATACCCGGTTGTAGGGGATGTCAAGCTTCTTAATAACCTCGTTGATTTGAATAAAAATGATTTTAAAGCACTTTGCATCTATGAAAAAGATGCCAGAAAATTAAAAAACTGCACTTTTGTTGATTTCAGGGATAAAGCTGTCTATGACCGAGCTCATATCAAAGGGGCCAACCATGTTGACTATGCTGACATGTTCTCCAAACCCATGATGGAGGAATTGAACAAAAGCAACAGTTTAATCATCATTCATGATAATCAAGCTGTCGCAGGCGTTATTGCAGCAACACTCAAACTGATGGACTACCCGGATGTTTATATCCTCAGATAATTTTTAATTTTTAGCGCTTTAATTTGGGGTGCGATCATTTTTTTAAACAAAACGTTAAACGGTTATCTCCGTGATAAGGCCTATGATCAAAATAAAATCGCCCATCTACTTGTCTTTTAAGCCGCCCTTGGCGTGCCTTGATGGCGACTTAAAATCCGGCGCATCTGTGGCAGATTTAATTCTGACCATGGGCCTAACATTCCTCACCTTGGAAACAACAGGACTTTAATCTGCCGGAAGAGACGCCACCGGATTGCGTCTGCTCAAAAACGTCCTGAACTCATCTGAGATGTGTTCATCTTCTAATACGTTTTCCCAGAAGTCATATGCCAATTGCCGTAGACGGGTGATCTCGTCTTTATTGAGTTCCGGATCAGGAATTTTTGAGGCATCAAAAAAGAATGGCCCGACCTCGCCGGCACTTTGTGGCGCAAAGCCCATGGAACACATATCATAACAGGGTAACAGTCTGAACATTTCCCCGTCTATGCATAAGCTGAGGTTACCCAGATGCATGTCGGTATTGTGAATCAGTTGCCCGAAATACAATAGCTGCCCGGCAACATGGGCATCCTGACGGCTTACCAGCCCCTGCGCTTTCAATGCCTCCATCACACGGACCCAGTTATGACCAAGGCCGGTAAATTCGTTATCAATGGCCTGTAATGAAATCATTGAGCATCTGCCGGATACCCCCGGACGGTCAAATCTATGTGTTTCGAGGAACAGGCGTCCTTCTGCTTCGAGGAATCCGGTCCGGGCAGCAGGGCATATATTCTCATTGATGATTTGCGCTGCATGATATTCAGTTATCAAAATATCACGCCATCTCTTGGCAATCTCAGTATCACCCCTGGGGGAAAATTTAACAATAACATGGGACTCGTACCGGCTGCTGAACGCGGTAAACTTCGGCTGTTCTCCCCCGGCGGATGACCCCGGAACTTCACCTTTCAGGACATCTTCCGCCATCCTGGGATATAATTTCTCTGTTACCCCATAGGGGCGGCGGGCCAAACGCAGGATGGACTGTTCTCCAAGGATAAAATTCCCGGGCAGATCATCGCCGTTGGATATCAGGTATTTTCCGATATGGGTATTTGTCCACTGCCTTGGATCAGAGGGGAACGCTTCGAGCCGTGTTGCCATGTTACGTGAGATTTGTCTGCCTAAAAAGCCCTGGGGCCTTAAATCGTAAAGAAAATATGGCAGGCCGTCGTACAATCCATTCCCACGCTCACCCAGCAGCAGCGGAGAAATAGTTGTTACGGGCTGCAGAAAATACCCACCGTGGCTTAATGGGCGAAGGTATGCCATCACACTGATGTTACCGAGGTGATCCACCAGGCCTAATGGTATTTTATTATTCACACCCAATGCATTGCAGGTTGCTGCATACCTGATTGATCTTCCATCTTGAATCTGTACAATATTGTCGCCCAGTTCCCTGAGTCTGCGTGCAACAGAACTCTGACTCAGGGCGGTTGCCGCCTGGATCTCTCTGGATGTTGAAGGGCCCCGTTTCAGATAGGCGTTGATTGACGGCTTCATCGGCGAACTCACACTCGTTTTTTGGCTTATATAATGACTAACAAAATGCAGCGCCAATTTATGATATATACATTTTAAAATCAATATATTATTTTATCTGTTAGAGTTTATTTAAGTTATAATATGACTTATATATAGAGCAGAGATTAAAACCTGTTTTGGGCTTGGTCATAATATCGGCCACAACGTAGGTTGGGTTGAACGAAGTGAAACCCAACACCGATAAGTTGTTGGGTTTCGTTCCTCAACCCAACCTACCGAAAATCCATATGGCCTAAAATATGACCAAGGCTGCTGTAGGGGCAGGCCACTGTGCCTGCCCTAACGAGGGCAACCACAGTTTGACACCAATCATGCGAAACATTACTATGTGAGGCTCAACAATAGGAACCGTGCAAGGCTGCGGCTCGCAGCTTCAACATAAGCAGGTACAACAGGACAAAGGAAATAATGTCACAATCAACCAACAACCTCGCAGCATATATATGGTCCCTGGCCGACCTGCTTCGTGGAGATTTCAAGCAAAGTCAGTATGGACGGGTGATTCTGCCCTTTACCCTGCTCAGGCGGCTGGAAGGTGTATTGCAGGACAGCAAGCCTGCCGTGCTGGCCGCTTATGAGAATGTAAAGAAGATGAACCTGCCGGAAGCGGCCCAGGAAAAGCTGCTGCTGCGGGCCACCGGAGATCTCTCTTTTTTCAATATGTCAAAGATGGATCTGGGCAAGCTGGGTGAAGCCGGTATCAAAGACAACCTGGAATCGTATATCAATGGGTTCTCCCGGAGTGCCCGGGAGATCTTTGAATATTTCAAGTTCACTGAGTTCATCGGCCGGCTCAATGACAACAATCTGCTGTATAAAATCGTGCAGAAGGTCCGGGCAACCGATCTATCCCCCCCAGGCCATCTCCAACTACGAGATGGGGCTGGTCTTTGAGGAGCTGATCCGGCGTTTTGCCGAGAGTTCCAACGAGACGGCCGGTGAGCATTTTATCCCCCGCGACATCGTTCGGCTGACGACCGCTCTGGTGTTTATGGAGGACGACGAGGCGTTGCAAAAGCCGGGGATCATCAGAACGATCTATGATCCTACGGCCGGGACAGGCGGCTTTCTCTCCTCGGGCATGGAATACGTGACCGAGATGAATCCCCAGGCGGTTATGCGGGCATATGGCCAGGAATTGAATCCGGAGAGCTATGCCATCTGTAAAGCGGATATGTTGATCAAGGGGCAGGAGATCAACAATATCAAGTTCGGCAACACCCTGTCGGGAGACCAGCTCTATGCTGACAAGTTCGATTATATGCTCTCCAATCCGCCCTTTGGTGTGGACTGGAAAAAGATCGAGAAGGAGATCAGGGATGAGCATCATCTGAAGGGCTTTGATGGCCGGTTCGGTCCCGGGCTGCCCCGGGTGTCGGATGGTTCCCTGCTTTTTTTGATGCACCTGATCAGCAAGATGCGCGATGCATCCGACGGCGGTGGGCGTATCGGTATCATCCTCAACGGCTCACCGCTTTTCACCGGCGGTGCCGGATCCGGTGAGTCCGAGATACGCCGGTATATCCTGGAAGCGGATCTGCTGGAGGCCATCGTCGCCCTGCCCACAGACATGTTCTATAATACCGGGATTGCCACCTATGTCTGGGTGCTTTCCAATAAGAAAGCAGCCCACCGCAAAGGCAAGGTTCAGCTGATCAATGGGGTCAATCTTTTTGCCAAGATGCGCAAGTCTCTGGGGTCAAAACGCAAGGAGATGGGGGCGGCGGATATTGCACTTATCACCCGCACCTATGGTGCCTTTGAGGTCGTCGATAACCTGGAACTGGATAAACCGGCCGAGGTGAAGCGCAACCGGGGCCGACAATCCGAAAACGGCAACGGTAATGGGGGGCTCAGGACGTTCAGCAGCAAGATTTTCAAGAGCCATGAATTCGGATACCGGCGGATCACCATTGAGCGGCCGCTGCGGATGTCGTACCAGTTCAGCGATGAGCGGATCGAGGAACTGCGCTTTGCTCCCAAACCCTTGGGTGCCCCGATGAAGTGGCTCTATGATGAATACGGTCAAGGCTGGACCGACGAGGAGTACGGTGATTTGAAAGCCTGGGGAAAGGATATCCGCATCCATATCAAGAAAGAGTTAAGCGCCCTGAAGGAAAAGCAGATCAAGGATCTTTTGAATAGAAAAACCTGGCTGCAGCAGAAGGCGATACTTGAAAAAGCCAGGCGCCTGCAGCAGAAAATCGGCACAGAGTACCATGACGATATGAACGGCTATGATGCTGCCGTGAAAGCTGCCGGAGTCAAGCTCGATGCCAGGGAAAAGAAGCAGATCACGGCAGCAGTGAGCTGGAAAAATTCCGATGCCGAGAAGATGATCAAGAAGGTGCATAAAAAAGGGTCTGCCAACCCGATATACGGTATCTTCAATGTGGACGGCAAGCTGGTCGAGTACCAGACCGACGGAGACCTCCGGGATCATGAGAATGTGCCGCTGGCCCCATCACGACCTGTCAATGAGGTGAATGAGGAATATTTTGCCAGGGAAGTGCTGCCCCATGTGCCGGAGGCGTGGATTGATGGCGGCAAGAAGGATGGCCAGGACGGCGAGATCGGCATTGTTGGGTATGAGATTCCCTTTAACCGCCATTTTTATGTGTACCAGCCCCCCCGGGATCTGGCCGAGATTGATGCTGATCTGGCTGAGGTGAGTGCCGATATCATGCAGCTTTTGCAGGAGGTGCATTCGTGATGGATTTATATTTGGATCACATGTCTCCTATCACCCCTGGAGATGTTCTTCTTGAAGAATTTCTACGCCCAATTGAACATGAATTCTATGTCCTGTTTTTGGTCATAATTTGAGGATAGGATATAAAAAGTGTTGCAATAAATTCAAATAGTTAAGCATTGACCCCCAAATCCGTTATAATCAGGCCATTTTAACCTATTGAAATCATAGATTTGGATGAGATAGCTATTCGGTCTTTCACACTAATCCGCGATGAGCCCGTTTTTATAGCAAAACTGGACATTATCAATTTAACGGTTGAGCTCTTTCGCTTCGTCCAACACCTCGCGCACCTTGATTACCAGATCCTGCTTTGCGAACGGTTTCTGAATAAACTGTACGCCTTCGTCCAATACGCCATGATGGGCGATCACATTCGCTGTATAGCCGGACATGAACAATAGATTAAGATTCGGGTAAAGCAATCGCAAGTTTTTAGCCAGGTCCCGGCCGTTCATCTCGGGCATGACCACATCGGTCATGAGCAGGTCAATCTCGCCGGCGTGCTCACGGGCAAGTGCGATGGCTTCTTCCGGTGTGCCGGCCGCAAGGACCTTGTAACCGGTCCGCTCCAGCATCATCCGGGTCATTTTTAAGATGGAAGGTTCATCCTCCACCAGCAGAATGGTTTCATCTCCTTCCTGGTTGAATTTGTCCGAGTTTTTTTTCTCGGGACTTTCGGTTGCAGCCAGATACCGGGGCAGATAGATCCGGAAGATGCTCCCCTGCCCCGGCTCGCTGTAGATATTGATAAAACCCTCATTTTGCTTAACGATACCGTACACCGTGGCCAGACCAAGACCGGTGCCCTTGTCCACGTCCTTGGTGGTGAAAAACGGTTCGAACAGATTGGCCAGCGTCTCCTGTTCCATGCCACAGCCGTCGTCACTGACCGCCAGCAGGACAAAGTCACCAGCAACAAAACCAGGGTGCTCCGCACAATAGGTGGAATCAAACGTCGCTTTTCCCGTTTCTATGGTGATCATTCCTATGTCCGCGATTGCATCACGAGCGTTGATACAAAGATTGGCCAGGATTTGATCGATTTGTGACGGGTCCATCCGGACCGGCCAAACTGTCGTTTCAGGCCGCCAGGCAAGATCGATATCCTCGCCGATCAGTCGCCGAAGCATCTTGAGCATGCTTTTGATCGTCCGGTTTAGATCAAGCACCTTGGGTGCAATGGTCTGTTTACGGGCAAAGGCCAGCAGCTGCCGGGTGATATCGGCAGATCGGTTGGCGGCAGAGAAAATTTCACTAAGGTTGTTGTGGAGCGGATCATCCGGGGCTAAGTCTTCCATAGCAATTTCCGTATTACCGAGGATCACGCTGAGCATGTTGTTAAAGTCGTGAGCCACTCCTCCGGCAAGACGTCCCACGGACTCCATTTTCTGGGCTTGGCGCATTTGCTCTTCCAGTTTCTCGTGCGCTGTTTTTTGGCGGGCCTCTTCCTGGATGGCAAACAGAATCGGCGCCGTTTGCGCTGCCACGCTTTCCAGAAGGTCCCGGTCGTCTTTGTCGTATCCCTCCGCCTTGTTGGCTACGACAAACTGGCCGATCAGGTTATCGTGGTGCACGATGGGAGTCGCCAAGGCGTTCTCCAGGGCCACGTGTCCTTCGGGAATCCGGAGGTTTTCGTTGGCGATCAACGTCTGCTTCTTCATCAGGGACCTGCCCCACAGCCCTCCCCAGACGGAACGGGGAAAAACGACGCTCTTTTCAGCTATCTGGCATTGATCCCAAACGTCGCGCGTCATGGAGGGACAGACCAAGTCGCCGGCCTCATCGATGTACCCGAGATAGCCGAAGCGGCTGTCCAGATCCTTCAAAAGGACATCGAGAACATCAGCAAAGACCTCGTTCCGAGAGGAGATCAGAAAAACATTGGCGATTCGACTGGATAGCTTGATGGATCGCTGTTGTCGGGCAACCGCCTCTTCGGCCCGCTTGCGCTCGGTGATGTCGCTCAGCACTACACGACACACCGGCGCGCCGTCTTCCGCTTGCGCAGCGATTACCGTCAGATGCGCCCAGAAGTGTGTCCCATCCGGTTTGACCAGCCGTAGCTCGCATTCCTGGGGTTCGCCCGTCTGAAAGAGCTGCTTCCGATGCAGGTAGTAGATGTCCTGATCCTCTTTGAGGATGAAGCGGGAAATCGGCTGCTTGATCAGCGCGCTGCGGTTCGTTCCCAGCAATGTGGCGGCGGTGAGGTTGGCCTCGGCGATCAGTCCCTTTTCGGACAGGGTGCAGTAGCCCACCGGGGCCAGGTCGTATAAATCGAAATAACGCGCCCGCCCGGCTTCGATCTCCGCCTGGGCCGCGCGCAACTCCTCGTTCTGCATCTCCAGTTCGATCTGGTGCACCCGCAGTTCATGGAGTGTATCCTGAATGTCGTCGGGGGAGAGACCCGCGCTGTCTTTAGGTGTCCGGGCGACCCGTTGCCGGGCAAGCGTTTCGGCTTTTTGCCGTAAATCCGCAGCGTCTTTTGGGCGGTTGTCGGGGTTTGTCATGGATTATCTCCTCTGTTTTTTGACGGCAACGTCCCGTTTGCGGCTGCCTCGTTTTTCGGCAGCAGGTCGGCGTTGACCGTGGAAAGCTCATCGTTGGTGGATTTCAAGGGCAGGCGGATAACAAACTTTGTCCCCTTTCCAGGCTGGGATTCCACAGCAATCTTGCCCCCATAATTTTCAGTAATGATAAAATAGGACACGCTGAGTCCGAGACCCGTCCCCTCTCCCACAGGTTTGGTGGTATAAAATGGCTCAAAGACCCGTTTACAAATCGCTTCATCCATGCCCGGGCCGTTGTCTTCGATCTCCATACAGACCATTTTCCGCTCTTTGTCAAATTCCGTCCGTACAATAAAGATGGGCTTCCCGGTTCCGGCCGTCTGCATGGCCTCGGCGCCGTTTCTGAAGATGTTGAGCAGCACCTGCTGGATTTTTGCCCCCTCACAGGAAACAGGGGGAAGACCATCTTCAAACTCCCTTCGGATCTCAATCGACTTGAAATCATATTGTTTTATAATATCATAATCGGTGGCGGCCAGATCCAGGGTTTTATCGATCAGATCGGAAAGATCATGGAATGAGACCTGGGCCTCGCTCTTCCGGGCAAAACCGAGCATGTTGGACACAATCTCCGCCGCCCGTAATCCTGATTTCCTGATGGTCTTGAGCATGCGCGGTATGCCCCGGGCCTCCATGAAGTTCCGGATGGCAGCCATTGAAACGCCGGCTTCCCTGGCAGCTTTGAGGTTGGCCGGCATATTTTCATTGGTCAACCGGTCCGCCATCACATTGGCAGTCTGCATAATGCCGGCCAGGGGATTGTTGATCTCGTGGGCCATGCCTGCGGCAAATCCTCCGATCGAAAGCATCTTTTCTGCTTGCACCATCATCTCTTCCAACCGCACCTGCTCGGTTACATCGTCAATGCGGATAACTGCCCCCTCCACCCTCTCGCCGGTCAACGGATAGATGGTCACATCCTCGTAGCGTGGCCCCCTTTCAGAGACACAAGTTCTCTTCCGATGGTGTATGATTTCCCGGGACCGGATGCTTTCGGTTATTTTTTTCATTTCCGGCGCCAGCCGGGGGAATATGTGGGAGAGGAGATAGCCCTGGGCATGGGCACCAACCACCCCCGTATTTTTTTCCGCTGTCTTGTTCCACAGGGTTATCTTTGCTTCGGCATCCACCCCAACCAGCACAGACGGCATGGAATCAATGATGTTGGACAGGTAATTACGCAGATGGCGAAGTTCCTCTTCGGCCCGCCTGCGCTCGGTGATGTCGCTCAGCACTACACGGCACACCGTCGCGCCGTCTTCCGCTTGCGCAGCGATTACCGTCAGATGCGCCCAGAAGTGTGTCCCATCCGGTTTGACCAGCCGTAGCTCGCATTCCTGGGGTCCGCCCACCTCAAAGAGCTGCTTCCGATGCAGGTAGTAGATGTCCTGGTCCTCTTTAAGGATGAAGCGGGAAATCGGCTGCTTGATCAGCGCGCTGCGGTTCGTTCCCAGCAATGTGGCGGCGGTGAGGTTGGCCTCGACGATCACTCCCTTTTCGGATAGGGTGCAGTAGCCCACCGGGGCCAGGTCGTATAAATCGAAATAACGCGCCCGCCCGGCTTCGATCTCCGCCTGGGCCGTGCGCAACTCCTCGTTCTGCATCTCCAGTTCGATCTGGTGCACCCGCAGTTCATGGAGTGTATCCTGAATGTCGTCGGGGGAGAGGGCCGCGCTGTCGTTAGGTGTCCGGGCGACCCGTTGCCGGGCAAGCGTTTCGGCTTTTTGCCGTAAATCCGCAGCGTCTTTTGGGCGGTTGTCGGGGTTTGTCATGAATTATCTCCACTATTTTTTGACGGCAACGTCCCGTTTGCGGCGGCATCCGTCCGTTCCCGGCCTCTTGTCTCGGTGACATCCTGCGAGGCGCCGGTGATGCCGACGATCACGCCGGCGGAATTTTGCAAGGGTTCAACTGTCAGGTCATACACAAGGGTCCTGCCCGCGATCGTGGTTTGCACGGCTTGCCGCACGCCTTTCCCGCTCTTCAGCACCTGTTGCTTGATGGCCGTCAGTGCGACTGCCTCGTTTTTCGGCAGCAAGTCGGCGTCCGTCTTGCCGATGAACTCTTCCGCTTGAAATCCAGGATCAGGGTTTTGAATCCAAATGTAACGAAGGTTCGTGTCCTGATTGAAAACAGAAATGGAAGCGGTGTTGAGGGCGAGCCGCAGCCGCTCTTCGTTCACCCGCAGGTCCTCATGAATGACACGCGCCTCCGTGACATCCACAAAGGTAAGCACCGCGCCTTCGATAACGTTATCCATGGTGCGATAGGGCAAAATGTGCATGGTGTACCACCGGCCCTCGGTGCTCCGGACGTCCAGTTCCTTGGGAATCAGGGTGTCGAGCACGGCCTGCGTGTCCTTCGTCAGGCGCTCGTACCCGAGCAGGTTGGAGACGAGGTGGCCCACCGGCCGGCCGATGTCGCTCTGGATCAGATTGATGATCTTGGTGGCGGCGGGGGTGAAGCGCAGGATGCGTAGCTGGAGGTCCACAAAAACGGTGGCGATGCCGGTGCCGGCCAGCAGGTTGTTCATGTCATTGTTGGCCCGCGACAGATCGGCTACCTTGGTCTGCAGCTCGGCGTTGACCGTGGACAGTTCCTCGTTCACCGATTGCAGCTCCTCCTTGGAGGTCTCCAGCTCCTCGTTGGTGGACTGCAGCTCCTCGTTGATCGACTGCATCTCTTCGTTGGCGGATTTCAACTCCTCATTGGATGTCTCCAGTTCTTCATTGGTGGTCTGAAGATACTCCTCCTTGGCTCGTAGCTCCTGCTTGAGCGCGACAACGCGGGCCTCGGCCTCCACCGCATCCTCCGCCTCTGACTTCCGACGTCCATCATCCGTCCTCTGACTTCCGTCCTCTGACTTCTGACTTTCGACCTGTGCCTGCTCCAGAACGACCAGGTACAAGGGCGGGTCGAGGGAAGCCGACGGGGCGGCGGTCACCAGGCGGACAATCAGATTGACGGTGGTGATATCACCGTTGGTTTTTACCCGCAGTCCCGGGCAGCGAACGGTCTCACCGGCTACTGCGGCTTTGTGCAGGGCCGAGGTCAGGTCGCGGTGCAGCCCTTCCCGGGCCATCTTAATGATGTTGTTGGGACCACTCTCACCGGGGGCAGGCTCCAGGTACATGCCGGTGCGGCCGTGGAGATAGAGAATATCGCCTTGGGCGTTGACCAAAGCCGCCGCCTGGACAAGCTGTTGCAGCAAGGCCTGTTCGGTCAACTCGCGCAGTGGCAGTTTCCTTGGAGAGGCCGTATTTTGGTCGGAACGCGGGGGCACTCTATCCGCTGTCGTCATGGACGGCAGGAACCGGCCCAGTCCCGCCCGCTGGGCGCCCAAGAGGTCTTCCTTGCGTTGGTACAACTTCAACTTGCGGTCCAGCACTGTAAAAAGGTCCTGATAGTCGCCCACGGTTTCGGATGTCCCCAGAAAGAGAAACCCGCTCGGGTTCAAGGCGTAGTGGAACAACGGAATGAGCTTTTTCTGCAGATCGCCGCCCAAGTAGATCAGCAGGTTGCGGCAACTGATCAAGTCCAACTTGGAGAAGGGCGGATCCTTGATCACGTTCTGCTCGGAGAAAACCAGCATGTCGCGAATGTTTTTTTTGATGCGAAAGACGCTGTCATCCGGCTCGGACGAGAAGAAGCGCGCCAACCGCTCCGGCGTAAAGTCGGCGGCGATGGAGGCCGGATAGATGCCGGCGCGGGCCGTGGCAATGGCGTGGCTGTCGATGTCCGTGGCAAACACCTGCACATTGAAGTGCTGTTTCATCGTCTCCTGGCGTTCGGCCAGGAGGATGGCCAGGGAATAGGCCTCCTCTCCGGTGGAGCACCCCGGGGACCAGATACGGATGGCGGCATTCGCAGGCTTGCCGGAGAAGAGTTTGGGGATGACCTGTTCCTCCAGCGCCTTGAAGGCTTCGGGATCGCGGAAGAAACTGGTCACGCCGATCAGCATGTCACGGAACAGGGCGTCCACTTCATCGGACGTCTGGTGGATGAATTTGACGTAACCCTCCATGGTTTCGATCTGGTGCACGGCCATGCGCCGCTCAATACGGCGCTGGATGGTGGAGGGTTTGTACTGAGAAAAGTCGTGCCCGGTCCGGGCGCGCAGCAGGAGTAAGACTTTCTTGAGTGCGTTCTCAGCCTTAGGCGCCAGCATGACGCGGCGAGGCGGCTTGCTGAAGGCATGAGTCACATAAGCGATGATCTGGGCGGGCATCTCGGCCGGGGGTAACTCGAAATCCACCAGCCCCGTGCCGATGGCGCTGCGCGGCATGCCGTCGTGTTCTGTGGACTCCGGGTTCTGGGCCATAACCATACCGCCCTCGCCCTTGATGGCCTTCACCCCCAGGGTGCCGTCGCTGCCGGTGCCCGAGAGTACTACGCCGATGGTCCGCTCGTGCTGGTCCTGGGCCAGGGACCGGAAGAAAAAGTCGATGGGCATACGCCGGCCGCGCGGGGCCACAGGATCAAGCAGTTGCAGCGTGCCGTTCAAAAACGCCATGTCGCGATTAGGAGGGATGATGTAGGCACAGTTGGGCTTCACCGCCATGCCGTCCTCGACCTCAAATACCTCCATACGAGTGTAGCGCCGAATGAGATCGGTCAGGATGCTCTTGTGGTCTGGGGCCAGGTGCTGAACAAGGACAAAGGCCATACCCGGATCAGCGTCCGTGGGCATGCCGGAGAAGAAAGCCTCGAAGGCCGCCAGGCCCCCGGCCGATGCCCCGATGCCCACAACGGGAAAATCACCGGCCTCCCGATCGGACTTCAACTGGGCGTCAATGGCGTTTCCGGACTGCTCCGGCGGCATGCCGGTTTTCGTTTCCCCTGGATGTTTGCCGGTCAGCTTTTGCCGGTCTTTTTTTTTTGTCATATTATCATCTTCCCTTATCTTGCGGCGGTGCAGTGGAGGCGTATCGAATGGATGGGCGATTCGACAACAGATTGCGTTTTAAACCAGTAGGCGATAGCGGCCATGTCCGCGAGAATATATCCGGCCCCACGATTGACTCCTTGAAAAGGACTATTGTTACTCAAGTCTTCACTTTTATCAAGGTCAAATAATTGGCAGCATAATTGGCACATAATTGGGGTCAGAGTAAAATTAAACGTTGAATTCACTCAAGAATGATGCTAAGCAATGATCCATGGATCGGATGCCAATCATGCAGCTTTTGCCGAATGGTTGAAAGAATATTCACAAAAATACCATGTTGATGTGCATGCATGGGTGATGATGACCAACCATGTTCATTTACTGTGCATGCCCCGCAAAGAAAATGGTATCAGTCAAATCCTAAGGATTATCGCTGGTCGAGCTATCGGATCAATGCACTGGGAAATGTTTCTGATTTATGTACCCCCCCACCCTGAATATTTGAACCTTGGAGGGGATTCAGACAAACGCCGGGAAAACTATCGTGAACTGTTCAAGCATCATTTCAGCGACACTGTATTAGAACAAATCCGCAAGGCAACCAACAAGGGCATGATTGTCGGCAATGATCGATTCCGTGAAGAAATCGAAGCCTTAACCGGCCGGCGGGTTAAGGTAAAGAAAAGAGGACGGCCGGTTGGGTGGCGGAAGCCAAAGTTTTAATTTTACTCTGACCCCAATTACTCCACAAGTCAAAATCCAATTATTTTTTACCCGATAAAAAAAGATTTACAATCGCCTTTACAATTTCGCCCATTGAATTGGTGTACTGCGTTAAGCGATTGACCGTTTCATTAATCGTGACAACGGCATCTACTGTTTCCATGGATATCATTTTAATTGACTCTCCAGCCTCGTTGACACTTGTCTTTAAGCTGTTGCTGATTATTACGGAATTTTTTGAAATCTCATTGATGTTTGGAATAATCTGATTGATATGATCTTTATTCTTTTGAACTATTTGTTTGATTTCCCTAAGCAGTGCATTTATATTTTTTAACGTCACCAGAATGTATCCGCCCACCATTAAAATCAAAACAAAGACAATAAAATGCCCCAGGGCACTCAACGTAATAGATGTTTGCATGCAAGCTTTCCTTTTTTACTGTAAAATAATTATTTTTTAGATTTGCTTGTCCTCCTTTTCCTTCAAAGACTCTTTTGCAGCATCAACTCCTTGTGCACCGGCTTCATGCAGTTTTGATCCTGTTTCTTTAGCTGAGTCAGCAATCTTTGTTTTTACCGCATCCATATTCTTTTTCACGCTCTTTGCGACCTTACCGGTTTCCTCCACAATCTGCTGCCGGGTTTCCTTACCGGTTTTTGGAGCGAACAAAATGCCGGCTGCAACCCCTATAAAGGTTCCAATACCTGCACCTATCGCTATGTTTTTTGTCCTGGTACGCCGGACGGCATTTTCCTGTGACTGTTTTATCTGGCTTGCCTTTTTTACCAATTCATTTAAAATCATTGCAGTTCCCCCGATTTTGATAAGATTATTCCACATATTTTTCTCCTTTTTTATTTTGGTCGAAATGCGATATAATAACAAAACTTATAGTTTTAATGCTTTGTTCACACCAGCACCTCCACCGCATGTTCCCGGCCATCATCAACAAGTACAAGCGCCTGACCTTCCTGAACATGGCCATCGGTTGTTATCCTGGTTTGTTGTCTTTCCTCAGTCCGGCTCTGTTTAACGGTTATGTGATAGATAGCTTTACCCGAGCGGTAATGCACTTTGACACCATCCCATTCAGGCGGAAGACAGGGTGCGAAAACCAGCCTGTTATTCTCCAGTGTAAGGCCAATCAAGGACTCTACAATAAGCCGGTACATCCATGCAGCCGATCCCGTGTACCATGTCCACCCGCCTTGACCCGTGTGGGGCGGCACGGCATAGACATCCGCTGCCACAACATAGGGCTCGGCTTTGTACCGCAGAGTTGCCGTGGCGGAACTCCCGTGGTTCACGGGGTTTATTAAAGAAAGAAGTTCCCAGGCACGACGACTGTCTCCGAGTTTTGCAAAGGCCATGGCTGTCCAGACGGCTCCATGGGTGTACTGTCCACCGTTTTCCCTCACTCCGGGAACATAACCCTTTATATAACCCGGGTTAACTTTCGATTTGTCAAACGGCGGATCCAGAAGCTGGATAAGGGAATCATCCCGGCGAACCAGATGTCTGTCCACCGCTTCCATTGCCATCTTTGAACGTTCACTGTCCCCCGCACCCGAAAGAACGGACCAGCTTTGGGCGATGGCGTCGATCCTGCATTCCTGTGATTTTGACGATCCCAGGGGGGTACCATCATCAAAATAAGCCCTGAGGTACCACTTTCCATCCCAACCATGGTTTTTGATATTCCGGCGTAATCGGTCAGCCTCAAGACCGCATTGACGATGGAAATCCATCTCATCCATGAGGCGGGCGACAGTGGAAAACCGTGAGAGCACCTCGTACATAAAGAACGCTAGCCACACGCTCTCACCTTTGCCGTCTTTTCCCACCATGTTCATTCCGTCATTCCAGTCACCAGAGCCGATAAGGGGAAGCCCGTGTACGCCGAACTTGAGGCCTTTTCGAATTGCCAGGACACAATGATCATACAGGCTTGCCGTTTCTTCGGATCGGCCGGCAAGATCATAGTAGGATTCTTCATCTGGATTGACCGGACGGCCTGTTATGAAATGAACCTTTTCACTGAGTACCCCTGTATCGCCGGTACTTTGAACATAACGGCTTACTGCCAGGGGGAGCCATAGAAAATCATCTGAACACAGGGTACGAACGCCCCTGCCTGTTGGCGGATGCCACCAGTGCTGGACATCACCCTCGGGAAACTGGCGGCCGGCACACAGGAGCAAATGTTCGCGCACGAGACGCGGTTCAGCATGAACAAGACTCATGCTATCCTGTAACTGGTCGCGAAAACCGAAAGCCCCGCCGGACTGATAAAAACCGCTTCGACCCCAGAGGCGGCTGGCCAGTACCTGGTAAATCAGCCAGCCATTTGCAAGGAAATTGACGGATGGGTCTGGTGTTTCTATCTGGATAGTCCCCAGGGTGTGCTGCCAGTAAGCCCAGACCCCTTCCAGGGCCTTGTTTGCCGCAGCTGAATAATGGAAACGGTGCGCAAGTTTTGCTGCATGATCCCGGTCCTTACCAGCCCCAAGGGTGAAAACGATTTCCCGTTCCTCTCCGTTTTCAAGATCAAAGACCACCTGAATAGCTCCGCAGGGATCAAGTCCGGCCCCTGTCCTGCCGGAGAGGTGTGAGCGCATCATGGCAGCAGGGTTGTTGAGGGCAGCGTTACGGCCCAGGAATTCAATCCGGTCTCCAGTCAGTGTTCTGGTGGCGTGATCCACATTAAAAAAGGCAGCACGAGTGCCAAATTCTGAGCTGTAAGGGTTGCGGGCAAGCATGGCACCACTTTCAGGGTCGGTCTCTGTAATAACATGCATCCCTGTTTTGTGGCGCAGATCCCCCAGCACCCACTCGACATAACCGCTCACGGAAAGCCGTCGTGACCGGCCTGAAAGGTTCCTCACCTTCAGGACGGTAAACTTGACAGGTTCTTTCATATCCACATACACCCATACCTCTGAACCAATGCCTCGCTCCGTGTGTTCAAATACTGTGTAGCCGAACCCATGGCGGGTGACGTAGGGTGTTTTACCCTTGACAGGGTGGGGCATGGGTGACCAGAAATGGCCCCGTTCCTCGTCACGAAGGTAAAAGGCTTCTCCTGAAGGGTCGCTGACCGGATCATTGTGCCAGGGTGTAAGACGGTATTCATGGGCATTTTCGCTCCAGGTGTAAACAGGTCCATTTTCCGAAATAATGGAACCGAATCCAGGATTGGCCAGGACATTGGCCCATGGCGCAGGCGTCACCTGCTCTTGTCCGGTTGAAATGATATACTCACGGCCGTCCGGGGTAAATCCTCCAGTTCCGTTAAAGAACATCAGATCCTTACGGGGGGCGGGCGGCACCGTGGCCGGGAGGGGGCGGTGGGTCCGGGTCGGTACCAGAGCCGGGATGACAGGACCTGAGGGGCTGCGGCGATTGATCTGTTCTGCAAGGGTTCCCCGGCTGTCGCTGATTATGGCCCTGGCTACAGCCTGGAACAGGATGCGGTCTTCATCGGATATCTGGTCTATGTTTCTCACAAAGATACCGGCAGGTCGATCTGTCAGGTTGACCTCGCCACCGGCGGCAATAAGTCCCATAATCTGGTCGTACAGGGTCTGCCGGTAGGTGGCATGGTTTTCATTCCAGATCACAAGGTCAACGGCCAGCCCCTTGAGGCGCCAGTAGGCGTGGGCCTGGATGAGCTGGTTCACAAGGGTGATATTTGCCAGGTCTTCAATGCAGAGGAGCACGATGGGCAGATCGCCTGAAATGCTGTACCCCCAGAGAGCGGACTGGCCCCGGAAATTTTTAAAAAGAAGACTGGACGGAGCACGAAGGGATGAATTGCTAAAGAGAATCGAACCGGCAAGTTTCTGGTACAATATTGCGTCGGCTTCAGTGGCATTGATCTGCCGCAGGAACATCTGGCCATGGGTCGATGCCAGTTCAAAAACACGATCGGCAAGATACCAGTCCCTGTATCGGTCCACAAGCTCCACACATTGGGCACGGGTTTCACCTGCGCCGGTAACGACATTGATGGTCACCGTTTTTTCCGGATCAAGGGTTATTCGACATCGGATGGCCACGATGGGATCAAGGACAGCGCCTTCACTGCCGGAAAGGGGAGACAGGCTCTCCATTGCCCGGGGGTTTTTAAGGGTATTGCCCCTGTCGATAAACTGCTGCCGATCCGTCTCGTAGGAGAATTCTTCTTTTGTATTACCGTGTAGCGACATTGCATGGAACATCCACGGCGTGAGTTCATCATCGGATCTGGGACGGCGGGTTGCAAGGATCGCACCCTGGTCTCGGAGGATTTCGGTCTGAACAAAAAGTTTGCTGAATGCAGGGTGCTGCATATCATCGTTGGGAGGAGCAAGGACAATTTCCGCATAGGTGGTCACTTCGATGGTTTTGGGGGTTATAGAATGATTGTTGATGGTGATCCGGCGCAGTTCAATATCATCCTCGGGTGAAACAGCGATCTCCGTGTGGGTCTCTAAATCCCCGTCCCGGCGCCGGAACTCGGCCCGGCCTTCGGAGAATATGGCCTCGTATTCTTTGGCTTCCTTATGCACCGGCTGAAACGCCGTTGACCAGAACACGCCGCTGGATATATCACGAATATAGAAAAAGGTTCCCCAGTTATCACAGGTTCCATCTTCACGCCAGCGTGTCAAAGCCAGGTTATTCCAACGGCTGTAACCGCCGCCTGCGTTGGTGACCATGACATGATATCTCCCGTTGGACAAGAGCTGTACCTCCGGAGCTGGGGTATCGGGGGTTGTGTAAACACGTATCGGTTTTTCCTCCAGGGAATACGGTGTCTTATAGCTCACAGTGAGTCCTGGGGATTTTGAAAAAACTGTGGCCCTGGGCAGCCGCTCGTGGAGCAGCAGCATGGTTGCCTGGAACATGGGGTCTGACTCAAACCGTTTCTGCATGGGGCCCGATAAAAGCAGCTTAGCCAGGGAAAGAAAACTCATTCCCTGATGGTGGGCCATGAACGAATGGACCACGGCATGGGACTGACCCCGTGGCAGACGGATCGGGGTATAGTCAATGGCTTCATAAAAACCGTACCTGCCTTGAAAGCCCTGGGAAGTTAATTCTTCAAGGTTGCGGCAGGCCTCCTCGGGAGCCACCATGAGCGCCAGTGCCGAGGCGTAGGGTGCAACGACCATATCTTCCTCAAGTCCTCGCTTGAGACCAAGGCCAGGCACGCCAAAGGCTTTGTACTGGTAGTTGAATTGACTGTCAACCATGTTATAGCCCGATTCTGAAATCCCCCAGGGAACACCGTTTTTCCCCCCATACCTAATCTGGCCTGCCACAGCTGTCCTGCAGGTCTGGTCAAGGAGGGTCTGTTCGTAGGTCGGCATCACCAGAAGAGGCATGAGATATTCAAACATGGAGCCGCTCCAGGAAATGAGAACCGGCTTTCCAGAAGCCACGGTGAGAAGACGTCCCAATGAGAACCAGCTCTCCTGGGGAATCTGACCCTGGGCAATGGCAACAAAGCTGGTCAGCCTGGCTTCCGATGCCAAAAGGTCATAGTAACTCCTGTCCAGCCGACCTTCACTGACATTGTAACCAATGGACAAAAGGCGGCGCGTCCTGTCGTACAGGAACCCATGCTCCATGGCATTGGCAAGTTCCCCGACGTGGCGTGCCAGGTTCTCAAGAGCGATGATCCTTTCCCTGGCGTGAAGGCTTGCTGCAATGACGAGCCTGCTAAGCTCGTCAAGCTGATGTTTGCTTTCGGCTGTCACGCATGCCTTTCGCTCTTTGGCGATTTCAGGCAGCAGATTTATATCAAACCTGGCCAACTGGCGCAGACTGGGTATGGTTTCAAGATCGGGAAATCTGTCAGGGGATTGCTTCAGGATCATTGATTGAACCCATGGAGAAAACAGTGTCATTTCATCCATGGCGGCCTCACACTGTCTGGACAGGGCGTGTGTCCACCATAAAATTTCCGTGTCAGGAGAAGCTTCAGTGCGGCTGACCATCTCCTTTGAAGAGGCTGCGAGGCGATCAAGGTGACGCCATACGTCCCTTGGCGATTCGTCCATGGGTGATGATTTCAGAGCCGTCATATCCGGTGTGAATTCTACCAGTTCCCTGGATAAAAGGTCGGACAGCAGGGGGCCCGCAACATCCGCCAGAACCATGGCGGTGTCAGACAGGCCGCCAAACAATCGTTTTCCCAAAAACTTCTCATCGGGGAGCGCAAGCAGTCCTGCCCGCAGGGTCAGGAGGCTCGCAGCAAGATTTCCGCTGTCCACAGACGAAATATACATGGGCAGCAGGGGTTTAAGGGACTGGGTGTCGTACCAGTTGTAGAAATGGCCTCGGTAGCGATCAAGTTTATCCAGAGTCCCCAGGGTTCTTTCCGTGCGGGTCATGAACTCCCGGACAGAGATGTAGCCAAAGTCACAGGCTGATAAATCCGAGAGGAGAGAAAGCCCTATGTTGGTGGGTGACGTACGGTGGGCCACAACATCCAGGGGGGCTTCCTGGTAATTATCCGGAGGCAGCCAGTGATCCTCGGGGCCCACAAAGGTTTCAAAAAAAGTCCAGGTACGCCGGGACAGTTTTCTCAAAAAAAGGATCTGATTCTCACTCAACCCGGTCTTGGGAGGACTCAGGGGACAACTTATCCTCCAGGCAATAAACGGAGCAGCAAACCAGAGGATCAGGACCGGCATTGCAACTGGCAGGACCGTCGGGCGTGCAAAAACAAGATAGCCTGCTGCGGCTGTGGCCATGACTGGTGAAGCCCACATGCTCCGGAGGGTGGCACCAAGGCCGGAGCCGTTCTTATGACCTGTCATATCCTGGCAATTCCATTCAAGAAGTCCCTTGCCTGAAATAAGCATGAGCCACAGGGTGCGCAGGATGGCAGTAGTGCTGAACCAGGCTTCATGGGGCAGGCAGATGAATACAAACATGGCCTGTGAAAGGCTTTCCATAAAGGAGTTACCTGAGCCGGACAGGTGCTGTCGCATCCGCACATCGCCGGGTTTCCTGAAAAGGCTTATAAGGGCGGTGACCAGGGAAGGAATTACGGCAATACCCATGACTGCCGTCGTAGAGATCCAGGGAGACGGCAGCATGGTCCAGCCGAGCAGGAGGAGGAGAATTAATGCCAAAGGCACAAGGCTGCGCCGAAGGTTATCCAAAATCTTCCAGCGGGACAGGATGGAAATCGGATTTTTTTGAAAACGAACATTGACCCCTGGTACACCGGGAAAGAGCCATCTGAGCAGTTGCCAGTCTCCTCGGATCCAGCGACGGCGGCGGCTCACATCCGTAATGTAGCCCGATGGATATGCCTCGTAAAGCTGTACATCGCTGATGAGTCCGGATCGTGCGTAACACCCTTCAATAAGATCATGGCTCAGGATCAGGTTTTCCGGAAAACGATCTTTAAGAACAAGCTCAAAGGCCTTGACGTCATAAATACCCTTGCCGATGAACGAACCTTCTCCGAACAGATCCTGGTAGACATCGGATACGACACGGGTGTAGGGGTCAACTCCGGCGTCATTTCCCCACATGCGGGCATACCGTGACAGGTTCGTCCCCGGCAGGCTGATGGCCACCCGGGGCTGAAGAATACCGTATCCAGATACAATACGGCCTTTGATCGGATCATAAACCGGACGGTTAAGGGGATGTGCCATTGCTCCTGCCAGCTGCTGCACCGAATCCCGGGGCAGCTCTGTGTCCGTGTCCAGGGTAACGACATAGGTTACTTTTTCCAATGCCTTGATATCCCCGACAATGAGAGAAAAGCCTTTCCCGGAGCCGCCCTGGATAAGTTGATTAAGTTCCCCGAGCTTTCCTCGTTTCCTTTCATAACCCATCCAGATCTTCTCCCGTTCATTCCATAGGCGGGGGCGGTGAAACAGGAAAAAAGGTGCCTGGTTCTTCTTGTATTTGATGTTCAACGCTTCTATTTCCTGCCTGACCTTGTACAGCAGTGAATCGTCCGTGACAAGCGTCTCCCCAGAGGCATCCTCAAAATCGCTAAGCAGACCGAATCGCAGATTGACATCCTGGTTAGCCAGGAACCGGACTTCCAGGGCTTCCATGAGCTTTTTGATGTTGCCAGGGCTCCTAAGCAGTGTGGGGACCACAACCAGGGTTGAAGATTCAGGGGGAATTCCTTTGGAATAATCCATACGTGGCAGAAGATGCGGTTTGGTAAACCATGTGGAAATCAGATTTACCAGGGCAATGGAAAGCTGACTTACACAGACAAGGACAAGACCGGATGTAATCCATATCAAGAGGCCGTGCTTACCCTGGGGATGAAGTGCTGCCACTATACCTAAGGAAATAATTGCTGTAATGATAAAAATTGTTCCAAGATATAAGGATAATGAAAAACGGCGACCAGCCTTTCCCAGTCTGTCAACAATATTTTTGCTGACCCCTGCACGTTCCTGGAGCTGGGTAAGACCCTTGTCCAGAAGAAAAAAACCCACGTGGGCTACCCGGCTGTCTTCCTGTTGTCCAACTGCGTTTTCCCGGGCCAGTTCGATGGCTTTCCGGGCCACTTCTTTTTCGGAAAGCCCGCTTTTTTTTGCCAGATCCTCAACTGTGTGACGGTATCGATCCCGTGTGGCAAAATCCATTAAGCCATAGATTCCGGCAGGGTCCCCCTGCAGGGTTTGTTCAACAACGCTCATGGATTCCACAAATTGATTCCAGTCTGCTGCGCCAAGGAAGCGGAGACTGCCCAGACTGTTGCTTATGGAAAGCTGATCAGCCGCCTGCTTCTGATTTTCCAAATGAAGCAACTGTGCAATGGTCAGACTCGACTCCGAAAGCTTCTGCTCGATCCAGCTAAAAAGCAATGTACGGGTAGCGTCCTGACCCTGAAGGCGGCGGGCCACCTCCGCTACAAAGGCGCCGACCAGGGGCGGATTTGACCGGGCCATTTCGGCAACAGTGAGAATAAGGTTTCCGGGGTTCTTTTCCGCTGTCTCTGTAATCTTGTCCGCCCAGTAAACGGCTTGATTCCGGGCAATTGAATCAGCGACAATACGGATTCCTACCCTCCTGAGGTTTTCAATCAGGGCCAGGCGCAGCATGATGGGAATCGCCCACAGTTCACCCAGCTGCAGCAAGGCAATCGACTGGTAGGCGGTTACAAAATTGCCAAGGCTCTTTATATCCACCCGGCCATCGCCATGGGAAATGGTCTCAAGGGCAATGTCATACACCCGGGGAAGTCCTGTTGAAGGAGTCGTTCCAAGTAAGGGAAGATCCTTGGCATATCCTTTGGGCAAAAGCTGCTTTGCCGCCTGAATCTGCTCCTGGATAAGATAAAAGTTGTCGAGCAGCCATTCCCCTGCCGGAACAATCCCCTTGTTCTCCTTGACATCCTTAATCAAATGGTTGTGGACCTCAAGAAGAGCGCTCTCGTTATTGGCAAGTCTTGCAAGCAAACGTTCCGGAAAATGCTTTTGGGTCAATGTGTGCAAACCCGCCAGAGTTTTACCGTGTTCTTTCATCTGGGAAGAACTGAACAGCTCAGACCGCAGGGGTGTTTCGTCCATATGACCCTTGGATGGGGTTAAAATTATGGACCGTCTCCCTATCCTGTGGGACAGCTTCATAAAAATGGATTTGATGTTCTGTAGCATAACTGGCAATTTCCCACTCCTTTTTGTGTGAAAAAACACAAGTGTCGCTGTAGTGATAGGCAAACAGTAACCGGAAACAGGTCGTATTTTTCCGCCACACATTTTTTGCCGGATAGTTATCTCTACGTTGTTACCTTAGGTCTTCTAAGTAACTAAAACGGTATCCTACTGTTTTTGTTACTTAGAAGTCTGGTGCCGCCTTGGGCGGCTGGGACGCTATCTAATTGAATTTATTACAAATAACATTTTAAGCTATTTTATATATTTCCAATAATATCAATGTGTTATGATCTAATGTAACAAAGTAGAGTTATAGTGCCGGCCATATGACTTGATACCGAAAAGAAACCTTAACTTATTGTAAAGATATGACAAAAAGCTCAAAATTAGTATCAAGTGATATGACCGGCATGGATGGTACCGGCTGCCAGGATGAAAATAGATAGGCTGACTGCTGCCAACCAAGCATGCTTCATACATTAGGACCGCAGATGAAATAAATTGGGCAAAAACAGCTTTAGTCACCCAAGCCCCTCCATGGAAATATTTTTTTATATATGAAAGTCACAATAACTTACTAGATTACACCCATAAATCGTCGACTTTAATCAAACTGTCATTTACGGATTGGGTATGTGATTCAGATGAGCTCTAAGCGAATATCGAAAAGTGAGTTCCGGAAATCTTTATCTGAGCGCAACAGTTGAGTCAGTTCTATAAAGTCATTTTTAGAATACGAAATAAGCTTTGTCAATAAAAAAACGAAGAGTCTATATATTTGCCATAAGGGAGCGTTATAAATCCTGTCTGATACAATCCGACAGGTATTTGCTTGACGTTTACAGGTATATTGAACTTAACCCTGTCCGAGCCGGGATTGTTTCAAATCCTGAGGACTATCGCTGGTCGAGCTATCGGAGCAATGCACTGGAAAATGTTTCTGATTTATGTACCCCCCACCCTGAATATTTGAACCTTGGAGCGGATTCAGACAAACGCCGGGAAAACTATCGTGAGCTGAACTGCTGGTTATGCTTTATTCAGATAGGACTTTCACCCATTGGGTAACAATAGCAAAATTTCCTGGCTTTACTTCCTCCTTCTTTCCCAATGCTTCGGGCTTACTAGACGCAACGATGATCAAGTTTTTGTTAATTTCTTAATATTATCCCGTGCAAACTCAATGGTTGGGTCTATGCTTAAAGCCATTTCATAAAATTTAATCGCAAGCACCGGTTCTTTAAGTTCCCGGTAACAGGACCCCATATTGGCATAATTGATGGCCTGGCTTGGGTCCACATCCAGGGCTTTTTCAAAATAGCTAATCGCGGTCTTGAAATCCTTTTTCATAAAACAGCAGGCCCCGGCGGTGTTCAAAATATCCGGGCGCTGGGGATCGGCATCAAGACCGGTTTGACATGTTTCAAGGGCCGGGTCCAACAGCCCTGAATCTTTCTGGGCCGCTGCCATGTGGGAACAGATATCAGGCAGGTTGCGCCTGGCAGGACCGCGGTCAAGGGCGGCCTGGAACTGTGCGATGGCATCTTCTCCCGCTTCCAGGCTGTTGAGCATCAATCCTTTGTAAAAACTGGTGTAGTATTTCCCCGGGATGAGCGCTTCCAGGTCATCCAGCTGGTCAATGGCCAATATGGGATGGGTATTTTCCGTAATCAGCCGGGCGGCAAACATGCCCACACTGGCCTCATCGGCCCGCTCCCTGAAATGGGCCCCCGGCATGATGGTGTAAAAGGCCGGGATATCAAGGCCGGGATGGGTGGTGCAAATGGAGAGCAGATGAAACCCTTTATCCCCCAGAATCCGGATCAGGCTTTCCACTTCCAGCTTCATGTTGTCGGAAGACAGGTCCGGCAAATCAGCGGCATCCACCATGGTTTCAGGGTGGGTGATATACCTGGCCGCGTCTATATCCGTAAATTTGGGCAGACCGGATGCCGCGTAATTGGACCCGGTGTTAAAATCCCCGGCAAGCTGGGCCACTTCGGTCAGGGCCCGGCCCATGGCCTTTTCCGGGGACGGGGCCGTGCCGGCGGTCCATACGATCTCGCTTGTATCCGGAAACGTAGACGGGTCCCAGGCCAGCACCGCAATGGTGGGAATGCCCGTGTCAAGGGAGAAATCACTTGCATGGACCCTGATGCCCTGGGATTCATACTTGGCAAGAAGTTCCCGGATAAGGGGATCTTTAAATGAGTCCGGACGGATGCCGGGCACCTTTAATCGTTCCCGGGAGACCCGGGAGCTGACATGGCGCTCCACAAGCTCGCAAATGCCCTGGATCAAGGCTTCTTCCGTGCAGTTGCCCGCACTGGGTCCGTTAAATTCGTTGATCATATAAAACCAGTTAAAGGGGATATTCACCTCTTTTTTATGGGTCAGATCATACCCCTTGGTCCATTGCAGGGACAACGAATCAAATATGGGTTTAACTTTTAGTGCCTCAGCCTCATCGTCATGGACAGACTGGGTGATCAGGGCATAATCCAGGGCTTTTTCCCCAACCTGTCCAGGCGTGGCATGGATAAAGTTTTTTTCATCTTCGGCAAAGGAAAAAAAGCTGAACCGCTCCACCAGTTCCATGACCGCACTGGCCTCGGACTGTTCCGGGGTTCCGCCCTTACCCATCTGTTTATTGGTGCCGGTCACCCGCCGTGCATCCGCACCACACTCACTGTAAAACACCGGGATATCCAGGCGGCCGTTGTCGATGCGCCGGGTCCGGCTTAAAATGTCAAGGTCCAGGGCCGCTGCCTTTTCCCGGAACCGCCGGACAGTGTCGGCAGGAGAGATGATCTTATCCTGGTCAAAGGTATAATTTTTCGGGGCGTCCTGGAGTATTATTTTATAACCCATGGGGTTCAAAACCTTTCTACTTATAGTGGTTTGCAAATGAATTGATAAATATCTAAAATTTTCATGTTATAATAAAAAATTGGGGGCTTTTATCTGATTTCGCCTTTTCTTTAACTTGCCATACCTCGATTTACCATTGCTAATCCTATCCTAAAACACCAGCAGTTACTTAGGCATCAGAATCAGTGACCCGAATCCAGCACAACTAGCTGCTTTCCCTATGACTTAGGGACTTGCTTATAGATTATGATACATGCATCCTCCAATTTTTTTGACAACCTTCTATTATACCACATAAATTTTATAAGTTTATCAATTCATTTGCAAACCACTATAGTAATTAATTCCATAAATTTAAGATTGGCCCGGGGAAAAGGATACTGGTAAAGCTGATCTACATGGACCCATTTATGGTCAATGGGACCATTGAGAGTCACCCGGCCGGAAATATAATCACAGAAGAACACATCCATTTCAATTTTAAAATGGGTGTACGCATGAAACACCCGGGTTAAAAATTGCAGATTACCGGTTTTAATGCCGGTTTCTTCCCGGATCTCACGGATGCAGGCCTGTTCAGGGGACTCTTTGGGTTCCACCTTGCCACCGGGAAATTCCCATAATCCGCCCAACAGCCCGTCAAGTTTTCTTCTGGTGATCAGCACTTTTCCGTTTTTCCTGACAATGCCTGCGGCAATATGAACCGTGGGCACCTTTTTTTTCGCCATACGCCGGGGAAAAAGATCGGTGACCTGTTTTTCACGGGCGCAACACGCCTCGGCCAGGGGGCATGCGGCGCAGTCCGGACGTTTCGGGGTACAAACCAGGGCCCCAAGCTCCATAAGAGCCTGGTTGTATGTGCCCGGGTCCTTTTCATACAAAAACGTTTCGGCAATGGCCTTATATGCTTTATGGGCAGCGCTGTGATTCACAGGCGTTTCAACGCACAAAAGCCGTGACAGGACACGCTTGACATTGCCGTCCACCACGGCATGGGGCTTTGCCGCGGCAATGGAGAGTACCGCCGAAGCAATATAGTCCCCCACCCCTGGAAGATTTTTAAACCCCTTGTAATCATCCGGAATGATACCACCCAGATTACGGACCACAATACGGGCAGCCTTGTGGAAATTTCTGGCCCTGGCATAATACCCAAGGCCCTCCCAGGCCTTAAGCACGGTTTCAAGGTCTGCGGCGGCAAGGTCTTCAAGATCAGGCCAGGTTTCCATGAACTTGAGATAGTAGGGGATCACGGTTTTAACCTGGGTCTGCTGGAGCATCACCTCGGAGACCCATACCGGGTACAAAGCGGTATCCCTGCGCCAGGGAAGTTGCCGGCAATTGTCCCGGTACCAGCCCATTAAGACGGTCTGCACTATTTTACGTTGCCTTTTTTCCAGTTTCGCACCAGATTAATGAATGTTCTGGTGGCCGTTCCCGAAGGCCCCTTGGGGATATACGCTTTTTCGGTAAAATCCCAGGCCGTACCTGCAATATCCAGATGGGCCCAGGGGGTTTTACCCACAAATTTTAACAGATACGCGGCCGCGGTGATGGTGCCGGCCGGTTTTCCCCCGGTGTTTTTGATATCCGCCACCTTGGATTCGATCTGTTTTTCATAATGTTTATTCAGGGGCAGGCGCCAGACAGGCTCTCCGGCAAGATTCCCGGCAGTCTCAACCGCCTTGACCAAGGCGTCATTGTTGGACACAAGCCCGGTATAGTGATGGCCAAGGCCCATGATGACCGCGCCCGTCAGGGTGGCCGTGTCAAGCACGCAGGTGGGTTTGAAATATTCAATGCCCCAGGCCAGGGCGTCAGCCAGGATCAGGCGGCCTTCGGCATCGGTGTTGATCACTTCACTTGTCACCCCGTTGTAATGGCGGATAATGTCGCCGGGATGAATCGCCTTGGACCCGGACATATTATCCGTGGCAGGAACGATGGCCACAACCCCCACATCCGGCTTCTCCAGTGCCACGGCCTGCATGGCGCACATCACCGCCGCACCGCCGCACATATCATATTTCATATCCGCCATACCCGCGGACGGCTTGATGCTGATGCCCCCGGAATCAAAGGTCAGCCCCTTGCCCACCAGGAGGATGGTTTCGGATCTCTCTTCCGGCAAATATTCCAGGATCACCATGCGTGCCGGGACATCGGAACCCTGGTTGACGGCAAGAATCCCCCCCATGCCCATCTGTTCCATCTCCTTTTTTTCCAGACACCGGTAGCCCAGCCCCGTGTCTGCGGCAAGCTGTTCGGCATATGCCGCAAAATCGGCAGAGGTCCAGTGATTGCCCGGCTCATTGGCCATATCCCGTGCCGTACAGGCGGCAAAGGCTGAGTTCTTTGCCTTTTCAACCCCCTGGCGTATGCTTTCAAGATTATCGCTGCATACAAATTTTATTGCATCAAGCCCCAGGTAATCGGTTTTCTTCTTGGTGCTTTCTTTATATTTTTCAAACCGGTAATCGCCAAGGATGACCCCTTCGGCCAGAGCCCCCGCAGACACGTCCGGATCAGCCAGGGCCGGGGAGAGGTGCTTTGGGGGTGGCAGGCAGATAACCACATCCTTAGCCTTGACCGATGCACACACCTTGGCAACCTGTCCGCCGGCCTCCCGCAGCATATCCAGGGCGGCCCCTTTATCCTTTTCCTTATTCACAGGGCCTGTGCCCAACACCAGAATCCGGGCGGCAGAAATGTTTGACGGGTCCGGCGGGTAAAACAATATCTGTTCTGCAGCCTTGCCGGAAAAATCATTCAGCTCAAACGCCTTTTCAACCTGGGGCTTTACAGCGGCATCGCATGCAGGCATTTTATCCTTTTTCTCCACGGCAAAATAAACCAGCAGGTCGGTTTTAATTGTTTCGGCAGCTTTGGTGGTGGTGGTGATATGGTCTTTTTTCATGGGGGTACCTTTTACAAGAAACTAGAGACAAGATACAAGAGGGTGAAGCGCATGCGGCGCGTATTTTAGCTTGCATTGTTGGTGTCTTTAGTTTCATTATTTGTTATGGGTTAAACCTAGGTGTTGATAGACCCGGCCAACCCATGGCTGTTAAAAGTTAAAAACCTTTAAGCTTTACCATAAAACCCGGGCCGGGTTCAAGAATTCAGATAATAACCGACAATCAAAATTAGGATATAATGATGAGCCGAGACTACTCGTTTGAAACCGGTGTATACCGTCCGCCCAGTGAAGGGGGCAGCGCCTCTCTGCTGGTTCGCTTTACCCGTAACTGTCCCTGGAACCACTGCGCCTTCTGTTCCATGTATAAGGGAAAAAAATTCAGCTTGAGACCCCTGGCGGAAATTAAAGCCGACATCAATGCCATGGCAAACCTTGTGGTTGACCTCCAGGCCGAATCAAAAGCCCTGGGGCACGGCGGCCGGGTCACCCGGGAGGCTATTCTGGCATTGCTTGAAAAAGCGCCCGGCTTAAATCACCATCCGGGTGCGGATATGCTGATTCAATGGATGGCGGTGGGCGGAAAAACCGCATTTATACAGGACGGCAACTCCATGATCATGCCGCCCCGGAACCTGATTGCAGCATTGACCCATCTCAGGGAAACCTTTCCTTCCATTGAAAGGATCACCACCTATGCCAGGGCCCGGACCCTGGCCCAGCGCTCCCTTGAAGACCTGAAGGCCATACGGGCAGCCGGTCTTAACCGGCTCCACCTGGGCCTTGAAACCGGGGATGATGCCTTGCTCAAGCAGATCAAAAAAGGCGTAACGGCTGACGGCCATATTGAGGGGGGCAAAAAGGCCATGGCTGCCGGCTTTCAGGTATCGGAATACTGGATGCCCGGCCTTGGCGGCAAGGAAATGACAGACCGCCACGCCGAAAATACGGCCCGGGTACTCAGTGCGGTCAATCCCCATTATATCCGGTCCCGGCCCTTCCGGCCCGCCCCCGGTACCCCGATGTCCGATCAGGTCAACCAGGGGCGGATCTCCCTGCTTGATCCCCGGGAGCAGCTGCTGGAACTGCGCCGCATGATCCAAAACCTTGAGGTAACATCCAGGGTCTGCTTTGACCACATGGGCAATTACTGGCGCACAGCCTCGGGGGATCTGGTCCTCCACCATGCGTATGAAGGATATCAGTTCCCGGATGAAAAACAGACGGTCCTGGACCGCATCGAACTGGGTCTTGCATATAAACAGGAACCTGCCCGGTTTTTTCTATAGGAATGCGTACGAAATAAGACCCATGATCGGAATTAAATCTGCCCCACATATGCGCCGGATTTTAAGTCGCCGGCAAGGCACGCCAAAGGAAGCAATTGGCATATGTATTCGTTGGCGTAACGCCGAAGGCGGCTTAAAAGACAAGCAAATGGGCGATTTTATTTTGATCATGGGCCTTATACCTTGAACTGCCTGACAAGCTCGTTAATTTTTTCCGCAAGCTGTGACAGTTCCTGGGCCTCATCATTGACTCGACTGCCGCCGGTGGCAACGTCATCAAGCGAGGTGGTAATTTCACCAATATCACTGGTAATGCGTGCAACCATTTCTGCACTGTTATTGATGCTTTCGCTGATCTCGCTGGTGCCTGAAGAGGCATGCTCGATTTTCGAGGAAATTTCCTTGGTCGTTGCGGTCTGTTCTTCAACTGCGGAAGCGATTGCGGTAACGGTTTCATTGACGATGGTGTTGATTTCTGTAATCTTTTTAATACCGAAAACTGCAGAGTCCGTGGTTTTCTGCATGTTTTTAATTTTTTCCTTTATTTCCGAAGCGGATTGCGCGGTTTTCTGGGCAAGTTCTTTGATTTCATTGGCCACAACAGCAAATCCTTTTCCGGCTTCGCCCGCCCGCGCAGCCTCGATGGTAGCGTTCAGGGCAAGAAGACTGGTCTGCTCGGAAATATCAGATATGACGCTTGTGACATTCCCAATATCTTTTGAGGCTTCGCCAAGCTCATCAACCAGTTTTGAGGCCTTGGCAGCTTCTTCGGCAGCTTCATTGGTCATTGAATTTGTATGATTGGTGTTCTGTGCAATCTCATTGATAGTAGAGGTCATTTCTTCGGTGGCGGCAGCTACAATTTTCAAGCTGTTGGATGATTCGTCACTTGCGGTGTTTACGGCTTCGATATTAGAGGCCATGGTCTCGGCGACGGATGCCACATCTTTGGATTTTCTTAAAGTTATATCAGTGTTCTCGCTCATTTGGGCTGCCACGTTGAACATTTGTGTGGAACAGTTGTTCAGGTGTTCGGTTCTGCTGATAATATCTTTGATAATTTTATAAATCTGTTCGATGAACTGGTTGAACCATCCGGCTAGGGCCCCGATTTCGTCCTGTCGTTTGACCTCAAGCCGCTTGGTCAAATCCCCATCTCCTTTGGTCAGGTCGACCACCATCTCTTTCAGGGCGTTGATCGGCCCGGTCACAAGAAATTTCAGGCTGAGCAGAATGCAGAGAACCAGGGCAATAATAATAAATATTGTCACGCCGATAAGCGTTTTTATTGAATTGTTGATTTTATTTGTGGTCGTTTCCCGGAAATGGTTAACGGTGCCCTCTAAATCGGCTTTGTCGCCCTCAAGTTTTTTATCCAAAAATTTGGTGGTGTAGTAAATCCGGACCTGACCGATGGTCTCCTCGTCTTTTGTGACATCGGCCTTGAATGACAGGTTCTCATTCAATTGGATATCTTCGGGAATCCGGTCTGCGGCTTTGATGGTTTCATCAACTGCTTTCCATACGGCGGCAAACGCCAGGTCGTCTTCATCGTTGACCTTGATGGCCTGAACACCTGGAAATTTCAAAAAACTTTTCAGCAGTTTTTTCAACTGGTCGGGAGCAAAATTATATAAATAATAGGATGAGAGGGCAGAGCAGATTTCAGAGTTGATTTCAGTTCGGCTGGTAAGCGCTTTTTTCTGGAGCGTTGAATTTTCTTCAAAGATTTTATTAATATGGATGGTGCTTCTATCCATCAGAAATTCAACAAGGTTCGACTCCAACTTTATGGATATGAAACTACTTACCGACAGCAGTATGAATACGATTATGCTGCACAACATTGCAGTCTTAACTGAAACCCCCACACTGTTAAAATGCGTCTTCATATATCCTCCGGGGAAAATCGTTAACGAAAAGGCACCGCAAAGTCAGAATCCGTGCTTTTTCATTATTGCCTGATAAGTGCCGTCCTCTTTGAGCATTTCAAGCCCTTTGTTGAAGTCGTCCAGAATTTTCTGATGATTGTCGATCTTCTTGGATATAATGTTGTAAAGCGGCTTTTTTTCCAGGGGAGGGTCAAGTACGTCAAGTTGGCCCGCCTGGTCAGGATAGTGTGAATTGGCGATATCTATGGTGACAAGTTTACTGCCCACAATTAAATCCACCCTGTCCTTTAAAAGTTTGAGAATGTTCGCCTCAGGCTTGTCAGTGAATTCTTTTTTCAGGAAGTCCGCCTGGACAAATTCATCAGGGTATCCAAACCCTCTGAGGATTCCGAAAGTATACCCTTCAAGATCCTTGAGGCTGTTGTATGAAATGCCGGCCCCCTTTTTCTGGAAGATGACCACGTTGGCTGCGGTGATTTCATTGGTGTAAAAGAAGATTTTGGCTCTTTCATCAGTGTAGTATGCCCCCTGAACACCGGTCAGTTTGCCTTTTTTGGCAAGCCCCATTGCCCGGTTCCAGTTCATGAATTTAAGATTATAGTCCCAACCGGTCCGTTTAAAGGCCTCAGTGGATATTTCTGTCATAAACCCGCCGTTTTCAAGCGTTTCTCCAAAATAGGGCGGCCAGTTTAACGTGCCAAAGTTGAGTTTTTTGTCCTGGGCATAAGACAACCCGGCGGCGAGAAAGAAAATAAAAAAGATTGTGGTGGCTGACAAAAGAGATTTTTTCATACAGTCTCCTCCTATTTTAAAAATAATTAACCCATTTGCTCATTTTAAATCGTGTACTTCCGTCAAGGCGTCTGCTGCAGCCCTTTTTTTTCCTGACCGGCTGCTGACGGATCGGCCATCAAGCGGCCCAGTGCCTTTGATAACGCTACCTGCTCCCGGCTGGACTGTATGGTGCCGTCAGCTTCGACAGATAATGTTTCAGACCGTTCCTCCACTGTTTTGATATTATTCAAAATTCCGGATACGAATTCAAGATTGGCACTCACCTTTCCGCTGACCGCTGATATCCCTTGGGATGCCTGGGCCACATTATCGGCAATTTCCCGGGTTGAGACCGACTGATTCTCAACAGCCAAGGCAATGGAGGTTACCATTTCATTGCTATTGTGAATGGTATCGGATATCTGTTCGATCTGCGTCACCATTTCTTTGGTGATGGTGTTGATATGTTCCACCTTTCGACGGATGTCCTCTGTGGCATCAGCTGTCTGTCGGGCCAGTACCTTGACTTCGTTGGCCACCACGGCAAACCCTTTACCCGCCTCCCCGGCCCGGGCGGCTTCAATTCTGGCATTCAGCGCCAGCAGGTTGGTCTGTTCCGAAATTTCATTGATCGTATTAGAAACAGAATCGATGCTGTTGGCCGCCTTTTTCAGTTCCCCCACTTTTGCGGTTGTATTCCGGGTTTCCGCTACAGCCTCCTGGGTGACGGCTTTGGCATTTTCACTGTTCTTAACAATTTCGTTGATGCTGCCGGTAATGCCTTCTGCAGCCGATGAGATGAGCATGAGATTCCCGGACGCCTGTTTCATGGCATTCGCCACCCGTTTAATATTACCATGGACGATCCCGGCCGAATCAAAAATACTTCTGGCTTGATCCTTATTTTCCCTGGAAATACTTTGGATTTCCGTCAGTTTTTCCGGCATCTGAACAATATTATTTTCCAGCAAGTGCAACCGGGATATGATTTCTCTGTCCAGCGATGTCCGCAACCCTGCAGAATCCGTTTGTTGCCCGATGATTTGTGCCGTGGCCCTTGGAAGCCTGAAACAAATAAATAAAAAACAAAGCAGTGTAACACCCAGGCATACCAGCATAACGGTCAGAACAAATGTATGGTTTGCCCGATTGCGTTTTTCATAGGCATTGATAAAGGCCTGCAGGTTTTTACCGCCGGCCTCGGCCAGTTGAAATGACGCTTCTGCTTTTACACCCGTCGGAGTCAACAGTGTCTGGATCTGATTCAGCTGCGCCCGAACTGTTTTCAATTTTTCAAAACCTGCCGGTGCGGTATGGTAGACATCAACCACCAGATACATGCAGATAACAAAAACAAAGATGATAAAGATAAAGGGAAGGATTAGGCGTCTGTCCGTATTAAAAAAAAAATTCATGCTGCCCCCTTAGAGCCTGTTTGATAATTGATTCTCATTTTCATGAAATTTCACTTCGATCCCCTAATTATCAAACAGGCTCTTATAAAAAAATTCTTTGAAAGTGTAGAATCAATAACTTCAAAGAATGATGCTTATATATCAAAATAAAACTTATTTTCCAAGACCTGCCTCCCACCCTGTTTTTCGCAGAATTTTTCTGGAAGGTGCGGATCCGGTCGTTAGGCCCATAATCAAAATAATCAAAATAAACGCTCCCATATGCTTTGCCTTTTCATCCGTCTTCTTCGTTGTGACAAGAGTATATATGTTACTGTGGCGGGGAAATCAATGTGTGGAACTCCGCCAGTTGGCGGGCGTTGCCCATAACAGCAACTAAATCCCCTGGGTTGAATTGAAAATCCGCATTGGGATTGGGATGCAGCTCCCCGTCATGCATCACGCCAACCACGGATATCCCGATCTTGGTGCGAAGATTCAACTCTTTGATTGTCCGGCCAATCACAGGGCTGTCGGCCATCAGCTTTATCCAGTTAAGCTCCAGCAGATCACAGACTTTCTGCAGTTGAAACAGGGTCTGATCCCCCCGGGGCATATTAAAAAACGGGGCATACAGCTCCCTGCGAAACGCTTCGGTATATTCCTGGATATCCGTGGCCGGAATATTTAAATACAGCAGGGCCTGACGGGTGAATTGCAGGCCGGCCTCAAATTCCGGCTGAATCACTTCCTGTATGCCCTGGTCATGGAGGGCCTGCATCTGCTCGATCCCTTCGGCCCTTGCCACAATATTCACATGCGGATTTGAATGGCGCACCTGATCACAAACCGTTCCGGTAACATCAAGTCTGGGGGTCGTGATGAGTACAAGATTGGCCTCTTTGACCTTGGCGGCCTCCAGTACAACATCCCGGGTGACATCCCCGTAAATCACGGGAAACCCCATACTTTTGACGTGGGTCACGCGCCGATAATCAATTTCAATAATGATAAAGGCCAGATCCAGGCGCTGGAGAACCTGACCGACATAAAACCCAATCCGCCCGCCGCCGGCAATAATCACATGGTTGTGCAAATCCGTATCAGGCAAATTAATGGTTTGCACAGGCTCTTTTTTAAACATACGCTGTCGCAGTCTGTACAATGGTGTGGTCAGTCCCGAAACAAGCGGCGTCAATACCATGGTGACAATTGCAGTTGCCAGTATCAGACAATAAAGATCATTGGAGATTGAATGGGTGGCGATACCAACCCGGGCCAGCACAAATGAAAATTCTCCCACTTGAAACATGCCCAACCCCAAAGCCAGCGGAATGACGTTGCCATATCCGAATATACGACTTAATGCACTGAAAATAATTCCCTTGCCTAACGATACGAATAAAACCACAATCAGGATTATCTGCCAGTTTCTAATCAAAAAGACCGGATCCAGGAGCATGCCTACCGATACAAAGAAAAGCAACCCAAAAATATCCCTTAACGGAATAATATCGCTCAGTGCCTGGTGACCATAATCAGATTCGCTGAGTACCATGCCGGCAATAAACGCACCAAAGGCAAAGGACAATCCAAATAGATAGGTGCCGTATCCCACGCCCAGACCAATTGCCGTGATTGCCAGCAGAAACAGCTCCCTTGAATTGTGTCTGGCAATATATGCCAGTAATTTCGGAATCAGTCGTGTGCCTATAAAAATCATCAAAAACAGGAATGTCGCCGCCTTGAGTGCTGCCCAGCCAAGCGCGGGTATCCCTGCTTCCAGTTGATTCAACTTAGGCAGAATAATCATCAAAGGAACAACGGCCAGATCCTGAACAATTAACATGCCGATCATGACCCGGCTTGAAAGGGTGCCCATTCTTCCCTGGCTCATCAGTGTTTTAAGAATCACCATGGTACTGGATAAGGCAATGAGTCCCCCAAACCAAAGCGCATCGGTAAAAGACCAGTTAAACATCTTGCCGATGCCGAAGCCAAGGAGAATTGACAGCAGCATCTGTATCGGGGTGCCGATCAAGGCAATCCGGGCCACAGGTTTTAATTCCTTTAGTGAAAATTCCAGTCCCAGAGCAAAAAGTAACAGCGCAACACCAATCTCAGCGAGTAACTCAATATCGTGGATATTGGAAATTGTGACGCCCCCCGTGAACGGTCCCACCATGACACCGACCAGAATGTATCCCAGAATTAACGGCTGTTTTAATCGCTGGGCCGCAAGCCCGCCAATTAAACCGGCCACAACAATAATTGCAATATCAGCAGCTATACCCATTCGTATTTACACCTAAAATTTAATTATAATTACCCGTTCCCAATTAGATATAAAAAATCCAATCCTGGACCGCGAACGGCCAATCTGCCATAATAATAAAATTTGAATTGGAAAGTCACTGACTTTCTTATAAAAAAAATCAAAGCAGGCATATGGGATAAGGGCTGTTAGCTCAAGCCTTTGAGAGATCGTCATTTTTTTGTTGACTTCTTTAATTTATATATAATAAATTAACTTTAATTAAAGTGAATAATTAATGATAAATTTTACCAGCCTACTAATAGTCCTTCTTCTTATCGAGGAGGTGGTTCTTAACACCTCCGGGCGATGGGGCGCTTAGTGGCATAATCTTCATAAATAAAAACAAAAGCCGTTATCAGCCCCTGCCGGGCAGATAGCGGCTTTTTTTATTTTTATCCAACATAAAAAAAGAGGAAGAACATGGCGATCAAAAAAAATGAAACCGGCACATGGGTACTGGACCGGGCGCAAATTCCCGACGAGGCCAGACAGGAAGTCGAAATTTTTGATACCACCCTGCGGGATGGTGAACAGGGCGGGGTAACCTTTAAAGGGGATTCAAAGTTTAGAATTGCCCGGTTCCTTGCGGATACGGGGGTCAGTACCATAGAGGTTGGGTTTCCCAGTTCAACCCCCTTGGAATTTGATACCGTCAAACAGATTGCCGATACCGTGGAAGGGCCCCATATCTGCGGACTGACCACCATGGATCTTGAAAATATCAAGCGGACCTGGCAGGCCCTGGAAAATAATCCCAACCCCACCATCCATGTATTCACCCTTAATATTGACGAAGCCTCCATCCGGGCATACAAGGCAGATCCCAATGAACAAATTGAAAAAGCCTCCCGGGCGGTCGCCTATGCAAAGGAGTTGACAGGCGGTAAAGGCCGGGTGGAATTCTCGGCCCAGAACACCATCCTGGCCTTGTCCCAGTCCCTGAACCCGGAACATAGTTTTCTGCAGGCGTATATTTCTAAAATTTATGGTCATGCGATTAAAGCAGGCGCAGACGTGATCAACATTCCCCATACCGTGGCCAAGGGAATTGAAATTGAAATCCAGGAAGCCATCCAGTATTTTAAAATGCTTGTGGAAGGCACGGATGACGTGATGCTTAGTTTTCACGCCCACAATGATTTCGGCGTTAGTGTCGCAGATACCCTGGCCGCCATTAAACAGGGCGTCAGGCAGGTGGAAGGCACCTGGTATTCCCTCGGAGAAAGAGCAGGCAATACACCGCTGGAACAGGTGATCATGAATCTTTCATTGAAACCTTCCTACAACCGGAAATTTTTTACGTCCTTTAAACTTGAAAAAACCAATGCCGTGGCAAGGTTCATTGAAAGGGAAAGCTGCATTCCCATTCCCTACAATGCGCCGGGAGTCGGTCCCAATGCCCTGCGCCACGGATCAGGGGTCCATTCCGACGGAGACAAAAAGGGCAAGGACATTGGGGAAAATATTTACCTGCCCTGCTCACCCGAAGATATCGGCTGGACAGGCAACACCCACCAGATCACCAAGCTGACCGGCGTCACCGGCGTTACGGCCAGGCTTGAAGAGCTGGGATATGAATTTGAAAAAGCCTTTGTCCGGGAACATATCATGCCCGTAATAAAATCCAGGGACATCACATATGGGGACAAGGAGCTGCGGATGATCGGGGATGATTTCAGGTACACAGGGGAAGCGCATATCGAGTTTGTGGATTACGCGTTCAACAAATTTGCCAATTCCAGTGTCCGCCAGGCCCAGGTGGTCCTGGTCATTGATGGTGAAAAAAAGATCGGCGAGGCCTTCATGGGCAAAAACGGCCCTATCAATGCAGTATTCAGTGCCATTGACGATGTTCTGGGGCTTGGTGAAAAAAAACCCAAACTTGTGGTTTACGAGCCCAGTAACCGCGGACGGACTCACTCTTCCACGGCAGAAGCATTGGTTGTACTCAGCGGCAACGGCCATGAACTGAATTATAATCTGACGGCCCCGATCTGGTTGGGTAAAGCCGAGGATGACGACACCATCACGGCGTCTGCCAAATCCTATGTCCAGGCATTAAGCCGGTTTATGCTGGACATGAAAAAAAAATGAAATAAAGGAGAAAAAATGAGGGAAAAAAGCTTCGGGTCGCACTGATCGGATGCGGCCGGATTGCCGTAAAACATATCATGGCCATAACAAAAAGGCACAGCGGCCTTTTGCTCTGTGCTGTGGCAGACACTGATCCCGGGGCTTTGGACAAATTGCTTGATACCGGTAAACTGCCGGGCAAAAAAAAGCATCACCTAAAAAATACCGTAAACACGTATACGGATTATAACTCTCAAGTTAGAAGATCAGCCCTGTTCCAGGGCAATGAGTTGCTCCTTGATGGCCAGGCCATGGGCAAATCCGGTGAGGTTGCCATTGGCCCCGACCACCCGATGGCAGGGGATGATGAGGGGGATGGGGTTTTTCCCGTTGGCTGCCCCCACTGCCCTGGCCGCCTTTGGGTTGCCCAGTTGTTTGGCAATTTCACCGTAGCTGACCAGGTTGCTGTATGGAATGGTGCGCAATTGCGCCCAGACCTTTTTCTGAAATTCAGTGCCTGCGGGGTTTAAGCAGACCTCAAAAACCGTTCTTTTACCCGCCAGGTATTCCAGAATTTGGGATTGGGTATGCTTGAAAAATTCCGGCTTTAATTCCCAGGCATCCTGAATCTTAAATTGACGGCTGCCCTGGCCGGTGTTGAGGTGAAGATGGGCAAGCCCCTTTTCGTTCCCGGCCAGGATGATCTGGCATAACCAGGTATTGAATTTTGTATAATACATAAATCACGCCTTTAACCTGTTAATATCTTGACAAAAATTATTTTTTTAACCTATATTCATCCCTGTTTATATCGGGTCCTTCAAAAAAGGTAAAATCCATAACAAATGGCAGCCCAATCCTCCTTTGCCCAAAAATTTACAGACCAGGTACTCGGCACCATCCGGGAACACGATATGGTTGCCCCCGGACACCGTGTATTGATCGGTGTTTCCGGCGGTCCGGACTCCATGGCTCTGGTACAGGTTTTCATGGGTCTGAAAAAAGATCTGGATATCCGTATCGGCCTGGCACATCTGAACCACATGCTTCGGGGCGGTCACGCCCTGGCCGATGAGACCTTTGTCCGTGACTTTGCCCGGGAACACAACCTTGACCTGGTCGTTGAAAGAAAAAATGTAGCAGAATTTGCCAGAGAACAACAGCTCTGTGTTGAAGAGGCCGGCAGAAATGTCAGGTATGATTTTTTTAACCGGGTGGCCTGTGAAAAAGGATTTCACCGTATTGCCCTGGGCCATCACCAGGATGATCATATAGAGCAGGTTTTAATGAATTTTGTTCGCGGGACCGGCCCCCTTGGCCTTCGGGGCATTCCACCGGTCAGGCAGAAAAAATTCATACGTCCTCTGATCCGGATGTCCAGAGTCGACATTCTGACGTTTCTTGATGAAATAAACCAGGGGTACAGGATTGATGGCTCCAATGCGGACACATCCTACCTGCGCAACCGGGTCCGCCACTGTTTGATCCCGTTTCTTGAAAAGGAGTTCAATCCCGATATTAAGGCAGGGATAGAGCGGCTGTCCGGCATCATCGAACAGGAAGATGATTTTCTGGACCGGATGGCCCGGACCGCCCTGGAAAACGCTACAACCAGCAGGCAAAAAGAGCAAATTGACATATCCATACCAGCAATTAACACACTTGACCGGGCTATAGGCGCCCGGGTCATCCGCGCAGCGCTGTTGTCGGTAAAGCAGAATTTAAGACGGATTTCCCACACCCATATCCGGGATATCCTTTATTTTGCGGGCAAAAAAGGAGAATCAGGAAAGAGTCTGGACCTTCCCGGCCAAATCCGGGTATACAGACAACAAAGGAATATTCTGCGTATAAAAAAGGAAGCAACAGCACTGCGGACACTTGGCAGGCATCATAAGACCCGCAGGCATCAAAATGCAAAAACGGACGAAAACCCCGGGATATAAGGTTCATGATCAAAATAAAATCCGCCATATGCTTGTATAAAATAAATTTATGTTTATATATATTCATTGATGTTTTTAGCCGGATAACTGCCATGGGCTGACTTGGTTATCAATACTCAGGTTCAACCCACAACAAAACATGAAAGATATGAGTTATAAGTTATGAGGAAAACAGCTTGTTTTAAATCTCACGACTCATCACTCAAAACTCACAACTTTCATATTAATATTTTAGAGAGGAAATACATTGAATCAATTCTATAAAAATATCTCCCTTTGGCTAGTGATTGTCCTGATGATGGTCATGCTTTACAATGTATTCAACCAGCAGCCGGGCGGCCAGTCAGATATCGGCTATTCAGAGTTTTTATCCCTTGTGGAAGACGGCCGGATTCAAAATGTGGTTATTCAGGGCCAGGATCTGATCATTACAGACACCAGCGGTGCACGATTCAACAGTTATGCGCCGGACGATGCCCAGCTCATTGAGACCCTGCGCAAAAGAGGTGTGTCCATCAAGGCCAAGCCACCGGCTGAATCGTCCTGGTTCATGTCCATTATCATTTCCTGGCTGCCCATGATTGTGCTCATCGGGGTATGGATTTTTTTCATGCGCCAGATGCAGGGTGGCGGCGGTGGGGGAAAAGCGCTCTCTTTTGGAAAAAGCAAAGCCAGGCTCATGGATGACAAGGGGGAAAAGGTGACCTTTGACAATGTCGAGGGCATTAATGAGGCCAAAGAGGAGCTTACCGAGGTGGTGGACTTTTTGAAAAACCCCAATAAATATACCCGGCTGGGCGGCCGTATCCCCAAAGGCGTGCTTCTGATGGGCAATCCCGGTACCGGTAAAACCCTGCTTTCCCGGGCCGTGGCAGGAGAAGCAGGCGTTCCGTTTTTCACTATTTCCGGATCTGATTTTGTTGAAATGTTTGTGGGGGTCGGCGCATCCCGGGTCCGGGATCTGTTTGCCCAGGGCAAGAAAAATGCACCGTGTATTATATTCATTGACGAAATTGATGCCGTGGGTCGTCAGCGGGGTGCAGGCCTTGGCGGCGGGCACGATGAACGGGAACAGACCTTGAACCAGCTTTTAGTGGAGATGGACGGGTTTGAATCCAATGAAGGCGTTATTCTTATGGCAGCCACCAACCGGGCTGATGTTCTGGACCCGGCACTGCTGCGTCCCGGCCGGTTTGACCGGCAGGTGATGGTGGACATGCCCGACATCAAGGGACGTGAAGGTATTTTGCGGGTACACATGAAAAAAAGCCCCCTGGCCAAGGATGTGAATCCGACCATTCTTGCCAAAGGGACGCCCGGTTTTTCCGGTGCCGATCTGGAAAACCTGTGTAATGAGGCAGCGCTTCTGGCAGCCAAACGCAACCGTGAAAAATTGTCCATGCGCGATTTTGAAGATGCCAAGGATAAGGTTTACATGGGACTTGAAAGAAAATCCAAAGTAATCAAGGAAGAAGAAAAAAAGACCACGGCCTATCACGAGGGTGGTCATGCCCTGGTGGCCCGGTTCCTGCCCAATACGGACAGCGTAAATAAAATCACCATTATCCCCAGGGGAAGGGCTGCCGGTGTGACCTGGTTTCTGCCCG
Source organism: Desulfobacter latus (assembly GCF_013389365.1). Taxonomy (GTDB): domain Bacteria; phylum Desulfobacterota; class Desulfobacteria; order Desulfobacterales; family Desulfobacteraceae; genus Desulfobacter; species Desulfobacter latus. Next base: position 118,991 of record NZ_JACADJ010000004.1, read on the forward strand.
AGGAAGGGGATTTCAAATACAAGGACCAGCTGGAGAACGAACTGTGCATTGCCTTTGGCGGTCGTGTGGCAGAAGAGATCATATTTAAACGAATCTCCACCGGGGCTTCCAATGACATAAAGCAGGCCACAAAACTTGCCAACCGCATGGTCAGAAGTTTCGGCATGAGTGAGAACCTGGCACCGCTCTCCTACGAAGACCATGATGACAATATCTTCATCGGCAGAGAGATGACCCAGGCCAAAGGCTATTCCGAAGCCACGGCCCAGAAGATAGACGCCGAGGTGGCAGACCTGATCAACCACGCATACAATACAGCCAAAACCATTTTAGAGGAAAATATCGACATTCTCCATGCCCTGACCGATCTTCTCCTGGAAAAGGAAACGGTTATGGGGCCTGAGCTTGATGATCTGATTGCAAGCCTGCGTCCGGATTTTGATTTCTTTGGACACCGGAACATCCAGACGGAACCGGAGGCACCCAAAGAGGAAGAGGATCAGGGAGCTGATGGACAGGCATCGGTGGAGAATCACGACGCTGACGACGAGACAAAGACAAAAGCGCCTGATCCGGACACGCCGGATTCTGATGAGTCCAGGGATAAATAGTGCGTGAACGCAAACCCGTGTTTGGACGAAAATTTGCCCAGATGCACATTTGGGTGACTTTTCGTTCAAACACTAAATAGGAAACGGTATTGTGACCACCACAGCCTTTACACTTGAATTTGGCCGCTTCAAACTGGATCTGGGTCCAAAGGCATGTATCATGGGTATTTTAAACACCACGCCGGATTCTTTTTCAGACGGGGGAAAGTACACCACCTTGGACAAGGCCCTGACCCGGGCCCGGGAAATGGTGGCGGCAGGGGCCCATATCCTGGACATCGGCGGAGAATCCTCCAGGCCGTTTTCTCAACCGGTGAGTGAGCAGGAAGAACTTGATCGGACCATCCCTGTCATTGAGGCCATTGCCGGCCGAATAGACATTCCCATCTCCATTGACACGGTGAAAGCAACGGTGGCAAAAGAAGCCCTTGCCGCCGGTGGGGCCATCATCAATGATATCTCGGCCTTTGAAAAAGACCCCGGCATGGTGGATGTGGCCGTAGAAACGGGCGCGCCCGCCGTTCTCATGCACATGAAAGGCACACCGGAAACCATGCAGGTGACCCCGCACTATGATGATCTCATGGGTGAAATCATCACCTATCTGCAGGAACGGGTTCATTTTGTACTTGAAAAAGGCATGTCGCCAAAAAATATTATCCTGGATCCGGGGATCGGATTTGGTAAAACCGTTGCGCATAACCTTGTGCTGATCAAGGAACTTCAGCAACTTACAGCCCTGGGATATCCAGTACTCATGGGGCCGTCCAGAAAATCCTTTATCCGGAAAGTGCTGGGCAATGTCACGGGCAAAAAGGCCGGGGCCGGAGATGCAGGTACCGAGTACGGGACCCTGGCGGCCTGTGCCGCCTCCCTGCTGAACGGCGCACATATTATCCGGGTTCATGATGTTGAAGCGGTGTGCGCATTCTCACACATCATTGACGCCATCAGGAATGCGTAAGCGCCGTCGGATATCTGCACGTTTCCGCCTGCTCGTCCCAATGGCTGTGGCGGCTGCGGTCATGACGATCGTTATTTTTACCGCATGCACCCAGGCCCCCAAAGAAACAAATCTGCTTCTGCCTGTGGATTATACCAATGTTCCGGATGATATGATTTTGACCCATTTTTACACAGACAAAATCGAAGTCAAGATCAAATGCCGGCCCAAACACATTGAAACACTTTCAAAAAAAAGCCTGGTATATCCTGCCGACATCTATACAGACCTGGCCTTTGACCCGGCAGGCGGCACGGATGCGATTGAGCCGGGCCATTATCTGCTGCCTGTGGATAAAACCCGTATTCCTTTAGGGCGTTCTACGTCTATTGTTAACATCACACCTTCTTATTTAGGTATCCGCCTGGAAGAAAAAGTGACCCGGGTCTTCAAAGTGACGGTGCCGTTGATCGGAAAAACAGCCAAGGGTTACCTGGCGCGTCCCGCGGTGTGTGAACCTGCCACTGTGGCCCTTACCGGCGCAAAATCCCTGATTAACCGGATTGAACAGCTCAGCACCAAACCCGTAGACCTGGCCAATGCCAATGAAAATTTTAAAAAAGAAGTTCCCCTGGATCTTAAACAGCCGGAGCTTTTCACGGCTGCCCAGTCCATATTTGTGGTGTCCGTGAAGGTTCAGTCACTCACCGGAACCCGAACGATTAAACAGATTCCAATACAGATTCAAAACCGGCCCGCAAAAAAAGTCAGCATTGAACCTTCAACCATTTCCATTGATCTTAAAGGCCCCCATGAAAATTTGAACAGCACAACCCTGACCGATAAAATTTATGCGTTCATGGATCTTGAAGGGCTTAAGCCCGGGGTATATGCCCGGCACGCCTATATTGACATCCCCGTGGAACTGGTCATGACCAATGCCGCCCCCCGGGTATTTACCGTTAAAATTGAATAGACAAGGAGAGAAAATATGCTGCTGGTAATTGATGTGGGCAATACCAATACGGTGATCGGCGTTTACAAAGATGAAACCCTGGCGCAGGACTGGCGTATCAGAACCGTCAGAGAAACCACGGCGGATGAGTTTAATATCCTGGCCCGGGCTTTGTTTGCCGACAAAGGCATCCAGCTCACCGACATCTCAAAAGTTGTTATATCCTCCGTGGTGCCGTCGTCCGTGAGGATATTACACGCTTTCTGCGAGCGCTATCTGGGTCTTACACCATTGTGGGTCAATGCAGCATCCGTAAAAAAACTGATGCCCATTCTCTATTCAAATCCCAACGAGGTCGGCGCGGACCGCATTGTCAATGCCGTGGCAGCCTATGAAAAATATAAAAAAGCACTGATCATTATTGATTTCGGCACAGCCACTACCTTTGACGCCATCACGGAAAAAGGCGAATACCTTGGCGGCGCCATCTGCCCCGGCGTGGTGATCTCATCCGACGCACTGTTCCAAAGGGCATCCCGCCTGCCCCGGGTGGAAATGCTCAAAGCACCGGACAGGGTGATCGGTGATGACACCATTGAAAGCATTCAGTCCGGTATTATTTTCGGCAACGCAGCCATGGTGGACGGTATGGTGGACCGGATGAAACAGGAAATGAACACCACACCCATGATTATTGCCACGGGCGGACTTGCCCCGCTCATTGCCGAAGTATCCAATGCCATTGAATCCGTGGACCTGGCCCTGACCCTGGAGGGGCTTAAAATCATCAGCCGGGCACTGTGATATATCTTGGCTGTTGAACACACTCGCTTCAGATTCGTCCATAATATTCAGGGCTCTTGCCGCAATCCGAAGAAAGGATTCCTGCAAAAGCTTTTCGAAAGTGATTGATTGTCTTGGATTATGCTGCTTCCAATTTAGGCCCATGATCAGAATTAAATCCGCCACAGATGCGCCGGATTTTAAGTCGCCGGCAAGGCACGCCAACGGAAGCATATTGACATATGTTTCCGTTGGCGTAACGCCGAAGGCGGCTTAAAAGTCAAGCAGATGGGCGATTTTATTTTGATCATGGGCCTCTGTGCCAATCTTTTAATTGATTGCAACATAACGTTGGGATTACAAACGGTTGAAGTGCCATATATCTGGTCAGCTCATTGGTGGCCCATCTTATGATCAAGCCCTTAACAGGGCTTGGTCATAACATCGGCCACAATGTAGGTTGGGTTGAACGAAGTGAAACCCAACAACTTATCGGCGTTGGGTTTCGTTCCTGAACCCAACCTACCGGAAATTCGTATGGCCGAAAATATGACTAAGGCCAAATAAAAATACCGTAGGTTCTAAGAGAGTTTAAGCCTGTGGAGAGGAAATGAGACCTAAGCAGTTTGTTCGGGCACATTCTATGAAGCAGGAATTTCTCATCATTTACGCCTAATAGGTAAGAATGAATAAGAAGAAAGGAACAGTTTTGGAATAAGAACCTCCAGGTTGATGTGGTTGGGATAAGAGATGATAAATAGATGGATTAACATTGGGGAATGCAAATAGGACCGAATTTCATCTGTAAAATCGTTGATAAAAGAAATCGAACAAAAAATGAAAAATTATTCAAACCCCAAAAACCACACCATCACATGTCATGTTTTTGTAACGCGAATGGTACGTAAAATGGAAAATACGGATGTGTATTGGCATACATTGGAAGATTTGTATGGGGAATAGTTTAATTGTATAAACAAGTCAACACCTACTTCAATAAACGCTTTGGACAAAAAAAATAAAAAACATCTTGTGGAGTTAAAATTTGAGTACCCGTTCTCATTTTTCAGATGCTTGATGGTGATAACTATTAATAATAGTCTGGGGTTTTGAATTCCACATTAGGGACATTTCGATATTGATGTAGTCCACAGTGAGAATGTGAAATAATCTCCGTCCACAATACTTCTGTTATTGAATACTTTTTTGAAATATGCTTGGGCAACTGATAATACCATTATTGTGGTCTGCTAAAAAATTTGAATTGGTAGGAATCGAAAACCCCGGGATACACGTTACACTACTTGCCCAAGCACTGCCACAAATCCCCCAAGGCTACTTTTTCCAGTCCTGGCTTTTTTTGAAACCATCACCAGTCACTAAACATACCATATATGAGAATGGAAAATATGTGACAAAAATTGAAACAGCATTGCCAGAAAATGTCATAAATATACTTTATGAAAAATTTCGTCACAACAATAATCCTTTGATTTTTAAACTGAATAAGTATTCCCTGTTTATTTGGTATATTTTTTGCTTAATTTTATCGAAAATTATATATGGATACATACTTATTTGGGTGTATTGAATTTTTGGCAATGGTTCGATAGGCCGTCCTTTAGTTGGCATAACTTTATTATATTGTATAATGGTTATACGATTTGACGAAAAACTGGATCATCGAGTATGAAGACCCTTTTTACTCGATATCTTTTCAGATGAAGAGAATTACCGCAAATGACTAGGACGGAACGGAGAATACGGCTACCGATTTAAGCCGGGACACCCTTTAAAACAAGGCTTCTCCGGAACCCCCGGTTCATGAGGTTTGGGTACTGCAGAACTCTTATCACCGGGTCAAAGTGTCCCGCGTTATGCCGGTAGCCGAGAATACAATTATTTGAGTTAGGAGCCACAATGAAAACCAATAATATTTTTAATAAAATCTATTTTATTTTTTTCTTAATTTTTATTGTTGTTGGTAATGCGTTAGCAGCTTCATATGGCTTTGATCCATCTACAGTAACTATAGACCAGCAAACTAAAATATTTGCAAACCTTGATGGAGCCTTACCAGATGAATATGACATAAGAATAGGCGGGAGTAATACAGGCTCATATAGTGATATTAAATTAGATGGAGGTCAAACAAATTGGTATAAATATTATTCTCCATCAGCATCTGGTACAGCTAACCTTTATTTTCATTTATATAAAAATGGAAATTTTGATAGGAATATTACCAATAAAATTTTAACTGTCACAAAACCACCTACAGTCAGCAGTTTGTCACCAACAACAGCTACAACGGGAGTAAATACAAAGTTTACAGTTTCCGGTTCAAACCTGCCAGACACAATTAAGCTTTCATTATATGATGGAAACTGCGGAAATACGGTAAAAACGAGTTCGAGTTCAGCATATATTTATTGTACACCAAACGGAACCGGATCTAAGCCATTTTATGTAGAAAAAAAGCCAGGAGGAGATGCAATAAGTGGTTCACCGTTTAGTGTCAATATCACAAGTCCAAGCCCTGCGACACCAACTAATATAAACGCTTCTGATGGAACATATACAGATAAAATTGTAATATCTAACTATAGTGTTTCTGGTGCAGATGAATATAAAATATACAGATCAACTTCATCTTCATCATATGGAAGTTTGATTAAAACGACTACTTATACAAATTATTATGATTACAGTGTAAGTTCCGGCAGCACCTACTACTACAGAGTTAAGGCCTGTAATGATAGTGGTTGTAGTGGTTATAGTTCCTATAATTCCGGCTATATTGATACAAAACCAACAATTACAATAAACACATCGGGCAGTAGTAGCAGCAATAATCCCCAAAGCAGTAATTTTGATATCAGTGTTACTGCCAATGATGATAGAGGATTAAAGGGGTTAGCTTATATTGTCAAAACATCAAGCGGCGAAGCAACCGATATAAGCGGCACTAAAACTTTAAGTGGTACCAGTATGACAACAAGTTTTACCGTGGACTTATCCAGTTTGGCT
>NZ_JACADJ010000004.1:125412-132295 GCF_013389365.1 Desulfobacter latus
AACGTCAGCTCAAATCACTTGCACCCCAAGCATAACCGGTTCGCAACGTTTTTATGTTGCAAAGGTTTCACAAGGTGAAGCAATAAGTGGCTCTAAAAACTTATACGTAACAGTTAATGCACCTGATCCTAATATGGTAGAACTATTTAAAGAACAGTTTAAAAACTATAACACAAAAGTGTGTAATATTCTCAATGATAAAAATATTGATTCTCATTTATCGCGGTCTGAAGCTGTCATTCTTATTGAATCATTTTTATCCCATAAAGCAGAAAAATTTAAGGCAAAAAGTATGGAGGACTACTTTCTACCCTTTGCAGACGTGGATTATAATACAGATTATTATGATTCCCTGTTGAAACTTTGTTATTACTTAGGTGATGAAGATGACACAACTCCAATAACAAAAAATAACGAATTGTTCAGGCCGCTGGACAAGGTGAGTCGGCAGGAATTCATCGCCATAACTTTACAGGGTCTTGATTTACCTTTAATTGAAAATATTGATTATTTGAGTGACAAATTTACGGATCTTGGAGATGTGGCAGACTGGGCAATGAAATATTTCAATACAGCGGTAAGACATCAATTAATGAGTGGTAATAACGGAGAACTTAAGCCCAAAGATCCTTTAAGCGTTTATGAAGCATTAGTCATACTTGGAAGAGTTCAGCAACAGTTTGAAGGTAATTATTGTCATAATGATACGAGTTTTAAAAATCCCGAAAACCTCGATGTGCAAAAGCTATTGCTTAAAAATATCGGATTTGAATATGAACCACAGTATTATGAATCTGATGCTCAAGGGATTAGCATTACAAATGTAACAGAAAGCAGGGCTACAAGTGAATTATGTGGAATAGATAATGCGCTTATTCTTAGTGTAACAGCAGAAACAGATTCCTCAAAAAATGATAAAGTTAGCGAATATTATTGGTGGAGTTCAAATCAGGGATATTTCAGAGAATATCCAGGTAGTGAAAATTTCAAGAAGGTTTGTTTTTTTCCTGCTACTGTTATGCCTAAGTCTGGATACAGCGTCCTTGTTAGTGGAGGAGACAATATTGGATATGTTGACAGGTTTACATATGAAATTAAAGATCAGGATTTTTTACACGAAAATGATGATATAGCACAGATTGTCGAAGATGTGGAATCTAACCCTTCCTTTTCTGGAGAAAAATTCATGACATCCGGTAAAGCATACAAATTGGATGTTTCAGGAGGGTTTGAAAGTTCAGGAATAAAAATAGGTATTGAACATATGGAAGTGACATTTTCTAGTGAAAGCCTTCAAGGGGTACTTTTCAGGGGCAGACCTTTTGAAAATTTGGTTATTTTTATACCTCCCGATATGCCGGAACTTTACGGTGAATATGTCGATATCCAGATTGCTTTACATACTCAAAATAAAACATTTACCCAAATTATAAGCAACATTAAATATCTGCCAAAGTTTATAGTGCGTGGCAAAGTATATAATGTAAATGCCACAGACGAAGCGGATTCTATTTATATTGGTGATCAGCAAGTGTATCTTGATGAAAACAATGAGTTTTTCTGGGTTATAGATAGTACAGATGAAATTCTGGATCTGTCTGTATCAATTAATAATGAAAGTGAAGCAAATTTATTTGATGATCTTACAATAGACCTGACTTATGATAATCCTCAAAAATTCATTGTGATGATTGGCAAAAATGATTCAGGAAACTTGGATATGTCAGATGCCATATCTATATTGAAAATGTTAACAACTCAGGAAAACTATATTGATTTAGATCTGTTAAAGTCCGATGAATTATGGTCAGGAAGGGATACTATATTCATTAATGATGCGGTTAATGCCTTGCAAATATTATCAGATTTTAAAGATGAACAATAATAATGCACCTGATATTGATACTTGTATTTCTGGAAAAGTGCTTGTCTTGAATTCAATAGACGAGGTTATACTTATTCCGGAAGATGCCATGGTTGGAATAGTGTCATCTATTTTTCAAAATAATGAAGCAGGTTGGTGTCGTTTATGCTGTAAAATAGACAGTAGCTGTGACGACCCTGTCGCTATGTAAAATGCCTTTAACAATCCAGAAAAAACATTTCAGGTCATGGTATATAAAAATCATGTTTTACCAGATGAATATCGGTGGAACTGCGGAGAAAACACCTATCGTTATGTGGGAGATGCAGTTCCGCAAGCTTCTTTGAAAATTTCTATAACTGTAGGCGAAAACGATTATCAGGGCAGAAGTTCGGAGCAATGTGGAGAGAATTTGGCTATAGATTAAAAAGACTGATAACGTAAAAATTGCGATATCTCTATGGTATCTGAATTTCAAAAAGGGAAAATAACATGAAACATAACACCTATAAGCTAATCAACTTTACAGTATTGGTTGTGTTGTACTTAAGTCTTCCATCAAATGTTTCTTTCGCATCAGGGGAAGGATTCAGACTTTATCCCGTACTCGGTAAAATCGGTCAATCAACAGAATCAGAATATGTATTAAATGCTACATCCAATTTTTTGTCGTACAAAAGCTACCTAGGTCAAAGTGTCTATGATTACAAATCTGAATCAACTATCAACAGATATCTGATAATAAAAGCGTTGGAGATTGGTGTACAAAATAATGAACTTTATAAAAATGATTTACAATTAATTGACGAAGCGTTCACTAAATATGATGAGGCTCTTAAGAACTGGAGCTTAGAATATCATTTAAAAGAAATTTTCGGTGCTGGAGGTTCAGCATTGTTAGGCTTAACTACAGACTTAGTAGGCCAGGAAGTTACTGTAAAAGGCTATATTAATCATATTTTAAAAATAGTTCTCAATTCAGATCCGATCAAATCTGAGTTAACAGAACTATTTGGTTGGGATTCGATGACATATGAATTTTACAAAACTATAATTTTGAGTAGCACTGATTTAGTTCTCGAATGGATGGAATGGCAAACGAAAAGTTCTATAGAAATTATAATGTGGAAATCCTATCCCACAGAACAATTTATTACAACACTTTCAAACAGCTTCTCAAAATTTGTAGGATTACCAATTGCGTGTTATGAAGCCTTATTAAATACGCTATCGTTAGGAAATGCTGCTCATGCCTTATATGATTTAGCTAACACTGAACATGAATCCCAAGTAAATATGTGGGCAACAGCCTTCATATACGATTATATCAATCAATATGGAAGTGATTTAAACCTCATTAAAAAAGAAATTGAAAACTATAGTAATGAATACGATTATCTTTGTGGAATAAAATTATATAAAGGATATACAAAGGTAACAACTTTTTTTGACATATTCTTCTGGTATACTGCTAAAAATATACATCCACAAACTATCAATAAAGCTGACAAAGCCAACCTTGTTAGAGCCGCACGTTTAGCTCTCGATTTAATAGAAAATTATGGTAATGGAGGAAATTTCAGCACCTATGGTGAATATCAGCTCAAGAAAGACAGTGAAAATAATTTTTATAAGGCTATAGATTTCACGGAAAATCCAATCAATGGGTTTGACCTCTTATATTACATGCCACTAATCGAACCGGACAGAAGTGATGACGACTCCATTTGGTTTGATTTTTACTACAGGAACTACACCCCCTATCTCGACATTCCAGGAATCGAGAGTTTTCACATTAATCTGTCATATCTTCCTCGAGTAGTAACCTATTCCGTAAATCCAAATATTACACAGTATGTTGTCAAAGATACTGTAGAGGGGCAATATTTCATCGGTAAGAAAAAATATACCTACAATAATGTTGAACAATTGTATTTAAAAATTGCACCTGAAGTAACAATTCAGATCGTAGATAAATTCGGTAACCTCTTAGAACAGCAAACTCAAACAGTTAATTATGATCCAATAATAATTCCATATGGTTATAAAATAAACTATAGCGATAAGAGTTTCACTTTTGGTATAGATGCAGTGATAGATTTATACAACAGATGTCTTCTGGACACATATCAAGAAAGTTTCCAACCGCTTCAACGAGTTACTGTTGACCAATTCTTAAATCTTTTTTACAGCTATATTTTAAATGAAACTAATCATTTTATGAATGGGAAATTGGATATTAATGCGTTTTGGAACAAATGCGTACAATCAAACTCATGTGGTGCTGGAAATTTACTGGAAAACAGATTGGATTTCATTACACGAGGGCAGGTTGCTGACATCATGACAGCAATGATTAGTTTCAATCAATTCAAAATAGAAAAGAAATTTTCGAACAACAAAACCGGTTGGACTGATTCAGGAAAAACACTTTATGAATTTGGAGTGATGTGTGGAGACAAAAACGGGAGTATGAATGCCAGCTCACCGATAAACATGATCGAATTAGCAGCAATGTTAAAAAGACTAAAAGATCTCCACCAATTCGTTGATAACTAATGCCTAAAACCCAGACCGCCCTGAAAGTCGGATAAAGCGTACACTATTTGGGCTATACTTTCAAAGCACAACAGTGTTAGCAAACTGCCATTGATAGGACTTTTTGTAACCACATAGCGTCCATAAATTTGTGGTTTTGGTTTAAATGTACCTTTATCCGACTTTCAGGTGACTACCTGATCAACTATAGTACTCCCAGCAATTCTAAATTTGGAACTAACTTGAATCTAAAGCTATCTCCGGTATATTCACTTCCAGTTCTTCAAGCATAAAATTAATCAAATGATCCCAGCTATGAAAATGAAAATATTTAGTCAATGTTTGAAAGTCCTGAAAGAAGGTTTTTCTGGCAGAAAATTCTTTTCGAACCGCCCTATAGATTTTATCCGTGAATTCCAGAAAAATATGACTTAAAAAAGCCAACAGATTTAAGGTTAGCTGCTAAGTCTCACATTATCTGGCCCAAGTTTTATTTTATGTGACATCCTTTGTCTTAAAAAAATGGCCGCCGTTACAAGCCCATCATAGGCAAACGGCGGCCACAAGTGTCACTTTGATCAACGACAATTAAAATTCCCGTTTCTCATCCCTTTTTCTGGTTGATACTTAAAACCGGCTTCAATCAATATATATTCCAAAACTATCCCAACCTCGCCTCTTCTTTTGAGCTCATCAAGCATCCACTGCTGGATTCGGGCATTCACATGGACCCGTTTTAGATGTGATGGCAATTTGGGTTTTGGTTTTCCTCTATATCCTCCACGCATATCCTCACCTTTTTTAGAGATAAACACCTGAAAGTCTTGCCGTTAAAGGGTTATAGGTAACCGTACTACGCTTTTCAAAAAATATAGGTGATTTTCGCATAAGAAAATGGCCATTTATTACCCTCTTTTTAATTTGCTCTGATAATTCCCATCAGATAGTCTACCGCTTGTCTAAAACTATATGTCTTAACGGCCATGACCATGTCTATGGGGTTAAAATTTTTCCGGCAGGAGAAACACCTTGCAAGATTGGTTTTAGGATTAACTGCAGTCGTAAATTCGGAACAAACAGGGCAAAGAAAGCGAAAGTATCCTTCCGATACTTTATTGGGTTGGTTGAGGATGTCAGCGATGACACGGTCAATTGGTATGTCGTTTCTCAGTTTCCGGAGCACTGCTTTTGAATAACGTTGTGTCATTATTTTTCTCCTTTACTATGGTAGTTTGAACTCTGTCATGGTTTCATTGACGGTGTTTTCGTCAATGCAGTTAATATTTTGGGATGCAGCATTGATCAGGCATGCTGTGGCAATGTTGTTGATTGGCCTGGGCACACCACCGGCATAATCGTGGATTAGAAATTTTGCATCAGATGTCATCAGCTTGTCGGCGGCATCGGCCCGTTTAAGGCGGTGATTGATGTATGCGACGGTTTGGTCCCTGGACAGTGGTTTTATGTGATAACGAATGTTGATCCTGTTAACCAGATCAGCCAGGCTTGCGCGTTTAAGCAACGTCGCCAGTGACTCCTGGCCACTGAAGACAATTTTCAGCGGCAGGTCGGCATCGACCCCGGCACTGATCAAAAGCCTGAGGTCAACCAATGTCTGGACAGAAATTAAGTGGGCTTCATCAATGATCATAACGGTTTCTGTGTCGTTCTTTTTGATACGTTCAACAATCTGAAGAAACAGCCGGTCTTTACCGAACCTGGGCGCCTCTCCTAATTGTGCCACAATGAGCCGTAAAAAAGCCCCTGGGGTGACACTGGTCAGATGTAGATAAACAGGGGTGTAGCGATTTTGGGGCATGGCCTGCCGGACCAGGCGGAGCAAGGAGGATTTGCCGATTCCGGTCTGACCGGTAATCAGGGCAAGACGACCCTGTTCCAGAAAAAATTTCATGCGGGCCAATGCCTGTTCAAACCGGTTATCGGTCAACAACCAGTCAATGGGAGGATTTTCTGCAAACGGATGGGCGCTCATGTTAAAATGGGTTAAAAACATTGATTATTCTCCTTTTTGGTTAAACAGGATTTTCAGTTCACGGATGACATAGGCAATGGATTTATGGTCAGCGGCGGCACAGGCTTGCCGGACCATGGATTTATTGATCGCGGTGTTCATGTTCCACGTTTTTTTAAGAACTTCCAACTCGTTAGCATTGAATGCGCCAAGCCCCCCTTTTTTCCCAAGAAGATCCGCTATCATTTTGGCAAATTCATGGAATGGCCATGGGCGTTGATCAACGGTTTTCCGGTAATCAATCCCTTGGGTTTTGGATGCAAGTTCCTGCTGATGCCGACGTTGAAGAACAGCCAGGTAATCATTTGGGTGTGGCTCTTTTGAATTTTAGTCAATATGATATTAATTTAATAAGTTACAAATGTGGTAGTTGTACTTTTTTCCGGTTTTTGATGTTATATCCAATCCAGTATAACCTATGATTAGCCATGTATTACTATCTTTTATTT
>NZ_JACADJ010000091.1 GCF_013389365.1 Desulfobacter latus
TAGAACCTGGAGCTGGCGAGCACCCCAGGGTACCTGTTTCCGATCTAACGTAGTACTCGAAGCACTTAGACTGGTCAACTTTGGGGCTTTTTCAAGCCCCTCGGTCTTTAGCCGAGGGGTAGTTGACAATTTTATTAATAGTACATTTTGGCATCCTTCATTTCCCGCTTTACACTTTCCAGATGCCGACCCCCATTTTTCGGGAACCTCCATTCAAAAAGTGTAAAGTACTTTTGGGATCATATGAAGGATGCCTACATTTTACCCGTTTTGTCTAGGGAAAAATGCTAAAGCAAAAAACTTATATCCCACACCTGAAGGAGTGGGTTTTACGGCCTAAAGGCCAAATCTATAAAAGATTATCCATTATGTTGCCATCTAATCAAATTTTATTCAACAATTATAAATTTAATAAGTTTAGAAAACCATTGGCCAAGATATTGTATAACTCGATCATCAAGTGAAAGGGTTGATGCATGCCCAGGGGGGATTAAATGACAATCTTACGGCTGTTCACCGATGGCAGTGTGAATCCCAAATCAAAAGTCGGATATGGGGCATACCTTGCTGTATTATGGGAGATACCGTATTCAGAAGCCTTTAAGGCAGATGTTAAGGTAAAAAAATTTGAACACACCAGCCCAGCCAAACTGGAGCTCCAGGCCCTGATCTGGGCATTGACTTCAGTTCAAAAACCTGTCGGCAAAATCATTGTGTATACGGATTCCCAGAACATTATCGGGCTTAAGACAGGCGCCGGCGACTTGAAATAAATGATTATTTATCGAAGAAGAATAGTCTTAATAAAAACAGGAACTCCGGGATATTCTATGGGGAGGGGCGAGCCGCAGTGTCGTTTCTATATTATGATAAAGCTTATTTTTCAAGACCTGCCCGGGGTGGCCATACCTCATCTCCATTATTTAAATTTCCGGCTAATCGCGGTGCTGACCGGCGCCGTGCGCCGATCAAGCAAACGCAGTTTGATTGATGGGTGTGCGGTGTCCGGGGGCAAACAGGTAAAAACTTTCAATAAACCAAGGCATTTAATCGAAAATGAACCATTTCAAGGCGGATCTGTCCCCCCGGTCAAGTTCAGCGTTTTGTTCGGTTCATTTTCTCATTAAGTGTCTGCTGAAATTCCATTGCTTTTTTGCTTATCTCTTCTCCACTTAATTCACTAAAAAGAGACTCTCTCCATTTTGTATAATCAAATTTTTCTCTTTGGATAAGAGCAATAAACCTCTCAGCTTCAACCATTCCAAGAGTGTTACTCAATATTTCAAAACCAGCTATTTTTATTTCTGTATCTGTTCTCATTGTTTTGCTTCCCATTCGATAATAAAATTTATAGGATCAGTTACTTTTATTTCAGGGTACGCACTTCTCTTCTTTAAAATCCCCTTATCTACAGTGAGAAAATACTGGCATTGAGATGAAATAGCACATGCGATATGTAAGGCGTCTAAATGTTTTAAACCTATAGCTGTCAATTCATTCATTTTTTCTAAAATTTCATCGGTTTCTTGTACAAATGAACTGGCTATATTCTTCCATTTTTGAATTTCTGTCTTTCTTTCTATGAAAGGATTCGCACTATTTTCAAAATCAAGGATATACGACCACCCCAAAGAAATAAGCCCGGATTTTATTTTTGTCTGAATGTCTAACTTTGCTTCAGTTTCAAGCCTTATCGTCAAAAATGTTTGATCATCGAAAGGCCTATTAAAACAACAATTATCAAGGTATATCTTCATTTTGTAGTGTCTTTCAAATAAATTCAAACCCGTCTTACTTCTTGAATACTATAACATGAGATAATATAAATTCCCAATATCATTAGAACTGCTTTTTTTGATTGTTTATAATGCCATGCTGGATTTTTTGACCTATGACCTTGTTCTTAGAAAGCCGAACAAGTGATTGTGTGGTTTCCGTTTATCTTTCGTATTCACTTATCCAACGGGATAGCTCCCAAAAAGTAAGAATAACCAGATCTGCATAAATAGTTAAAAAATCAATTATGAAAGCATTAACATCATCTGAAAAGGCTTGCAAATTTTTTTCTTCAATTTGGCACATAATAACTGAATACAATTGTCAGGCTTTTTTACAGCTTGGAAAACGCATCAACAAATTTAAGCTTTAAAATTCCGCCGGGATACTGGCAGTCAAACAAATATCATATTTAATTTCAATATATTAAATCTTTGTTGTGCCTGTTTTTTTATCCGGCACCATAGTTGCTATATAGAGCCCCAGACAAGAAAATATTCTTTTCAACGAGGAACAAAGGGGCCAATCTTGAGCAAATTAAAACAAACCAGACAGTGGCTGAAAAGAGCAATTTTTCTTAATATGACTTTTTTCCCCATGATCACTTTTATTATTGTTTTAGGTATCAACTTCTATTTTTTCTCGTCAACCCTGGAAAAATCCACCCAGGCCAGCCTTGAAAGAATCCTGACAGATCACCGTAAGATGATTGAATCTTTCCTGCTTGAAAGAAAATCCGATCTTGAGCTGATCACCCGGGCCTATACGTTTGAAGACATCATGGCCGAAGACGCCATCAACACCATCTGCCAAAGTCTTCAGAAACGGTCGCCGGCCTTTGTTGACCTAGGGCTGTTTGACGAAACCGGTAAGCACTTGAAATATTCCGGGTCCTTTGCCCTGGCAGGAAAAATATACACCCGGGAACCCTGGTTCCAAAAAACCATGCGCCGGGGATTTTATATCAGTGATATTTTTCTAGGATACCGCAATCTTCCCCATTTTGTTGTGGCCGTGCGCAGGACTGAAAACGAGCAAACCTGGGTGCTGCGTGCCACCATTGATACCGTGTTCTTTGACTCCATGGTATCCGGGGTGCGCATCGGCAAAACAGGCGAAGCCTATATTTTAAACGACGAGGGCGTCGCCCAGACCGCCAGACGTTCCGGGGATATCGCCCTTCTTGATAAAGATCCGGCCTTTGGGTGGATGAACAAGCAATTTTCCACCAACCGACAGACCTTCCAATTGTCACCCAAAGGCCAACCTTTTTTATATGCCGTATCCAAACTATCCAATAAATCCTGGTATCTAGTGGTGCGCCAGGAAAAAGACGACGCCTACAAAGCCCTTTACTCTGCCATCCTGATCTGTGTGGTCATCGCCATTTTAGGCCTGACGGCCCTGGTGATCCTGGCCTATGTCACTTCAGAGACCATCTGCCGCCGCATGGATCGCCTGGACGAAGAGAAGGAGCAGCTGGGCAGCCAGCTGATCCGGGCCGTGCAACTGGCGGAAATCGGGGAAATGGCAGCCGGATTTGCCCACGAAATCAACAATCCTCTACAGATCATCAAAAGTGAATATGCCCTGATCAAAATTCTCATGGAAGAACTGTCCCCGGGCAAAGCAGACAAGGACAAAGGCGTCGATCCCCAAACCGTCAATGACATCCGGGAAAGTGTGGACCAGATCCATAAACAGGTGGAGCGCTGTCATGAAATCACCTCTGCTATCTTAAAATTCGGCAGAAAGAAAAAGGTCAAACACACCGCTATGGATCCGGGCACGGTTATTCCAGAAATCCTCAAACTTGTTGAAAACTCCGCCCATACCAGCGGTATAGAGATCACCACCCGGATTGAAGAAAACGCACCAAGTTTCATGGGCGACCCCGGCCGGTTCCAGCAGGTCATGCTCAACCTGGTCAATAATGCCATACATGCCGTTACCAGCCGGCACGGTGCCAAGGGCGGCGCAATTGAAATACGTGCCGCCCAAACCCGGAACGATGAAGGCCGGACTATGGTTGACATTCAAGTCAAAGACAATGGCTGCGGAATAGCACCGGCGCATATGGATAAAATTTTTTCACCCTTTTTCACCACAAAAGCCGTTGGCAGGGGAACGGGCCTGGGGCTTTCGGTATGTTTCGGCATCATCGAAAGTTTCGGCGGCACCATGTCTGTGGACAGCCGTCTTGACCAAGGCACCGTGTTTTCCATTCAGCTTCCGGCATATGAAAATCAATCGTCTTAACAAGGAGGACAACCTATGGAGAAAATGAAACTGTTACTGGTCGATGACGAAATCCGGTACCTTGAAACCACCCGGAAACTCATTCAAAGAAAGGGCTATGAGGTGTGGACAGCCCCAAGCGGAGAAAAAGCGCTTCAAACCATGGCTGCCCACAACATCCATGTGGTGATTCTGGATGTGAAAATGCCCGGGATGGACGGCAATGAAACCCTTAAACAGATCAAGGAGCTGTACCCCTTGACGGAAGTGATCATGCTCACCGGTCATGCCACGGTGGATTCAGCCATAGACGGTCTTAAATCAGGTGCCTGGGATTATCTGATGAAGCCTGCAGATATTGAGGAGATCATTGAAAAAGCGGAGCTGGCATTTCAGAAACGTATGCACCAGGAAGAGAAAATCCGGTCGGCCCAGGCCAAACAGTACCTGAAATCCCCCCGGGAAATTCTCAAACAGGGGACGGAATAATCTGAAAAGAGGAGTAAATTGAATGAAACAAGATAAGAAAAAAGTCACCGGGTATGACAAATACATAGACTGGAAGATCTTTATCATTCCTGTGGTTCTATTTTTTGCTGTGCTCCTCATGCCCACCCCGTACGGCATGAAGGATGTGGGTATGGAATACACCATTGCCCCCCAAAAAGTGGTCTCTTATATTACGAATGAACTTTTTTCCGTCAAAAGTGAAGAGGCGGCTCAATGGCAGTTGCTCACCGCACAGATCATGGAACAGAACATGCGCATCGGCGCCCTGAGCAAGGACAGGTTCATGGACCGAAATGCCAAATGGTGCAAAAAATATAAAATCCCGGTCCAAAAGGCCAACCTTGAAAAGGCACAGGAATATATCCACAGCGTCAGCGATGCGGATTTCAAAACCTTGATGGGCAAGGCGCTGGAACTGCGCAAAAACGGGCTTAAATATGAAAACCTAACGGACAAAGACAAGGCAACGGCAAACGGTGGTGCCTGGAAAATCAAGGTCGCCATTGCCATGGGTATTTTTGTGGTTCTGTGTTTCTTAACCGAATGCATTCCCTTACCGGCCGTTGCCTTCTGTATCGGCCTGATTCTGGTGTTCACCGGGGTCATCAGCCGTCAGCAGGTGGCCATGCTCTACTGGTCCGACGCCTGCTGGTTTATCATGGGGTCGCTGATGTTTGCGGCCGCCTTTGTAAAAACCGGGGTGGACAAACGGGTGTGCATGATGATGTTCAAGCGCCTGGCCGTACCCAATCCCAAATGGATCACCCTGATCTTCTTTTTAATCATCACGCCGTTAGCCGCCTTTATATCCGACCATGCCCTGGCAGCCATGTTCCTGCCCATTGGTATGCTGCTCTACCAGAACAGTTTGACCGAAGAGGTGCCCGAGGACAAAGATCTTGCCAAACTGTTGATGATCTCCATTGCCATGGCCTGTAACATCGGTGGTCCGGGCGCACCGTCCGGCGGTGCCAGAAATGTTATCATGATGACTTATCTCACCGATATGTTCGGCCTTGATATCGGTTATTTCCAATGGGTCACTTATTGTTTCCCCTTTCTCATCGCCATGATTCCGATTTCCTGGTTTATCATCAATATACGCTTTAAACCGAAAACCGTTACCCTGGCACCGGCCATGAATCACCTGCGCCGTGAAATCGACCGCATGGGTGCCTGGAACAAACAGCAGATCTGGGCCTTGATCATATTTCTGATCATGGTCTTCGGCTGGTTTACGGAAAAAGCCTTTTACAATATGGGTATTTATCCCATTCGCCTGGGTATCGGCGTTATTGCCGTGGCCGGCGCCATCGCCTACATCATGGCCGGCGTGGTCAACTGGCGCGACTACCAGGACCGCGTAGACTGGGGTGTTGTCTGGCTCTATGCCGGGGCTATTATCTTTGGCCGGACCCTGGATTCAACGGGCGCGGCATATTGGCTGGCCCGGTCGGCCATTGAATTTTTGTCCAATTTCGGTATGGATTCAGGCCTGCCGCTGATGGCCGTATCCAATGGTCTGACCTCTATCCTGACTAACCTCATGGCGGACGGCCCGGCAGCGGCATCCGTAGGCCCCATCACCCTGAACATGGCCGGCATGGTTCATCCGGGCAGCAGCTACCTGCCCTTCATGGCCATGGCCACGGCAATGGCGTCATCTTTTGCATACTGCCTGATCATCGGTACGCCCCCCAACGCCATTGTATATGCCAGCGGGTACCTGGAACCCAAAGATTACCTGAGAGCCGGTATCCCTTTGTTCTTTTTTGCCAACATCGTACTGCTGCTGCTCACCGGCGTTTACTGGACCGTTAGAGGATTCGGCACCTTGCCCGGATTCTGACAGGAACTTTCAAGGAGGGGAATATGACACAGATGTCAAAAAAAACAAACGCCCAATCAACCAAAAGCAGAATCTACTTTTCAAAAGAAACAGAACGACGGGTATTTTTTTACATGACGCTGATCATGCTCGCCGCAGGGATTATCAGCAAACTCTTTTAAACAAAGGCTTATTAAGGACGGCCCAGTGAAGCGCCTTTTTTGAATATGCCTTTTCGCCTAAGGAGGATGACATGAATACACCAGGGGCACTTTCGGCATTGAAATTTTACAACCAGGGGGTGATCCGGCTGCTCATCGAACCGGTCCTGTTTTTTGCGCAGCTGCCTGCAGTCCATACCACGGGCAGGGCCTTGGGGTTTATCGCCCTGTGTGCCGGATTTTATGCCGGAGCAGGACTGCTTACAGGTCCTGGGCCCCACCCCCCTGTGGTCATGGCATTAATCTACTTTATCAATGCGGCAGGCATGGTACTCATCAGTGCCGTCACGGGCTTTTGCACCATGGTGATGATCAGCGGCAAAAAGCGGGACTTTTCCCTGGTGTTCGGGCTTTACGCTTACGCGTCGGGGATCACCATGCTCATCTCATGGCTGCCCTTCATGCTCTGGTTCACGGAGCCGTGGAAATACTGGTTGGTCTATACGGGATTTCGACAAAGCTGCGGCCTGTCCAAATCCCGGGCAATTACCGTCCTTTTGATATCTGTACCGGTCCAGTGGTGCCTGATTTATTCGGCCATAACAGCAGTCACCGGTCGTGTGTAAAACATCTTTTAAATAGGAGCAATATAAAATGAAACAACCCATAAAAGTCTTAATGGTTGATGATGAAAAGCGGTTTAGGGAAACCACGCGCAAGATCCTGGAGCGTAATGGCTTTGAAACCATTCTTGCGGAAAACGGCGCCCAGGCCCTGCAATGTCTGGACCAGTCGCCGGATGTGGCCATTCTGGACATCCGCATGCCCGGCATGGACGGGCATGAGGTCCTTGAAAAAATGATTCAATTAGAACCCGATTTGCCCGTGATCATGCTCACGGGCCATGGAGATAAGGATTCGGCGGAACAGTCCCTGGTATTAGGTGCCTTTGACTACCTGTCAAAGCCATGTGACATTGACCTTTTGTCCGATAAGATCCGGGAAGCCTGGCGGAGTAAACAACAGACGGGGAAAATGGAAGAGGACCTGGTGGGCTCAGCCATGATCCCATTAAGTGCGTATACCACCATTAACGAACATGCCACCATTGCCGAATCCATCCAGGAACTTAAAGCCTCTTTTGTAACACTTCCGACCTCGGACCTGATCATGGAAACCGGCCACAGATCCATACTGGTCATGGACCAAAACAGGCAGATCCAAGGCATTCTGACCATCCGTGACCTTTTAAAACAAATTCTGCCGGGCTACCTGACTTCGACGAAGCCGGCTACAGCGGATTCCATCCAATACTCCCCCATGTTCTGGCGGGGAATGTTCACCAGCGCCATAGAACAGATCCGCACAGTGACCATCAATGAAATTATGTCCCCGGCACCCGTATCCATTGATGCGGAATCCACCCTGATGGAGGCTGCCTGGATCATGGTGGACCAACACCAGCGCCGCCTGATTGTCATTGAAAACGACAAACCTACAGGGGTTATCAGGGAACAAGACCTGTTTTTTCAAATGGGAAAACAACTGATTCCCCCAAGATTAAGGTAGGCCCGGATATCATCCATTAAACTCGATGTTCTGGGTTCTGGGTTCTGGGTGCTGGGTGCTGGAAATTCCTATACTATCGAGTTAAAATAAGCCCCTCCCCGGGTTTGATCCCAATCAATCAGCCCGGGATTTTTTAAAGGAGGTCCCATGTCAGACAGGAAAAAAATATTAGTTACCCTTGACGGCTCAAAACGTTCGGAAAGGAGCGTTGACTATCTATGCAGATTCAAACCGTTTAGAAACAGGAAAGTGACTTTATTTAACATAACAACGCCCGTGCCCGAAGCCTATTATGATCTGACCCAGGATTTCTTCAGCAAAATTGCCGTACCCCAGGTAAAGGCCTGGGAAATGGCCCAGAAAACAATAATGACCGAATTTCTCGAAGAGGCACGCCGGAAAATAATAGCTGCCGGTTATGCGCCGGACAATATCGAATTAAAACTTATCACCCGGGAAAAGGGGATTGCCAGGGGCATTTTCAACGAAATCAAAAACAATGAATACCACGGGCTTGTCATACGCAGAAGGGGAAGTGCAAACTCTATTATTGGTGTAACCATGGGTGGCGTCGCTGCCAAGCTGGTGGAAAAAGCAGATTTTATTCCTTTGATGATTGCCGGAACCCGTGAGATCCAGCACTATCTGTGCATCGCAGTTGACGGTTCCCCAGGATCCAGGCGCGCTACCCAGTACACAGCCGATATGATGGGAAAAACAAACTGCCGAATTCTTCTTTGCGCGATCATGCGTTCTACAGTGCCGGATTCAGCGTCTGAAGGAAAAGCCCCCCTTGTAGATATGCCTCTTCAAGCCAAACGCCGACTCAATGAAGCCATGGCCGAGGCAGAACAGATCCTGACCGAGGCGGGAATATCGAAAGACCGAATCAAAGCCCGTCTTATCCAGGGAGCCCAGAGCCGGGCAGGCGCGCTTCTGGATACGGCCCGGACTGCAAAATGCGACACCATTGTCATGGGCCGCAAGGGGGTGTCGAACCTTAACAATTTTGATCTGGGACGAATTCCCAGAAAAATTATTTTCGCGTCCAGAAAATTTACGATCTGGCTGATTCCTTAGGAACGCGTCCGAAATAATTTAACCGGATATATCAAATATGAATATGGCTGCCGCACCATAGAAAAAAGATTCGTCATCGCCCGGTGCCTGTGTTACGCTTAGATATAGATCTCATTTATTAAAAAATCACCCCCCGGGTGCGGCTCCAATCCACCGGCCCGGGATTTTCCAGAGGAGCTCCCCATGTCAGAGGAAAAAAAGATATTAGTTACCCTTGACGGTTCAAAACGTTCGGGAAGAACAGTTGACTATCTGTGCAGATTCAAACCGTTTAGAGACAGGAAAATAACCTTATTCAACATAACAACGCCCGTGCCTGAAGCCTATTATGATCTGATTCGGGATTCCTTCAGCAAAATTGCCGTATCCCAGGTAAATGCCTGGGAAATGGGCCGGAAAACAATAATGACCGAATTTCTCAAAGAGGCACGCCGGAAAATGATTGCTGCCGGTTATAAGTCGGACAATATCGAGCTCAAGCTTACCAGTCTTGAAAAGGGTGTTGCCAGGGACATTCTCAACGAAATAAAAACCAATGAATACCACGGCCTTGTCATCCGCAGAAGGGGAAGCTCAGAATCCATGCCCGGCGTAACCATGGGTGGCGTCGCTGCCAAGCTGGTGGAAAAAGCAAGCTCTCTTCCATTGATGATTGCCGGAACCCATGAAATCCATCACTACCTGTGCATTGCGGTTGACGGCTCCCCGGCATCCGGGCGCGCTATCCATTACACGGCCGATATGATGGCAAAAACAAACTGCCGTATTCTTCTTTGCGCGATCATGCGCACCACAGTTACGGATTCAGTGCCTGAAGGAAAGGACCCCTTTGTGGACATGTCTCTTCAAGCCAAACGTATACTTGATGAAGCCCTGGCCGAGGCAAAACAGATCCTGACCCAGGCAGGCATACCGGAAGACCGGATCGAAACCCGTCTTATCCAGGGGGCCCAGAGCCGGGCCGGCGCGCTTCTTGACAAGGCCCGGGCGGCAAAATGCGACACCATTGTCATGGGGCGAAAGGGCGTATCGGACGTTGAAGATTTCGATCTGGGACGAATCCCCAAAAAAATCATTTACGCGTCCAGAAAATTTACGATCTGGCTGATTCCTTAGGAACGCGTCCAAAATAATTGAACCCGCGCTCCCGGATATAGAAAAATGGGCAAGTTATTTAAGACCCATTCCTTACGTTCCTGGTACGCTTTGGCTGCAGCCTGAGCTTGTCGC
Organism: Desulfobacter latus; assembly: GCF_013389365.1. Lineage (GTDB taxonomy): Bacteria > Desulfobacterota > Desulfobacteria > Desulfobacterales > Desulfobacteraceae > Desulfobacter > Desulfobacter latus. Next base: position 10,393 of record NZ_JACADJ010000091.1, read on the forward strand.
TGGTGACAGCACCGTATCCCCAATAATGCAAAATCGGGTTTGGTTCTAACGTCGGCCAATGTAGGGGCAATCCCCCTGTGGTTGCCCTCGTTAGGGCAACCACAGGGGGATTGCCCCTACGAAAAATGGCCTGCAATAGAATCAAACCCCTGTAGGTTATCCCGCCGATTTTATCGGATTTTGGGCAGAGTCATGCTATGGAAATTTCGACCACTGCCGCATTCCCCCCATAGCCGACAGGCTGTTACGGAATAGATGATTTTTTTAAGTTCAAGGCGAAAAATCAATTTGACTGCAGGCATATATGCAGTATGCTGAGGATCAAATTTATTTTTCCAACGCCGAAGTTGGGCAAATTAACAAAAACTTGATCATCGAGTAACAGCCTGTCGATTAAAATCTGCTTGTCAACTACCCCTCGGCTAAAGACCGAGGGGCTTGAAAAAGCCCCAAAGTTGACCAGTCTAAGTGCTTTCCGGGTAGAAGCACCGGTTACCCGGCGCTCCCCCCACAGATCCGTACGTGAAGATTTCCCTCATACGGTTCCTCGGTTCTGATCCTTTTCCGGATCGTCAACCGGACAAGCGACACCCTGTCCGGCGTATAACTTTGCTACCCAATCGGCTCCGGATATTAAATGTTGTGGACAATCCTTGGTTTGGGTAGAGGATATGACTCCTGCAATTTACCAAACCATACTGTGCCTTTATGGCTTCTTCGTGTTAACCAAAAACGCCAAGTCTTTTCCGTGTACTCAAAGACGGTTTCCAGTATCTTGAAGTTTCCTCTTACACCGTAATATTGGTAAAACCCCCTGAGCTTACTCCGTAAGGTTGCATGTTGATCTTTTATAGGATCATGTCGGGAATTCTTGCACCACTGTCGAATCATATTCATGAATCGACGGGCTCTTTTTCCGGCTGTCTTCTTCTTAATCACCCAGTAACCCTTTAGAGATCTGGCCCAGAAGAAGGTAAAACCAAGAAAATCAAATGTCCCGTTCTTGTCATCTTTATCAACATTAGCCCCAGGTTTACCAAATGGTATCAAAACTGTTTTCTTCGGATGTAAAGATAAGTCGAAACCACCGAATCTCTTTGGCAATACCTCCATGAGTCTGTGGGCATCCTCTTCTTTTTCACAACCGATGATAAAGTCATCGGCAAAACGAACAATGAAGCACCGTCCGTACATCCGTGGAAGAACGGCATTGGCAAACCATTCATCCAATACATAGTGTAAAAATATGTTGCTCAAGATAGGCGAAATCACACCACCTTGCGGGGTGCCTTTGTCGGAGTAGGATATAGTCCCTCCTTCCATTACGCCTGCATTCAGCCATTTTCCAATCAACCGAATAATGCTGCCATCATTGACTTTTAATCGAATCAGGTCTTTAAGCATCGTATTGTTGATATTGTCGAACAGTCCGGTAATATCCGCACTGATTATCCACTTGATGTTATTTGTCCGACACTGTTCCCGCAATATATGAATCGCTTGATGCTGGTTGCGGCCTTTACGAAATCCCATAGAAAAATCTAAGAACGTCTGCTCATATATGGGGCTGAGAAGCATCTCAACTGCCCGTTGCACAATCTTGTCCTCAAATGCCGGAATTCCGATAGGTCTCTGCCTGCCGTCTTCCTTTTCAATCCATACACGTTTTACCGGAGGTGCTGTGTAGCGGCCGGTTTTTAGTCGTTCATGAAGATCAGAAAGGTTCGACTCCAGGTTTTTCCCGTAATCTTTTGCGGTTACTTTATCCACGCCAGGTGCCCCGTTCTTCTTTGTTCGGCGGTATGCTTCCCTGAGAAACGGAATATCCATTTTGTGGGCAAGTGTCGTAAATACCATGTCCGGACACTCAGTTGCCTGTCTTGCAATTTGCTGAAGTTCTGTTGATATGGTTTGTAGTCTCAATGTACCTCCCATAGTTCCATTCAGTTCTACGTTATACCCGGTTTCACCTTCCCTGCAGCGGGTCGCTTTGGGTATTGCTTCCCCGCCTTATCGTGTCGGGCACGCCGGCACATCGGTACTATGATCCACTAAGACTTCCGAAAGTCCTTCCCGGGTTTGTTCGCTGTTCACTATCCGCCCCCGGTACCTCTTAAGTGCTCCTGATTTATTCCATCCGGTGTTCAAGGTCCGGAGCCTCCTTGACACTGCGGGATTTTCTGCTTTGCGGTATCCCATCAACCGATTTTACTTTAAGGGAACTTTCGGACCTCCCAAGTTCCCGAGCCACCCCTTTGAGAACATGCCCTGGTCTCAGACCCCGGTGGTAACCTTGAACTCTTGCTGTAGCGAGCTTAAGGTTTGCTGCCTTCCGTTTGCTCGAAAACGTCGGCTTTCCCCCGCCGTACTCTGCGGGTTTATCCAATGACCACAACTATACATTTTTCGGGGCTCAATACAGAGCCTGCAATCTTGATCCATCCAGCTTCAGACACCCGTCTCCGGGCTTGCCTGTGGATTTCTCTACTGACCTGCCTGCTAAGCTTTGGTCAGGTGGGACTTTCTTAACTTCAGTGCCAGAGCAAGCTCTGCAAAGATGAAAGGAACCATTCGGTTCCCGAACACCCACTGGGTAACAATATCGGATTTCAGAGGATTACTCCTCATCCCAACGATTCGGATTTATCTTGGCACGACGAGCACTACGTTAGATCGGAAATAGGTACCCTGGGGTACTCGCCAGCTCCAGGTTCTACGGTAAGTGGTTAAACAGGTTTAAGGGGTTAAGCCGGTGCTGCTTGCGCCAAACCCGGTCATAACATT
>NZ_JACADJ010000092.1 GCF_013389365.1 Desulfobacter latus
GAAAACCTACTGGACCGATTTATTTCACACTTAGATTTGGACCCTATCTTGATAAAAAATACGCCTCAATACGAGGAACTGATAAACTACGGTGCTATTAGCGCCTAAATTTGTCCGAACCATTGTTTTGAAGGATGCCAAAAATTTTGATAAATTAAATACAAAGGTGGTATCCCCCACTGAATTAGTGATGGAGTTAGAAATATGAATACACAAACAAGACCGGTTTCTGAAATTAACCGTCAGGCTACTCACATTCTATTCAAGGAAATGGGGGTTGTTGATACTATTCGATTTCTCAACCAATTTTCTGTGGGCCAAGGAGACTATACAAAAGAGCGTCATACTTGGCTAAATGATATATCAATGAATGATGTCATTTCTCAGATTAAAGCCGAAAAAAAATAAATCCCAATAGGGATAGGACTCCCCATTACTGAGGAGCCCTCCCACACCACCCGGCATACGGATCTCGTACCAGGGCGGTTCGGCTGATTTAAGGCATCAGTTCCCGGGTAGATACAATCCTTTGTCGATGAAATATCTTTCAGGCATGGCAATGGCAACCTACTTGATTTTACTCATGTGCCAATACTTTTTGCGGGCATTGCCGCAAAGCATGGCATCATGGTGCGAAATACCAAGTTTTGAGCTTGGTTTTTGAAAAAACTTGGCTGTTACAACCTGCTCGGCAATTTGCCCCCCGGCCAGCTGAGCTGCCCGTTAAAGTGCGACACGAGGTTGGATTATTGGCTGTTTGACGGGCCTGTCGGTCCTGACCAAACCCGGCATTCTCCTGCCGGTACCCTAGGTGGCATGCGGTTTCCGATGCATCCGGTAACGGTGTGAAGCCCAACCGACAAAGTACCGAATTCCGCGTCTGCGGAAGGGGTGGAAACCGTGAGGCGGATACCCTCCTGGAAGCCTCAATCCGGGTGAGGGCAAGGGGTTGGATGATATGGTCAAATTAATTGAATACTTGTACAAAATAATAGACAAGTTTAAAATCAATTATTATACTTGTGCTATAAAAAGAACAAGTTTGGAGAATGTTATGAGAATTGTAAATTTTAGTGAAGCACGAAACAATTTAAAAAGTATTTTGAATCAAGTGGCAGACGATGCTGATTACACAATCATCACACGTCGTGATTCAGAGGACGCTGTTGTAATGTCACTGGAGACTTTCAATAGCTTCATGGAGACTTTTTACCTTCTCAGGTCACCTGCCAACGCGGCACATTTAATAAAATCTATTCAACAATTTAAAAATGGGAAAGTTCAGGAAAAAGATCTAATAGATGAATAGAAAATTAGCCTGGACCGGGGAAGCATGGAAAGACTATCTCTACTGGCAAACACAAGACAAAAAGACACTGAAAAGAATCAACAAACTCATTAATGACACAATGAAGCAACCATTTGAGGGCATAGGGAAACCTGAGCCATTGAGAGAAAATCTATCTGGGTTTTGGTCCCGAAGGATTGATGATACAAATCGTTTGGTTTACGTTGCCGATGATGATTTTCTTACAATCATTTCATGTAGATATCATTATTAAACCATGGAATCGAACAAAACGCTTAAAAACCGGCCGCTACACAGCACCTCCGGTAAAACGTGTTTGGATGGAATCCTTCCGGTTCAACCAATGCCTTAGCGTTGATCGGGGGATTCCCAACTTTTCAACTACATTTAGAATTGATGAAATTGCGTTTACAAACTTGCCAATACATTCCGGGCCATGTTAAAGTCCCCCTGAAAATTCCAAATTAATAAATATAAAATATTTGAGGCTGCTCTGACTATCCGAATCGGACATTTTATCAGTATTGACCATCTGATACTGGGGATTGCGCTGCCCCGTTATATCCAGTGTAAAGGATCAGGTACCGATACGGATGTTATAACTTTTAGCATGCGTTCCTGGGAACAGGTAGACAAGGGGTTCTCATCCGGGGATATCAATGCCGCGTTCATGGATATTGCCCAAGCCATGTATCTGTTTGACAAAGGCTTGGCCATATACCTGCTTATGTTCACCCACAGGGCAGGCAGTAGAATCATTGTACCTGCGCATATTCAACGATTGGCGGATTTTAAAGGAAAAAGTGTTTTGATCCCGCACAGACTCAGTATTCAGCACATGCTTGTACACAGGCTGTTGAGCGCAGGAAAACTGGAAATCGCCGGTTTGGGCGAAGGGGAATCGGAAAAAAGCGTCGATATAGAATCAGTACCATGTGCCCTGATGACGGAAATGGCAAATTCGGATCTTGACCGTGATATTGCAGCCTTTATCTGCCCTGCCCCCGTTGGTGACGTTGACGTAGAAAAAAAAAGATTCAGACATCTGCTCATCTCCCGGGATCTGTGGGAAAATCACCCGGGAAGCGCATTTGTGGTACACCAGGAACTGCTTAAAACCAAAGGGGAAGATTTGGCGCTGATGATCCGTTGTCTGCTTGACAGTGCCCGGCAGCTTGACCACTATATGTCCTCCCAGGATGCTGTCGAAAAAGAGATTGAAAGCATGTCAGCCTCTTTTTTAGGCCTTTCCGTCAACCAGACGCAAATGGCACTTGAAACATCGGGGATAACCTATTGCCCAAAACTTCTGGTACCGGATATGGAAATTTTAAACATCGTGCTTGATTATATGTGTACAACCATGGCGGTCATGCCGGCCGGTATCGACCTTGATGGATTTATCAGACCGGAATTTATTCATACGGCTCTATCGGAAATATAGTACTTGAAAATAGATATTGAAAAAATCTGTAAATCCTACGATGGGCCGGGGAAGAAACACCATCAGATTCTCAAGGATATTTCCTTTTCTATAAATCCAGGGGACTTTGTGATTATTCTGGGTGAATCGGGTTGCGGGAAAACCACCCTGCTGAACTTGCTGGCAGGGCTTGAACTTCCGACCTGCGGTCAAATCCGGGTGAGCGGCAGCCCTATTACCGGTATCCATCCATCACGTTCCATGCTGTTCCAGCAGCCGGCCCTGATCCCCTGGCTCAGCGTTAAGGAAAACGTGGCCTATGGCTGTAAAATCAGAAAAGACACCCAGGATCTGGAATACCGGGTAAACCAGTTTCTGGAAATTATGGGACTGGCAGGTGCGGCTGACGTAAAACCCGGTCAGCTTTCCCTGGGCATGGCCCAGCGGGTCTGCCTGGCCAGAGCCCTGGTGGGACATCCCCGGATCCTGCTGCTTGACGAACCGTTTGCCTCTTTGGACACCTTTACTCAGGCCCATATTCAGGAGGAACTGATAAACTTATGGATGTCGGAACGCTTTACGGCGGTCTTTGTCACCCATGACATTGATGAAGCCATACGCCTTGGAAATAAAATTGTGGTTCTGGCAGGATCTCCTGCCGGCGTATCCGATATTTTCGATATAAACTTCCCCTATCCCAGACAGCAGAATGATCCTGTGATAGAAACATTGAGAACCGATATTCTCAATCGGTTTAAAATTGCATATTTAGCCAAACGGAGTTTTGCGGATGGGATTTAACCATGTAACGCCGGTATCCTTCAAAGGCATTTCACGGCGAAATTTTTTAAAAACAGCAATACAAGCAGCCGGTGCAGCCGCTTGTGCCCCCATGCTGTTTCCGTATCCGGCAGCGGCAAAAAAAAGGCCTTTAAAAATAGGTTATCTGCCCATTACAGATGCCACCCCCTTGCTTGTTGCATATAGTCTGGGCTATTTTTCCCATGAAGGACTTCATGTGGAACGACCGGTCATGGTACGTTCATGGAATATACTCTCCGAATCCTTTTTAACGGGCAAATTTGATTTGGCTCACATGCTTTTCCCCATTCCTGTGTGGATGCGATTCAAGCAGAATATACCTGTCAAAGTATTGGCCTGGAATCATACCAACGGCAGCGCGGTTACAGTCAGAGCAGACTCCGGTATCAACCGGTTTGCGGATCTTTCGGGAAAACAGGTGGCTGTGCCCTCGTGGTATTCCATGCATAATCTGGTCATGCAGTTAGGCCTTCAAGTCCAAGGGCTTGAACCTGTGATCCGTCCGCCGGGTTCAACGCTTGCCCCCCACGAGGTGAACCTGTTCATCCTGTCGCCGCCGGATATGCCCCAGGCGCTTTTGGGGAAAAAGATAGACGCATTTATCGTAGCAGACCCCTTCAACGCCCTGGCCCAGGAAAAATTTTCGGCAAAAATTATGCGATATTCAGGAGATATTTGGAAAAACCATCCGTGCTGTGTCATCGTCGCCAATGATCATCTGATCCAAGAAAGCCCCATAGTAATGCAAAAGGCGATAAATGCCATTGTAAGAGCTCAGGCGTGGTGCCTGAAAAATCCGCAAGAAACCGCCCACCTGCTCAGCAGGGACGGAAAAGGATTTCTACCGGTAGGGGAATCTGTCCTTAACCGGGTTTTTGGCGCCATCCCCGAAAAAGAATTGATACACCCCCAGTGGAATGTAGAAAGAATCGGTTTCCAGCCTTTTCCGTTTTCATCTGCTACCCGATTTATTCTGGAACAAATGAAAAAAACCAAGGTTGAGGGGAACACGGATTTTCTGACGCACCTTGACACAAACACAGCGGTTTCACAGCTTGTGGATGACCGTTTTGTCACAAAGGCGATGGACGACATGGGGGGGATGAAAGAATTCTGTCATTGCGATATGGAAAATGTATTTACCAGGGAAGAAATCGTTGAAATCAACTGAAAAAAATTCCCAGGACCAAGCCGTACAGATGGCGTTATCATCATTTTTTACTCAAGTATGGTCGGATTGGAAATATGAACTGACCGGCTTTATTCTGTTTGTCTTTGCCTGGGCAGCGGTAACGCAATTCATCTTTACCCGACCCGAATTATACCATTTTAAGGGATTTCTGCCCGGCCCAACCCTTGGGGCCCTGGCAGACGCCTTTCATAATTCCAAATTCTGGATATCCGTTTTTGCAAGTTTGCGTAGAATTGTTGTTGGTATCGCCATATCAGCATTGATCGGACTACCATTGGGTGTATTGATCGGTTTTTTTACATCTCTTCGCAAGCTGACGTATTCACCGATTCAATTTATAAGAATGATCAGTCCCCTGTCCTGGATGCCCATTGCATTGCTTTTATTTACAAGCTTTGAATCTGCTGTTCATTTTTTGATTGTCATGGCGACAATTTGTCCTATAATACTGAACACAGCCATTGGTGTTATGAACATCAATCCCCAATGGTTGAAAATGGCTTTAAACCAAGGTGCCAATAACGTTCAACTCCTTCAGACGATCGTTCTTCCATATTCCATTCCCCACATGATTACCAGCATCAGACTGGCACTTGGAATTGCATGGATTGTTTTGGTCCCGGCAGAGTTTTTAGGGGTATCATCGGGCTTAGGATACTTGATTAACGATGCCAGGGACACCATGGCATATGACAAACTTATGGCCATAATCATTGCCATCGGCATACTGGGATTTATACTCGACAGAATTTTCCAGAAATTGCAGTATAGCTGCAACTGATCATGGGCCGGTGATGTTTAAGAGATATGATTTTTAATTTTTTTATACAATACCTTTACAAGACATAAGGAGCATTTTATGGCGGTAGACCCGAATATTAAAATTGTTGTGGCAGATGATTCAGGTACCATGCGGATAATGTTCAAACAAATTCTGGGGAAAGCCGGATTTTCAAACCTTGTTATGGCGGTGAACGGTTCAGACGGCATTGAGAAAGTAAAAACTGAAAAACCTGATCTTGTCATATCCGACTGGAACATGCCCACGCTGAATGGCCTTGAATTTCTCAAAGAATTAAGGGCCTCTGAGGAATTTAAGGACCTGCCGTTCATCATGGCCACGGCCCAGGCTGACATGGGCCAGCAGAAAACCATCCTGGAAGCCGGCGGTAATGCCCATTGCCCGAAACCCTTTAATGAGGAAGAAATTACACAGGCCATTGAAGCGGCCTTCTCCGGAGGAATGAAAAAACAACGGGTAACCAAAAAAAGAAGCATTATCGGAGGACGCGTTGAACTCAAAGTTGCCCACATTCAAATCACCGACCACCTTGCATTAGGCGCCTTAAAACACCGGATTAATCAAGGGGACGTGACCCCCCGGCATTTTGACCTGTCCACCAGCCTGATGGGTGGATGGAATCCCATACAGGAAGGTCTTGAAAGCGGAGAAATCGACTGCGCCTTTGTTCTGGCCCCCATTGCCATGGATCTGTTTGCCTATGACTCCCCTATTCAGCTGGTCCTGTATGCCCACAAGAACGGTTCCACATTTGTGCGCTCCCGGCATTATGATCACAGGTTTGACTCTTTGCAAAGCTTTTACAAATATAAAGTTGTGGATATCCCGCACAAAATGTCGGTTCACCACATGCTTGCACATAAATTTTTAAAAGAACTGGGGCTGAAACCCGGTGTCCCAGGAAAAAAAGCGATTAATGTGCGCTTTGAGGTGGTTCCCCCAATTAAGATGCCCGGCATTATGAAAGAAAATGAGGATGTGGGTGGGTTCATGGTTGCCGAACCGGTTGCGACCAAAGCCATCAAGGGGGAAATCGGCACCCTGGAATTTTATTCAGCCACACGATGGGAGAATCATCCCTGCTGCATTGTGGCCATGCAAAAGGACTTTATTCAGAAACACCCTGAAGCTGTTCAGGAGTTTGTATCCTTACTGGTGGATACCGGTGAGTATATTGAAAACGATAAGGCCCGGGCTGCCGATATTGGTGTAACATTTCTGGACCCCGAAGGTAAAATGGGCTTGAATCCCCAGGTGCTTCAAAATGTATTTTCCCAACCCATGGCCATCCGTTGGGACGGACTCTACCCGGAAGCAGCAGAACTTGATAAAATTCAAAGATACATGCATGATGTCATGGAAATCGGTAAAATTATTGACCTTGAAAATTTTATTGAACCCCGTTTTGCCAACATCGCATTCAATCGATAAATTTAGGAGTTATGCATGAGAATTACAGATCCCCAAGTCATACTGAACGGAGAAAAAGACCTCATTGCATCTGTCCAAAAAGATCTGGAGCTTGATGCCGTCAGGGATCTATTCAAGGAACGCCTGACCGTAAAAGCGCTTTCCCCCAAAGGCGGCCGGATTGTTGTTCATGACAATGACGTGGCATTCAGGCTTGATTATGAAATCAATCTGAATGGCAGCCTGCTTTTTGACCGGGACGGTAATCTGCTTGAAGAGAATGAAAGTACGGCACAGACAAAAGCCCCTGAGGATGAAGATGAGGCATTGGCATCAGATTTGGATGACGATTTGTCCATAAACCTTCCGAATTATGATGATGAATTGGGTAACACGCCTGAAAAACCCCAGGCAGAGGTTCGGGAATCGGAGGATTTGCCTGATGATTCCCAGGGTGCTGAACCCGGACTGGAAACTGAAGACCTTGAAAGTGACTCTACCGTTGATCAGGAAGAGTCAGAAATTCTTGAAGCTGATGACGGTGATGAACGGATTGATGATTCACCCAAAGAAAATGATATAGAAGATTTAAGCGTTGATGAGCTGACGGATATTGACTTGGAAAGTGAGGACACGGAAACCAAAGAGACCGGCCGGGAGATTGATGACGATATCAGTGATATCCTCCAGGAAAGCCGTAATTTCTGGGAGAAGAAAACAGAGTAATCGAAAAAAATGGGCAAACAGGCTCTAAAACCCAAAATCAGGAGTATTATCGTCAACTACCCCTCGGCTAAAGACCGAGGGGCTTGAAAAAGCCCCAAAGTTGACCAGTCTAAGTGCTTCGAACACTACGTTAGATCGGAAACAGGTACCCTGGGGTGCCTGGGGTGCTCGCCAGCTCCAGGTTCTACGGTAAGTGGTTAAACAGGTTTAAGGGGTTAAGCCGGTGCTGCTTGCGCTAAACCCGGTCATAACATTGACGCGGCAAACATTACCTTGGAAACAAGAGGACTTTAAAATTGAGCGTATTTGTTCTGGATACAAATAGAAAGCCGCAGAATCCGGTACATCCGGCAAAGGCAAGATTGCTTTTAACAGAAGGGAAAGCCGCAGTTTTCAGACAGTTCCCTTTCACGATCATTTTGAAAGAGAAAGTCTTGGACGTGGCATCAAACCCATTGCGGATCAAGATTGATCCGGGCAGTAGAGAGACCGGAATTGCCGTGATTAACGACGATTCCGGAGAGATTATTTTTGCCATGGAACTGAGACATCGAGGCCAACAGATCAAAAATAATCTGGAATCAAGACGAGCCATCAGAAGATCCCGGAGAAACCGGAAAACGCGATACCGAAAACCGCGCTTTGATAACCGGACCAGGGCGGAAGGATGGCTGCCGCCTTCATTAAAAAGCCGGGTTCACAATATCGAAACCTGGGTCAACCGGTTGTGCCGATTTTGCAATATTCAGGCAATTTCAATGGAGTTGGTTCGGTTTGACATGCAGAAAATACAGAATCCCGAAATATCCGGTGTCGCGTATCAGCAGGGGGAACTCATGGGTTATGAGGTACGGGAATACCTTCTGGAAAAATGGGACAGAACGTGTGCCTATTATCGATAAGGCCGTGTTGATTGTAAAGGCAGACGGTCATGGCTCAAGGCAGATGTGCAGGGTAAACAAGTTCGGATTCCCCCGGACAACAGCAAAGTCAACTGAGAAAAAAGTCAAAGGGTTTCAGACGGGCGACATCGTCAAGGCGGTTGTTACTTCCGGCAAAAAGGTTGGAACGTACACCGGGCGTGTCGCTGTCAGAAAAAGCGGTTCGTTTAACATTAAAACAGTGGACAAAACAGTACAGGGCATTAGCTGGAAATATTGCAGGCTGCTTCACGCATCTGACGGCTATTCTTACAATACGACGTGCTAAGGTCCGGTGCCTGGGCTAATATCTTAATTATAAGGAGGGCGGCAATTCCTCCCCTGAGCTAAAGACTCAGGGGTTTCCTTGCCGTATTTTATGAAAAAAACCGTATTGTTTGCATTCCGGGGAGACCCTTTATGCTTTGTACACGTACTTCTCAACGCCCTTGACCTAAAACAGCGGGGGCAGGAAGGATGCATTGTTTTGGAAGGCGAATCCGTCAAACTTGTGGGGCCTATGTCTGAATCAGGGCATTTTTTAAACCCCCTTTACCAAAAAGCAAAGGATGCCGGCCTTATTTACGGCGCATGCAAGGCCTGTGCAACCAAACTTGACGCCCTAGGCCCCATTGAAAAGGAAGGCATCGCCCTGGTCGGGGATATGGCCAATCATCCTTCCATGGGCGCATTCATCGAAAAAGAATACAGAATAATCACATTTTAGGGCTATGATTATCAAATGAGCGCAGGAACGTCCTTTTAATATAAAATACGGCAGTTCCTGCGACAAATCATTTTATTTTTGCCCATAGGCTTTAGCTTTAGCGCCTATTTACCGCAGCATTTCTTATACTTGCGTCCGCTTCCGCAGGGGCAAGGTTCATTACGGCCTACCTTGGTGGAAACAGCAGGTTTGGGTTTTACAATATCACCGGTGGTGAACAGCCAGGCATCCTCCTGCTTTAAAAATCGACCAAGTTCATGGTGTTTTTGAACAACGCCGTTTGTCCGGAAAGTGGCTATGAATTCAACCGTACCGTCCTGGTCTTCAGAACAACCGGCTTCTGTAGAAACAACTTCAAGACCCAGCCACTCGGAATTTTGTGCCCACGCTTCTGTTCCGGCATGGTCGTATCCGTCCCGGTGATCCGGATGGGTGGTGTTAAAAATAAATTCCGTATCAGCTATTGTATAGGCGGTATAACGGGCACGCATAAGCTCTTGTGCCGTCCGGGCAGGTTGTGCGCCGGTAATAATGGGGTCGCAGCATTCGGCATAGGCAAGGTTGCTTCCGCAGGGACATTCTTCCATATTTTTATTTCCTCCATGGAAATCAGTTAGTTTGAATCCCAGGGAAATATCATATGCGCCGCAGTCCGGCAACATTCATCATACATTTTTATTGGAAATGGTCTTAAATTTGTGCTTTCCCGGCCTGGGCCTGGATGGCGGTGATCGCCACGGTATTCACAATATCCGGCACGGTACATCCCCGGCTTAAATCATTAATGGGTCGTTTCATTCCCTGGAGTACAGGACCGATGGCCACAGCCTTTTCCGAGGCACGCTGAACCGCTTTGTACGTATTGTTCCCGGTATTCAAATCCGGGAAAATAAATACGGTGGCCCGTCCGGCTACCTGGGAGTCGGGCAGCTTGGTCATGGCTACGGTCGGGTCAATGGCGGCATCATACTGAATAGGGCCTTCGATGGGAAGATCCGGGGCCTTTTCCCGGGCCATGGCCGTGGCCTGGATCACCTTGTCCACATCTGCGCCTGTGCCTGAAGATCCCGTAGAATAAGAGAGCATGGCCACCCGGGGTTCAATGCCGAAAATGGACGCGGTTTCGGCTGATGTCACCGCAATCTCGGCCAGCTGGGAAGCTGTGGGGTTGGGGTTGACTGCACAGTCGCCAAATACCAGAACCCTGTCTTTCAGGCACATGAGAAAAACAGAGGACACAATGGAAGAACCGGGTAGCTTGGGGATGATCTGAAATGCAGGAACAATGGTGCGGGCCGTGGTGTTCACAGAACCTGATACCATACCGTCAGCATTACCTTTATGCACCATCATGGTGCCGAAGTAAGACGGATCCGTCATGGTGTCCCTTGCCATATCCAGGGTCACGCCCTTGTATTTGCGCAATTTAAAATACGTCCGGGCATAATCGTCCAGCCAAGGGCTGGTATCGGGTTGAATAATCCGAGCCTGGGACAGGTTTAGCCCCACCTCCTTGACCCTGCGCTCAATCGCTTCGGATTGGCCTAAAATGGTGATATCACAAAAAGAGCGTCTTAGAAGTATATCAGCGGCTTTAAGAATTCTGTCGCTATTGCCTTCGGGTAACACAATATGCTGGGGCGCCTTTTTGGCTTTTTCAATAAGGCTGTATTCAAACATTTGGGGCGTGATACTCATCGACTTTCTGGCTGCCAGCCGCTGCCTTAAAGATGCAGCATCCACGTTCGCCTCAAAAACATTTAGGGCCAGGGCAATGCGTCGGGGATCGTCCGGGGAAATCCTGACGCCAATTTGGTCAACAACCTTAATCGCCTTTTGGGTGTCCATCCGGGTCAGCAGAATGGGAACAGGCAATTCCTTCCATTCACGGATAAGTCGAAGGATGGAATCGGGAATGGAAATGCCACCGGTAACCAGAATACCTGCGATATCTGGATAGGCCATGGAAAGCCGGGAGGCAATACTCGTAATAACAATACTGGAGCGGTCCCCGGAAGTAACCACCAGGTAGTTATTTTTAATGTGTGCCAGAAAATTAGGGACCCGCATATCCGCAATCACACATCCTGAAATCTGATTTTCAAGCCCTAACCTGCCGTACAAAACCTGGGCATCCACGGCCGGGATCAAGTCCCGAAACGAAGGACGGCTTAACGCTTCGGTTTCCGGAATGGTATAAACCAGGACTTCAGGACGGTCGATTGCTTCGTCCAAAGCAATTTTGAGGGGCTGCAAAAATTCGGGGGCCACCCGGTTAACCATCACGGCCAACACATCCACCCCTTTGTGGTATAAGCTTTCCACAGAGAGTTGACATGAGGTTATCATGTGTTGAGCATCCTTTTTATGTCCATAGGAGACCACCAGTGCCGGACACCCTAAATCTGCAATAATCATAGCATTGATATCAAATTCAAAGGCCTCGGAACCGGCTGCGAAATCAGTGCCTTCGCACAGGACAAAACGGCATTTTTCCTCAAGGACCTTATACTTGTCTAAAATGGTTTTCATCATTTCTGCCTGACGACCGGAATTGACCATCTGCTTGGCCTCTTCCAAAGTATAGGCATAGGTTTCCTCATACTGCAGCCCAATATTAAAGTTGGAAAGTACCAAATCGATATCGTGGTCCCTGGCGTCTCTCTCGCTTGGATTGATGATTGGCCTGAAAAATCCCACAACCCGGATATCTTTAAGCAAAAGCTGCATAATGCCAAGAACGACAAGAATTTTTCCGTTCCGGGTTTCAGTCGTCGTGATGTAAAGACTATTAGCCATGGGAGAAACCTTTATTATTTTTATATTCCAACTCCCCATTCGCTTATTTTGAAATCAGAAAAGCCAATTTATAATCATGGGGAGTCATTATTTGCCTAAAAAATTAAAATCCTGATTAATTTTAACTTTCAATTCTTATATGGTTTATTTTTTGCATAAAATAATTATGGTTTTGGGTTCCAAATATGACATAATTTTTCTGATAAAAAGTATTAAAACACAATATATTGTGTTTTAAAAATTAACAAAACACTAAAAAAAATAAGCGAATGTGGAGTTCCAAGATTATACAAAACGCAAATAGGATACCAGAATGTAAAAGAAGTCAACTACCCCTCGGCTAAAGACCGAGGGGCTTGAAAAAGCCCCAAAGTTGACCAGTCTAAGTGCTTCGAGCACTACGTTAGATCGGAAACAGGTACCCTGGGGTGCTCGCCAGCTCCAGGTT
>NZ_JACADJ010000093.1 GCF_013389365.1 Desulfobacter latus
CTGATTCATCATAATACCGCTGACCTGTCGGCGTTCGCTTGGCAACTAATCGGCCTTCAGCATCCCAGCGTCGCAATGTCGATGCAGATTTCCCTATTCTTTTTGCAAATTCGTTTATTCTGTAAATATTACTCATAATGAGTTAATATAGATAATAATAGATATAAAATCAATAACTATTTACATCTCCTTTGCTGTCCAACATCGTCCTTGATGAGCTGGATAAGGAACTGGAGAAACGAGGGCACCGATGTCCGTTATGCCGATGACTTTATGATCTTCTGCAAAAGCCGGAAAGCGGCCGAAAGGGTTATGCAGAGTATCACCAGGTTTCTGACCGTGAAACTCAAGCTTAAAGTAAACCAGGACAAAAGTGCTGTCAGCAGACCGTAGTTACGCAAATCCCTCGGATTCACATATTTCCAAATGTGTGGGCAGTCCAAGATTCGGATTCACGCCAAGAGCATGAAACGGTTCAAGGATAAAGTCCGGGAATTAACCAGCCGCAAGCGGGGTAAAAGCCTGTGGCAGATCATTCAGGAACTGAACCAATATTTTCGGGGATGGTGGAATTATTTCCGGCTTACAGAGGCCCAATCCTTCCTCAAAGGTCTCAAAATCTGGATAATGCGAAGGCTGCGAAGTTTTGTCTGGAAACAATGGAAAAATCCTAAAACCAGGGTTCGGAACCTTGAGAAACTTGGTATTGCTCACCATGATGCCATGCTTTGCGGCAATGCCCGGAAAAAGTACCGGCAGATGAGCAAAATCAAATGGGTGGCCATTGCCATGCCTGAAAGATATTTTATTGAGAAAGGATTATATCTGCCCGGGAACTGATTCTTAAAATCAGCTGAACCGCCCTGGTACGCGATCCGTATACCGGGTGGTGTGGGAGGGCTCCTCAGTGATGGGGAGTCCTATCCCGATTGTGCTCATTAGTACCGCATTTCCGAGTCGATCCGTTCAGAAAGAAAAATCTTTAAAAGAGACTGATACGGAACATCCTTTTTGTTTGCCAATACTTTCAAATCCTCAATCATGGATTCAGGCAACCGGATAGAAATTTTCCGAGTTGAAGGTTTTAGTTTCGAAAACACAACATTCTCTGCATCAGACCAATCCATATAATCAGAAGAATCATTTTCTTGCCAAAATTTGCGTTCTTCGGCTTCACTGCTGAATTTAGGTATTTTCTTTTTCATCTTTCATCTTAGATACCTTTCCATTTCCACATCGGTCATGTCACGAGCGGATATGATTCTTATTTTATCATTTCGAATGGTGAAGACAGCAAAAAGCAAACGATTCATGTCTGTTCGACCAAGCACATAATAGCGGTCTTCAACAATAGAATGGTGCTTATCATATTTGATTATGAGCGGTTTGTTGAAGAAAATTTGTTCACATTCCAATGTGGCGACGTCATGCCTGTCCCAATTTTTGGTGTTGTTTCCTTCATCCCATTCAAAACCGGTACTCCGTACGTGAAGATTTCCCTCATACGGTTCCTCGACTCAGGCTCTTTTACCGAGCCGTCGACCAATCAGGCGACACCCCGATTGGCGTATATAACTTTTACCCTGATCCGGATCAGATCCCGGAGCAGGCCATGGTCAATATTGTCAAATAGTCCGGTAATATCTGCACTTAAAATCCAGTTGATATTCAGCTCATAACACTTTTTACGTATCTGGGCAACGGCTAAGACTGCCAATTGGTCATCACGGGTTTGTTCGCTCTTAACTATCCGCCCTCGTTACCTTGCGTTGCCCGTCTTTCATGTTTGTGTTTCCGCTTGCGGCGGACTCATCTGCGTGGCGGGGATTCCATGCTGATGCCGGGATTTTGCCATAGGCTGGATCTCCTGGTACCTTTCTTTTTCTACAGGGAACCAATTGGCTCTCCCCAGTTCCCGAGCTACCCCTTTGAGAACATGCCCTGGTCGAAGACCCCGGTGGTGACTTTCAGGCTTGCCATAGCACCTGTAAGTCTGCTGCCTTCCGTCACGCTGGAATGCGTCGGCTTTCCCCCTGCAATTGCAGGGTTTATCCCTATAGACCACAACTATACATTTTTCGGGGCTCAGTACAGAGCCTGCAATCTTGTTCCATCCAGCCTCAGACCTCCGTTACCGGTTTTGCCTGTGGATTTCACTAATGAGCTGCGGGCTAAGCTTTGCTCATGTGGGACTTGCACCCACTGGGTAACATTATCGAGTTTCATCCTCCCATTCAGTGGAATTCCAACGATTCGGATTTAACTGGGCACGAGCAGGGCTTTGTTATACCCATTTTTTTGTTTTATTATCAATACATTACAATTTGTCATAACTTTCAGGTTCTACGTGGGGAACATTCTTTAATACTCTTAAAAAGTCCTCACGACTTCCTTTTTCGGCTTCTCTTTCCAAATAGTCATGGGTCATTAATGCAGATAATTTTTCTGCAGCAGCAGTAACCAAAAATTGATTAATAGATACCCCATCAGCTTTAGCCTGTTGTTTTAGTGAATTGTGAAGAGATTTAGGAAGTCTTAAAGTTAATGTGCTACCCATTTTACACCTCCCTGATAATAGGAAGAAATTCTTTTGGTCTGATTGGCTTCACCCCAAAGTTTTGAATATTGGAAAAATCTTTCAGATTATATGTGATAATATATTCACACTGTGAAGCTACTGCTAATTCTAAAACTAAATCATCCTTTGGATCTTTTAGCCATGGACGCCATAAATAAAAAATTTTTTGGTGTTCAGCTACTTTGCACAAGTAACGCAAAAAAGCTAAAATTTCTTCTTTCGTATTTTTACCCGTCATATGTTCAGGCCTTGTCAAAACATCTTGATATTCTAAATACAAGGGAACTGAAATATAGAAATCGAATTTTTTTGATGGGAGTGTTGAAATGAGAGCATATGATGCTCCCATGTCAGATTTCATGGCAGAAACCAATATGTTTGTATCTATTACAACTCTCATCATGGTTTCATATATAACACTAGAACATCAAATTAACAAATTGAATTTTGGATTCAGCCTATCCGTATTGTTTAAATCGGGTAGCCGGGGGTAGTTATCTACCCCAGGCCCCCTCAGAACCGTACGTGACAGTTTCCCGTCATACGGCTCAAGCATTTCTGAGGCTAAGCCTTGCGGGGCCGCCCGGTTGTTTTAGCATTAATGAAATTTACAGTTATTTCATAGCATATATCCTTGAGTATCCGCCCGGAAAGTACTGTTCTTTTTCCGAGTCAAAAGAAAATACATCCTTATTGAAAGATACCCTTGGCTTGTATGCCGTGTGCTACTTTAACAACCTTTGCGATACGCATCTACAGTCTTTTAACAGCATAAAACTGCCGATGGGCGCACCAGCAGTTGCCGTCATTTGCCTTCCCATCTTCAAAGAATCTCCAAACTCTCTCCCAAAGAAACACCTGCCCGGGTGTGTCTGTAAGCACACCCCTAAAAATCTACGGGCCATGTTAGGTGATATTATATCCGGTACCCAGACGCTGACATCTTCTTCCACGGAGTTGTCTGCTATTTCCGAGCAGATGTCCGGCAATTCCGAGCAGACATCGGAAAGATCCGGCAATGTATCTGTCGCGGCTTCAGCCGATTTAAAATTTAAAAAAATTTAAACATGTGTCCCACCCTAAAAGTGTTTATAGCAAATATCCAACCAACACCTAAATTGATTGACCACTCCCGGCATGTTAAAGAACTGGTGGCGGAAAAGGCGCGGGATTGGTTCTAACGTCGGCCGCTGTAGGGGCAGGCCCCCGTGCCTGCCCTAACGAGGGCAACCACAGGGGGATTGCCCCTACGATCTTAAACCCCTTCGTGTCTTTAAGCCTTTGTGTGAGAATAAATTTAGAATTGCTGCATAAATACCTTTGCTATTTCACCTGTGTTGTGGCATCTAAAAAAGTTCAACGATAAATTATAGATGCTTTTTGAAAGGAATGAAAATAATGGAGGAACGGTACATCCCTTCCCAGGTCGAGCCCAAATGGCAGGAATACTGGAAAAATACCCAGCTTTTCAAAGTCGAAGAAGATGCGTCCAGGGAAAAATATTATCTGCTTGAAATGTTTCCTTACCCTTCGGGGAAAATTCATATGGGGCATGTGCGCAATTACACCATCGGAGATGTGGTGGTCCGTTACAAGCGCATGAGAGGCTTTAATGTCATTCATCCCATGGGGTGGGATGCCTTTGGTATGCCCGCAGAGAATGCGGCCATTGACAATAATATCCATCCGGCTGCCTGGACCTATGACAATATCCGGTCCATGCGGGCGCAGCTTAAAAAAATGGGGTTTTCCTATGACTGGGACAGGGAAATTGCCACCTGCCGGCCGGAATACTACCGCTGGGAACAGTGGCTGTTTTTAAAAATGCTTGAAAAGGGCATGGCCTACCGCAAGGAATCCTATGTAAACTGGTGTGAAAAATGTCAGACGGTGCTGGCCAATGAGCAGGTTGAGCAGGATAAGTGCTGGCGGTGTTCCCAGGTGGTTCAGCAAAAAAAATTGTGGCAGTGGTTTTTTAAGATAACCGATTATGCCGAAGATCTTCTGGTCCATTGTGATCAACTTCCCGGTTGGCCGGACAATGTCACCACCATGCAGAAAAACTGGATCGGCAAAAGCGTGGGCGCTTCGCTTGATTTTAAGGTGGATGGCAGTGACGCGGTGGTCAATGTGTTCACCACCCGTCCCGACACCATCTTCGGCGCCACTTTCATGTGTCTGGCACCGGAGCATCACCTGGTGGAAACCTTGTCCAGGGGCACGGATCAGGAGACGGCCGTCTCCGAGTTTGTCGCAAAGGTGTCCGGACAGGAACGCTCTGCCGAAGGCATTGAAAAATATGAAAAAGAAGGGGTATTCACCGGCGCCTATTGTATCAATCCGGCCACTGGAGAAAAGATTCCTGTTTATACGGCCAATTTCGTTTTAATGGGGTATGGCACAGGTGCCATCATGTCCGTACCCTCCGGTGACCAGCGGGACTTTGATTTTGCCCGAAAATACGGACTTGAGGTCCGGGTGGTGGTGCAGCCGGAAGGGGAAAGCCTTGACGGTGCAACCATGACTGAGGCCTATGCCGACCGCGGCGTTATGACCAACTCCGGCCAATTTAACGGTATGGACAGCAAGGAGGCCATTGAAAAAATGGCGGACTGGCTCGAAGAGTCCGGCATCGGCAAGCGGGCGGTATCTTTCCGTCTGCGGGACTGGGGCATTTCCCGCCAGCGGTACTGGGGTACCCCCATTCCGGTGATCCACTGCCCCTCATGCGGGGTGGTGCCGGTGCCGGAAACGGATCTGCCCATTATCCTGCCCGAAGATGTCAGCCTGCTGGATAAAGGCGGATCTCCGTTGCCGACCCTGGACTATTTTGCCAGGACCACCTGTCCTGTCTGCGGCCGGGAAGATGCCAGAAGGGATACCGATACCATGGATACCTTTGTCGAATCTTCCTGGTATTATCTGCGCTATTGCTCTCCCCGGTATGACCAGGGCATATTTGATCCCAAGGCCGTGGAATACTGGATGCCCGTGGATCAGTATATCGGCGGTGTGGAGCATGCCGTGCTGCATCTTCTCTATTCCCGGTATTTTATGCGGGTTCTCAATACCCTGGGACTTGTGCCCTTTAAGGAACCATTTACCCGGCTTTTAACCCAGGGCATGGTGTGCAAGGAGACCATGACCTGTCCCGAGCATGGGTACCTGTTTCCGGAACAGGGTGAGAAACAGGATGGAACGCTTGTGTGTAGCATGTGCGGCAAGGATGTGGATGTCGGACGTGTGATTAAAATGTCCAAATCCAAGAAAAACGTGGTCAATCCCAATGAGCTTCTGGAAAAATACGGGGCCGACGTGACCCGGTTGTTCTGTCTGTTTGCCGCCCCCCCTGAAAGGGACCTGGAGTGGAGCGAGGACGGCGTTGAAGGCAGTAACCGGTTTGTCAACCGTGTCTGGCGTCTGGCGTTGACCTGCATGGAGAGCATCCAGGGAATTGACGCGTACAAAGGGCCGGCAGGTGCGCTTAAGGCGGATCAGGCAAAGCAACTGTATATCAAGGTCAATCAGACGATCCAGAAAGTAACCGCGGATATTGAAACCAATTTTCATTTTAATACGGCCATTGCCGCAGTCATGGAACTGGTCAATGCCATGTACGCGGTTGAACTTGAGACAGCGGATGATGAACTCAAATCCGTGGTCTGGTGCTGCCTTGAAAACGTACTGCTTTTGCTCAGTCCCATTATTCCTCATTTTTGCGAGGAGTTGTTTGGCCGGATGGGAAACCAGGGCTCTATTCTGGAACAGCCCTGGCCTGAATTCAGAAAAGATTCCATGGAAACCGATGAGGTGCTTGTTGTGGTTCAAGTGAACGGAAAATTGCGGGCAAAATTTTCCATGAGCGCCGATTCAGGTGAAGATGAGATTAAATCCGCCGCCCTTGGAGATTCAAAAATTATCAAGTACACCGAAGGAAAAGAGATCCGTAAAATTATTGTGATTTGTAAAAAACAGACCCTTGTTAATATTGTGGTATAGTTTGTCAACTACCCCTCGGCTGAAGACCGAGGGGCTTGAAAAAGCCCCAAAGTTGACCAGTCTAAGTGCTTCGAGTACTACGTTAGATCGGAAACAGGTACCCTGGGGTGCTCGCCAGCTCCAGGTTCTACGGTAAGTGGTTAAACAGGTTTAAGGGGTTAAGCCGGTGCTGCTTGCGCCAAACCCGGTCATAACATTGACGCGGCAAACATTACCTTGGAAACAAGAGGATTTTAAAATTGAGCGTATTTGTTCTGGATACAAACAAAAAGCCGCAGAATCCGATACATCCGGCAAAGGCAAGATTGCTTTTAACAGAAGGAACAGCCGCAGTTTTCAGACAGTTCCCTTTCACGATCATTTTGAAAGAGAAAGTCTTGGACGTGGCATCAAACCCATTGCGGATCAAGATTGATCCGGGCAGTAGAGAGACCGGAATTGCCGTGATTAACGACGATTATCGAGGCCAGCAGATCAAAAATAATCTGGAATCAAGACGAGCCATCAGAAGATCCCGGAGAAACCGGAAAACGCGATACCGAAAACCGCGCTTTGATAACCGGACCAGGGCGAAAGGATGTTTGCCGCCTTCATTAAAAAGCCGGGTTCACAATATCGAAACCTGGGTCAACCGGTTGTGCCGGTTTTGCAATATTCAGGCAATTTCAATGGAGTTGGTTCGGTTTGACATGCAGAAAATACAGAAGAACAGTTCCTTTCAAGGAAAACCGGGACTGTTGAAGCGAATTCAAAAGCAGTCCAAAGTGCCGCTCAAGGATGCGGGTGCCGTCAACACGACCCGATGGGACTTGTTCCGTACCTTGAAAAAAACCGGACTGCCGGTTGAAACAGGCTCCGGCGGTCTGACAAAATTCAACCGGACGACCAGGGGACTTCACAAAACGCATTGGCTCGATGCCGCCTGTGTCGGAAAAAGCACACCTGAAAAGATGTTTCAGATCGATAAAACCGTGTTGATTTTAAAGGCAGACGGTCATGGCTCAAGGCAGATGTGCAGGGTAAACAGGTTCGGGTTCCCCCGGACAACAGCAAAGTCAACTGAGAAAAAAGTCAAAGGATTTCAGACGGGCGACATCGTCAAGGCGGTTGTCACTTCCGGCAAAAAGGTTGGAACGTACACCGGACGTGTCGCTGTCAGAAAAAGCGGTTCGTTTAACATTAAAACAGTGGACAAAACAGTACAGGGCATTAGCTGGAAATATTGCAGGCTGCTTCACGCATCTGACGGCTATTCCTACAATACGACGTGCTAAGGTCCGGTGCCTGGGCTACTAAATTATTATAAGGAGGACGGCAATTCCTCTCCTGAGCTAAAGAATCAGGGGTTTCCTTGCCGCATTTTATGATTAGAATACCAACACATAGAGAGCCTACTCATCCAGGCGAAATGCTAATTGAAGAATTTTTAACTCCGATGGGAATAACCCAAAAGGAACTGGCAAATTCAATACATGTTCCATATCAAAGGGTTAATGAAATTGTAAAAGGTAAGAGAGGCATAACGCCGAGTACAGCCCTGCGATTGGCAAAATTTTTTGGAATGTCGGAAGATTTCTGGATGAATTTACAATTAAGATGGGATTTATATCAGACAAAGTTAACTGAAAGAAATGAACTGAAAAATATTAAGACCTACTGCGTACCCGAGTTGCAGTCATGAAAATAATATGCCCAACGAATAAGGTTAGGTTCTGTCTGACAATTCCAAAATTGTGATTATATTTTCCATAGAGTCCATAGAGATGGAAAATTCCAATCATGACGGAGGAACATATGGCACGGAAATCAAGAGAGCTATCGGATCAGGAATGGGCATTATTACTTCCCTTCATGCCGGAAAGGGTTGTATCTGAAATTTTGAGCGGAAAGCGCAGACTCAACACCCGGCAGATGAAGGCATTAGGAAAACGATTCGGTGTTTCGCCTGTGGTGTTTATGTCAACTACCCCTCCTGAATCAGAGATTCAGAAGGGGCTTGTAAAAGCCCAAGTTGACTAGCCTGAGTCTCTTTATTAGGGACTACGTTCGACATGAAATAGACACCCTCGGATGTATTCGCCAGTCCGTTGCCCTGTCGTGGCACTGTAAAAGCCCTGTGAGGTAGGGGCGGTCAACCACATTAGGAAGTCTGCTGAACATTGACGAAGCGAGTAAAAATAGAAAATCCGTTGATTGTGTAATTGCTGCATCCGGAGGCCAGGTTGGAATTCTTTTCAGCAATTCTAAATTTGGAACAATTCAAAAATTCTCAATTTTTTCAATTAGATATGCTAAAAATTTTTTTTGACAATAAAAAACTAAAATTTGAATTTCAAAGCAAATCGATGAAAAAAGGAGAAAACATGACTTTGGTTAAAATCAACCAAATGGGTTAAAGATTTGATATGTAAAGATAAAATCCAAATTGAGAATTGCTGAATTCTTTTAAAGAGATTTTACAAAATGCCGGTTAAGAGATATTCTAAAAAAAGAATTTTATTCTCCGTACATGTCAGTGATCAGCTTACGTAGCTGAGCAGCCTTATTGTCGGGTAGCTGATCAATCTTTGTTTTTAATCGTTGTTTGCTGATAGCCCGAATTTGATCAACAGCGATTTCGGCATTCTTGTTTACACATTTGATTTGAAGGCGTGTTTGCCATTTTGGATGCAATTTTGATGTCAATGGACAAATAACTATTGTTTCCAGGTATTTATTCATTTCATCCTGACTTACTATGACAACTGGGCGGATTTTTTGTATTTCACTACCTAT
Organism: Desulfobacter latus; assembly: GCF_013389365.1. GTDB lineage: Bacteria > Desulfobacterota > Desulfobacteria > Desulfobacterales > Desulfobacteraceae > Desulfobacter > Desulfobacter latus. Next base: position 9,353 of record NZ_JACADJ010000093.1, read on the forward strand.
CGTTGGATTGAGGTCAGCGAAATATATTTCATAAAATGCGGCAAGGAAACCCCTGAGTCTTCAGCTCAGGGGAGGAATTGCCGCCCTCCTTTTTGGTTAAAAATGTTTTTTGTAAAAGGCATATAATATTTAAACAGCCATATGCCAGGGCTCAACACCCGTTTCCGGGGTAATGTTTGCCTCGTCAATGTTATGATCGGGTTTGGCGCAAGCAGCACCGGCTTAACCCCTTAAACCTGTTTAACCACTTGCCGTAGAGCCTGGGGCTGGCAAGCACCCCAGGGTACCTGTTTCCGATCTAACGTAGTACTCGAAGCACTTAGACTGGTCAACTTTGGGGCCTTTTCAAGCCCCTCGGTCTTCAGCCGAGGGGTAGTTGACTATCCATGATAATATCTCCTGAACTATAAAAAAATTAATATTGTAATTACGATAATTACTTCAAAATATGTTGTCAAGTTTCAAAAAATTGTTAACAAATCTTCTTCAACTTTTTGCCAAGGAGTTGTATCTGAAATTTTGAGCGGGAAGCGTAGGCTTAACACCCGGCAGATGAAGGCAATAGGAGAATGATTCGGGGTTTCGCTTGTGGTGTTCATTTTTTTTTGGAGGGGGAGAGCACTGCAATTTTTGCAGGCTTGGTCATAAAGGGTTTTTTTCAGGGTACGGAATAAGTCCGTTCGGGTAGTGTTGACGGCTCCCGCATCCTTGAGTGGCACGCCGAACTGCTTTTGAATTATCTTCAACAGTCCCGATTTCCTTGAAAGGAACTGTTCGAGCGACTTGTTCCCCTTCTTCCTGTTGCACGCCGTACAGGCCAGTGTCAGATTGCGGACTCTGTTGGAACCGCCTTTCGATTTTGGAACGATATATTCAATCTCCAACAAAGTATCTGTTTTTCCGCAGTAGGCACACGTTCTGCCCCACTTTTCCAGAAGGTATTCCCGCACCTCGTAGCCCATGAGTTCACCTTACTGATACGCAACACCAGATATTTCAGGATTCTGTATCTTCTGCATGTCAAACCGAACCAACCGAGGGGTAGTTGACTTTACAGTTCTTCTAAAAGGCCTCTGGCACCGGGGAGCTTGATTCCTTTAGCTTTGGCTTCAGCAATTTCTCTCAAACCCCTTGGCTGCCGATCTCCGGCAGATCTACCTGCCTGACACCGTGTTCCTGCATTAAACACGTCAAGATGTCAACTGGTGCGCCCTCATGTTCCGGCAAGTGGGCGGTTTCATAAGTTTCCACTAAACTGCCAATGGTCTCGACCAGAGAGGCCAGCGGATGCGCTTCGTCCTCTCCGATTTCATCCAAAAGGCTGTCAAGAAAAGATACCTGCCGGTCATATTCCGCTTTTGAATGGGCCACGGAAAAGATGCGTTTGGCCTTGATCATCATTTGGACCACCGTGTAGGTTTGGTTGAACGAAGTGAAACCCAACATTTTGTATTTGTTGGGTTTCGTTCCTCAACCCAACCTAACTTCCACGCATTGGCCGAAATAATGATCAAGGCCGTAAAATCTCTTTAAAAGAATTCCGACCTGGCCTCCGGATGCAGCAATTACACAATCAACGGATTTTCTATTTTTACTCCCTGAAAGATTTGGCTGGGATTCAAATCCTCGGTCCAGATCTTTTCACAACGGGCACTTTGCGCCGCCGATACAATGAGAGCATCCCAGAAGGAAATCTTATTCAGGACCTGGCAGTCAATGGCCCGGTCAATGATTTCAGGCAAAATCAATACAACCTCAAAATGGGAAAACGAGTGTAAAATATCTTTGACAATCAGGGCATCAACCTTAAGCTTTTTTGTGGCTGTAACGTAAAATTCCTGCATGACCTGGGTGGAAATAACGCCTCCGGGCCCTTGGGCCACTTGACGGAGAAGCGTCCGACTTTTATGTTGCTTTTCAGGATCATATTGATCCAGAGCATAAACAAGAATGTTGGTGTCGATAAATATTTTAGCGGTCATATAAATCGTCCCTGTTCCAGGTCCGGCCGCTGGAATCCGCCTTTGTCCGATCCATGAGCTCGAAACATGAATCAATCCACTCCATTGACTGGGGCACGACGGTTTGCTCCAACAATTTTCTGATCAGTGCATTCAGGGAAGTCTGGTGTTGCTTTGCGTATTCTCGTCCTGAATGCAGCAGTTCCGTATCTAATGAAATGGTGATATTGGGCATTGTAAATCTCCTTGTTGCTCTTATATATAAAAGTCCCAATAAGCTGTTTAATTATTTTCATATTTTGTTGTGGGTTGAGCCTATGTGATAATAGACTATGTTGGCCTATGGCTGTTATTTAAATGCATTATAAGTGCACACTGATTGTGTGTCAATGTTAGAACTTCCATTTGAAGTCTGTTTTAAATAAACACCACAGGCGAAACTTTAAACCGTCTTCCTAGTACCTTCACCTGCCGGGTGTTAAGCCTGCGCTTTCCACTCAAGATTTCAGATACCACCCCTTGGCTGCCGATCTCCGGCCGATCTCCCTGCCTGACACCGTGTTCCTGCATTAAACTCGACTATCAAGTTTTCGACCTGTGCGGGTGGCCTCAAGCAACTATAGTGGTTTGCAAATGAATTGATAAATATCTAAAATTTTCATGTTATAATAAAAAATTGGGGGCTTTTATCTGATTTCGCCTTTTCTTTAACTTGCCATACCTCGATTTACCATTGCTGAT
>NZ_JACADJ010000094.1 GCF_013389365.1 Desulfobacter latus
AAAAATATATTAAAATATGATCCTCATTTTGAGGGATTCAATTTTATTTCTCAGTTATATGAAGAGGTCTGCAGCATAGGCTGTATTCATCAGCCTTTAAAAACAGCATAATTGGCGAAGGTATTGTATGAAAAATCGGTATAATGTCTATTGCTTGATCAATCAGAACACCAAAGCAGACCACACTATCCACCGGTTACTTTTTATCACTACAAACATAGACAAATATGCTCATTTATACAATTAACGGATACGCCTTCCAGTTTTTCATTTTAACAATGAAAGGGGCAACATTCAGACATTTTTTCCATCCGTTAAGCCATCCGTCTATCTTACTCAAAAATTCCCCAGCGGTAACAGCGGCGCTGGCAGTTTTTGATATATAACCAAAACCTGTTGAACTTTTAAGCGAAATTTGAAAAAATTTTCGTGCAATATTCTGCGTTGCTATGTAATCTCTGTTTCCTGAATACCCGCAATGCGAGCAGGTGAACTCACCGTAATGTTTATGATTTCCACGATTACCGCATTTGGGGCAGAATTGAGAGGTCCAGGCAGGAGATACTGTCTTTACTATTTTTCCAATGAGGTCTGCCTTGTATGTCAGCTTTTCAAAAATACCGGCCCTGATTCTTCTGTAAATCCTTCGGTTAAGCCTGCCGGCAAATTTTTTGCCGTTAAGCCCTCTGAGATCTTCGATAACTATGGTTGAACAATTATGAATTTTTGCAATTTCAATGATTATATTTGAGGCCAGGTGTTCAAGTTCTTTTGAAAGCTTTTTCAGTTTTTTCCATCTGAGTTTGATTTCCCGCTTTAAAATTTTTATTTTCTTTTGTCAGGATTTTGGGTTTGGATGGAAGACCGTCCAATGCAGCCATTATTTTATGCAAAGGGCCTAAATATTTCTGTCATTTTCTTCGAGTCCTTCCATCAATCCGTTCACTCTCTTCAGCATAATAATAGGTGACGCCTTTAATTTGTTTACGAGTTATGTACGCCATGTTAATATATTCACCCTAAACGATTCTGGACGGATTTTGATCAACCCGGCCACTAAAACCATAGTATTTATTTTTTTAATGGTAAATATATCTTGAAAGAAGGCTATTGTCAATAATTAGGGGGTACAAAAACATTTTACAACCACCTGAAATTATTTATTTTTATCCAGATGCTATCTTGTAACTCGTAAACTCGGGATAGGGGTTTTAATTAATTTAAAGTTAGGGGGTACAAAAATATTTTTTAATTATTTGAAATTACAGTTTTTATTTCAAAAGGTAGCTCATAACTCGTAAACTCGGGATAGGGGTCTTTTATTGCCGTCAATGAACGGATGATTTTTAACTACGAAATAAAGTAGGTGCAAACCAATAAATACGACCAGCAGCCTTTTGGCTATCCGGTCTGAAAAATTAATGATTTTAATGCTGAATGACTGGAAACTTGAAAATTGAAAGCGGTTAAAATACCTTATGATCAATTGAGCCCTGAAGCCCTTCAAGGTGTCGTTGAAGAATTTGTCACCCGGGACGGCACCGACTATGGTGAAATTGAGATCTCTCTGGAAATAAAAGTCGCCCAGGTGCTGGCCCAATTAAAAAACGGAAAGGCCGTTATTGTTTTTGACCAGGAAACTGAATCCTGCACTGTTTTGACAAGTGATGATCCTTTGATTAAGACACTGAGGTGAGCTTCAGTCGGCTAAGTGCGAGCTGCGTTGCTTTTTTTGTTATGGCAAAAAAATAGTTATATTATGGTAGGGTTAGGTTCCCTGATAATACCATGAACACATCGTAACGGTTTTATAGCATTTCGCTAATCTGATCTAAATTCGGGCAGGATATAAGAAATTTTTTCTAACCATTAACAAAAGCGAGTACTACAGAAAGGAGCGTTTATGCTTAAACTGCGACCGAATATCTACTTATCCGTTTTAATACTGCTGACCTTGACCGGATCGGCATTTGCAACGAAAGTACCTGTAATTACAAAGATTGCTGACAATGCGCCGATCGAATTGAATCCCATCGGGGTTTACGAGTCCGGAATTTTTGATGAAAGCGCAGCTGAAATAGCCGCTTATGATAAAAAGAACATGCGGATTTACATCGTCAAAGCAACGGCCGCTGCCCTTGACGTCCTCGACATCAAGGATCCGGCGCACCCCAAAAAAATTAAAGAAATCAAACTGAACAAATATGCGACAGGTATCAACAGCGTCGATGTCCACGGTGACCTTGTTGCCGTCGCCATGGAACACAGGCTTGATTATCGCAAGGAATACAAAGGACAAAACCATCATCTTGAAGGACGCGTCGTCTTCCTTAATCTTGAAGGTCACGTTGTCAAGGTGCTCAATGCCGGCTTCCTGCCTGATATGGTAAAATTCACGCCCGACGGTCAATACGTTCTTGTGGCCAACGAAGGTGAGCCCAACGTTGGCGTGACCCATGATCCGGCCGCGTCTATTACCATCGTTGATCTCACCAGAGGCATCAAATCCGCTCGCCTTAAGCAAGTCGGCTTTGACGGCTTTGACGGCACGGAAGTCGCTTACCGCAACGCGGGTGTCAGAATTTTCCCCCTGGACAAAGGCTTCAGAAACATCTCCAACGATGTTGAGCCGGAATATATCGCCATTACACCGGACAGTAAAACAGCCTACGTTGCTCTGCAGGAAAATAACGCTGTCGCTGTTGTCGATGTCCAAAAGCAAAAAATCACCGAAATCCTCCCCCTGGGTCTCAAAGACTGGAGTAAAGGACTGCCCGAAGTCACCACCTTCCCTTTCATGAATCTGCCTGATCTTCCCAATCAGGCGGCTGATGCAAATCCCGTTATCAAGCAGGGAGGTTTCTCCGCCCTCTGGTTCAATGGCGTCAAAGACAACGGTAACTATGAATTTCTGACCGTGCCGGATCGCGGCCCGAACAAACCCGTCAAAGGGTCAAAACCGGCCCAGACGATCTTCCCGGTTCCCGATTATCAGCACCGCATCATTAAATTCGAAGTCAACCCGCAGGATCCTGCAAGCGGCGCCCAAATTACCGGTGACATTCCCCTGTTCAGACAGGACGGCACCACGCCGATCACCGCACTTCCCAATATCAAGGGCTGGTCAAAGGAGCAGCAACCGGTTGATTACAAGATGGACGTCCTGACCGATAAGTACGATGCCTTTGGCGGCGATATGGAAGGTCTTGTGGTTGATAAAAACGGCAATTTCTGGCTGGTTGATGAATACCGCCCGGCCATTTATCATTTTTCCGCCAACGGCGTTCTCGTCAACAGGTTCGTGCCTAAGGGCGCCGCGGCGCTCGGCGGTGATGAAGCCGGGACCTATGGCATCGAGAACCTGCCTGCCGTTTACAACAAGAGGAAAACAAACCGCGGCTTTGAGGCCGCCGCATACGATCCGGAAGCGAACCTTGTTTACGCGTTCATCCAGTCGCCATTACAGAATCCAACTGCCGCCGCCGGTAAAAAATCCGCCGTCATCCGTATCCTGGCTTTCAGTGTCGAGACCTCGACGCCGGTTGCCGAATATGTATATTTCCTCGAAAACAGCAAGTTGAAACTAAAGAAGGTCGATAAGATCGGTGATGCAACCTATCTTGGCAAAAACAGATTTGGCGTCATCGAAAGAGACGCAACCTTTAATGATAAAGAAGGCAAAAAATATGTCTTTGAAATCAACATCAAAGGCGCAACCAACACCCTGGGCAAAACCGCTGCTGATTTCGGCGGCAAGGAACTGGAAGAGCTGACGCCTGATGCTTTTGCAAAACTGGGATTGCGTGCAGTCTACAAGCGAAAAGTTCTGAACCTGCCCTCAATCGGCTATCATCCCAGCGACAAAGCCGAAGGCCTGGTTCTTCTTCCCGACGGAAGCTTTGCGGTTCTTAATGACAACGACTTTGCTTATAACTACACCAAGCGCAGTCTCACCGGCACCCCGATTCAGCTTGGCATTATCTCATTTACCAGAAGCAATGCCGTCGATGTTATCAAAGACAAAAAAGTCGAACTTAAAAACCAGCCGTTCTTCGGTATGTACATGCCCGATGCCATCTACGCTTACGCTATTGACGGTAAAAACTACTTTGTAACCGCCAACGAAGGTGACGACCGTGGAGACTGGTACGAGGATACCGACTTCAAAGATACGGCCAAGCTTAAAAAGAAGGTCAAACTTGACGACACCACATTTCCCCAGGGCAGTGCCGGACAAGCACTTAAAAAGGAGTCCAACCTCAGAACCTCAGCCATTGACGGCGATGTTGACGGCGATGGGAAAAAGGAAGAACTGCACGCCTACGGTGCGCGTTCTTTTTCCATTTTCGATGCTTATGGGAACCTGGTTTTCGACAGTGGAGACGCAATCGAAAGAATTACCGGCGAATTGATTCCCAAACATTTCAACACTTCCAACAGCAAAAACAAGATGGAAGACCGGACAGAGAAAAAAGGGCCGGAACCTGAGGGTGTCGCAATTGGTGGAATCAACGGAAAGTACTATGCTTTTATCGGAATTGAACGGATTGGAGGCGTCCTGGTTTATGACATCAGCAATCCTTATGACCCGAGCTTTGTCCAGTACATCAACCGCAGAAATTTTGACGTTGATCCTGAAGAAGGAACAAAGAACGGAACCGTCGGTGATCTCGGACCCGAAGGCGTGCTGTTCATTTCAGCGTTAGAGAGCCCGAATAACAAGCCTCTGCTGGTTGTTCCAAATGAAGTCAGTGGAACCACAACGATCTATCAGATCGACGTAAAATAAACAATAACACTACGGGGACGGACGCTTATCGATTGTCCGTCCCCCATCCGACAAATTTTTTATGCCCTTGACTACAACAAAAGCGCCTTTCCCGAAACCTTCCAGAATGGTATTGGGCACTTCTCCGGGGATAAGGGTTTGTAAAATATTCGATACGATAAAACCCGCTGTATTAAGATGACTTAATACCTCCGGAACGGAAAAAAAGGTGGCATCTTTGTAAAATTTGCTGCTTTCTTTCTTTTCTGAATATTGCCTGCCAAGCTCGCTTTCTTTGTCTACAAATCCAATAAGAATGAATCCATTGTTTTTTAATACCCGGCAGGCCTCTTTAAAAGATTTAACGATATCATCCACAAAGCAGATGGTCGTTACCATCATAACAAAATCAAACCGGCCATCAGAAAAGGGCAAATCTTCTGCAACACCGGAATACACGTTGATGCCCTGTGATTTTGCGATGCTTGCCATCTTTGCCGAAGGCTCAACACCGACCGTAATTCCCAGAGGAACCGCAAATTTCCCCGTACCAACGCCGACTTCCATGCCCTCTGCTCCGGCGGAAGGGATAAGCCGGCGGATTGCTTCTATTTCAGCGGCATAGAGATCAGGATGATGATTAAACCATTGGTCATACGCGTCACTGTACTTTTCGAATGATTCAATTTTGGGCATGATCGCCTCCAATCTTTATATTCTTTGCTCACAAATTACAAAACTGGAACCCCTCGCTGACAATTCGCCCGCCCATGCATAGGGATCAAAAAGTAATATCACAGCGTCACCATAGGGTCGTCTTTGCATCGGGTCAAGAAAAAAAGACTTGATTATCGCAAAACATTCTTTTTTCTAATATCCCGGTGTCGCGAAAAGTTCCTTTTTAACGGCACCGGGATATTTTTAATTTACTCCCATCGCCGGATTGACACTACTATTGGTAACCTTATAATAATAAAGATCTTGGAACAGTGCCTTAGGGATTAAACCGAAATCACTTAATCTGGGAGTACAGGCGTCCCGCCTGCATCGTTACTGCGGGCGAGACGCCCGCGCTCCCGGAGATATAAAAATAGGCAAGTTATTTAAGACCCATTCCTTAGCCAAGCATAACAAGGAGTCATTAAACAAGTGAACACACAAGACAAACTTTGCGCCCTGCGCCGGAAAATGGATGAGGCCGGGGTCAATGCCGTGATCATTCCCAATGCAGACCCCCATCAAAGCGAATACCTGGCCGAACACTGGCAGGTACTGAAATGGCTGACCGGATTTTCAGGTTCTGCCGGTACAGCCGTGGTAACCCCAAAGACGGCCGGGCTGTGGACGGATTTTCGCTATTGGATACAAGCTGCTGCCCAGTTGGAGCACTTTACACTTTTCAGGCAGGGCGATACGGATGTCCCGTCCTTTGACAAATGGTTGGCCAGCACGCTCTCCGCCAATGACCGCATTGCCCTGGACGGCAAAATGGTGTCTGCGGCCCAGGCCGGCAGCCTGAAAAAAAAATTTGCACAAAAGGGTATTGTTGTGGACACCACCATGGACCTGATTTCCGATCTGTGGCCGGACAGGCCGCCCATGCCCCGGACCCCGGCTTTTGCGCTGGATACCGTCTATGCCGGTGAAACCCGGAAAGAAAAATTTTCTCGCATACGCAAAAAAACGGCAGCTTACAATGCTGACTGCCATGTGATGGCCGCCCTGGATGACATTGCCTGGACCTTTAATCTGAGGGGTCAAGATATTCACACCAATCCGGTAAACCTGGCCTTTGCCATCATTGACATGGATCAAATCCGTCTGTTCATTGATCCGGCCAAGCTCAGTCCGGCACTCGGCTCATCCCTTGAAGCGGACGGCGTTGCATTGTTTGACTACGACGATTTTTACGAAACAATCCAGAAGCCGGATAAACAATCCAGGGTACTGCTTGATCCCGAAAGCGTTTCAGATCTTATTTACCAGGCCATCGGGAGGCACTCGGATATCATTGAGGCGTCAAACCCTTCGCACATGTTTAAATGCCTGAAAAATGAAGTTCAGATCTCCCATATCCGTGACACTGCGGTCAAAGACGGCCGTGCCGTTGTCAATTTCCTTCACTGGCTTGACACAAGCAATGCCCCCAAAACGGAAATGTCAGCCGCAGAACAGCTTTTGAATTTTCGCAAAGAACAGGACGCCTTTATCCACCCCTCGTTTGACGCGATTATGGCGTTTAAGGCACATTCAGCCATCTGCCATTACAGTGCCGACCCTGATACGGATCTGACCTTAAGTCCTGATGCCATGTTTCTGACCGATTCCGGGGGCAATTACCTGACCGGGACCACGGACATCACACGCACCGTACACTTAGGCGCGCCGTCAAGCCAGGAAATCCATGATTACACCCTGGTACTCAAAGCCCATATTGCCGTTGCAACAGCGCGCTTTCCCGCCACTGCCAGGGGGTACCAGATTGATGCCATGGCCCGCCGGCACTTATGGCAGCAGGGACTTGACTTCGGCCACGGCACAGGTCACGGGGTGGGATTTTTCCTGTGTGTGCACGAAGGCCCGGCACGCCTGAGTACACAGCCCGTGGATATCACGCTCAAACCGGGCATGCTTTTGACCAACGAACCGGGCCTTTACCGGGAAGGCCAATACGGCATCCGGCTTGAAAATATGGTTCTGGTGATCAAGGACAGGGATACGCAGTTCGGCAGTTTTTTAAAATTTGAGAATATGACTTTCTGCCATTTTGAGCGCAGCCTTATGGATAAAACCATGATGAGTTTGGCGGAGATCAACTGGATCAATGATTATCACCAGATGGTTTACGACCGGCTGGCGCCAGGCCTTGATACGCCGGTCCGGCAGTGGCTCAAGGAGAAAACGAAAAGCCTTTAAGATATATGTTAAACTTGATTTTTCAACGCCATCGCCTTAAAATTATGACATCATAATAAAGATATCATGGAGGCACACATAAAAATCGAAAAAAGGAAAACAGCATGCCTTTAATTCATCGTCTGCTTTTAATACTTCTCATCTGCTTGCCTGCAATGGTCTCGGGCTGTTCCAATGAAAATGATGCCCAGGTGAATGAACATATAAAAAACGCTAGGCAATTCCTCGCCCAGAAAAAACCACAGACAGCCATCATCGAATACCGCAACGCAATAAATTTAGAGCCGAATAACGACGTGGTATTGTTTGAACTGGCTGAAGCGTATGTGTTGACCGGGCAGGTTAATGGCGCTGTCCGGTATTATAAACTGGCATCAAAGGCCAACCCACAGAACATTCTGCCCCTTCTCAGACTTGCCCAGGTTTTTATGCAGACCGGCCAACTCCTGGAAGCCAGGGAACATCTTTCCAAAACCCTGGAAATCAACCCGGCCTCCATCGAAGCCCTTCATCTGCTGGCCGGGGTCCAGATCAGGGAAAGGGATACGAAATCTGCCGTTGAAACGTTGAACAAGGCCCTTTCCCTTGATAATGAAAATATAAAAACCTATGTATCCCTGGCACAGCTGTATTTAAAAATCAATGATCCGGAAAAGGCGGAGCAGGCATACCTTGCGGCCATCAGCCATGACGCTTCATCAAGGGCCGCATATATGGGGCTGGCCCGGCTCTATGGATTACAAAAAAAATGGGATAAGGCAGAAGACCTGTTGAAAAAGGTGGTTCAAACACCGGGCAACACCCTTATAAAATATACAGACATGGCCAACTTTTACAAGGGTCAAAAACGGTTTGACCTGGCGGAAAAATACTTTCAGGAAGCCGTTCTTTTTGATGAAGACCGGGTGGAGCCTTTAATCAATCTGGCGGAATTTTATGCCGGAAGAAAACAGGCGGACAAAGCAATCGCAGCCATGGAGGATGCGTTGGCCAAGCAGCCCCAAAGCCCCTTGATCCTTTCAGGCCTGGCCCAGATTTATCTTCAGTTCAACCGGGTGGATGAGGCTGAAAAAGCCGCTAAACAAGCCTTGGAAATCGACAATGATTATGCAGATGCCCTGTTTCAACAGGGGCGGGTCCTGATGGCCCGGAATAATTTTAAAGAAGCCTTAAACCGGTTTGACCAGGTGATTTCCATGAACCGGCTTAATGCCAAAGCTTATTATTACAGGGCTCTTTGCATCAGGCAGCGGGGCGCCACCCACCGGCCGGAACAAGAAATTTTCAGGGCCGCCGCAGGCCTGCTGGACAACCCCGAAGAGTTTGAAAAAGACCAGATCAAGGGCAACCTCCTGGCGGCTGTTACAATTGACCCATCTCTTCTGGATGCCAGGATCAAACTTTTGGAAATTTATATTATAGAGAAAAAGCCGGAGAAGGCAAAAGAACAAATAAAGGAAATATTCAAGCTGTCACCGCCCAATATCCGGATCATGACGCTTTTGTCCGGTCTTCATCTTCTCGAAGGAGATCCCCAGGGCGCCAAACAGATCCTTGAGTCCATTATCAAAAACAGGCCCGGATATCTGCCCGCCTATATCCGCCTGGGCATGCTGTACGATTCACTGGGAAAACCGGAGCAGGCATTGGAATATTTAAAAAAAGCATATGATATGCAACCTGATCAGACAGGAATAGTAAAAATGATGGCCAATATTTATCTGGCCCAAGGAAAAAACACCCAGGCCCTAAAACTGGCCGACACCTATGCTGAAAAACTATTCCCTGATCAAAAAGCCTTTTTTAACAACCTTAAAGGGGAAATCCATCTGGCCGGCCGGCAGACTGAAGTCGCATTTACCTTTTTTGAAAAGGCTGCCCGGCAGGCGCCCCGGTTTATCACGCCACGCATGCACATGGCCGGGCTGCTGACCCGTCAGAGAAACCCGGAAAAAGCCCTTGAACAATATAAACAGATTGAATCCGTGAATCCGGCGCATGTTCCGGCACTTATTTCCATGGGCGTGATTTATGACACCCTTGGGAATATCAGCAAGGCTGAAACTTACTATAGAAAGGTACTTGAGCAAAACCCCAAACATGCTGATGCAGCCAATAATCTGGCCTTTATCCTGTCCGAGCGCAAAGGCGCCACTGACGAAGCCCTTGAATATGCCGCCATTGCAAGGGCGGAATCGCCAAAAAATCCCAATGTGCTGGATACCATGGGATGGATTTTTTATCAGAAAGGCAATTATCTGAATGCCCTTTCCGAACTTGAAGAAAGCCTGAAGATAAAACCGGACAGCGCCCTTGCCTGTTTCCATTACGGTATGGCCCTGTACCGGACCCAGGAGTTTGAAAAGGCACGGCAGTACTTTAAAAAAGCGCTGGATATTGATCCGGGGTTTAAGGATGCGGATACGGCCAAAAAGATGTTGAATTAGGGGCAAGACGAATCAGTGTAGGAAAAGAAACAAACTTAGCACCTTTTTTTCATATTATTGGGCAAAAGAAATTCTGATTCAGAGAAATTTACTTCTGGGTTACGACCTATTATGCTATTATCAAAACTGTGAAACAACAGTAATTATAGATATGAATCTTTCCAATTGAGAAACTCGCACAAAGACACTAAGACACAAAGATTTCATGTTATGGGTCTTTGTGCCTTTGTGGCTTTGTGCGAGAACAAAATTAGATTGCTGGTGAAACAGTGTCGGCGCTATTTGTCCCATAAACTAATGTCGTTTATTATTAATTTGGCATCTATATTGCATTTGAATTAACAAACTACAAACTTAAAATCTAAATTATCGCCATTGGGGATAATCAAAAAAAGGGATATAGATAATGAAAAAAAATCTGGGTGTATTACTCCAAGGAGTTCTTTTAAGCTTTTTCTTTCTGCCTGCTGCATATTCGGCCCCGAATATTAATGGCGTCATGTCCTATACAGATTCTAACGATTGGGGAAACCTTGGCGTAACTACAACCACAGCGTTCAGTTATTCGAATACAGTTCTTAACAATGTTGTAGTAGAGGAACAGAATGCTTACGGGTCGAGCGATTATGATGTGGAAGAACTAGGGTTGTATATAGAAGACAACGTGCTTTATATTGGACTGCAGACTGAGTATGACCTTTCCCATAGTCCTGACTCGTACAATGTATCTGCGGGTGATTTCATCTTTATGTTTGGGGACAGCACAGATAACAAGCTTCGTGATTACAATAATGACCAGAATTATACAGGGGCCTATAGCCAGAATTATAAAGGAGACTATGATTATGCGTTTGCCTTTGATTTTACGGTTGATGACAATGGCCAGGTAGATATCACCTATTTATCAGGAACGATGGCCGGTACCGGTGTTGGCACATATGCAAACAACTATGGAACGGACTACGGGATTGCATCGGCAACTTCCACAGTTAACATATCTGAAGCTGACTATAGTTATGGATATTCAGAAACTAATTCTGGCGGTGAGAACGGCTACTATAACGGCCAATATACCCTGGAGCTGGCCATTGATCTTGACTCGCTTTCTGACGAGTTAAATGCCCTCTTGAGCAGTTTTGAAAATTCGAGTGAATATGCGTCCGTCGCCATGTACTGGCAACCCTCCTGCGGGAATGATTTCCTGGCTGCCAGCAGCGCGTTTAATTACACGACGACACCGATCCCTGGGGCCGGTGCAAGCCCAACGCCTGAGCCTGCCACCCTGCTGCTTTTCGGTATGGGGCTGCTGGGAGCAGGGGCAGTAGGAAGACGGAAAGGACGGTTATAGACTGCAGAACCCACAAATCAAGTACCGCCATCAAAGCCGGCCGGAGGCTTGAAATTGCGAACCGCTCAAAACAATTATTTTATAGGCCACCCAAAAGGTGGCCTTATCCTATTTGAACAAACTCAGTTCCTCTAAAATAAAAGCATCTTAACTTTCCAGAAACAGATCCAGCAGCGCCTTGGGGTCTTCTTTGATAATGAGTTTTGCTTCCGTCTCTTTTCTAATGAACCCCTGGTTGACGCCATGCTGCGTAAACGCATGCAGATGGTCAAAATACCCGACCACGTTGAGCAATCCGCATGGTTTTGTATGAATGCCGAGATGGGACCAAGTCAGTATTATAAAGTTTCATATAAAATATAGCATAAAATAGTTGACAATAGATTAAAATGTGTTTAATATATACTTATGAAATTAAGTGTCTGGGCAAAAAAACAGGGTATAGCTTATCGGACTGCATGGGAACATTTTAGAACAGGTAAAATC
>NZ_JACADJ010000095.1 GCF_013389365.1 Desulfobacter latus
TGCAAGCAATCCCTTTCTCGTTCGACTTGCATGTGTTAAGCACGCCGCCAGCGTTCATTCTGAGCCAGGATCAAACTCTCCAGTTATAATCCTTTACTAAAACTTTTTAAGGTCTGCACTTTAAGCCGTTACGCTCAAGCGCATTGTCATTGACCCGCTCTTTTCTTTTTCACTGACCAATTTTCAAAGATCAAACCTTGCAAAAAAAATCATCTCGAAGAAAATTTGGTTTGCTTGTCCCTTCAAGAAGACCGGCGAAATATGCCTGAAAATAACACGGCTGTCAAACAGTTTTTTTATTTTTTTTAAAAATTTTTTACAAAAAAATTTTTTTGTATATTATTTCAGTTAATTACAAAAAAAATTTTTTTGTAGGGTACTGATAAAATCACAGATAATGTGAACATTGCCCTCTAAAAAATATTTCCCGTGAAACCTTTTTAATATTAAGGGCGATGGCCCTTAAAACATGAACACAATTTAATTCTTATTAAGATTTGATTTTATCAGTTTAATAAAATCTGATATTCTTCTTATTTTGATTTCATGTTTCAACCATTTATTATTAGGAGCTTTTGACGTGGAAGAAGACAATATTATTCGGTTTGCATCCCGGATGGATTACCTGCCCCCTTACCTTTTCGGTATGATCAATAAGATGAAGATGGATAAACGGCGGAATGGCGATGATGTTATTGACCTTGGTATGGGGAACCCAATGGATCCCACACCTGATGCGGTTATTGAGAAGCTTGTGAACGTTGCCCAGGACCCAAAATCCCACAGATATCCGGAAAGTTCAGGGCTTCCCAATTTAAAAAAAGAAATTGCCAAATATTATAATCGCCATTACAACATTGAGCTGGATGCGGACAAAGAAACCTACTTTACGATTGGTTCCAAAGAAGGGATTTCCCATTTGTGCCTGGCCATCATGGGTCCAGGGGACTGCGTTCTGGTTCCGGCACCGGCTTTTCCCATACATATCTATGCCTCGGTGATTGCCGGCGCAAATGTTATGAGAATTCCCCTGGAACCCGAAAACGGCTTTCTGGACAGGATCATTAAAGTATGTGAAGCGTGTTACCCCAGTCCAAAAGTGCTTATGCTCAACTACCCCCACAACCCCACCGGCGTTGTCACGGATAAAGCTTTTTTCAAAGAAATTGTAAAGCTTGCCAAACGATTTAAATTCATGGTTATCAATGACTTTGCCTACGCCAAAATAACCTATGACGGATATGTTGCCCCAAGTTTCCTGGAAATTGAGGGCGCCAAAGATGTCGGTGTTGAGTTTGGCTCCTTTTCGAAATCATACAATATGGCCGGCTGGCGCATTGGATATTGCGTTGGTAATGAAAAAATTGTCGAGGCTCTTGGAAAAATTAAAGGCTATTTTGATTATGGTATCTTTTCGGCCATTCAGGTGGCAGGTATTATTGCGCTCCGGGATTGTGATGATACCATTCCGGAACTTGCAAAAATCTATGAAAACCGTCGCGATGTACTTTGTTCAGGTCTCGAACGAATCGGATGGGACATAGAAAGACCAAAAGCCGGTATGTTTGTATGGGCAAAAATCCCTGAACCGTTTAATAAAATGGGTTCCATGGAATTTGCCATCCAGCTGATGAACAAAGGCAATGTGGCAGTGGCACCAGGTGCCGGCTTTTCAGAAGAGGGAGAAGGGTATCTGCGTCTGGCGTTGGTTGAAAATGAAGAACGCCTGCGCCAGGCTGTCCGGCAGATGAAAAAAGCCATGGACCAGATGGTAATTTAAGGAACAAAGAAGGCGTGACAACCTGCATGTTTCCAGTCAAAATGCCGGACAAATTTTTTTAATAGCAGTTTCAAGCCCCTGGCAGTCAGGCAGGGGCTTGACGGTACCAGGAAAAAAACCTCAGCCTGGATACCGAAAATAAAATTCAGTCAAAACACTTTGCAGGAATTATGAAAAATATTCTAATCATTGATGACGAGGATTTTATCAGGGACATTATCGCCTCAAGGATAGAAGAGATGGGGCATAGTTCATATGAAAGCGACACCCTTGAACAGGGTCTTGAACTGATCAACCAGCACTCATTTGACTTAATTTTTCTTGATGTAAACCTACCGGACGGCAATGGCCTTGAAGCACTATCAAAGATCCGGCAAATGCCCGAAGCGCCCATCGTTATCATTATCACGGCTTTCAGCAACGCAGAAGGTGCCAAACTTGCCATAAATAACGGTGCCTGGGACTATATCGAAAAGCCGATTTACAAAGATAAGCTGATGCTTCAGATAAAACGGGCGCTGGAATATAAAAAACAAACGCAGATGAGGGAAAGAACTGTTGTTCTTTCCACAGCGGGGATTGTGGGAAAGAGTACGGCTTTGACCGACTGCCTGGATCAGATCGCCTATATTGCCTCAAGCCCGGTAAATGTCCTGATTCAGGGAGAAAGCGGCACCGGGAAGGAGCTGATGGCGCGTATGATCCATGACAACTCATCTTCTGGCACAGGAGAGTATGTGGTTGTGGACTGTGCTTCTTTGCCGGAAAAACTGATAGAAAGTACCTTGTTCGGATATAAAAAAGGTGCATTTACAAGTGCGGATAAATCATCTGAAGGCTTAATCGCCATGGCTCATGGCGGCACATTATTTCTTGATGAAATTGGGGAACTGCCGCTGTCTGCTCAAAAGTCATTTTTGAGGGTACTTCAGGAGAAAAAATACCGGCCTGTGGGAAGCGCCAAAGAGTTATCCAGCTGTTTTCGCCTGATATCCGCAACAAACCGAAACCTCAAGCAAATGGTTGATGACAAAACCTTCAGGGCGGATCTCTACCACAGGCTTAAGACCTTTGTGATTAACGTCCCAGCTCTCAGATTTCGGAATGGAGATATTAAAGTGCTGGCACAACACTATTTGGACAAGCTGTGTACAGAACATCAGCTGCCCCCCAAAGCGCTGCTTCCTGAAACCATAACCATGCTGGAAAACTATGACTGGCCCGGTAATATCAGGGAACTGATTAATGTGATTGAGAGCGCCATTCTGACCGGTCCCGGGCTTGAATTAATCTATCCCATGCAACTGCCGGATATGATTCGAATCTCATTCCTGGAAAAAGGTTTTGATGTTAAAACACCAGCCACTCAATCGCATTTGAACCCAACGCCTCTGGATCCCGGCATTCCTGTGCCGGTCTTTAAAGAATATCGGTATAAAGCCATCAATGAAATAGAACATGACTACTTTCAAGCGCTCCTTTCAAGATGTGATTGGGATCTTGAAACAGCGGCTAAACAATCCGGCCTGAGCAAAAACAGGATCTATTTTTACATTCGCAAATTTCAATTAAAATCCAAATAACTTTTTCGCTTTACAAAAATTTTTTGTGTTGCAACACAAAAAAAAACAGGGCTGAATTCTGTTGTGTGAAAAATGCCTTCCTTGCAAAAGACCTATAGATTACTGAGATAACAACACAAATCGCCCAATCAAAAATATGGCATGATTTTTGATATCTTAGATACCCATGCACTGAATCGCAAATTTTATTTTTTGAATTTGTCTTAAACAAATCAAGGAGGATTGAAAATGATAAGAACATGGAAAAACCTTAAAATTTCAAACAAAATCGGGATCGGGATCGGAAGTATTGTCCTCAACTGAACTGTCCGCCATATCTGACCAGATGTCATCAAGCTCAGAGCAGACTGCCGGCAAGTCAACCAATGTATCTGCAGCGGCAGAGCAGATGGCCGGCACGATGACCAGTGTTGCTGCGGCCACGGAACAAACGACCACGAACATTCAGATGATTGTCAGCGCCGCCGAAGAGATGACCGCGACCATTCAGGAAGTTGCCAAAAATACGGCAAGTGGAAGCGAAACAACCCACACGGCTGTTTCAAAAGCGCGTGAAGCTTCCGGGAAAATTGAACAGCTAAAGCAATCCGCCACTGAGATCCACAAGGTCACCGATACGATTACAGACATATCTGAACAGACAAACCTGCTGGCATTGAATGCAACCATTGAAGCTGCCAGGGCAGGAGAAGCCGGAAAAGGCTTTGCTGTTGTTGCAGGAGAAATAAAAGCTTTGGCCCAGCAGACTGCGGAAGCAACCAAAGATATCAGCTCAAGAATAGCAGAAGTACAGGATACAACGGGTGAATCCGTAAATGCCATAGAAGATATTGTAAACGTTATAAATGAAATTGATACCATCGTAGCGTCCATTGCAACGGCGATTGAAGAGCAGTCATCAACCACACAGGAGATTGCCGATAACGTCAGCCAGGCCGCTATGGGATTATCAGAGGTCAATGAAAACGTCAGTCAAACCTCAGCAGTAGCAGGCGAAGTAACCCGGGAAATTTCTGATGTCAGCCAGTCGACGGATGAAATGAACCGCGGCAGCAGCCAGGTAATGAGCAGTGCCGGGGAGCTGTCGAATCTGGCAGAAAATTTAAACAATATGGTCAGCCGTTTCAGGTTGAGCTAAACCCGATTCCTCCTTGGCGGCATGCAAGTTGCCATATTGCTATCAAGGGGGAAGGAAGGCCCAGAGATGGAAGCAGCAATGGATATCCGTAAAACAATATAACAGCCCCGGGCTGACCTGACATATCAACTGCCAGACTTAGCCCACAACAAAACAAGAAAGTAATTCAGTAAGTTATTGAAGCTTTCTTATAAAAGTGAGTGGTTATGCAGGATTTAACAAAAACAAAACAAGCGACGACACCGGATAGGTTTTTCCAGCCTGTACTTGATGCACTGCCGGAGCACATTGCAGTGATGGATGCCGATTCCAACATTATATATATTAACAAGGCATGGCGGAGCTTTGCAGATAAAAATGACCTTGCTGCAAAAGGCTACGGCCTGGGGCAACGGTATTTAACAATTGTTGAAAATGCGTCGGGCAAACATAATGAAGGGTCACAAAAAGTTGCAGAGCAGTTAAAAGAACTGCTTGGCGGAAACCTTAAAAAATTTTCCATGGAATATCCCTGTCACTCGCCCGCAGAAAAAAGATGGTTTAAAGTCACGTTCAGTCAAATCTGGTTTGAAAATCAGCTATTTGCTGTTGCCTCCCATGAAAATATAACAGAGTGGTGGCAGATAAACCGCAAACTGCGGAAAAAAGATGATCAGCTGACAGCGATGCTTGCATCAATCCCGGACCCTATCTGCATCCTGGACAAATCATTGAATATCGTCTGGTATAATGAACATGCCGAAAACATGTTTGGACAAGATCTGGGATATAAGAAGTGCATCAAGGTATACGACGGAAATCCGGAAAAGTGCAGACCCTGTATTGTTCAGGAGACGTTTTCAGATGGCAAGCCCCGGGAAAAAGATTATTGCCATAAGGATATAAAAGGCCGGGAAAGGGTTTTCCAGGTTCGAACCAGTATAATGGAACATGATGACAAATGTCTTCCATCCAAGGTGATGGAGATTCTGCAGGATACAACGGATCAGAAAAATATGATCGAACAACTGAAACAGGCCAAGAATAAAGCAGAATCCGCCACACGGGCCAAAACCAGCTTTCTGGCCACCATGTCCCATGAAATCCGGACACCGATGAACGCCATCCTGGGAATGAGCCGCCTGTTACTGGATTCATCTCTGGACGAAAAGCAGTATCAGTATATCACCAATATACATGATGCCGCAGATGCCCTTTTGGCGATCATCTGCAATATTCTTGATTTAACGAAAATCGAAGCAGACAAAGTGGAACTGGTTGAAGAGGAGTTCCAGCTTGGGCCGATGATTGAAAAAATTTTTGATGTCTTAAAATATACGGCCCAGGAAAAGGAGATTCACCTGATTTATGAACATCACCATCCACTGCCACTGAATCTTATAGGAGATCCAGTGCGGATCTCCCAGATCTTAATGAATCTTATCAGCAATGCGTTGAAATATACCATGGAGGGTGCTGTTACCGTTACTTCCAATATCTGCAAGGATAAAAACGGACAGGACCGGCTTGCCATAGATGTAAAGGACACGGGGATCGGCATAGCCGAAGAACAGCTTTCCAAAATTTTCCGGCCTTTTACACAGCTGGACAGCTCAACAACTCGAAAATTTGCTGGTACCGGCCTTGGGCTTGTAATCGTCAAAAAAATGGTGTCCCTGATGGCCGGAGAGCTCAAAGTTCAAAGCCGTCCGGGCAAAGGTTCGACCTTCAGTATTTTACTTCCCATCAAACAACCGGCACTAAAAGCGTTATCGCATCCTTGGATTGAAAAATTAAAGCATACCCAAGCACTTATCTGCAGTGAAAATAACTATCCAACACAGTTTTTAAAAACCAACCTTGAACACCTTAATGTCAACACCCTGGAAACTGATAGCTTTCAAAAAACAGTGGGATTGCTCAAAACCTTTTCCATAGGCAGGCACCCGTTATTTGTTTTTGCTGACGAAACCATGATTGAAGCAATAAAGAATTCAGCAGCCTTTGGGATGAATGATCTCAAGGGGGGTGAAAATATCCATATTTTCTTTTTAAGGTCTGTTCAGGCATATGAAAAAAATGAACTGACGTACACCCGTTTTTTTAATCGCCACGGCATCTTTTTTTCTTCTCTGGATCAGGTTGTCACACCAATGAGATTTATGAAAATGCTTTTCAAAGCCAGTCAGAAGAAACCATTACAACCCCTGGGACAGACGCCGTCCGGGTTTGAGAAACAGCCGGAACACGGCAGCTGTCTGAAATCCAGGAAGATATTGGTTGCAGATGATGACCCCATGAACCGGGAAATCATAGCGGCTTTTTTAGAGAAAAAAGGTGCTGTCGTTTTTGAGGCCTCAAGTGGTCATGAGACGCTTCAAATGGTCAGATCAGAAGCCTTTGATCTGATCCTGATGGATATTCAAATGCCGGATATTGATGGCAATGAAACATCTAATATAAGCAGGGAATTAAAAACAAATGGCGCAGCCCATGTGCCGATCATTGCCATAACCGGGCACGCTTTTAAGCAGTTCCAGGATAAATCCGGTAGACATGGTATAGACGGCTGTCTGGAGAAACCGGTTCGTAAGGAAACACTTTACAGGGCCATGGATCAGTGGCTTTGTGAAACCCATGAGTGTGACGCTGCTGCCAAGGAGGATGCGTCCCCCCCAATTGATGCCCAGGCCTGCCTGGAATACGTGAATCAAGACCGGCAACTGTTTGGCAAGATGTTAAAAACATTTATCAGTTCTTATGGAAATTTTGAAGCACAGTTTAACGATGATCTGGAGCAGTTGAACTTAAAAAACATATCTTTACAGCTGCATAATTTAAAATCAACCGCACGGATGATTTGTGCAGGCCGTCTGTCCCGTCTGTCTGCAAAGCTATGGTCAAGAATGAAGAAAATTGAAGCAGAATCAACTGGTGAAAACGATCAGCGAGCTGTAAGAATTTCAGTCTTAACAGAAAAAATGCCTTTGATTGCAAAGGAAGTAGCACAGGTGATAAATGCCGCAGAAGAGCTGATTTCATCACAGGATTATTCACAGGAAAAGTCAGTTTCTGATGTTGTTCCATTGATTGAAAATAAGCATGTAACCGATAAACTGACGGCACAGCTTTTAACCCACATCCGTGAGCATCAGCCGGTGGAAAGTCTGGCTGTTTTGAAGAAAATTTTGTTGACGCCGATGAGTGAAACCGATCACAAATGTTTTTCAAATCTCATGAGATGGATTGATGCATACCAGTTTAAAAAGGCTGAACACTACCTGAAACAGAATTTAATCAACCATAAGGAATGATCATGAAAAAGGCAAAAATCCTTACTGTGGATGACAGCAGACAAAATATAGACCTGGTGATCGGTACATTGGGCAGTAACTATATCATCAGCGTAGCAACCAACGGCAAAGATGCCATATCTTTGGTTAAAAAGGGGCGGCCGGATCTCATTTTACTGGATGTCATGATGCCGGAAATGAGCGGATATGATGTGTGCAGGCAACTGAAATCCAATGATCTTACCCGTGACATACCGGTTATTTTTTTAACGGCTTTAGATGATGACGACGACGAAGCAAAAGGGTTGGCATTGGGTGCATTAGATTATATTACCAAACCGTTCAATCCAAAACTTCTTGCGCAGAGAGTGAAAAATCATATTGCGTTAAAAGATCACACAGATAATCTGGAACGTATGGTATCAAAAAGGACACATTTGTTAAACCTTGCCCAGAACGCCACCATTGAGATTGCAGGGAATCTGGCGGAGTTTCGAGATCCGGAAACCGGCCTGCATATCAAGCGCACCAAGTATTTTGTCAAATGCCTTGCTGACGCGTTGAAATCAAAAACAAATTTGCCGGAATACCCCATGGATGAGAGCACCATTGAATTGCTTTATAAATCGGCCCCTCTTCATGATATCGGCAAGGTCGGGGTTCCGGATAACGTACTTTTAAAGCCTGGAAAGCTTACACCCGAAGAGTTTAACCAGATGAAGCTGCATAGTGTTTACGGCAAGGATATCATCCAGGCGTCTGAAAAAACGTTGGGCACAGAGTCTTTTTTAAGTATTGCGCGAGAAATTGCATACAGCCATCATGAAAAATGGGATGGCAGCGGTTATCCACAGGGGTTGAAGGGCAACGAAATACCACTACCGGCAAGATTAATGGCAATAGCGGATGTTTATGATGCGTTGACAACAAAACGCGTATATAAACCGGCATTTTCACACGAAAAAGCTGTCAGTATTATCCAGGCGTCCGTCGGGCAGCAGTTTGACCCCATTCTGGTTGATATTTTCCAGGAAAATGAACAGGAATTCAAAGCCATTGCCATAAAATATGCTGAACCGGATCAGCCGGCACCAATCGTTCCGGATGCCCAAGTTCAGAGCAAAAGGGCATTGCATCAGCAGGATTAACGTCAAAATGAGTACGAAAAACAATACTTTTCTTATTGAAAGAAAAATGAAAATTGATATTCTGCAACGTGTATGTTCAACAGGATGTTACAGAATGGTATTTTTTTCAATTTCTTTGTTGGAAAAATATATTTTTTAAAAATACAGGGCCCTGATTTTAATGGATAGACAGATAAGAAAATTAAAAAACCGTCTGCAGGACTTTATCAAAAAAGATGTGAGCATATTAGAGTTGATGGCAACTGAAACCATATCAGGTTTACTGTTCAAAGATCTATCAATGGAAAAGGCTGAATATATCAGTCCCGGATTCTGGAAATCTCTGGGTTTTAGCCCAGACAGCCATATGCACATGTCAACAGAGTGGGGGAAACTGCTGGATGAGTCTAACCATGATCTTTTAGTGAATCATCTGGACAAGGAAGGAGAGGTGGTTCTCAGATTCCGGCGCAAGGAAGGGACTATTGAACCGTATAGATGTGATATCCGGTTTATTGAAGACAAGGGTACGGCTTACCGTCTTATTATCCTGATGCCCGCCTATGAATATCAGCACCTGTTACTGCCGGAAAAATTACCTTTGCTTGAACACTTGAAGCCGTATAATGATCTTCAAATGCTGGTACAGACCCGCCACTCACTGATCAGGTATGCCTCGAACCATTCTCTTGAGGAACTTTTACAAAAGGTTTTGGATGATCTGGGACAAATAGTGCAAAGCCCTATCGGCTTTTATCATTTTGTCAATCCTGATCAGAAAACCCTTGAGCTTCAACAGTGGTCTACACGCACCTTGAATGAATTCTGCAGTATCAGTGGCAAAGGGATGCATTATGATATTAATAATGCCGGTGTATGGGTAGAATGTGTCCATGAACGCAAACCAGTGGTTCATAATGACTATGGGTCATTACCCCATAAAAAGGGACTGCCTGAGAATCATGCAAAAATCACCCGGGAGCTGGTTGTGCCTGTCATTCAAGACGGATTGATTGTCGCCATTCTTGGTGTGGGTAATAAATCCAGGGCGTATGATAAAAAGGATATCGAAATCGTCTCCTATTTTGCCGATATGAGCTGGTCCATTGTCCAGAAGAAAAAACTTGAAGAAGAGATGGAACTGCAAAAGCATATTGATAAAGCGCTCGCCAACCTGTCTGCCTCACTTTTAACACAAACCAACCTGGCGGACGTCTCGGAAGAAGTGCTGGAAGCAGCCAAACAACTGACAAAAAGCAGATACGGATATGTCGGGACCTATGAAGAAGAAAACGGTTTTCTGACCTGTCATACAATGACCAAAGATATTTGGGAACAATGCAAAGTACCTGATAAATCCATCGTATTTGAAAAATGTACAGGCTTGTTCGGCTGGGTCCTGGATAAGAAGCAGCCTATATTGCTCAACGATATTAAAAACGATCCGCGCTCCATCGGTACCCCTGCCGGCCATATTGAAATCAAAGCCTTTTTAGGTGTACCTGCAACAAGGGGTTCGATTATTTTAGGTTCTAAACCCTCAAATTTCATTTTAAATTTTATTTGTTACTTAATTTTCTAACAATCTTCAATTATATCTCTCTCTGTTCGATAGTTTTAAAAAGTAAAAACA
>NZ_JACADJ010000096.1 GCF_013389365.1 Desulfobacter latus
TTATAAGGATAAGGAATAGAGGCTGTGGGTTTCAGCCATTTAAAGTGCTTGCATTTTAATAAAAAAATTCTATTTGAGTCGTAAGTTTAATTCTTTAAATTACTATTTGATATAATTTTGTAACCTGGTAGTCGGATAATTTCAGAAAAAGAGTTCAATTATACCATTATTGTGGACTTTGGCATTACTCATTTTCCTGATAGCGATCATCCGACCCCTCGATTATTGTGAAAATCGAGATTGAAAGTAGTCTTGAGTTTTGGTCATATAGCTATGTATAAAATCCCCCATATTATTACTTTTTATGCATAACATTAGAACATGTTTTTCATAGGTTAAGTACCTACAAGTCAACAACGTGCTACAATAATTGGGTTTTATTTTTTATGATATTTTGGGTACAAAATTTACGTTATTATTCACAAATAATAATATGTTTATTTTTTTTGGTATTCTGTGAGGTGGTAATGAAAACTATTATTTTAAACTAACTGCAAGCGGTGGCAACCTGGGAAATAATGCAGCAATAGACAATTTGATAATTACTGGTGACTTAAACAACCCAGTCCCCGAACCAACTACAATACTTCTCTTTGGCTTTGGGCTTTTAGGTCTTGCAAGAGTCAGCAGAAGAAAAGAATAGATAATCGCTTTCAATCAGTTTTAAGGGCAGAATCAGAAATGGTTCTGCTTTTTTTATTAACAGATATAACCTAAAAAAATTAATTCTGATCAGTAATCATGAACTGTTGACTATATCTATGATTGTGGCCAAAAGCCTTTATTGAAAGGAGTGTTGACTACTTCTGTTATTGATAATGTCAGATTGAAATCTTATTAACGTATAAATAGAGCCCGGCCTGAATTATTCCGAGCCACTACAAATAGTTTATTGATTCAGGCCTTTATCTATTCCCATCAGGCACCTTCCATAAAGGAAGATGTTGCCAATTTTTTTGCAATCCCATTGCAGCTGGCCGGATTCCAGGAGAGTGGATTATTAATTGGTGCATCCGATGTGGCCAACTTGTTCCAAGGCTGATTAATTGGAGAAAGTATCCCAACATGATTACGGTGTTTCCGACATATCGGGTGGCATCTGGGTTTAACATAGCTGCCAGGGCTTTGGGTTTTCTGGGCATCCTCATGGTAATGGTCATTCGACGATTCCAAAGCCGTCCATGGTGAGCAGTGATATTCCGGATAAACGTCAGATGGTGCATAAATGAGCGTAGGAGGCTTTCATCGATACCGTAGGGTCTCGCAATCCGGTTTTTGTCATGGCGGGTTTTCAAATTCTTATACCAGAGAGAGAGTTGTCCAAAGGACATCACTTCGGCTGAAGCCCAAATCGGAGGTAACGCCGGATTATCGTAGGTTTTGTTGTAATGTTCAATAAAAAGCTCTGTGCTTCGATTAATTTCAGACCCCAAAGAGTTCAAAAGGTTTTCATGCAGATCAGCCCTGTAAAAATAATTGGGGTCAAGGTAGAAATGACTCCCATAAGCCACGCCCAGTTCGTTGGCAAAATGTGCCCGGAATGAAATCTCAATCCTTTCGATGGCTTCCAGCATTAAGAGCCTGAACTTCCGATCAAAGATATAGACATTGAGGACATCATCAAAGGTGGTCCCATCCATGAAGTGATGATCTTTTCCATTCTCTTTGTTTTCAAAGGGAATCCAGTATCCTCGAAGGCGAAAGTAACTGATGTGGGAAAGGTAGCGGGCTGCTCTACCTGGATCGGGTATCTCCATGCCGCGCTGACGCAACAGTTGGATTTGATCATCAATAGCAAGAGGGGGCTTTTTATATTTCATGGTTTCCCCCCAAAATAAGTAACCCGCCGGGGTGCGCATTCGAGGTCAAAACCCCAAGAGGCGTGGCGGGTGTTATTCAGAATTATTGATAGGATTAAATTAACACGTGAAAATGAGTTTGTCATCTTTTTTTCATTACTTGTTACAAATCCAAGCCTGCTCCGTATTTCTTTAACCACTGCTTTCTTTCGCGGTAATCCGGCATCACCTTGTCCACTTCATTCCAGAATAAGTCCGTGTGATTGCGATGATGGATGTGACAAAGCTCATGAACCACCATGTAATCAATGATCTTTGGAGGTGCCATCATACATTTCCAGTGGAATTGCAGCAGATTGCTTTTTGTGCAACTGGCCCAGCGGTATCCCATGTCTTTAACTTTAAGACCGCTGGAAGCAACCCCTGCTTTTGGAGCGTAGTAGGCAATTCGGTCTTTTATCCGTTTTTCACCCTTGGTTTTGTAAAAGCGTTCAAAGGCTGTTTTTGCAGCATTTTCCCCTCCCTTGTCAATCAAAGATCGCTTCAAACAGAATCGGCCTTGATTGAGTTTCAGATCTTCAGACTGGTCCGTCACCAGTGACAAGCGGTAGCTACGTCCCAGATAAAGAAAAGACTCTCCATTTACCCACTCACGGACCACAGCGGCCGCGTTTAGATCCCGCCATTCTGCAAGATTTTTGTATATCCACATCCGTTTGCTGTGGACCACTGCATCTACCTTTTCAGGGGTGAATCCTTCCGGGGGCCTGACTGTTACCACGCCATCCCGCTCTATGACGATATCGGTAGTTTTCCGTTTGGTTCCAGGAAGCAGAATGTAGTCAATATCGTTTATGCGTCTAACATTCATTTCTCACCACCTTTGGTCAACGCATCATGTCTGTTTTTGGCCAGCTTCATAATTTCAATTGCAACACGTTCCCGGTTTTCCTTTAAAGCATCAATCCCGGTCAGGGTTAACGCTTTCTTGATACGACTTCTGATTTTCTTTTGTTTATCGGCATTGGTCCAAAAACCAATGCTGCCGATACTCGACTGCAGGGTTTCAACAATTGCTTCCATAAGATCTTTCATTTTCGGTTTTGCGGTGTCAGGGATGTCATTATTTCCAAATGCCACACCTGCAATGTGCTCATAAAAAGTAGTGGCCTCTTTCCCCATCCCGTCTTTTCCGGATTTTCTGCCTTCAACAGCCTGGTCCCTTAGCTTTTCAAGTTCCTCAGCCAAAGTGTCCCAGTTGTCCTGGTATTGATCAATGAGGTTCTCTACCTTTTCTGAAAGGCTTTTGTAGAATGCCGGATCTTCATCATGATGTACAGTGCAATGCTTTCTGATGGCATGCTCCATCTCGCTTGCCTTGGCTTCAGTATTGCCTCCGGCATGCTGGTTCAGTTTTTCAATAAAGTCATCTGCCAGAAGCTCCATTGGTGGCACCATGGGGTTGATTCCCAAACTGATTAAATGCGAGTTGATCAGGTCCTTGACTTTGGCGCCGGCATCACCGAGGCTCAGACTGGTGTCTTTATATCGTTCTTTGGTTACACGCAAGATGTAACCGAAACGCTTGGCAGGAACCCGGTACGGGTGGCCTGCGGGATTGGGCAATATGATGTCCAGACTCATGAGAAATTTTTTCAGGTACACATCAAAGTCAGCACGTAGTTGTTCATCTTTGAGCAAAGTCACAGCATCATGAACAACAGCGGCATCAGCTGCAATATCATCAAGTGTCCCCTCAATGAACTCTTGTATTCTTTGGATCTTGTGGAGCTTGAACAGTTGCAGCAGCCGTTGATATCTTTCTTCCAGAACAGGCATTTCAGAGGTAATGTTTTTGAGTCCCTGAGCCAGCTCTTCCTGTTCATCAGTTGCTGCATACAAGGTTAATGCCTGGGTCAGGTGGTTGGCAAGACCGATGTAATCCACAATAAAGCCCCGGTTTTTCCCTTTGGCGACACGGTTGGTCCGTGCAATGGCTTGAAGCAGGGTATGCTCCCGAATTTTTTTATCAATATACATGACCTGTTCAATGGGGGCATCAAATCCGGTCAGCAGCATGTCGCAAACAATGAGAAACGCAATGCCGGTGAGTTCTTTTTCCGGATTGTCAAACTCAAAGGGTTTGCAAAAATTCGCCACAGCGTTCCACCCTCTGGCCTGCTTTCTGGCTTCCGTAACAAAGGCGGCTTCATTGGTGCCGTCACTGGAGATCACAACCGCGGCTTTGAGAGAATCCATTTGTTTGATCAGATTGAGATCAGGGGCGGGTGAATTCTTTTCTTTTTGGAGCCTGTCTTGGAGAGCGTCTTGTATGGCCGTTTGATACCGGACCGCAGCCAGCTTCGAGTGGCAGACGACCTGGGCCTTGAATCCGTTTGGTAAAATATTCCCGATGTAATGATCCACTATATTAGATGCAATGGCTTTGATTCTTTTTTCCGCCTCCAGAATGTCACCAGTGGCACCGTACTTCTTTTTAATGGCCAGAAGCTCCTCTTCAGTCCGGTCTTTGAACATATCTTCAAAAGCGGTTTCAAAGGCGTGCTTTTCATTTAAAGCCGCATCTGCGGTTTTACCTTCGTATAGGATCTGCAATGTGGCGCCGTCATCAACTGCGTCCATCAACCGGTAGGTGTCTATGTACCGGCCGAATCTTTTCCAGGTTTTTTTTTCGCCATGGCGCTGGGCAATCAGGGGGGTGCCTGTAAACGCAATTCTTGCCGCATTGGGAAAAGCCTCTACGATGTTGTCACCAAGATCGGAACTCTGGGTCCTGTGGGCCTCATCAATCATGAGTAAGATCCGATCGGATTCGTTGATCACACCGAATTGTTTGCCCGAAGGCATGGCCAGGTATGTGCCCAGGGCTTCTGCCACCTGGAGGGGGAGAGCTTCCTCCCTTTGCTGGAACTTATGGACCATAACCATATTGATGTCTGATGTGTCCGTGCCCAGGTCAACTTTCAGCGCCGCAGTGTTTTCAATGACATTTATTCGTCCACCAATCAGAGTGGCTGTTCCGGCAAGCTGTTTTTCCAGGTCGACACGGTCGTTGATCAGGATGATTTTGAAATCGCTTAAGTCGGTAGACGCTCTGATGATCCGGGCGACAAATACCATGGTTAGGGATTTGCCTGACCCTTGGGTATGCCAGACCACGCCACTGCGCTCTGCCGGAGTTTGACCATCTCGGAGTTGAACGCAGATTTTATTGGCCGTCCTGAACTGCTGGTACCTGCAGACCACTTTAATGCGGGGGCCGCTGTCCGTATCCATGAATACGGCGCATGTCCTGAGAATCTGGAGCAGATTGGACTTGTTCAGCATGCCGCTGATCAATTGTTCCTGCTGCTTCTTACCCTCGGCGGTCTTGTCATCATTAGGCCATTGGGTCTTCCAGGGAAAGAAGTGTTCTTCTCCTGATGTAATCGTGCCGAAGTCCGCTTCCAGGCCGCAGGTTCTGATGAGCAACAGATTGGTATGAAAAAGACGGGGCTCTCCTTCCTTCAGCCCCTGTTCTGTCGTTGCCTTTCTTCGGTTCATGTACCGCTGCAGTTGCTCAAAGGCTTCGGCCATGGGGTTGGCGCAGGTCGGGCCGCCTTTCTTGCACTCAACAACAGCCAATGGCATGCCGTTTACGAACAGAACGATGTCCGGGATGATGAATTGTTTGACGCAGCCCGGGGTGTCTATTCTGAATTGATTGACGGCATGGAATTGATTGTGTTCCGGATTCTGGAAGTCGATCAGTTTGACCACCGGGTCCTGCTCTCTGGTGATTTCATTGACATCCACCTGGGCTTTAAAAATCAGTTTCTGGATGGCTTCATTGGCTTCTAAAAGAGTTCTGTTGGGCTGCCGAAGGATTTGGTCGTGGAGGTCGGCGAGCTGTCTTGAGGTCAACCAGCGTTTGCCGTCTGAAGTCCGGTTAATATCGTTGACGGCCTGGGTGAATACTTCCGGTAGTATCCATTGTCTGAAGCTGTGTCGAAGGCTTTTGTCTGGATCATGGCGGATGTCCGGACCCTGGTCCACAATTGTCCATCCCAGCTCTTGAAGGTGTTTTAGAAAGGGTTGTTCGACTTCGGTGTATTCAGACATGGACGGTTCCTTATTCGTCAGCCTTTACCTGGACCTTACCTGTTAAAAGATCATGCATTACACCGGATTTTTTTAACATTAATTTTTTTAATAATTCTAACTCTATGTCAATTCGTAGATTTATCATATTCATTCTTTGGGCGATTCTTGATTGTTCATCAACTGGAGGTTTTGGAATGGGAGTATTTTTAACCTCCCCAAGATTAATACCTTTAACAGCTACCCCTAATGTATTGATGTTAAAATGTCTGGTTGCACCATCTGTTTCAAAGTAGTAACTATAGAACTCATTGTTTCCCTGCAAAATATCAATTCTTGCTGTATCTTGCGTAATATTAGCACCTTTAAGGCCTTCTGGTACGATACAAACTCTACCAACAGTTCCTCTTATTGTCAGAAGGATGTCGCCTGGTTCAAGTTTAGAGCGGTTATATTCTTTTGCAATTCGTGGTGATGTGAGTAACAAATTTTTTATATCGATTTTTCGACCTCGAATATCCTTCACTTTCACAACGGGAACTCCACCGTCAAATCCATATCCTGGCATAAGAATGCCATAGGTAACTGGCCGTGATGGATTCGTTATTTCGTTTAATACACCCCATTGCCATTCTGTTGGAATCCACCCAATCGGCGTTTCTTTGTATAGTGCCGGAGCTTGCTCTTTCGTCGGTCGAAGTTTTCCGTCAGGTGTAACACCACGAGTGAACAGATCATGCATCAGCCCTTGTTTGATTTGCTGGTATTTCTGGATGAGAGCTTCGGTTGTTTCTATGGTTTGGTCGATTGACTTTAAAATTTTTGCTATCTTCTTCTGATTCTTTTCTCCTGGATTGTGGAATTTAATTTTTAATAACCACTGACGACTGATGCTGGGAACACCGGTTGCTTCATTGAGTTTTGTTAGATCAAAATTCAATAAACAATAATAAAGCCAGCGAATATCTACTCGATCTTTGGGTATGACAGCATATGTTGTATCAACGGGCCAGAAAGGGGATTCAATTAGTTGTGGATTTCCTAATGACCCTTTTCGTGGAACCACTATAGCGGATGAGAACATTGCCCTTTTAGCGTGGCCATAAATTCCGCCTGTTCCTACAATAGGATATGAACCATCTTCTGTTAACACCTCCGATGGAGATTTTCCATAATGAATCATAGACAAATCGGATAAGCTACTCATACCCCAACTCCACCAAAAAGGCTTTCAACTGCTCAGAGGCCGTATCCCGTTCCACTTCAATTTCCTTGGCCGTCACCGCATACTTATTCCAAAGGTTCTCAACAGCCTTGATGCAGGCGCGAAGATCAGCCCGAAGATATGCCTCGTAGGTTTCCATAAGTACAGACCGAAGCCGTTCAAGAATAACGGCCCGGGCTTCATCAGTCGAGATCTTTTCCCTGGCGCTTTCCACAAGCTCATTCCGCTTGTTTTCTGTGGCTTTGATCGTATCCTTCATTTCCTTGAGTTCATCTTCCAACGCTTTGTGTTTGGACAGTACCGTTGTAATGTGGTCAGCTCTGGATTTGGCAAGTTCTCCTGATGTTATGGCTTGTTTTAATGGATCTTCATATTCGGAATAATGCTCTACCTGTTTTGCCAGTTCAAGAATCCGGTTGCCGTTGGAAAATAGAGGCAGTTTCTGGGTCAGTCCTTCTGTACAATAAAAGCCTTTTTTCTCCCCTTTTGGTAGGAGATCCGCTGTTTTTATTTCAGAGAAGATATTTCCGGCCAGATCCTTCAGGTTTTTTAAATGACCCTTCCACTCTGCGTTAAGCGCCTTGAGCGTATCCTTTTTTGATTTCACCTCATCTGCCGGCAGTACACCAGTGTCCTCAGCGTCTTCAAAATCTTCTTCCCCGGCCGCACTGAACAACGTAAGAAGTTCATCACTGCGGGCCTTTGCCTGTTCCATCTCTTCCAATACTTCCGGGAACTGGCTTTCAAGAATGTCATCATCTGGTATCAGCCCCGGCCTCCAGCCGCTGGCAGCGATGGATTTAAAATCTGCTTTCAAAGTGTTGACGTAATTGGCAAAGGCGCCCCGTACCTGGAAAGAGGTCAAAAGATCCTGATCCTTAAACGTGTCGGCGATGCTTTCCAGAAGCGTCCTTCGCATAAGATAAACATTGCCGGCATTCTCATGCTGATTTTCCGGATCTTTGGCCAGGGCTTGAACAATGGGCAGATTCTTTTCCCACCAATCAGAAAGAGTGTCCAGGAAAGTTTGATGCCGCAATACTACACCAGAGTGCTTGGTTACAAATTCTGGAATACTGCGTTTGTCTGCGATGGCCGGGGCAAGATCCATGTAAATTTCATCTTTTGGGATAAAACAGTCCTGCATCAGTCCCGAATAATTGGACCAGAAATGATCCAAGGCATGGATTTCCGCAATGGGAATACCGCCATGGAGATGAGCCCGGACATCATGGAGTTCGGGAGGCGGCGCATTGTCAACATATCTGCGGATATTGCAGTTAAACTCCTCCGCTTCGATTTCTTCAACAGGAACATTCCTGGCATATCCCGGGGTGTCCACTTTTGCATGGTAGGTGTACACGATTTTATCGATATCCTCGGGTCTGAGGAAGTTCCTTGCTTTGCCTTCCCGGTACTCTCTGTCAGCATTGATAAACAAGACATGATCCCTGTCTTTTGCCCCCTTTTTATTGAGCACCAGGATGCAGGCTGGGATACCGGTGCCGTAAAACAAGTTGCTTGGGAGGCCGATGACCGCTTCAAGATATCCGTTTTTAATGAAGTGTTGCCGGGCTTCACGTTCTTCCCCGCCACGGAATAGGACTCCGTGGGGCATGACAGTGGCAAGCCGTCCATCATATTTGATGACGGACAGCATATGCTGAACGAACATCAGGTCTGCCTTCTTGCCTTTTTCAGGCATCATAACCGGGAACCGGCCTGGAAATTGCAACTCCTTCTTTTTGTAGTTCTGGCTGAATGGGGGATTGGCAAGAACCCTGTCAAAGCGAGTCAGTTCATTGGTCTCATCCCGGTGCAAGGGCTCTTTAATGGTATCTCCCTGGCGGATATCGGCATGGGAAATTCCGTGCAGCAACATGTTCATTTTACAGATCGACCAAGTGGTTCCAATGGATTCCTGGCCGTTCAGGGACAGTTCTCCCGGATCGCCACCACACTCCCTCAAATAATCGCGGGCCTGGATCAGCATGCCCCCGGACCCGATTGTCGGGTCATAGATACTCATGCCTTCCCGGGGATCACAGATCTCCACGCAGATGCGGACAACCTCGGGAGGGGTGTAAAACTCTCCGGCCTTTTTGCCGGCTGAGTCGGCAAAATATTTGATCAGCCATTCATAGGCCGTTCCCAGAAGGTCTGGAAACTCAAAGTCTTCGTCTTTGAGAGGGATTTTTTCAAAATTCTGGATAAAATCGGCAAGGGTGTCATCATCCAGGGTCCGCTGCCCGATCTTGCGATTGAAATTGATACCTTTGAGTACATCTTGAAGGGCATCAATGTTGGCTTCCTCAATGGCTTCCAGGGCTTTGTTCAGTTGTGTGCCGACATTTTCCTTTACATGCTTTAATGCCGGATGGTGCTCTATTTTCGTTTCACAGGTTTCTTTGTCTTTGACCTCTTCATCCCAACCTTCGTTCCACCTGGCCCGCCTGGGGACGTAAAAATATTTACCGGAATAGTTGTCACGGTCTTCAAGTTCAATGTCAATATCTTCTGGAGACATGCCCAGGGCTTGATTTTCTTTTCGTATTTCATCCCGGCGCTGGTCAAATAGATCGCTGGCCCGTTTCAAAAACAGCATGCCGAAGATGTATTCTTTATACTCACTGGCATCCATACTGCCACGAAGGTCATCACAGGCTGTGAGGAGGAGATGTTCAAGTTTTGAGAGTGTCAGTTTGTTTGCCATTATCTGCTGTTTCCTTTGAAAATAAATTCGTCGAAAGGTTCTTAACAGCAATGCAAAATGGTGTAAACCCATTTATCCTAATCGCTGTAATGATACCATAAATGCTTGGTCAACTATGTGGCAAATTAAAGAAAAAAATTTGCAAGCCTTCCCGGATGATGTTAATGATTCCAGCATTGATTTTTTTTCATATTTATGCCGATCTGATTATTTTTACTTTTCGGATGTTATCCCGTTAGATAAGAGAACATGAAAGATAAACGAAGACTACAGATTAACTTGTTATACAAAAGAAATATAAATTATGGTTAAATATTCAACTGGTCTATTTTCGGTTGCACAAAAAAAGAAGCCTAAAACAGGTAGCGGAGGCTAATTTCCCGACTGTCGTAAAATCTACCCATGCAATTTCTAAAACGCTTGTATTACAGCTCTATTATCGTTTTTAAAAAATTAAAAATATTTAATAAAAATTTGTTTAATAACTTTTAAAAATCAGTCTTAAAATACACTTTATGTCAATAAATAAGTATAATTTATAAATACTTGATATAATTCCATCACAGTTCTTTATCTC